>DFZO01000050.1 GCA_002383495.1 Syntrophaceae bacterium UBA4054 | reverse complement strand
TTTCGCTCCTGCGAAAGTTGAGAGAATAACAAAAACCCTTTGATTCACAGGCTGTTCAAAAACGTTTAGATGCAAGGCGCGCAAGACCCGAAGAGCGAGGCGTATATTGAATGGAAATACGTTGAGCGATGAGGGGTGCAGCGGAACACAGCAGATGAGCGTTTTTCAACAGCCTGCGATGAGGCGAACATTGAAAATCGGCATCCTCACCATCGGCAACGAACTGACGACCGGCAGGATCCACGACACAAACTCCGCTTTCATCGCGGCCTCTCTGAATGCCCTGGGCTGGCAGGTGACGCTCGCCATGGCCGTGGGCGATGACAATGATTCGATAAAAAAAGGGCTCGACTACATCCTGGCCCTTTCCGACGCCGTGGTCGTGACGGGCGGGCTGGGCCCGACGGCGGACGACATGACCACGGCGGCCATCGCGAAGGCTTACGGCCTCGATCTTTACACCGATGAGGACGTCCTCCAGGAAATAAAGTCGCGCTTTGAAAGATACCGAATCGAGTGGACACCGAACAACGCCAAGCAGGCCATGTTTCCCGTAGGCGCCCGGCCCATCTACAATCCCACGGGAACCGCCTGGGGATTCGCCCTGAGAACAGCCGGAAAACTGATCACCGTCATTCCCGGCGTTCCCTCGGAAGTGAAGCGGATGTTCCCCGAAGGGGTCCTTCCCCTTCTCAAGGATTTGCAGCCGGGCTCAAGGGAATTCGTATTAAGCCGGACCATCAAGCTCTTCGGTCTTTCCGAGGCGAAAGTGGACCAGACCGTCACGGAACTGAAGCTCCGCATTCCGGGCATCAGTATCGGTTTTTACCCGCGGTTCCCTGAGAACCATCTCGTATTGACATCAAGGGGTCCCTCGGAAGAAAATGTCCGGAAGAATCTCGCGAAAGCAGAACGGCGCGTAACAGAGGCGCTCCGGAAATACATTTTCGGTTACGATAACGAAACCCTGGATGGGATTGTCGCCTCGCTGCTGACGCAGAAAAAACGGACCCTGGCCGTGGCTGAATCCTGCACGGGAGGCCTCATCGCAGACCGCCTGACAAACATTCCGGGAAGTTCTCTCTTCCTGGAGCGAGGAATCATCACGTACAGCAACGAGAGCAAGATACAGCTCCTCGGCGTTCCGGCGGAAATCATCGAGAAATTCGGAGCCGTGAGCGAAGAGGTGGCACTCCTCATGGCTGAGGGCGTGAGGAAACTCGCCGTGACGGACATCGGCATCGCTGTCACGGGAATCGCGGGCCCCGCCGGCGGGACGGACAGCAAGCCCGTGGGAACTGTCTACATCGCTCTTGCGGACGGAACGAAATCGTTCAGCCGTCTTTTCCATTTCCGGTGGGAACGTCGTCGCGTAAAAGAAATATCGGCGCAATGGGCTCTGGAGATGCTCAGAAGATACCTGACGGAGGAAGGACCCGATGGCAGGTGAAGGTCTTGTCAGGGCCTTTCTCGCCATAGATCTTCCGGACAGCCTGCGGAACGAGATTGGAAAGATTCAGGGCCGGCTGAGACCGCAGGTGAGCGGCATCCGGTGGACCAGACCGGAGAGCATTCATCTCACCCTCAAGTTCTTCGGGGATATCTCGGGGGATGAGATTGAAACCCTGTCCCGTCTGATTGAAAATACGGCAGGAGGTGTTTCGCCCTTTTCGCTCGGGCTGGGAGCTCCGGGGGCTTTCCCAGGAGCCCGGAGACCGCGGGTCCTATGGGTCGGCTTGGGCGGCGATGTGGAAGCCCTTGTAAAACTCCAGCAGAAAATCGAAAGGGATCTTGAGACGTGCGGTTTCAAGAGTGAAAGCAGGCCATACAAGCCTCACCTGACGATGGGCAGATTCCGCGACCCCGGAAAATCATCGGGTCTTGAAAGAGCCCTGGAAAACATAGAAGACGTCTATCGGGCGGAAAGCTTCCTTGCCGAAGGTCTGACGCTTTTCAAGAGTGACCTGACACCGGGCGGCGCCCTGTACACGGTACTTAGATTTTTTCCATTCGGAAAAAATAAGCACTAAATACAAAGCACTAAATTCTAAACAAGGATGCCGAACTTTTAACTTATAGAATTTTCTCACGGGTCTAGAATTTAGGATTTAGGATTTTGAATTTAGAATTTAATAACCGGAGGTTATTATTTATGGCAACAGATGACAGGAAGAAGGCTGTTGAACTGGCTATTTCTCAGATCGAGAGGCAGTTCGGCAAAGGCTCCATCATGAGACTCGGGGGGAGCGAGGCCATCTCCGACATCCCCGCCATCCCCACTGGCTCACTCAGTCTTGACATGGCCCTCGGCGTCGGGGGCGTCCCCCGCGGGAGAGTCGTCGAAATTTTCGGGCCGGAATCGGGCGGAAAGACAACCCTGTCGCTCCATATTGTGGCTGAGGCCCAGAAGAAAAACGGCCTTGCCGCTTTCATCGACGCGGAGCACGCTCTTGACGTCTCTTACGCAAGAAAGATCGGTGTCAGCACGGACGACCTCCTGATCTCCCAGCCGGACAGCGGCGAACAGGCCCTGGAAATAGCAGAGACTCTTGTCCGGAGCGGCGCGCTCGATGTTCTTGTCGTGGATTCCGTCGCCGCTCTCGTCCCGAGATCCGAACTGGAAGGGGACATGGGGGACGCCCAGATGGGACTTCAGGCGAGGCTCATGTCGCAGGCCCTCCGCAAGCTCACGGCCAGCATCAGCAAATCGAAGACGACGGTCATCTTTATCAATCAGCTCCGGATGAAGATCGGCATGTTCATGGGAAATCCGGAAACGACGACTGGCGGAAACGCCCTCAAATTCTACTCCTCGATCCGCCTGGACATCCGGAAGATCACGACCATCAAGCAGGGAGAGAGCATCATCGGGAACCGGACAAGAGTGAAGGTCGTGAAAAACAAGCTGGCCCCGCCCTTCCGAGAGGCCGAGTTCGACATCATCTTCGGTGAAGGAATTTCCAGAGAGGGGGACATCCTGGATCTCGGAGCGGAACAGGGCGTCATCGAGAAAAGCGGCGCCTGGTATTCTTACAAGGGAGAGCGGCTGGGTCAGGGGCGGGAAAACACGAAGCATCATCTCCGTGAAAATCCCGACCTCACCAACCGCCTGGAGGCCGAGATCCGCGACAAGCTGGGCGTGAAGAGCGCGAAAGAGGCGGAATAGCCGCATGGCTGATGACCCCGTCTTCGAAAAGGCCCGGCAGATGGCCTTTCGGCTTCTTTCACTCCGGGGCCGGAGCACGAAGGAAATCCGCTCGAAGCTCCGGGAGCAGAAGTTTGAAGAACCCGTCATAAACAGGGTGATCAATCGCCTGTTGAAGGATCGTTACCTCGATGATGCCGCCTTCGCGAGAGACTGGGCTCGCAGCCTGGCCGAGAACCGGCTCTACGGCAACCGCCGGATCGAGATGAGCCTCATTGAGAAAGGGATTGCCGGCGGTCTCATCAAGGAAACGATAGCCGGGGTTAGAAAGGAACGTCCGGAGAGAGAAGCCCTCGAGGCCGTCATCAGAAAAAAGCTGAAAGACCGGAAGCTCGGGGATCTCGACCGGAGAGAAAGACAGCGACTGGCACGGAGCCTGATGGGCAGAGGGTTCCCGGCAGGTCTCGTATTTGAGATGTTCAGAATCACAGAGGAGGGATCGTTTGATGAAAGGGAGTGACATCAGAAAGCAGTTTCTTAAATTTTTTGAAGAAAGGGGACACGCGGTCATTGAAAGCTCCGGGCTCATCCCCAAGGATGATCCCACGCTCCTCTTCACAAATTCGGGGATGGTCCAGTTCAAGGATCTTTTCCTCGGCCTGGAGGACCGAGGCTACACCCGCGCGGCGAGCTCTCAGAAATGCGTCCGGGCGGGCGGGAAGCACAACGACCTTGAAAACGTGGGCTACACGGCCCGTCACCACACCTTCTTCGAGATGCTGGGAAACTTCTCCTTCGGTGATTACTTCAAGAAGGAATCCATCGCCTGGGGCTGGGAATTCCTGACAGTCAACATGGGACTTCCCAGGGAAAAGATGTGGATCACAATCTACGAGAACGACGACGAGGCCTTCGAGATCTGGAACAAAGAGATGGGCGTGCCCGCCGAGCGGATCGTCCGGATGGGCATGGACAGCAACTTCTGGATGATGGGCGAAACCGGCCCCTGCGGTCCCTGCTCCGAAATCCTTTTCGACCAGGGACCGGGGGTGGGATGCGGGCGTTCGGAGTGCAACGTGGAATGCTCTTGCGACCGCCACCTCGAACTCTGGAACCACGTTTTCACCCAGTTCGACCGCGACAAGGACGGCAATTTCAATCCCCTGCCGAAACCGAATATCGATACGGGCATGGGCCTCGAGCGTCTCGCCGCCGTCATGCAGGGCGTTCAGAGCAACTACGAATGCGATCTGCTTTTCCCCATCATCCTGTTCACAGCGAAGCTGAGCGGAAAGCGTTACGGGACGAATGAAAACGATGACGTGTCCATGCGGGTCATCGCCGACCACAGCCGCGCCGTCACCTTCCTCATCGGTGATGGTGTCCTTCCCAGCAACGAGGGCCGGGGCTACGTTCTGAGGCGAATTCTCCGTCGCGCGGCCCGCCACGGAAAGCTCCTGGGATTCGATAGACCCTTCCTCCATGAAGTCGTCGGGGCTGTCGTGGAGATCATGAAGGACGCCTACCCGGACATCACGGGCAAGCAGTCCTTCGTCCAGAAAGTTGTCTTCAACGAGGAGCAGCGATTCCTGGAGACCCTCGACACGGGCCTTCGCATCCTCACCGACGAGGTGACCGACCTTAAGAAATCCGGAAAAACCGTCATCCCCGGAGAGGTCGTTTTTAAACTTTACGACACCTTTGGATTCCCCGTGGACCTCACGGCCGACATTGTCAAGAAGGACAACCTGACCATCGACATGGAAGGCTTCGAGAAACTCATGGAGGAACAGCGGGAAAGAGCGCGCGAATCCTGGAAGGGGAGCGGCGAGCAGGCTGTCGCAGACACTTACAAGAAACTCACCCTTAAGGGCATCCATTCCGAGATGGTGGGCTACGAGGAGGTGACGGAGGCGACATCCTTTGTCACGGCCATCCTCAAGAAGGACATCGAGGTGGATGAGATCTCGGAAGGCGACAACGCCGAGATATTCACCGACCAGACCCCCTTCTACGGCGAGACGGGCGGCCAGGTGGGGGACACCGGGATTATTGAAGGGGACGGGTTCCTCTTTGAAGTCTGGGATACCCAGCGCCCCGACGAACACCTCATCACCCACATCGGAAAACTCAAGAAGGGCAAGATTCGCAGGAACGACACGGTGCACCTCAAGGTGGAGGCGAACATTCGCCGCGCCATCGAGGCCAATCACTCGGGCACGCATCTCCTGAACGCGGCGCTGCGCAAGGTCCTGGGCGATCATGTCAAGCAGGCCGGTTCACTCGTGACGCCGGAACGCTTCCGCTTCGACTTCACCCACTTTTCCAGGATCGATGAAGCGGAGCTCGACCACATTGAGATGCTCGCAAACGAGTTCATCCAGAACAACGTTCCAGTGAAGACCAGCCTTCTCGCCAGGGAAGAGGCCTTCAAGACGGGGGCCCAGGCCGTCTTCGACGAAAAATACGCCGACAAGGTCCGGCTGGTCAGAATGGGCGACGTCAGTGCCGAGCTCTGCGGCGGGACCCACGTCACGCAAACGGGAAATATCGGTCTCATGAAGATCCTCTCCGAATCCGCAGTCGCGGCGGGCGTCCGCCGTATCGAGGCGGTCACGGGGCACGAGGCGGTGAAGTACGTCAAAAAAATCGACCATGAACTTCGCAGCGTGGCGAACCTTTTTCGGGTCGGCACCGCGGACGTGGCCGAACGCGTCGATAAAATGATGAATCACCAGAGGGATCTCGAAAAGGAGATCGAGGCCCTGAAGGGAAAACTCGCCGCGAGGGAATCGGGCGACATCGTCAAGAAGATAAAATCCGTGAACGGCGTCCATGTCCTCGCCACGTTGGTGGACGTCTCAGACGTGAAAGCCTTGCGAGACTTCGGCGACAAGCTGAGGGACAGGATGAAGTCCGGCATCATCCTCCTGGGGAGCAAGGTGGGGGACAAAGCGATGCTGCTCTGCATGGTGACGAAGGATCTGACGAACAAATACGACGCCGGCAGGATCGTGAAGGAGATTGCCCCCATCGTGGGAGGAAGCGGCGGCGGCCGTCCCGACATGGCCCAGGCCGGGGGAACGAAACCGGAGAATCTCGACAAGGCGCTGAACAAACTCACGGACCTGCTGGGGGGCGAAAAAAAGGTGGCAAGGAAGGCCGAAGAAGCGCCTAAAGCGGCTCCGGCAAAATCAGCGATTGCTAAACCGAAAACCGCGCTTGTAAAGCCCAGGACGGCAAAAAAGAAAACCGTGAAAACAACGGCTGTAAAACCGAAAGCGGCTAAGCCAAAAACAGCGAAGTCGAAAGCAGTCCCACCCAAGACAGCCAGGAAGATTGCAAAACCGAAGACAGCAAAGCCAGAAACAGCCAAGGCAAAATCGAAGACCAAGAAAAGGTAGGCTCATTTAAGAAGCACCATCTTCTGAAGAAGACGGTGCTTCTTATTTAATTTCAGACAGAGGTGATCCGTGATAAGCGATCGCAATGAGCAGTGCATTCGGCTGTAGGTCGAGGGAGAGATCGAGTGGGATTTAAATTTACAGATATCTTAAGAACGAAACAGTTTCATTCGTTCCTGTACCGGTTTATCCGTTTCTATAGCTCGACCCTCCGAATCAAAGTCGAAAATGAAAAAGAATGGATGGACTATTTATATAAGGGTGGAAGGGTTCTCTTATGCACCTGGCACCAGCATTTTTTTTCAGCGATCCGACATTTCCAGAATTATAGAGACTACAAACCATCTCTGATGATCAGTAAGAGCAATGATGGTGAACTCATCGCCGGCGTGGCCGAAAGAAGCGGCTGGCATACCGTGCGCGGATCTTCATCAAAGGGCGGCAAGGAAGCCTTAAGAAAGATGGTCGATCGTTTAAGGCAACATGGGCTTGCCTGCCATATCGTTGACGGCCCACGGGGACCAGCAGGACAGGTAAAGGCCGGGGTAATTCAAATGGCCCACGCAGCAGATGCAGTCATCATCCCCTTTTATGCCTCTGCTGACAGGGCTTGGTATTTCAATAGTTGGGATAATTTTTTCATCCCCAAACCGTTCGCCAGAGTCAACATCTCTTTTGGAGCGATGATCAAATTTACCCCCACGAAAGACCCTGACACATTTGAAAGCCAAAGGCTTTACCTTGAGAGAATTATGATTCCCGAAATGAGGGAAAAAAGACGGAAATAGATTCGAGTGTCGACATTCAAGAGATATCTTAATTGCCTTTTCTACCGGACTGTCATCTCAAGCCCGCTTTGCAATAACTGAGAATATCGGATAATAATTTGTCCTGAACGAAACTTGACCTGACGGCAACTGTCAAATTTCGTGCTATCTTGCTTCATGAAATCAATAAGGGGGATCGAGATCGGGATATCAAAGCTTACAAAAACAAAGAGCTGCAGGTCGGAGTTTCGGGCCAGCTTATTGAATAAGTAATGAAAGGTGCACCCAAAACCAAAGCCAAAAACCTTTTTTTGGTAAAGTGAAATGTCGGCATGATCAAAACACCTCAGATGTGAGATAGGTTTGCGATGTTTACATGTTCGGGATTTCCCATGCTCATTATCCCCTTTTAGGGAGAAAACACGGATTGAATGGTGGCCGTTGTGTTATTGAACGCGCGCCGCATTTTGCTCGACGGGTTTTTCAAAAGAAACAAAAATCGGATTGGAAACGATAATGCCGTACCCCTTCATGTCCACGCGGTAATAAATTTTTTCACCGGGTTTTTCGTAAGCGTCTTCATATTCAATCTGAAGCGGCAAAGGACCTTCAAAGGTCTTGATGAGCTCGCCCGACCTGATGAGTCTGACCTTGACCACGCTTTTAACCTCATTATTCGTCGTGATCGACATCCTGATCACTGGATTTCCCTTTATGATCATTTCATCCCCGGAAACCGCCTTTTTCCCGCCGTCTTTTGAGGACACCGAGAATTCGCTCAGTCTTACCGCCTTGGGGTAAGCTATGCTGGAGCAATACATCTTGCCGGTACGCAGGGCCTTCAAAACCTCCTGTTTTGTCTTTTCACGAACGAGGAGGACTGTAAGATAGTCTCCCAGATATTGACCGTCTTGACCTTCTCTGTGAAAGTCGGAGGTTGCGATGCCCCAGGGCGGATTCTTCCGCAGTCCCTTGCAGTATCCTTTCAGGGTTACGTCCCAGACATTTCCCGGCTCCGTGATGGTGGACGTATCGCCATAGACGGCGGAAAAACCGGTGTAGCCAAACGATTCATACAGCGCTTCCGGGTAAGGACGGGTGCTGACGTTGATGGGACCCATTTTCCGGACACCCGATTGGGTCTCCGGGTAATTCCAGAAGACCAGCCCCCCTCTGGCATGCACGTAATCGATGTACAGTTGATAAGGAGCAATCCCCTGGTTTCCGTGATAGGCATCGAAAGGTGATTTTTTCTCCGCCATGAGGGTATCCAACAGGAAGGCCACGCTCACAACGGCTATAAAAATACCTGTGAACCGGTAAACTCCTTTTTTTCGGAGCATGAAAATGGAAATCACAAGTGAAGTAAAAAAAAGCATGATCCCGGGCAGCGACTGCAATAGCAGTTCTTTCGAAGAACCGTTATCCAGAATCGGCAGGTTTTCATAATCTTCCGGTTTTTCCATGCCGATGGCCAGAAGGCGCTTTTCATGGTCATGCGCCGTCAGTTCGCCTTTGAAGAGGCGGCTTGTCCAGTAATAGTATGGCGTTGTCTCCGATCCCGGAAGGATGATCATGCCGGGGAATTCCTTCTCTACCTCTTTGAGCGCCTGAAGATATTCAGCCGCCCCCCGCTTGTTGATTGCATTTTTCTGTATCTTTACTTTGAGGAGGTTTCGAAAGGGTGGCAATCCATAGGACATGGCCATCCGATCATGATCGGTGAAAATGACAACCTGGAAGCCCTTGCTCTTGGCCAGTTGCGCAAGCGCTTTCGGATCATAATCCCCGTCACTGAATGTCGTGCGCAGGTCTATGAGAGCGGGCAGCGACTGATAATCGTCGGCATAAGCGGGACATGAAAGAGAAAGAACGGCAGCAAGGAATATGAACAACGGCCAGGCCGCATGCCTCGATAAGATCCCCAGAAAAACACTCGCCTTCCATACGCTTTTCAAGCATAACTCCAAAACTATATTTCTCAATCTGTCACCCCGGGATCTCAAGTCCACATGTATAGGAGGAGCGGGGACTTTCCATAGCAATTTTGTGGGAGTCCTTCTCAAGAGGTGCTTTTTTTATTATCCCGCTTCCCAATCCGCACGCCGTTAACGGTTATTCCCATGGTGCTTGCGGAATCGACAAGGCAGTATTTGTCTTTTACGTAGGCAAGTAACCTGACCCAGAGCACGTACCACATTCAGAATGAGAGTTCTGCCCTTTTGAGATTTCCAAAAATTATACCAGCTACGCAGTTAGTTTTCCAGCCTATAACAAGGCGTTTCGATAACCGCTCAGATTCAGCGTTACTCATTTTTTCGTAATCTTGACTTTCAATTAAAGGTTGGTCATGAAAAATGAATGGTGAAAGCGCTCATCAAGTAATGACTTGATCGGATGATGTTCCTTACCTCAAACAAAGGTTGGGACTTTACGGTCGGTTCCTCAAGTAGCGCATAGCACATCCAATCCTATTCGAAGGAGGCAGGATTCTGAACGGGTGAATATCTTTTTTTCGGGTTACCGTTCTTATCGCAGCCCTTCGACAGGCTCAGGATAAATTCCACGCCCGCAAATGCAACTGTCTGAGTCCGCCTCTTGCGGACGAGTTTTGCATTTGCAGTGAAGCGAGATTTAGAACGGTCGATAAAAAGATCCTGAGCCCGGAAGAGACCTGTCCCTGAGAATAATGCATCCCAGAAACATTTGGGCAACAGACCAATTACCTTTGAACCGATTAGAGAATCATGAGAGGCACTGTCAACAGCGCCGCCAGGGCGGCGAGCTTCACGAGGCCGTTGAGGCGTCCCGCATCTTCCGACTCGCCCTCTTTGTCCAGCCTGAAGACCGCATAAATCCCCGCCAGAGCCATTCCGGCCAAAAAACCGCCCAGCACTTCCGGGCCGGCGACCAGACCGATCAAAACGGGAATGAAGATAAACACAAGACAGGAGGAGAGATCGGGACTCATGAAAGGAAAATGGATTTCAGTGCCCTCCGGCGTTCCCCTCGATACCTTTTTCACGAAGGATCTCATGACATAAGCTATCCCCACTCCGGGCACCAGTCCCGCAAGGACCGCCGCCCCGGCGAATCCAGGAAATCCGTCTTCAAAGTCTGCCGTTTCACTGACCCACATGAGACAGGCGGCAACAACGGCAAGGGTTGAAAAGGCCGACGCGCCAAGTTGAAAGCCACTTCCGCTTCCTGAATTTCTTTTCACGGACCGGATCATCTGTCGACTTGCAGGCAGACACACCGCACCAAGCAGCCCCATCCCCGCAAAGGCAATGCCGTACAAATCGGCAAAGAGATAGGATATCCAGACACAGGCGGCGACAAAGTAAAGGGAAAAGCCGAAAGTCAGATTCCTATGGCCGCGCTCTGATTGAGCCGTGGCATAACGGGTCAGGAGGGTCAGGAGAGCGCCTGTCAGAACCCCTGTTATGGAAGCCCAATAGGGCCCCATGCGGTCGAGCATTCCCAGTCCGGCGATCGTATCCGACGATATTTTTCGAGTCAGTTCTCCGGGGATGAGATAGGAAACGATCACGACCGAAAGGGCAGAGAGATACGCAATGCCGCGAGAAAACCACGGACGTCCACGGGGCACAACCCGCATCACCACGGCCGCAGCGAGAAAAACCGCCAGCCCCGCCATGACAAAAAGAACCGGCATTCCGATCCAGACCCGCTTAGATTCCATCATGGCGGCTCCCATGGTCATGGCGGCCGCAAGAATGCAGAGCGAGGAAACATAGAAATCCGCGGCAGGAACCGCTGGCTTCAGAACCGCATCTCCTTCTTTTACCTGAACTCCGCCGAGGGTGATGGGGACAAGGGCACAGGTCGCGCCGAAGGCATAGGCGTTCAGGATCGAAACGTCTTCCCAGGCGAAAATCGCGAGATAGATGCCGATCGCCGCAAGGGCAAGTCCGGGAGCGGCAAGACCGAGGCTCCATCCTTGAAAGCGCTCTTCTCTGTCAGACGAACGGGCGTCGGCAGATTTGAACAGGGCAAGGGAGAAAATGAGGAACAGAACAGTGGAGAGAATTCCTGCCAGGAAAGCGACCGACGAGAATCCCGGCTCAAGAAAAATGAGGATCAACAGGAAAAGGCAGGATATCATCAACGCCGACGTTTTGAAGATATCCCTCGAAAAAATCGGGAGGCTCAAGTCGATCGACCGGCGGATATCGGGTACGATGAGAACGGCAGCAACGAGGGCGAGAAAACCCGGAAGGGCGGCGTAACCGGCTATCTCTATGTTCAACAAGGATCCTCCTCCCTGTTTTCTCCCTTGGCCCTTCTCGCGTTGAATCTGCACATGGCCGCCTGGGAACCGGAGGTCAGAATCTCAACGACAGCATCTGCTGCCCGGCGCAAAATATCAGGGAGCGCTTCCATCTCGTCCCGGCTGAAAAGCTGCAGGACGTAATCTTCAACCATGGCTTTCAGAAGTGGCTTCCCGATTCCCAGCCTCACCCTGATGAATTCGCGCGCACCCAGATGTTGGATCACGGATATCATCCCCTTGTGACCGCCTGGGCCTCCCCCATCCTTGACCCTGACGCTTCCGAAGGCAAGGTCAAGGTCGTCATGAACGACAATGATATCGGTCAGGTCGATTTTGAAAAAACCGGAAAGCCTCATCACCGCGGTGCCGCTGAGGTTCATGTAGGTCCGCGGCTTGGCCAGCATGACCGGCACACCGGCAATGACTCCCTCTCCAAAATCGGCATCGAATTTTTTGCGGCGCACGGAAATGCCGTGTTCGTCGGCCAGCTCATCCAAGACGAGACAGCCCATGTTGTGCCTTGTGAACCGGTAACGATCTCCGGGATTTCCCAGTCCAACGATGAGTTTCATGATGCGAGGGTCCAAGGGGTCAATAAAAAGCCCCGTTCTCGCCGTGAGAAACGGGGCTTCATCTTTCAGGTCCATTCGCTTTTCATCAAGACTTCTCCATTTTCGGAAGGTGATACTATGCTTCCCCCTCCTCCGCCTTCTTTCCAACAACCTCCGGTTCGGAGGCGGCGGCTTCCTCAGCGGCCTCCTCAACCACCTCTGCCGCTCTCGTGGCCGCGACGGACGCGATGGCGATATCGGCGGCATCAAGGGCTTCTATCCCCTTCACAAGGGGAATATCGCCGACCTTGACGGAATCGCCGATCTTGAGTCCGCTCACATCCACTTCCACATATTCCGGCAGCAATGATGGAAGGCCCGATATCTTCAGTTCCCGCTTCAGGTGATACAACTCTCCGCCATCGATCAGGCCCACCGGTTGTCCGACAAGATGGATGGGGACGTCTATCGTGAGTTCATGATCCATCCTGATCTCATAAAAATCCACATGAAGGATCCCATCGCCCGTGGGACTCACCTGAATTTCCTTTATCATGGAAAGATGCTCCGCTTCCTTTCCGCCTTCATCTATCTTCAGCTTTACAAAGAGGCTTTCTTCCCTCTCTCTCAGCAACTTCAGCATATCGCGGGCACCGACGGACAGGGAAACCGCTTCCGCTCCCGAGCCGTAGAAAACAGCCGGTATCATCCCGGCTGAACGTAATCTCCTCGCAGGCCCTTTCCCCGATCCCTGCCGGATGAGGGCTTTTAATTCCATGGTTTCCATTCCTGCCTCCTAAAAGGGTTTTGAAAAACACATTTTTCATCAGGCTGTTCAAAAACGTTCAGATGCAAGGCGCATGGTTCGCAGTTCGACAAGCTCACCGTGACATCGCTCACCATGACAACTTGTAAGCCTGCCCTGAGCCTGTCGAAGGGAGGGGCGCAGCGCAACACCGCAGATGGGCGTTTTTCAACAGCCCGCTAAACAAATAATGAGCTCACTGAGTCGTTATAGTAAATCCTTCTCACCGCCTCGCTCAAAAGGCCGGCGACCGAAAGAATCTTTATCCGTTTGCACTTGGTCGCTCCGTCATGCAGGGGGATGGTATCCGTGACAATGAGCTCTTTGATGCTTGATTTCTCAATCCTCTCAATGGCCGGCCCCGAAAGCACCGCGTGGGTGCAGCAGACGGATACCTCCTTGGCGCCTTCTTTCTCCAGGCCCGTCGCCGCGTTGACCACGGTTCCCGCCGTATCGATCATGTCATCAAGGATGATGACCCGCTTCCCTTTCACGTCCCCGATGATATTCATGACCTCCGACTCATTCGGCCCTTCCCGCCTCTTGTCGATAATTGCCAGGTTCGCGTCGAGCCGCTTTCCGATGGCTCTTGCCCTTTCCACGCCTCCCGTATCGGGGGACACGATCACCGTGTTCTCCATAAACTTCGTTCTCATATAATCGAGGAGGACGGGGGTAGCGAAAAGGTTATCCACGGGGATATTGAAGAACCCCTGGATCTGTCCCGCATGAAGATCGATGGAAAGAACCCGGTTCGCCCCTGCGGTCGTGATGAGATCCGCGATGAGTTTCGCCGTGATGGGCGCTCTCGGCGCCACCTTTCTGTCCTGCCGGGCATAGCCGTAATACGGGATGACCGCCGTGATCCGGTCCGCCGAAGCCCTCTTCATGGCGTCGATCATGATCAGCAGTTCCATGCAGTTGTTGTTCACGGGTGGACAGGTGGACTGGATAATGAAAACGTCCATGCCCCTCACGTTTTCGTTGATCTCGACCCGGGTCTCGCCGTCACTGAAGGTGGCCACATTTGCCTTGCCAAGCGGCACCCCCAGGTTCTTGCAGATCTTTTGCGCAAGATTTATATTGGAATTGCCGGAAAAGATTCTTATTCTCTCTAGCATCTCATTATCCTCGGAAGTCGTCCATTGACGGAAAAAGTTTAAATCAATTAAAAAAGATGTGCTTCGCCTTCCCTGTCATGTTTCAATGATGGCTGGGGCGGGAGGATTCGAACCTCCGGATGCAAGAACCAAAATCTTGTGTCTTACCGCTTGACGACGCCCCAATATCTCCTGCGTTGACCCGGCACACCTGAACGATCAAGGAGAACGGGCTGAACTACAGCGAATGAGCCGTAAATACGGACCACTTTCCGGCCTGTTTCAGCGCTTCTCCGGCTCTCAGGGCATCTTGTTCTTCAGCAAAAATGCCGAATACGGTTGCCCCGCTCCCCGACATGAGAGAACCGAGCGCACCGTGGTCCACCAAAATCCTTTTCAAATCAATGAGAAGGGGCTGCAGACGAAAGGCAACCTTTTCGAGATCGTTTTGAAGCCCTCTTGCCATGTCCCCTGCCGTAAGAAAGTTTTGGATGCTAAACCTAATTCCCTCTTTTGTCAATCCCAAATTGAGGTTTTCGTAGACCATTTTAGTGGAAATACCGAACCCGGGATTCAAAAGAACAAACCACAGATCCGGAACTCCTTCCGCCTCCTGAAGCTGATCTCCTATGCCGAAAGCCCAGGCGGTCTTTCCAAAAATGAAAAAAGGGACGTCCGCCCCGATCTCCGCTCCCATTTTCATCAATTCCCCGTCGCTGAAAGGTTTTCCCAGCAATTCATTCAGGGTCACGAGCGTTGTTGCCGCGTTCGAGCTTCCTCCCCCGAGCCCGGAAGCAATGGGAATCCTCTTTCGAAGGGTGATTTCAACCCCCCGGCTGCAGCGGGCCCTCGTCAGAAAAACCTCTGCCGCCCTGTAAACAATGTTCTCCCCGTTTTCCGGCAGAGAACTCCCCGGGCACCTCACGCGGATATTCTCTCCCTCAAGGGAAATATCCAGATCATCGTAAAGGCTGATCCGCTGCATGAGGGTGGCAATATCGTGATAGCCGTCCTCCCGCCTTCCAAGCACTTTCAGGAAAAGATTAACCTTCGCGGGGGATTGCCTGATCATCCCTTATCCTTTTCTTTAACATACCGCATCCGGAGCTCGAAAAGAATTGTGTCGATCAGGTTCTTTTCGTCGGAGTCGAGATTGCCTTCCGTTTTCTCTCTCAGCATGGCGATGATGTCGATCGTCTGCCTGGCTGCTGCAAGGTTTCTTTGCGCCTTCTTTGAGACGGGGTCCGGGAAATCGCCGAAATGATACATGGCGGAGGTGCTGAGCGAGAATATGAAACTGGCGAAGTTCATCTCCGGCATGTAGGCCTCTTCCGCCGCCTTGTCCCCGCTCTTCTGTTCCGCTGTCTCCTCTCCCTCCTTGACAGGCTCCCCTGTTTTTGTCTCTTCCGGCTTACCGACCTCATCCTCACGGCTTTCGCCTGTCTCCGTGAATTTCCGCCGATCCTTCACGACAAAACTTTTTTCTTTCTTGTCCTCGTCCTGCATCGGTCACCCTCCATCAGTAAGTGTACTCTTTTTCATGCTTCCACGTGAGATAAGATCCCGTCACCTCGCAGAGTTTCCCGAAATTTTCTCGTGGATGTCTGATTTGAAAAGGGATTTCGTGATCTTTCCAGAGGCGAACCGATACCTCAGTAGGACGCCCGGACAGCTCTACCCGGTTCGCTGCGATATTTTTTGAGGTAACGTAAAACCCTCTGGATGTAGGTCTGGGTCTCCTGATAGGGAGGGACCCGGTTATTGTATTTGGCCACGGCCCCTTCGCCGGCATTGTAGGCGGCAAGGGCCAGGGTCAGGTCACCATTGAAAAGATCAAGAAGATGACGCAGATAGCGGACGCCCCCTTCAATATTGCTCCAGGGGTCGAAGGAGCTGTTCACCTGGAAGCGGTCGGCGGTCTTCGGCATGAGCTGCATGAGTCCTTTCGCCCCCTTCCTGGAAACGGCCCGGTGGTTGAAATCGGATTCGGCCTTGATGACCGCCTTGATCAGATCCGATTCCACGTTGTGCTTCCTTGAGGCATCGAGGATCATCGACTCGTAGGGCGGCGACTTGAGAAGCGCTCTCCGCTGCGCGGGTGTCGCCTCCTTCCACCAGAGCCTGTACCTCGCATCCGTCGGGACATTGGTGATGTGGGTGACCCCTTCCTCATCAACGAATTTGTATATGTCGGCTGAAGAAAGGAGGGGGAAGGAAAGGCCAAGAATAAGCAGCCCGATGGTCATGAAAAAAACAATCCTCGCGCCTGCGTATTTCAAACGACTCCGCTTCACTTGCGTCCCTTCAAATGATTTTGAACAACCGAATGCAATCCCTATCGGGCTGTCGCGACCATGTTCTTCAGCCTGGCGACCCTCTCCTCGATCGGCGGGTGCGTGCTGAAAAGATTCGCGAAGGATCTCCCGGTCAGGGGATTCACGATAAACATATGCGCCGTGGATGGATTGGCATCCATGGGAATAGCCTGCGACGCTCTGGAAAGCTTCTCCAGCGCGTTTGCCAGTCCCATAGGCTTGCCTGACAGCCGTGCACCTTCGCTGTCCGCCAGATATTCCCGGGAACGCGAGATGGCCATCTGGATGATGGCGGCGGCGATGGGGGCCAGAATCGCCATGAGGATGAGTCCCAAAATACCCCCTCCCCCGGCCTCTTCATCGTCCCTTCCGCCGAAGCCGAAGATGGCCGCCCACTGGGCCATGTTCGCCAGCATGACGATGGCGCCCGCCAAAGTGGCGGCGATCGAACTGATCAGAATATCCTTGTCCTTGATGTGGGAGAGTTCATGAGAGATGACTCCCTCAAGCTCTTCTCTGTTGAGAATCCGCAGAATGCCTTCCGTCACGGCCACGACGGCATGGTGCTCGTTCCTGCCTGTCGCAAAGGCGTTGGGCGTATCACCGGGAATAATATAGACTTTCGGCATGGGAAGACCGTCCCTCATCGCCAGGTTTCTCACCAGGGTGAACAGTTCGGGAGCCTCTCTTTCCGTGACCTCCGTGGCTTTGTACATACGCAGGACAATCTTGTCCGAAAACCAGTAGCTTCCCAGATTCATGACCGACGCGAAGATAAAAGCCAGGACAACACCCTGCTGTCCGCCAAAATATCCGCCTATGAGCATCAAAAGGCCCGTCAGGGCGCCCAGAAGCATCGTTGTCTTGATGGTGTTCATTCGCAAAACCTCCATATCTCTCCGTCCTGCTCCCCAGGCCGGATGAATAACCAAGTATAATTATATTGTTTTTAATCTTTTATGGCAACCCCTTTGTTGTCTGTTTCCGAAGATAATTACCCCTTCTTTTTTCCGCTCTTGAAGACGACATCGCCCTCTTTGGTCACATCCACAAGGATATGATCGCCTTCCTTGAACGCCCCCTCAAGGAGCTTCAAGGCGAGGCTGTCCTGGATGATTTTCTGAAGCGCTCTCTTCAAAGGCCTCGCACCGTAAACGGAACTGTAGCCGACCTTTGTAATATACTTCTTTGCACTTTCTGTCAATTCCAGCGACAGTTTCCTTTCTTCAAGCCTCTTCTGAAGCAGGCCGAGCTGAATCTCGATGATCCGGTCGATGTCGCTGATGGTCAGGGACCTGAAAAAGACGATGTCATCGACGCGGTTCAGGAATTCCGGCCGGAAGGTCGTCCTCATGACGTCCATGGTTCTCAACCGCCTCTCTTCCTCGCTCATGGAGAAATTGTGCACAAACTCTCCGCCGATGTTCGAGGTCATGATCACGATCGTATTTTTGAAGTTCACCGTCCGGCCGTGACCATCCGTGAGTCTCCCATCATCCAGAATCTGCAGAAGGACGTTGAACACATCGGGATGCGCCTTTTCAATCTCATCAAAAAGCAATACCGTGTAGGGTTTTCTCCTCACGGCCTCGGTGAGGTGCCCGCCTTCATCGTATCCCACATAGCCCGGGGGCGCGCCGATCAGCCGGGAAACGGAATGTTTTTCCATGAACTCCGACATGTCGATCCGTACCATGGCCTGTTCGTCGTCGAACATGAACTCCGCCAGAGCCCTCGCCAGTTCGGTCTTTCCCACACCGGTCGAGCCCATGAAGATGAAGGAACCGAGAGGCCGGTTCGGGTCCTGTATTCCGGAACGGGCTCTTCTCAAGGCGCTTGAAACGGCCTGAACGGCTTCATCCTGGCCGATGACCCTCTGCTTCAGGCGCTCTTCCATGTGGATAAGCTTGGCCACGTCGCTTTCCATCATGCGCGCCACGGGAATGCCTGTCCACTTGGCCACGACCTCGGCCACATCTTCCTCGTCCACCTCTTCCTTGAGCATTTTCCGGTCTTTCTGAATTTCGTCGAGTTTCTCGTTTTCCTCCTCCAGTTCCCGGTGAAGTTCGACGAGTTTCCCGTACCGGATCGTCGCCGCTTTTTCCAGATCGCCCTGCCTCTGGGCATTCAACTCTTCGTTTCTGTTTTCCTCTATCAGGCTCTTGATGGTCTGGATCCTTTTGATCACCTCTTTTTCCTTCGACCAGTGCTGCATCATCTGCTCTTTGTCTTCCTTGAGCCCGGCCAGTTCCTTCTCGATCTTCCCGGACCGTTCTTTCGCCGTCGGGCTCGTTTCCTTCTTCAGGGACTGCCGCTCGATCTCGAGCTGGATGATCCTGCGCTCCACGGCATCGATCTCCGCCGGCAGGCTGTCAAGCTCGATCCGCAGCTTTGACGCGGCCTCGTCGATGAGATCCACGGCCTTGTCCGGCAGGAACCGGTCACTGATGTAACGGTTGGACAGGGTGGCCGCCGCGATGATGGCCGAATCGGATACCCGGACGCCGTGATGAATCTCATAGCGTTCCTTGAGCCCCCGCAGGATGGCGATGGTATCCTCCACCGTCGGCTCCCTGACCGGAATCGGCTGAAATCTCCTTTCCAGAGCCGCGTCCTTCTCGATATACTTGCGGTATTCGTTGACCGTCGTGGCGCCGATGCACCGCAACTCGCCGCGGGCCAGGGCCGGTTTGAGCATGTTGGATGCGTCGATGGCCCCCTCCGCCGCGCCCGCCCCCACGACGGTGTGAATCTCGTCGATGAAGAGAATGATCTCTCCCTGAGCCTCGGTGATCTCCTTCAGCACCGCCTTCAGTCGGTCTTCAAATTCGCCCCTGTATTTCGCTCCCGCCACGAGGGCCCCGATATCGAGTCCGATGACCCTCTTGTTTTTCAGGCTCTCGGGGACATCGCCGTTCACGATGCGCTGGGCCAGGCCCTCCACGATAGCCGTTTTCCCGACGCCGGGCTCCCCGATGAGAACCGGGTTGTTCTTTGTTCTTCGAGACAGAACCTGCATGATCCGCCGGATTTCATCATCCCGCCCGATCACGGGATCGAAAGAACTCTTGCGGGCGAGTTCATTGAAGTCCCTGGCGTACCGTTTCAGGGCCTCATACTTTTCCTCGGGGTTCTGGTCCGTGATTCTCTGCGTCCCCCGGATATCCACAAGCACTTGGAATATCTTGTCCTTCGTCACGCCCGCATTCTGAAGAATGCGGGCCGCCGGATCCTGCTTGTCCTCGGTCATGGCAATCAGGATGTGCTCGACGCTCATGTATTCATCGTTCATCCTTTCAGCTTCTTGGAACGCCTTCTCCATGATGCCATTGAGACGGGGCGTGACATAGGTTTGCCCGCCTCCCGCTCCGGAAACCTTCGGCATCCTGTCCAGGAGCTTCTCAACCTCCCTGGCAATCACGCTGGGATCGGACCCCATTTTTTTCAGGATGGTTTCGACCGTTCCTTCGGGCTGGCGGATAAGCGAAAGCAGAACATGCTCCGCGTCGATGGCTTGATGCCCATATTTTTCAGCTGTTCTCTGAGCGTCCTGAAAGGCCTCCTGCGCCTTCAAGGTCAATTTGTCAAATCTCATGGTCTCCTCCAGAAATTATTCCACCAGCTTCTTTTGCCATGTCGCAGGCACAATCAATGATGCGACGGCTGAGTGAATTCATCCCGCCATTTCCCGTTGAAAAAATTTTTTAAAGGATTTCAAAATATTGGATATCTTAGTGATTTCAAGCATAAATTAAACACAGACCCGCTTAATGTCAAGCGTTCATTCCTTGTCCAAACGGTTAAAATGTCTTGACTCCTGGCAAAAAACTGATATAATTCATGAACTTATTCATTCACGAGGAGCAGGACATGAACCTTCCGGCCGTATCCAATGCCCTGGATATCTACATCACGCAAATCAATCGCTTTTCCCTCCTGACGCCGGAAGAGGAATTCGATCTCGCCGTTCGCTTCAAGAAGCAGAGCGACCTGAAGGCGGCGGAAAAACTGGTCACGTCCAATCTGCGTTTTGTTGTGAAAATAGCCCACGAATATCGCAATTACGGCATGAAGCTCATTGACCTGATCCAGGAAGGCAATATCGGCCTCATGCACGCCGTGAAGAAGTTCAATCCATACAAGGGCTATCGGCTTATTTCCTATGCCGTCTGGTGGATCCGGGCCTATATGCAGAATTACATCATCAAGTCCTGGAGTCTTGTCAAGATCGGCACCACCCAGGCGCAGCGCAAACTTTTTTTCAAGCTGAATCAGGAAAAGAAAAGGCTTCGGTCCCTCTCCGAGAAGAATCCCGAATTCGCGGAGATCGCGGAGTCCCTACAGGTGAAAGAGGCGGAAATCGAAGAGATGGACCTCCGGCTCAGCAACCGCGATCTTTCCCTGGATGCGACTCTCACGGAGGATGGCGAATCCACTTATATCGATCAGCTGAAATACGAGGGTGAAGACCAGGAATCGGCCCTGATCAGGAAGGAGGAAACCGCCCTTGCCAAAATGAGCATTGCGGGAGCGATGTCGCAGCTGAACGAGAGGGAGCGCTACATCATCGAACACCGGATCATGGCGGACAATCCCGAGACCCTTCAGGACATCGGAGACAGGTTTAATATCACGAGGGAACGCGCCCGGCAGATCGAGGCCCAGGCGCTCAAAAAGATGAGGGCCGCCATCACTTACACGGGTAAGGAGCCTGTTGCCCTCCTCGAGGCTTAGTGGTAGTCGTAATCACCCCTCGCCGGATTTTCAAAGCGGGTGAACTTTTCAAGGAAAGATAGTTTGACGGTTCCGACGGGGCCGTTTCTCTGCTTGCCGATGATGACCTCCGCTGTCCCTTTCTCCGGATTGTCTTCCGCCCGGTTGTAGACCTCATCCCGGTAAAGAAAAATGATCACATCGGCGTCCTGCTCAATGGCTCCGGATTCTCTCAGGTCCGCCATCTGAGGGCGCCTGTTCGTTCTCTGCTCCACCTGACGGTTCAATTGAGAAAGGGCCATCACCGGAATGTTCAATTCCTTGGCAAGCGCCTTCAGGGAACGGCTGATTTCCGATATCTCCTGCTCCCGCGAGTCCCTGGACCCCGTCGACCGCATGAGCTGCAGATAGTCGACGATCACGAGGCCGAGGCCTGTCTCGGCCCTCAGCCGCCTGGCCTTCGCTTTCATTTCGAGGACGGTGATCGCCGCCGTGTCGTCTATGAATATGGGGGCTTCGGCCAATCTCCCCGCGGCAGTGGTCAATTTCGGCCAGTCCGTCTCTCCCGGGAATCCCCTCCTCAGCCTCTGAGAGTCCACCCGCGCCTCCGAAGAAAGCATGCGGAAAGCGAGCTGCTCTTTTGACATTTCGAGCGAAAAAATGGCAACGGGAATATTTGCCTCGATGGCGGCGTACTGAGCAATGTTGAGGGCGAGGGCGGTCTTGCCCATGCTGGGGCGGCCCGCCACGACGACCAGGTCCGATCTCTGGAGACCGGACGTTTTCTCATCCAGCATCTCGAAGCCGGTGGGAACACCGGTGATGAGTTCCTTCTTCTCGTAGAGCCGTTCAATCGTCCTGAAACTATCCTTGATCAGTTCCTTCAAGGGAGAAAAGCTCGGCTTGATTTTGTTTTCGGATATCTCGAAGATGGCATGCTCGGCCTCGTCGAGGAGGGTATCCACATCCGATCCGGCGTTGTAGCTCTTCGTGAGAATGTCCGTCGCCGTTCCGATCAGGCTCCTCAAGATGGCCTTCTCCTTGACGATCTTGGAATAGTACGAGATGTTCGCCGCCGAGGGCACATTATCCACTAGGGAAGCCAGATAAGAAACACCCCCCACCGCATCGATCTGATTTCTGTCCCTCAGAATATCGCTCAGGGTGATCAGATCGCTCGGCCGGCCCTTCTCCGAAAGTTCAAGAATGGAGGCAAAGATCTTCCGGTGCGCGTCGCTGTAAAAATCATCCATCTGCAGGATTTCCAGGACACTGTTCAGGGCCTGGTTGTCGAGGAGGATCCCGCCGAGAACCGATTGCTCGGCCTCCAGGTTCTGGGGCGGAACCTTATGCAAAGAGGAATCGATATCCTTCATGGCAAATTCTATTCTTCTTCCCTGCTCACCACGACATTAATCTGCGCGACAATTCCAGGGTACAGGCGGATTTTCACGGGGAATTCTCCCAGACTCTTGAGGGTCTCTTCCAGGACAATGGTCTTCCGGTCCACGTCAATCCCCTGGTCCCGGAGCGCCTTCTCGATATCCTTGGTCGTCACCGCGCCGAAAAGCTTATCCTGCTTGCCGACCCGCCGCGAGATGGTGCATGTCAGGTCCGTGAACTTCTCGAGGAGCGCCTTGGCTTTCTTACGTTCCTTCTCCGCCCGCTGCGCGACTCCCCTCTTTTCATGTTCAAGGACCTTTACATTCTTCACGCTGGCCTCGATGGCCAGCCCCTTCGGAATGAGATAGTTTCTGGCGTAACCGTCCGCGACTTTGATAATATCTCCCATTTTTCCGAGAGAGTCAACGTCTTCTCTTAAAATCACCTTCATGAAAAGGCCTCCTTCGCTTTGTGAGATTATTGCTGTTCCACGGAATCCGCCGCGGGCGGGTTTCTCTTTCTGAAATCGATCCAGATATCGGCAAAACCGAGGACCATAACGATCAGAAAAAGGAAATTCTGAGCAAAAATAAGAAAATAAATGATGCCCCGAAAGAACAGGGGAACATTTTTTTTCCGGAAAAAGTAGCTGATGATCGCAAAACCCTGAAAGAGATAGAAAAAGAGAAAAATGATGAGTAGATTCAGCCCGATGATCCGCACGTCTACCCTGGGGATAAGGATCAGACCTCCGGCCAGGATGACGAACCAGACCATCTGGTCGGGAATCTTCCAGAAGCTCAAATCGCCGAAATCCGGGGACGGCGTCCCCAATCTTTGAAAGATCGCCCTTCCCGCCAGGATATTGATCAGAACAAAGGAAACGGCACTGACAATCACCAGAGCCGGAAAGAGATTCAATATGGTTTTAACGATGACGGGCGCGCTCTTCCTGATCTCGCTGAGCTGTTCGGGCGAGATCCCGAGCTGCGCGTAAACGCCGATGCTCTCCTGGATGCCCTCCGAAATATAGGACTCGACCAGAAGCATGGAATCCTGACCCGTCGTCAGAAGATGATAGACAATAAAGAAAGAACCCAGGATCAGAATGGACAGTACGGAATAAAAAACAGTCCTTTCAATGGACAAACCCTTCCGGAAGATTTCTGAAAGGATCAGTCCGAAGGATCCCGCCAGGAAGAGGACCGCGATGTTCACGTCCAGCGCCGAAAAAAAAACGGCAGCCGATACGACGGCAAGCGATAGGACAAAGACCGCTGCTCCCCTGATCCGCCCGAGCCTGAAGGCGTAAAAGAAGATCGGCAGCGGCATGAAAAGCCCTATGAGCGGGCCCAGCAGCGGCGTCAACGCGGCGGCCATGAAGACAAGCGAGGATGTCACGATTGCCGAGACAAATTCTCTGTTCAAAATTCGGATGTCCAATGCCTGCCTTTTATTGGAAGAGCTTAACGAATCAGTATTCTGAGACCACGAAGGGCAGGAGGGCTATGGCCCTGGCCCTTTTAATGGCCACCGTCAATTCCCTCTGGTGGTTGGCACAGTTTCCCGTGATTCTTCTCGGAATGATTTTCCCCTTTTCTGAAACGAAATGTCTCAGAGAACCGGGGTCCTTGTATTCGATTTTCAAATTGGAATCGGTGCAGAACCTGCAGACCTTTCTCCTGTGAAAGACCCTTCTTTCCGGTCTTCTTTCTGTCGAGCGCTCCCCTGGACGATTATATGCCATGATCCTATTCCTCCCCCTTCTTTTCCGAAGCGGCCGCCTCGCCTGATCCCGCGTCTCCCTGAACGGCTGTCTGTGTTGTCTTCTCCGCTTCCTTTGCCGGGGCGGCCGTCAAGGGCTTCACCTCCTGGATCTTTTCTTCTTTCTTTGATCCCGCGATCTCTTTCTCGATTTCTTCAAGAGTGACCGCGTCCGCTTTCTTGATCGTCTGGAATCTCAAAACCTCGTCATCAAACTTGAGATTTCGCTCCAGTTCATTGACCACGGCGCTTTCTCCCGCAAAATCGATCAGAACGTAGGTGCCCCGCGGCTGTTTCCTGATGCGATAGGCAAGCTTCCTCGTTCCCCATTTCTCGGCCTTGACGACGATGCCTTTCATGTTCGCGATGATAGCGCTCGAGCGCTCGATCAGGCCGTCCACATCGTCCTTCGACAGGTCGGACAGGGCCACCATGACGATTTCGTATCTGTTCATTGAGTTTTCTCCTCTCGGCTCTGAAGCCCGAACGCCTGGTTCGAGCAAGGAGACCAGAAATTTTAGAACGGTTCTTTTACAATATCTCCCGTGTTAAATCAAGTATTAATTAGGATCATTGGGAAGACGGAAGGCTAAGCGCTTCGGCCGTGTTCCGGAGCGACAAAACGTCCCCGACATAAAAGAGCCGGATGCTTCGATCAATATTCTTAATGAGCCCGGAGAGGACTTTTCTGGGGCCGATTTCCACAATCGTGTCGACGCCCATGGCCCCCATCCTCTCTATGGTCTCCTGCCAGCGAACCGGCGATGTGATTTGCCTTTTCAAGAGCCCGGCCGCGTTTTCAGGCGTGTAGAAGACGGCTGGATCGCAGTTGGGGATCACCGGTATCTGAAAGGACTTGAAAGACACGCGCTTCAGGCTCTCCTCGAAAAGCTCCGAGGCCGTCATGAGCAGCCGGCAATGACAGGGAACACTGATGGGCAGGGTGACCGTCTTTTTCGCGCCGGCCTTCTCAGCCGCGCGGGCCAAGCGTTCCACGGCACGGACATGTCCCGAAACAACCACCTGGATGGGCGCGTTCAGGTTGGCCACATCGACCTCTTCCCCCTCCCGGCTCGCCGCGAGACACAGTTTTTCCACGGAGCGGCCGTCCAGCCCGAGAATGGCCAGCATGGCGCCCGTCCCCGCGGGGACGGCATCCTCGTGGCGCTGCGCCCTCACCCGGACAAGGTTCAAGACCGCCTCCATGTCCAGCGCACCTGAGGCATAAATGGCGCTGTACTCGCCAAGGCTGTGGCCTGCCGCGACCCGGGGCCGGAGGGAAACCTCTTTTCGGAAAGCCTCAGAGGCCGCCAGCTCAAAGACCAGGACGGCCAGCTGCGTGTAAAGGGTCTGATCCAGGGTTTCACGAGGACCTCTCGTCCAGAGGCCCAGCATATCCATCTCCAGGATGTCCTGGGCGCGGTGGAAAACCTTTTTAAAGATTTCGTTTTCCCTGTAGAGGTCTTCCCCCATGCCGACAAACTGAGAACCCTGCCCGGGGAAAACAAGTCCGACGTTCGATCCCTCCATAAGGCATTCAACGCTCCATGACGTAAGATCCGGGGGCTTTTTCGAGAGGCGGATATTTCCGGGATCCCATGGACGGCGTCCGTCTCTCACCCGCGCTCCTGACGGACAGCCACGCGGCCCAGTCCTCCCACCAGGAACCCCTGCCTTCCTCCTGGCGGCTCAGCCAGCTTTCCGGATCCCTCTCCCCCGCTGCATCACCGGCCCAATATCTCCTCCGCGATGTCTCGGAAGGCGGGTTTACGATTCCCGTTATGTGGCCCTCACTTGAAAGAACATACCGGACGGGACCTCCGACCAGGCTGCAGGTTTTAAACGTGCTTTTCCAGGGACAAATGTGATCCAGCTGCGTGCCGACGACATAAAGGGGCTGTTCGATGCAGCCCAGGTCGATGGAACGACCGCCCAGAACGAGACCATCCTTTTCGGCCAGACGGTTATTCAAATAGAGATCCCGGAGATAGAATGCGCACATGGCCTCCGGCAGCCGGGTGCTGTCGCTGTTCCAGAAGAGGACATCCGATTTGGGCGGGGCCGCGCCGAAAAGACAGGTTTGAACGAAATTTCGCCAGATCAGGCTGTCGGACCCGAGCATGCGAAAGGCCATCTCAATATACTTCTCGCTCAGATAACCGTTTTCTTCCATCAGTTCTTCAACGGCCGCAACGGATTTTTCGGTGATGAAAAAGCCCAGGTCCCCCGGTTCTGAAAAATCCACCAGTGTTGAAAACAAGGTCCAGTCCGACACTGGAACGGCTTTTTTCCTTTTGGAACGCTGTCGGTTGAACCAGGCCATGAGAGCCGCCAGCGCGGTCCCTCCGATGCAGTAACCCGCCGCATGCACGGCATCGCACCGGCAGATATCCCGGGCCGCTTCTATGGCCTTCAGGGCTCCCTGCAGCATGTAATCCTCAAAGGTCACGCGGCGCATCATCGATGTCGGATTCTTCCAGCTGATGATGAACACCGTGAACCCCCGATCCCGGAGGTAGCCCACAAAGCTCATGGGCGGGTTTAAATCAAAGATGTAAAATTTATTGATCCAGGGCTGGATGAAGACCACGGGGACGGCCAGCGTCTTCTTCGTCGCCGGCTCATACTGTATCAGCTCCATCAGCTCATTCCGGAATACGACGCGGCCGGGCGTCGCGGCAATGTTCTCTCCGATCTTCCATGCCGTGTCATCCGTCAGCCTGAGAAGAAAATTTCCGAGCTGAAGATCCTCATGAAAGCGCTGAACCCCGCGCATGAGACTTTCTCCGGAGCTGTCCATGAACCGCTGAAGGGCCCCGGGATTGGTCCAGAAGAAATTCGCCGGCGAGCAGGCGTTGATCAACTGCCGGGTCCAGAAAAGGGCGCGCTGTCTTTCTCTCTCCTCCATCCCCTGGGCCTGCTCAATGAACTCTTTGAGCCATTTCTGATGAATCGCGTGATATTTTCTGGCGAGCTGGCCTCCTGTTTTCATCATGTCCAGAAAGGACACGGCGCCATCCTCCTGATCCTGAGGCGAGGAATCGGCGGGCAGAAGACGCGCGATCTCTTCCCGCGCCGCTTCCTCAAGACGGACCATCAGATCCATCCGCATCCGGGCAAATTCCTGCGGGCGTTCCATCCAGGAGCGATGGACTTCGATCAGTGCCGGAATAATTCCGAAAACATCCGCTTCTCTTCCGGTCTCCGGGGCGGTCTTATTTTTTTCGGACATATTTCCCAATGTGAACAACCAGCTCACCGATGGTTGTTTCCTCGTTCAGCATATCCAGCGGAATTTTCAAGGGGAAGTTTTCCTCCAAAAAAGTCTGGAGGTTTACAGCGGCCATGGAATCAAAATCCGGTATCTCTCCGAGGCGCGTGTCCGCCGTGATCGGCAGGCTGCCGATTTCCGGAAAGAGGTCCAGGATTCCGTTTTTTATCTTTGCAAAAATATCATCCATGACTATCTCCCCCGTCTCTGAAAGGCCAGCTAAATCCGGAGTAAATTTGCTCCCCACGAGAAACCGCCTCCAAAGGTCACCAGCATTACCAGGTCGCCGGGCGCCGCAATCCCTTTAGAAAGGACCTCGTCGAGGGCGATCAATACAGACGCGCTGGCTGTATTGCCGTATCGATCAAGATTCACATGGAATCGCTCCCTGGGCACATGCAGGATGTCCGCGATCCTGTGAAGGATATTGATATTGGCCTGATGACAGATAAAGCGCTTTACAGCCGCGATATCCACCTTGGCCTCCGCGAGGAGCCGTGAGATGACCTTGGGCCCCTTGTCGATGGAAAAGGCAAAAACCTCCTCCCCCTTCATCCTGAAATAGGCCATGCGGGGACCGGTCATCTTCTCATAGGGCAGCATGGTGCCTCCGCCGGGTACGCAGATAGTGTTGTTTCCGGCTCCATCCGTGGCCAGGCATGAATGCAGAACGCCTCTCTGACCCGAAGAATCCGCGCGGAACAGAACGGCCCCGGCGCCGTCCCCAAAAAAGGGATAGGTGGAAAAATCTTTTTTATTGAGAATCCTCGAGTACATTTCAGCGGCGATCAAAAGAATGTTTTCATATTTACCGGACCGGATGAAAGAATCTGACACTTCGATCCCGAAAGAACCCCCCGAACAGACAGAATTGATGTCAAAGGCAAAGGCCTTTTTCGCGCCTATCTCATACTGAACACGGGTCGCCGTTGCGGGCTGCATCCGGTCGGGCGAGGACGTGGAAACCACAATGCCTTCTATTTCCTCAGGCGGGACGCCGGCCTTCTGAAGACAGGAGAGAGCTGCTTTGATGGCCAGATCCGAGGTGCATTCATCATCGGAGGCGCATCTTCTTGAAAAAACCCCCGTCTTCTCTCCGATGAGACGGCGCGCCTCGGGAGAAAACTGGGTCAGCGCTTCGTTTGGAATGATCGTCTCCGGAAGATAACTTCCCGTTGAGAAGACAGCGGCACTCTTCATGAAGATATTCTCCAGGCGTTGCGGGCGTCCTTGAAACGCAAAAACCCCGTCCTCTTTTCAGCAACGGGATTCTTGTCATGGGCGCATGTCAACCCTCAATCGGGTAAAAGGATTAAAATCTTATAAAACAACAGGATACCCTCTCATCTTCTTTAATAGATTATTATCTGCCTGAGATTAAAGTCAAGAATATTCGTCAAATTTTAATGGCTGTTATACGCTGCGCAATAAAACACTGAGCGGGCGGATATCAGACTCTTGGATGGCAGGTATTTCAGGATATGATTCAATCGTCCCGAACGGCAGGTAAAACCTGGAGGGCGATGAGGGATTTGAACCCTCGACACCAGGCTCCGGAGGCCTGTGCTCTATCCACTGAGCTAATCGCCCTCATCTTTATCAATGCCATCAATACCATGGACGAGGTAAATTAAACATTCGTAAATCGCGGCGTTTCATACTACGGGCCCGTTGAATATTCAACTCTTTTCTGACACGACCGCCTCACCGGGGCAGATCGAGTTCCGTCACGATCCGGATGACGTGTTCGCTCCGGTTCATGCTGTAGAGATGAAGGCCCTGAACCTCGTTCCGGACCAGATCCTCCGCCTGGCGGATGGCGTATTCGATTCCATACTTCTCTGTCTCCTCAGGCTTATCCTGAAGCCGGATCATCCTGCTCTCCAGCTTTTCCGGCACGCTCGCGTTGGATAGTGAAATACATTTCTTGATCTGCTTGTAATTCAGGATGGGGAAAACGCCTGGTATCAGTGGAACCCGGATGCCGATTTTCATCGCGCTGTCACGAAACCGGTAAAAGACATCGTTGTTGAAGAAAAGCTGGCTCACGACAAAGTCCGCCCCGGCGTCGACTTTTTTCTTCAGATTCCTGAGGTCTGTTTCGAGGTTCGGCGCTTCCACATGACCCTCCGGATAACCCGCGACCCCGATGCTGAAATCATTCCTGGAACGGATGAACTCGACGAGTTCATTGGCGTAACCGAATCCCCCTTCCATTTTCACAAACTGATTTTCACCCTGGGGCGGGTCTCCCCTCAGCGCAAGGATGTTTTCGATCCCCTGGCTCCTCATGTCGTCCAGGATCCTGGCAACATCGTCTCTCGTTGATCCGACACAGGTCAGATGGGCAAGAACTTCCTGGCCGAATTTGTTTTTCACCTCCGAGGCGATCTCGATGGTCATGTCCCGCGTGCCCCCGCCCGCGCCGTAGGTCACGGATATGAAATCGGGCTTCAGCTTTTTCAGCTCTCCTATCGTTTTGTACAGGCTCTCCAGATTCCCCTCCCTTACAGGCGGAAAAACCTCAAAGGAGAGCGTCCATTTCTTCTTTGCAAAAAAATCCCGGATCTTCATGAACAACTCCTAAAAACATCTGACGGCCGCCACGGTGAGGCCTGTTTCGTTTTTCGACCGAGAAAATGTCATTAAGCCGTTCTGTTGTCAACCCATTTTTCTTTATAGCAGTTGTATTCAAGCCGCGAATCTGTTAATGTGCCGGACATCACGAAGGGATATCCACCACCCATGACGATGATCAGACGGACCGCCATTCTCATCGCGCTCCTTTGTTTTTTCAGCCCGCTTCCCCGGGCCTTTGCCCTGACGGAGATTCTCAATATACGGCACTGGGTGGCTCCCGACAATACCCGGATCGTGATCGATACAAGCGATGAAGCCGATACCATGGTCCACAAAACGGACCAGAAGATCACGATCGACTTCAAGAACTCCCAGGCCCTCAAGACAGTCCCCGCCGAAGACGTTCTGAACAAACCAGGCATTCAAAAAATAACCGTATTGCCTCTTCCGGAAAAAAGGACGCGCGTCGAACTGTGGCTGTCCGATTACGTGGAAGCGAGGGTCTTCAAACTGAAAGCGTTTGCCGACAAGCCGTACCGCGTGGTGATCGATATCGGACTTCCCGAAATCGAGAAAAAGGAAACAGAGGAGCGAAAGCAGATTCAGAGGATCAAGAAGGACAAGGTCATCGTCATTGACCCCGGACACGGCGGAGACGATCCGGGCGCCATCGGGAGAAAAAAGACAAAAGAAAAGGTCGTGGTCCTCAAGATCGCCAAAAAGCTGGAGAAAATTCTGAACAGCAGGAAGGGTTACAAAGCCTTCCTCACCCGCAGGGGAGATTATTATCCCTCCTTCAACAAAAGGCTTCGGATCGCGAGAGAATACGGCGCCGATCTCTTTTTGAGCATTCATGCCGACGCATGGAAAGGAAGGAGCGCCCGGGGAAGTTCCGTTTACTGTCTCTCTACAACGTCAGCCAGCAGTGTCGCCGCGAGACTGCTGGCCAGCGAACAGAACCTTGCCGATATCATCGGGGGCGCCGAGAACGACCAGGGAACAGAGGAATCCGATCCCATCACCCTGCACATGGTCCAGACCGAAACGATGAACCTTTCAAGGGACCTGGGAGCCACCCTTCTGAGGCGGCTCCGAAAAGTGAATCCCCTGAAGTTCCATAGCGTCCAGTACGCGCCTTTCAGGGTCCTGAAGCTGCCTGAAATCCCCTCGGTCCTCGTTGAAACAGCCTACATCTCCAATCCGAAAGAAGAGGCCCTTTTGCGCAGTCCCGCCTTCCAGACAAAGATCGCAGAGACCATCGCTTTCTCCATTAATGATTTTATTGCAAAGGCGGAGGGGAAACGTACGGCAGCGCTGGCCATGAAGGGAGATCCTCCCGGGAAGACGCCTTCTGCCAGGACCGCGCCTTCGCGGGAACCGCCGATGGAAACCGCGTTCTATAAAGTGAAAAAAGGGGATACCCTGGGCAAGATCGCAAAAAGGCACCATTCGACCATCGCCGTTCTTCTCAAACTGAACAGGATGAAGATCAGCGACCCGCTCCATTCGGACCGGAAACTGAAGGTCCCGGTCAGCGGTGAAGAAGAGGGAAAAGAAGAGCGAGAAGGAAGAGAGGTAAAAAAAGGAAAGGAACGAAAGAAAGCGCCCGAAGTAAAATCTTCCGCCGCGCCGGCATCTGCGTTTTCTTTTTACACGGTCAGGAAGGGCGACTCGCTCGACAAAATCGCCAGGCGTCACGGCACCACCATGGCCATCCTGCTCAAACTGAACAAGATGAAACTGAAAGATCCTCTTTATTCCGGCAGGAAATTGAAGGTGCCCGAGAGAACAGAGGAAGACCGGGAAAGCAAAACAGTGGCCGTGAAAAAACGGGCGGCGGAAAGACCGAAGACCGCGAGCTATCGTGTAAAGCGGGGGGACACGCTCGAGAAGATCGCGAAAAAGCACAACACCACCCTTGCGGCCCTGCTCAAGGCAAACAAGATGAAACTCAAGGACCCGCTTTATGTGGGACGGAAACTAAAAATCCCCTGACAGGCTGTTGAAAAACGCCCATCTGCGGCGTTGCGCTGCGCCCTTCCTTCAACAGGCTCCGGGTGACAAGTGGTTGTCATGGTGAGCTTGTCGAACCATGAACCTTTTTGAACAGCCTGAAGAATAGTGTGTTTTTCAACACCCTCTTAAAATTTTTTCATTGCGGCAAGATCGGTGATGATGTTGGCGGCCCAGCCATACACATTGTTCCTGCTGATCATTTCCCGCATATTCACCATCCGCCTTCTCTTTTCCTCTGCAGGCATTTCAATGGCAAAACGGATGCTGTCGGCAAACTCCTCGATGGCATAGGGATTGATCTGAATCGCATCGACGAGCTCCCGGGACGCTCCCGTGAAACGGCTCAGAATCAGAATTCCCGATGCATCGATTTTAGCCGCGACAAATTCTTTGGCCACGAGATTCATCCCGTCATGAAGGGAGCTGACCATGCAGAGATCCGCGAGCCTGTAATAAGGCTTGATTTCTTCCTGAGAAAATTGTCTGTTGAAATAGACAATCGGCTTCCAGTCCCCCTGGGAGTACTTCCAGTTCTTTCTCTCCACCAGTTCGTCCACCTCCGCCACAAAATCATGGTAGCGCTTGATCAGCGTACGGCTCGGGGCGGCTATCTGAATGAAAACAAACCGGTTGATGTATTGAGGATATTTTTCAAGAAAGCGGTCTATGGCATAAATTCTTTCGATCATGCCTTTCGTATAATCCATTCTCTCAACGCTCACAGCGACGATCTTGTCCTCCAGTTTTAATTCTTTTCTGATTCTTTCCATCTGTGAATCCACCCCGTCGGAGGCCTCGCCAAAAACATTGATGTCCAGGCTGATCGGAAACGCCCGGACCAGGGTTTCTTTTCCGGTTCTCACGACACTGAAGCGCTCCGTGTCCACCCTGGATTCGAGAACCCGGTTCACCGTATCGAGAAAATTATTGCAGTGAAACTGCACGTGGAAACCGAGGAGATCGCACCCCAGCAAGCCTTCCAGAATTTCCTTCTGATAGGGACAGATCGAGAATACCTCCGGATTCGGCCACGGTATGTGCCAGAACAGGGCGACCGTGGCATCGGGCCGTTTTTCCTTGATCATCTGTGGAAGAAGAGTGAAGTGGTAATCCTGGATGAACACGAAGGGATGATGCCGGGGCAGTTCCGCCAGAACGCTGTCGGCGAACTTCTGGTTGACCTCCCTGTATATCCGCCAATCCGATTCTTTGAAAATCGGCCGCGTGTGTGTAATATGACACAGAGGCCACAGTCCTTCATTGGAAAAACCATAGTAGTAGCCTTCCTCTTCTTCCTTGGATAACCACACCCTTTTGAGGATATAGCGTTCATTCCCGGGCGGCACGCCGACCTTATCGCTTGAATTGACGACCTTTCGATCGGCATTTCCGCTCCCGTGCGCAATCCAGGTTCCGCCGCAGGCGCGCAGGATCGGATCGATCGCGGTGACGACACCGCTTGCCGGAAACACGCATCGGGGTTCATTGTTTTTTTCGTCCATCATATGGATATAAGGTTCCCTGTTGGAAACGACAAAGAGGGCGTGATCCCCCAATTTGGCCCTGACAAGGTCTTTCAGCTTTGTCTCCGTCCATATTTCATCGTACTGGATCCGTTCCTGCGCCTCTTCAATCATGGACTTTCTCGCCACCCTTAAACTCAGGGCGGCCTGCTCCACTTCGGAAGCCAGTTTTCCCAGATCACCTGTTTCCCTGACAGGCGGTTTCTCATCCGTGGTGCCCTTCTGGAAATGCTCGAACCACTCTGTGAGGCGTTGAACGGGCACCTCAAAGAATTGCCTGTGGGTGAACAGGGATATCAACAGAACGGAAATCAGCAGAAACGTCAGCGTGATGCTTATGCTCCGCCAGAGGTCGGTCCGCCTCGTGAAGATATAGGACGTATCGTAAATGACTTCCACGAGCCCCAGAACGTGATCCTCATCATCCAAAATGGGCAGAACGTAGCTGTAGACGGGATGATCCTTGAATTTTTCGATCTTACCCCCCGGGTCTTTGCTCTTCAGCACACTTGCCACGTAAGGTTTTTCTTTTTCTTTCCAATCCGAGAATCTTTTGGTAATGGCGAAGATCCGCCCGTTTTCATCATAGATGACACAGCCCTGGAGCCTTTCCCGATTCTCGAACTTCTGGACCAGACGCCTGGCCCTGCTCATGTCGACGTTGATGAGAACCTGTGCCGCGGACAGCTCCATGCTCTCCGCAACGGCCTTGGCTTTTTGCCCGACTTCCTCGGTCAGCCTTTTTTCCATGGACCGCGCCTCAAAGAAGCCGAAAGCCACAAAGACGATGGAGACGAGAATCCCTATGGGTAAGATGAACATGAGCACTCTTTTCATCCCAAACTCCTTGTTGCCCTTTCCACGGGCAACGTTAAAACACGATATTCCGTTCCGGAAAACCGCCGCGTTATTCTTTTTCCTTCATGATCACCGTCCGGATCGGGAAAGGAATTTCGATGCCTTCTTCCCTGTATCGCTGATGCAGCTTCTTGACGAATTCATGCTTGAGAAGATACTGGTTCACATATTCCCGGGCACGAAGGATGACCGTAAAGTTGATGCTGAAGTCGCCGAAGGTATGATAACGGATAAACGGCTCAAATTCCGGGACGCCGCCTTCCACGGACGCCATGATTTCTTTGGCCACCCCGCACGTGACCTGCTCCACCTTCTCCAGGTCACTGCCATAGCCCACGCCCACATTGACAAGAACGGCTATTTCCTTATCCGGGGAGTAATAGTTCGTCACCAGAGCGGACGCCAGTTTTGAATTCGGAATGATAACCATGTTGTTGGGCAGCGACCGGATCGTGGTGTAACGCCACGCGATGTCCTGAACGTATCCTTCCTCGCCGGTCGCGAGCTTCACGTAATCTCCCGGCCGCACCTGTTCCGAGGCGATCACGTGAATCCCCGCGAAGAGGTTCGCGAGAGTATCCTGAAGCGCCAGCGCCACGGCAAGTCCCCCGACGCCAAGGGCTGTCAGGATGGGCGTGATCGAGATCCCGAGAGATTGCAGAATGATCAGAAAACCGATGACAAAGACAAGAACTCTTGTCAGGTTCGAGAAAATGGCCGTGGATACCAGGACTCCGCCGATCCTGGAGCTGTAAAGAGAAACGAAATTCACGGAAATCCGCGCGGCAGCCACGGTTGCGGAAAAAATGATGACGATCAGAAGACCCTTGTCGATGTCATGCAGGTACGTCTGAACGATCCCTGAATTGTGGGCCGCCCCGTAAATTCCCGCCGCGACGAACCCGACAAACACCAGGCCCCGCATGGCGCCGACGACCAGTTCGTCCCCTTCCCATTTGGTCCTCGCCGCGACATCGTGGATCTTCTTCATGATGATTTTTTCGAAGAGAAGGCCCATGGCGAGACCGCCTGCAAGCCAGACCAGAGGAATCCAGAGGCCCCTGTAGACTGTCCATGCGTCCATCCTGTTTTTCTCCCTTCTTTGAAATTATATGAATATCCGGTGCTCGCCCACCCCGCTGCGAAGGAGGAGCATCAGGGTCAGGTATTCCCGAAGGTGCCGGGTCAGGAGAAAATTCTCCCTCACAAATTCCCTGGCTGTCACGCCCATCTGGCTCATCCGTTCACGATGGTGCAGGAGAAAGCGGATGCGCCGCGCGGTGCCTTCCGGCGTATTGACGAGAAATCCGGTATAATAGCCGATAACTTGAAGTCGGATCCCCCCTGAATCCCCCCCTATGACGGGCTTGCCCTTCCACAAGCCCTCGGTGACCGTCAAACCGAAACCTTCCCGCGTTGATTTCTGTATGATGATATCGGCCAATCGCTGCAGGGCGTTGATCGTCCGGTGCGCGTCCGGCGGCAGAAGAAGAACGTGAATGTCCGGATCGTTTCCGGCGGCTTCCCGGACTTCCCCGATGACCGCCTTGCCTTCCGGGTCATCCGTCGCCTCCCCGCCCGCGAGAACGAGCTGGACCGGAATCACCGTGCGAATAAGATGGTACGCCTTGATCACCCCCACGGGATCCTTGAAGCGGTCGAATCTTGATATCTGAACGAGGAGCGGCTTCCGGGTATTCAGGCCGAATCTCTCGCGCACCGCATCCAGTTCGTCCTGATCCAGTTCCATGTTCTTTTCGCTCAGCGGATCGATGCTCGGCGCAATGACAAACTGGGGATGCGGCAGCAGCTGCGCGAAGGGATTCATGGAGAATATGCTCGCGTCGTACTTTTCCACGTGGGAACGAAGCGTCTTCCAAACGGGACGAGATGGACGGCTGATATCGATGTGCGCTCTCCATATCCACTTCCCTTTCCGGTTTCTGCACAGCCCCAGAAGCGGAGCCGGCTGGGGATCATGGATGACAACGATGTCCGCTTCTTCCAGCTCGGCCCTCAACTGCACCGCGTTCGACTGATTCACCTCCTGATAAATCTCCCAGTCTTTTCCCGTGATGGAGACCGGATATCCCTGCAATCCGTTGTGAATGGCCTTGGTCACGGAGAAAAACTCCGGGGTCCCCTGAATCACCCTCCACTGGGCGTCGATTCCGAGATCCCGCATAAGCGGAACCATCCATGCCAGGATCTCAGCCACGCCTCCGCCTTCGGCGGTGGAGTTGACATGAACGACCCGGATTCCCCCGAGCCGCTCACCCAGCCTGCGAAGCTGCCGGATGACGGGGGCACTGACGATATCCCTGTATGCATCGATGGATCGGATCATGGCTTCGCCCTTTTTCCCGCGCGTTCATTCGAACCCTTCACATCCTTCAGCACCTTCAGGAGTTCCGTTCGGAGTTCCGCGAGCGTATAAAAAGTGAAATCAATCTGCTTGAGAGCACGCACGTGCGGGGCCCACGCTTTTCCGAATCCGCTCAGCCACGAGGAAAAATCATCCACACACCTGGGGGGCCGCCTGCGCGCTTCCAGAAAATGATAATAGATGCTCCCCGTCGTCATCGCTCCGATGGCGGCACCGAGATCCTTCGGATGAAGGACCCTCTCTCCCGTATCAAAAACAACGGTTGAAGCCTCCGTGAAGTAAAATTCATGTCCGGGCCGAGCCCAGGGGATAACGGTCAATTCGCTCAAACGGTCATCGATGATCTCCAGGGTCGCAACGCGAAGTTTTTCCATGGACGGGAAAGAATAGGGATCGATGATTCCCAGACGTTCCGCCAGGATGTCGTCGTCCAGCTTGTGCTTGATCCACACGGCAAAGTCATTCCGGTAATCCGGATAGTCGAAAGACGGTGCGAGCGGCGTTTCACAAAAATGGTGATAGAGTACATCGGCGGAGCACGAGGCAATCCGATCCCGCAGCTCTCTTAAATTGAATGCCGCCGGCAGTCCGCTCATTCGTGTCAAAAGCGCGCAATCCTTAATTTCAAAGGGATTCATAGGACACCTTTTCCGCTCTTTCATCATCAGGGTTCAACTCTCTTATCCCAACCAATTTACGGACCTCCCGTGCAAGCGCTGAAGGGCCATCCACAACCCTGGACCCTCTGACCAGGGGGGCTGTGCCCACCGTAAATGCCTTTCCTTTCAGGTAGAGGACCCATTGCATGGCCGCGGCATCATTCTCGTCATCACCGGAATAGATGAGTCGTCCCTCAGGCTCAAAGTCAAGAATATCGCACAGCCTCCGAACGCCGCAGGCTTTATCGACTTCCGACAGCAACTGAAGCTCGATGACGTCCGGCCCCCTGAATTTGCGAACCCTGCGGAGAGGCTTCCAGTCTTCCAGAAGCAGCTGAACGAACGCTCTCGATTTCATGGAAGCTTTACGAAGGTGAACGGCGATCGACCACTTCTTGTCCTCAATTTCAACACCCGGAATGGCTCCCATGCTCCGGATCTTCGGCAAAAGAATTTTTCTCTTCTGATTCAGCTTTTCCTGGAGATCCTTGCCGGCAACGCGTTTTTCACCGTCCGGCAGCTGCCACTCCAGACCGCTCCCCCCTCCCAGAAAAACACCCGGAACGGGAATCCGTCCGACGAGATCATCCAGTTGGCGACTGGACAGGACAGCTACTCGCTGATAAGGCACAAGAACCAGATGCCTCAAAAGGTCCCTGCAGGACGGATCGAGACGCGCCGCCGAACGACGTGGAACCAGGGGAGAAAGGGTTCCATCGAAGTCGAATATCCAGAGTCTCTCCTTTCGTTTATCCATCATAAGTATGTTTTACACCTCTTCATTTTTTCTTTCCGGGGAGGTTCACCTCCGGTGAAAGAATCATTTGAGGCGGAAGTTCCTGGGCTCCCAGAATAATGACAAGGTCGTCGAGCGCGGACGATATGGCCTCAAGTTTTTTCAGGGTCAGCTTCTCCAGGCCGACGACAAGCAGACCCTGCGCGACCTGAGGCGCATCATCGACGAGTTTTTTTCCTTTGACCGTCAGCTCAACCCTGACGACCCGTTTGTCGTCCTGTGATCGTTTCCTGACGACAAACCCGCTCGATTCAAGGCGATCAAGAATGCCGACCACGGTGGCCGGGTGAATGTACATGCGGCGCGCAAGGTCGGACACCCTTACGGGGGACAACTCCTTGATAAGCTTGATGGCCCACAGTTGGGGTCCCGTGATCCCTGTTTTACGTTTCGCTTTCTTGGATTGTTCGTGAACCACCTGAAAAACTCTCCGAATATGATCGATTATTTCGGACACAACGGCATCTTTTGCAGCCATAATCGTTCCTTTCTAAATACCCGTTGGCATTCTGAATGCATTATCTTTTTATAACAATAATTTGAACATAAATCAATTGACATGCTCGTTTAAGTAGACTATGAATGATGTCAAAAAGCAAGGAAGAAGGCGGGTGGCGGGAGACCTTATACACCTCCAACTGAAGCATTTTCCCCAAGAAGCCAGGCGCCTGCCGAAATCCGGCTGAAAGGAGGGCACGCGAGTTGACGAGTGCCCTCCTTTTCTGAACAATCATTACAGGCGAATGGCAGGGCGGGGAGACGAACCCGAATGCGCATTCGGGTCTTCCTTCATGATGGGATGAACAAAGGAACTGCGTGAAAAGAATGCCCGGACCATCCGGCCATTTTGGAAAGGATGAGACATGAAGATCATGAGATCCATGGTTTGCTTGTTGATCGTTATATGGCTGGCGGGCTCTCCCTCATGGACATTCGCGTCTTCCTGGCAGAATTGGCGCGGCAGCCGCGGTTGGGGCATGAACGCTCCTTATCAAAAAATGTATAACGCAACGGATGTCATCATCGTATCGGGCGATGTTCTGAGCGTTGAAAAACAGGCTCCGTTAAAGGGGATGTGTTTCGGTATTTTTTTAACCGTGAAAACCGGCAGCGAAACCCTGTCTGTCCATCTGGGTCCGCTTTGGTATATTGAGAGACTGGATTACAAGATTTCCCCCGGAGACAAAGTGGAAATCAAAGGGGCAAGATTGTCCTTCAACAATAAGCCCTCCATCATCGCCGCCGAAATCAGACACGGAAACAAGGTTCTTGTCCTGAGGGATAACGTGGGAATTCCCGTCTGGGTGGGTTGGGGTTGGAAAAGATAACGCGGCATTCTTCTGCCCTCTTTTAGCTGCGAAAAAAAAGTTTTTTCAGGAATGTTCCTTTGGCAGGGTCCTTTTCAGGTAACCGGTGGTTCAACCATATCAATCTGAACGAAAACGCGGTCATGATCATCATGGCCCTTTTCGTCGGTGTCCTCGGCGGTTACGGCGCCGTTGCCTTCCGCTGGCTGATAGGTTCCTTTCAAAATATTTTTTTTGGCCACGGAAAAAACCATTTCCTTGACTTTCTCTTTACCCTTCCATGGTATGCCAAGCTGATTCCCCCGATCATCGGCGGGGCCATTGTCGGTCCCCTCGTTTATTTTTTCGCCCGGGAAGCCAAAGGTCACGGGGTCCCGGAAGTCATGGAAGCCGTGGCGCTTAAAGGGGGTGTGATCCGGAAGCGCGTGGTGGTCATCAAGGCCATGGCATCGGCCATCTGCATCGGTTCCGGGGGCTCCGTCGGCAGGGAAGGCCCGATCGTCCAGATCGGATCGGCCATTGGATCGGCCTTCGGACAGATCCTGCGCGTTTCGCCGGACAGAATGAGGACGCTCGTGGGATGCGGCGGCGCCGCGGGCATCGCGGCGACCTTCAATGCCCCCATCGCCGGCGTGATGTTCGCCATGGAGATCATCCTCGGGGAGTTCGGCATCGCCACCTTCAGCCCCATCGTGGTCTCATCCGTCATGGCGACGGTTATTTCCCGGGCCTACATGGGAAATTATCCGGCCTTCATCGTTCCCCAGTATTCCCTGGTGAGCGTGTACGAAATCCCTCTTTACATCGTCCTCGGAATCATCGCCGGACTGATCGGCGTCGGGTTCACCACCTGTCTCTACAAGGCAGAGGATCTTTTCGCGAAAATAAGAATACCCGAGTACACCAAGGCGGCCCTTGGAGGCGCGGTGATCGGGGTCATCGGCATTTTCTTCCCCCATATCTTCGGCGTGGGCTACGACGCGATTGAAATGGTCCTCCTGGAAAAAATGGCCTGGTCCATCATCCTCTGTCTGATTTTCGTCAAGATCCTTGCCACCTCCGCCACTCTCGGGTCGGGCGGCTCAGGAGGAATCTTCGCGCCTTCGCTGTTTATAGGCTCCATGACAGGCGCCGCCTTCGGATACCTCGCTCATTTCCTCTTTCCCGATGTCACGGCCACGTCAGGGGCTTACGGCCTCGTGGGCATGGGCGCCGTTCTTGCGGCCGCCACGCACGGGCCCATCAATGCCATCATCATCCTCTTCGAGATGACGGGAAGCTACAAGATCATTCTTCCCCTGATGCTTTCCTGCATCATCAGCGCCATGCTTGCCACTCAGATCAAGAAGGAATCCATTTACACCATGAAACTCATCCGAAGAGGAACGGACATCCGGGCGGGCCGGGAGATCAATGTCATGCGGTCCCTGCTGGCAAAGGACGCCATGACGACGGATGTCGTCACCGTGCCGGAGACTATGCCCCTGAAAGCGCTTTTGAAGTTCACCATCAGCAGCAAGCATTCGAGTTTTCCCGTTGTGGACGGGAACGGACTTCTCTGCGGAATCGTTACGTTTCAGGATTTCAAGGATGTCATCTATGAGGAAGGTCTGGATAATCTGGTGGTGGCGAAGGATCTGGCCACGCTGAAGGTCGTCACCATCACGCCCGACGAGAGCCTGGATACCGCCCTGAAAAAGATCGGGTTCCGGAACATCGAACAGCTTCCCGTCGTCGACGCAAAGGACTCGAGAAAGATATTGGGGATTCTCTCCCGGAGGGATATTTTCGCCAGTTACAACAAAGCCCTTATTGACCGGTCGCTCGCGGCAGGTTTTCAAAAAAAGAGCGATGAATGAGGCACGGAACCGCCGTCTTCGGATCCCATCCGCGCAGTTCAGTGTATGTATCCAGAGCGCATATCCGGCATCCCGAACAGAGCTCCGGTTTGTGTTTGATATCAGCTTTCACGAAATCCTCTGAAGCAGTCGATTAAAAAATTCGGTCCTGAGACTTGCAATTTGAGGTCATAACAGGTAAATTTCAAAAATCACGTGAACTGCGACTGGATTTTCTCCCTGATCCTATGAAAGACAAAAAAACCCACAACATCTTTTTCTTCGGCATCCTTGCCGTCATCACGATTTTATTTTTCTATCTCCTGAAGCCTTTTTTCTATCCTATCTTCTGGGCGGCCGTGTTTGCAAGTATTTTCAAACCTCTTCACGCGCGCCTGCAAAGGAAGATCGGCCGCCCAAATCTGGCGGCGGCGATCATGCTTTTTTCTATTGTAGTCATCATTCTTCTTCCGCTCATCCTCATCGGCACTCTTCTCGTAAATGAGTCTTTCAACATTTACACGTCGCTCAGCAAAGATCACAGTCCGATCAGCGAATTCGTTGACGGCATTCCCGACCTCATCATGGAGAACCACTTTGTGAAACGACTGAACATCAATGAGGAAATGCTCGCGAGCAAATTTTCGGGCATCGCCAAGGATATCACGAACTTCATATTCACCAACCTGAAGGGTCTGACACAAAACACCGTGATCTTCATCGGCATGTTTCTCGTGATGCTCTACGCCCTTTTCTTCTTCATCCGCGATGGTGAAAAGTTCCTGGAAAAAGCGTCTCATCTCCTCCCCCTGGGGGACAAGCGCGAAAGGATGCTCTATGAGAGATTTACCTCCGCCGCCAGGGCGACACTCAAGGGGACACTGGTCATCGCTTTTCTTCAGGGATCTCTGGGAGGACTTCTTTTTTTCGCCGTGGGTATAGAAGGAGCTCTGGTCTGGTGGGTCCTGATGGTCTTCCTCGCCGTGATCCCCGGGGTCGGCTGTTCCATCGTCTGGCTCCCCGCGTGTATCGCCATGCTCTTTACCGGCCACATCTGGGAAGGCGTGGTTATCTTTGTCACCGGCGTTTTGGTGATCAGTTCCGTGGACAATATTCTGCGGCCCATCCTGGTCGGCAGAGACATTCAGATGCACCCCCTCCTCATTCTCTTTTCCACCCTGGGAGGGATCGCGGGCTTCGGCATTTCGGGCGTGGTCATCGGCCCGATCATCACGGCCCTTCTCCTTTCCCTCTGGGAGATGTCCGGGCGTTACTTTGAAAACAAGCTGCCGGCAGATTGAGGTGTGGTATGGCTTATTTCCGTAAAAACATTGAAACCATGACCGGTTACGTGCCGGGCGAGCAGCCGCCGCCGGACGTGAAGGTGATCAAGCTCAACACAAATGAAAACCCCTACCCGCCGTCTCCGGCCGTCATGGAAATTCTCCGGACCTTCAATCCCGAACTCCTCCGGCGTTACCCGGACCCTGTTTCGAACCGCGTCCGAAGCGCCGTGAGCAGGGTGTTCGGCGTGCCCGAAGACTGGGTCCTGGTCGGCAACGGCAGCGACGAGATTCTTTCCATGCTCGTGCGCGCCTGCTGCGAACCGGGGAGGCCCGTGGCCTATGCCACGCCCACTTACGTTCTCTACCGCACACTCGCCGAGCTCCAGGACGCCCCGTACGTGGAAGCAGCTTATGACGAGGATTACAACCTGCCCGTTGAAGAACTGCTCAGGTCGGACGGCGCCCTGACCGTCGTCTGCACGCCCAACAGCCCCTCGGGAACAACGGTCCCTCTCGATCAGCTCGAAAGGCTCGCATCGAAGCTCTCCGGAATCCTGGCCGTGGACGAAGCCTACATGGATTTTGCCGAAGGGGATGCCCTTGCTCTTGTGAAAAAAAATGGGAATGTCATCGTGCTCCGAACGCTTTCGAAGGGCTATTCCATGGCAGGTCTGAGGCTGGGATTCGGTGTCGCGAGGCCCGACCTCATCGATGGTCTCATGAAGATCAAGGACAGCTATAACGTGGACGCTCTGTCGTGCCTCCTCGGAGCGGCAGCCATTGAAGATCAGGCCCACAAGAACTTGAACGCCTCACGGGTCAAGGCCTCCCGGGAAAAGCTGTCCGCAGCACTGAAAGAGATGGGATTCAGTGTATGGCCATCCCAGTCGAACTTTCTGCTCACCCGCCCTCCGGGAGGAGACGCAGAAAGACTCTACAAATCTCTCAAGGAAGAAGGCATTTTGATCCGATATTTCAAACAACCGCGTCTCGATGATAAACTTCGCATATCGGTTGGAACCGATGAGGAGAATACCGTTTTGATTAAGGCCCTGGCTCGCCTGATTGCCTGACGTGCACGCCGTATGTGTGGCGGTTCGGAGGTCATGAAGGAATGTGTGAAACGCCATCATCATAAAGGGAGGGTGAAGAAATGGAAAAAGAAAAGCCTCTGGAGGAACTCACCGTAAAGGAATTGAAAGAAATGGCCATGACTATGGGGACCATAACCGGCGTCTCCGCCATGAAAAAAGCGGAATTGATCCAGGCCATCAAAGAGGCAAAGGGTGTTCCCGTCAAAGAGGTCCGAGAAAAACCCATCGAAACGGTGGTAAAACTCAAGCAAAGGATCAGAGCGCTCAAAGAAGAGAAAGGGGTGTTCAGCAAGGCCGGGGAACGGGCAAAAATCGATTTTCTCAGAAGAAAGATCAGCCGGCTGAAGAAAAGAACGCGAAGGCTGGCAAGGGAAAAGGCATCGTAAAGGTATTTCCTCTCCTTTGCCTTCCGCTATTGCAAAGCGAAAATGCATTTTTTTTGCCATGAGATGATGTCACCTCACAACCATCTTATGTTAATACGTTAGAATCGGCTTAGGCAAACAAATCAAGCGGTGGAATCATGGATCCTGCCCCTCATTTTTTCTTTGGTAAATTGATCAAATATGGTATATCTCCACCGCTCAAAAATTAAATCAGGAGGTATCGTATGCCACGATGGACTTACAAAACAAACATTATTGATCTGGACAAGCTTATTCCCCCTGAATCAGTCAAGTGCGACCTGACTGGAGACTGTATCGTATCGGATCTTCAGGGAGGAGGCCTTCCGCATTTCAAGGACATGCTCGATAAAGAAGGCCAAAGTGAATGGGAATTGGTCCAATGCCAATATCACGGCGGCAAACTGCTTTGTATCTGGAAGAAAGAAATAAAAGAGGCGTTTGCAAGCTAGCCGGCGACGGCCTTGCTTTTCACTCATCTCCTTAAAATTCGCAGGGCAGTCATCGATGATTTATTGCGCGTGATAGACAAAATAAGCGTGACTTTGCTTATTAGATTTTGATTTTATTGACGAAATGGAGGAATAAACATGGCTTTTAACGCACCACCCAAGATGGTCGGTCTCGTAGGCAACGCGGGTGTCTACAAATCAAAACTCTCTATTTTTCAGTTTCTCATCCGGGGCTTTATGGCGGGTGCCTACATCGCGATCGGAGGAGCACTGGCAACCGTATGCTCAACCGGCGTGGCAACACACCTGGGTCCCGGAATCGCGAAAATGATCGGCGGGGCGGTCTTCCCCGTCGGCTTGATTGCAATCGTTCTGACAGGAATGGAGCTTTTTACCGGTGATTGCATGCTTGTTCCCATGGCCGCGATGATGAAAAGATGTACATGGGGCGCCGTGTGGAAAAACTGGCTATGGGTATACATCGGAAACATCATTGGTTCATTCTTTTATGCCTATTTAATGGCCGTTGGTCCTCTTGTCGATGGTACGGCAGGAGGAACAATGGTAGTGAATGCCTTCGGAACAACGGCGATAAACATTGCCGTTGCTAAAATTTTGACCTACAAAGCCGTTGGCGCCGCAGGCTTATGGTCATGTTTCATGAAGGCCATCGGCTGTAACTTCCTCGTCAACATCGCTATACTCCTTGCCATTACCGCCGATGACGTGGTCGGCAAGTTTTTCGGTATCTGGTTTCCCATCATGGCATTCGTTGCCACCGGTTTCGAGCATTGCGTCGCCAACATGTATTTTTTACCCACTGGAAAATTCTTAACCGATTGGTATCCAGAAACGATCACAAAAATAGGCGGGTTATTGCAGGCCAATAACGGCTTAAGCTGGGGTGACGTCTGGGTCTGGAATATCATTCCCGTTACAATAGGGAACATCGTAGGCGGATTTCTGTTTATCGGCGTCGCCTACTTCATGATGTTCAGAAAGGAAGTCCCCAAAGATTAGGTGTAATTCCATTGTCACTTTTAGCGTGGATCGCTTTTATCGTATGTGCGGCAGCGGTACTCATTCATTATATGGAAGTGAGGGATACCCGATTTTTGATTTTTGCAATTCCCGGGTTGATCGCCCTTCTTGTTATTCCCATGACCTTAGCATGGATGAGCCGCAGAATGTTTACTCAGGCGACAGAAGAACACAGTCAAAGGACCAGGCCATATAAAATCGGCAACCTGAGCCTGTCTATGACGGGACAGGCGGTAAGCATTACCGGAGAAGTTCGCAAAATCTCCTTCAAGTGGCTCAACAGACCGCATTTCCAGGTTAAAGATGGTACGGGAACCATCAGGGTAATCATGTTCACCGCACCTTCCGAAGACATAAAGCCTGGAGATACGGTAGACATACTTGGTGTGGTCATAAAAAATATTTTCGATCGCCGTAACGCTGCCATATCTGCCGTCAATATAAAAAAAAGGGATACTTAAAAAAACTTAAATATCAAGGAGGTCATTATGGATTCGCGAGAAAGAACCTTTTTAATAGGATTTATACTGCTCGGTGTGGCTCCTGTTTTCGCCAAGCATCTTGGACCTGGCATAACGGAAATGATTATGCTGTTTGGTATTATTATTTCAATGTCAACCGCGTTTTTCGAATCGACATAACGAAGCAAGACAGTGCCATATCCGCCGTCCATCTAAAAAACGGGGTCATTAAATATCTTAGATATCAATGGAGAACCCCGAAAGACATTTTCATGAGGACTTGAGAAAAAAAGGGGGCGGTTTGACCGCCCCCTTTTTTAATTCTGAACTCTTCTCACCTGAGCGGGATCAGGGCCGAGATCCAGCGCAGCAGGTCTCCCTCTCCATTCTTTCCAACAGAAAGATCCGTTACGGCAACCCTGCCCACGTGGTAAACGACATCCGGTCTGTCATGGGTGCCGTAATCCCAGTAGCTGTGAATGGCGTAAGCCCTGCCGTCTACAACGCCGAGCAAAAGCATCACATGTCCCTTCATGTAAAGCAGGGTCGGCGCGTTCTGACACCGTTGCAGGAGATTCACTTTTTCGCTGTCCGTCCGTTTTGACACATCCAGGCGGCGGTTTCCTGCAAATGCGGCCTGGCGGTAACTGTCTCTCGGCATCTGAAAACCGAAACATCGAAAGACGTCCATGATGAAGCGGGAACAATCCCGGCCTTCATGGAGTCCGCCCCAGCTGTAACGGTTTTCCTTGAGTTTAAAGGCCTGCCTCATCACGGCTGCCGTGGTATAGGGGAGATATCCCTCGTGGACGCCCGCGCCGGAACGGACATAACCATCCACAACGACCAGGCCGCCCCTGCTGTTTCGCCATGGCAGATAGACCTTGCTGGTGTCCCCGTCTCTGCCAGCAAAGGGAAGCCGCGCCCCCATGGGGAGGTCGAAAACGAACTGCGTGAGTTCCCGGTCCCTGTAAAAGGGGACCGCGTCCCCGGCGACCACGAGGGGCTTCGCGGCGGCGAATCTCATGACCTCTTCCCTGGTTCCGATGGCCACATCGTTCGGCCGGACCCATCCCCGGGCGTAACCGGTCTCAACAAAGCACCAGGAATGGTCGGCTGTGTAATGAAGAACAGCCACGGCGGTTCCGCAGTCCAGCTTGTCGGACTGAAAACGGTCAAAGGCATAATCAAATGGCCTGTCCATGACAAGGTCGTCCGAGGGGAGAACACGAAGATTCGCCTCGCGGGTGATGAGTCCATACAACGGCTTCAGGACAGCGGGAATGCCCTTGAGATTCATGCGCGAAAAGAGCTGCGCAAAGTAATCGGGCAGGAGGGTCCGGTTCGTGAGATCGAAAAACGTCCCTTTCCCGTACCGCTGCCGGTCGGCGGACAGAATCGTTTTTAAAAAGGCGGAGTCGATCCCGTCGGCGAGAGAAAAAATATCCACCGCCTCCGGATCGCTTTTCAGGGCCTCGCGGTTGATCCTCTCAATCTCGTCCCCGTTCAGAATAATTTTGTCCGGTTCGGGCTGGCGGCCTGTCCAGAAGCGAAAGTCTTCAAAGGCCGGCTTTACGTGGGGCAGAGGAGAAGGCGCCGTTTCCCTAAGCACGCCGGCCGGGAGATGAAGATTCGACTCCAGCGGAGATTGCGCCAGTGAAACCGAACAGAGGAAGGGGCCAAGAAAAATAATCGGGCAGATGCAGCGTCTGAACATTTGAAAAAACTCCTAAAAAAAGGGGTTTGATCATGATGATCAAACCCCTTTCCACGCGACCATTTCTCCTTTTAACGCTTATGCGTATTGTGTCTGTTCCGTCATGAAACCAAGGGTCCGTTCACCAATCAGCAACACTCGCGTGTGGGTGAGACGGGAAGAGATCAGCTTTGCGATCGATCTCATGACCTCAAAGCCCAGGGCAAGGTCCTCGGCGATGAATTCCCGAAGTTTGGCCGCGTCAACGGCAACGAGCGTTGTCGAATCCATGCACAGACAGCTGAGTGTGTAAATATAAGGATCCACCACGGCGGACCAGCCCATGGATTCTCCTTTCGTGATGACATCCACGGTGACCTGTCTCGGAGCGGTGTGGGGATCCATTTCACATTTCATGTCCAGTATGACTTTCCCCTCTTTCACGATATAGAATTTGCCGGCGGGATCCCCCTCCTTGTAGAGCACCGTTCCCGCGGGATGGGTTTCAAACGAGGCAATGGCCGCCAGCTTTTTGATCTGCTCATTGGTCAGTTTTTGAAAAACAACGGAATGCCTTAAAACATCAATAACGGTTTCCATCTGCGCTTCCTCCTTCTCTGGATTCTTTCATATTATATATGAATTATATTCTTTGCGACATCAATTATTCTATCCATCGGCCCCTCGCCTGCGAAATCCATCGGAGGTTCATGCCCCGGCGGCTTCTATCCTGACTGCCGATACCTTGTATTCCGGGATCTTCGCAAGCGGATCCAGGACGGAATTCGTCAGCAGATTGACCGCCGCTTCCCTGAAGTGGAAGTTCATGAAGATCGTCCCTTCGGGAGAACGATCCGTCAAAGAGGCTTTTGCGGTCACGCTTCCCCTTCGGGAGGTCACCTTTACAAGCTTCTCATCCTCGATGCCGAATCGCTCCGCATCCCGGGGATTGATTTCCACGAGGCTCTCCGGGTACCTCTCCATGCTGCCCCTGGCGAGGCGGGTCATCGTACCCGTGTGGTAATGATAGAGGATGCGGCCCGTCGTCATGATCAGGGGATACTCCTTGTCCGTCTGCTCCGCCGATGGGATGTAATCAATGGCGCTGAAAAGACCCAGCCCCCGCGAGAACCGATCCCTATGCAGGTATTTCGTCCCCGGGTGATCCGTGTTGGGACAGGGCCACTGAATGCCTCTCCTCTCGATCCTCCGGTAGGTAATGCCCGCGTAGCTCGGCGTCACCTTGCGGATCTCGTCCATGATCTCCGAGGGCGACGCATAGGCCATGGGATATCCCATCTTCGTGGAAAGCCCGGAGAGGATCTGCCAGTCGGGTTTTGCCATGCCCGGAGGAGCGACCGCTTTTCTCACCCGCTGGACTCTCCTTTCCGTATTGCTGAATGTTCCGTCCTTTTCAGCGAAAGAGGCCGCCGGAAGAACCACGTGGGCGAACTTCGCCGTCTCCGTGAGGAAAATGTCCTGAACGACCAGGAGATCAAGATTCTTCAGGGCCTCCTCGACATGATGGAGATCCGGGTCGCTCATCATGAGATTTTCGCCCATCACGTAAAGACCCTTGATATCCCCCTTATGGGCGGCATTCATGATCTCCACGATGGTCAGGCCCACGTTGGCCGGAAGCTTGACGCCCCAGGCCTTCTGGAATCTGGCCCGGTTATCGTCGACCGTGACGTTCTGATAAGCCGGAAAAACATTGGGAAGGCAGCCCATATCGCAAGCGCCCTGGACGTTGCCCTGTCCCCTCAGGGGATTCACGCCGCCGCTCTCAATGCCCATCATCCCGCAGAGCATGGCGAGATTGGCTACGTTCTTGACGGAGTCCGTCCCCGTGGAATGCTGGGTGACGCCCATGCAGTAAAGAATAGACGCCTTGCCGGCCTTGGCGTAGAGCCGGGCGGCGGCCCGGATATTCGCGGCGGGCACGCCTGTTATTTCCTCCACGCGTTCCGGTGTGAATTTCGCCACCACGGCCTTCATGGCCTCAAAGCCTTCCGTGCGCTCTTTGACATAATCCTTTGCCTGAAGATCCTCGGAAATGATCACGTTCATGATCCCGTTGACCAGGGCCACGTTGGTGCCCGCTTTCGGACGCAGCCAGAGCTCGGCATATTTGGTCAGGGCGATGTCCCTCGGATCGACCACGATGAGTTTCGCGCCGTGGTAACGGACGGCCCTCTTGACCTTGCTTCCGATCACAGGATGGTTTTCCGTCGTGTTGGTCCCTATGGCAAAAATCACATCGGCGAATTCGATCTCATCGATGGAATTCGTCATAGCACCACTCCCGAATGCGGTGGCCAGACCGACCACCGTGGAGGAGTGTCAGAGACGGGCACAGTGATCGACATTGTTGGTTCCGATCACCGTTCTCATGAATTTCTGAAACAGATAATTTTCTTCATTGGTGCACCGGGCCGAAGATAGCCCCGCCAGGCTGTCAGCACCGTGTTTCTTCTTGATCGACTTCAATTTTCCGGCGATGAAGTCGTATGCCTCATCCCAGTCCGCCTCCTTGAACTCACCGTTCGCCTGTTTGATCAGCGGCGTCTTCAGGCGGCTCGGATGATGGATGAATTCCATTCCGAAGCGTCCCTTGACGCAGAGGCTGCCCTGGTTTGGAGTACCGTATTCCTTGTTCCCCGTGACTTTGACAACCTTGCCGTCATAGACATTGAGGTCCATCTGGCACCCTACCCCGCAATACCCGCAGGTGGTGCGAATCTTTTGCAGGTCCCACGGCCGTCCCTCAAACCGGGACTGCTTGTTGACGATGGCGCCCGTGGGGCAGGCGTCCACGCAGGCCCCGCAGAAGACGCAGTTTGAATCGATGTAGTCGGCGTCAAAGGCGGGTCCCACTTTCATCTTCGATCCGCGCTCGAAGAAATCGAGCACTTCGTTGACCTGGATCTCGTTGCAGGCCCGGATGCACCGGCCGCAGAGGACGCACTTGTTGAGATCCCTCTGGATCATCGTGTTGGTTTTCTCAAGGGGATATCCCGGCGCTTCGATCTTGAACCTCGGCTTTTCGATCTTAAGCCAGTAGATCAGATCCTGCAGCTCGCACTGCCCGTTGGATTCGCAGACGAGGCAGTTGTGATCGCCCGCGGACCAGAGAAGCTCCACCACCAGCTTCTGCGATTCTCTCACTCTCGGCGTATCCGTCTTGACCACCATGCCGGGACTCACGGGCATGGCGCAGGACGCCACGAGCGTTCTGGAATTTTCAACTTCCACCACGCAGACACGGCAGGCGCCCACCACCCTCGTGGCGGCATAATAGCAGAGGGTCGGAATATAGATGCCGTTTTCCTTCGCCACCTCCAGAATGGTCTGGCCGGGCTTCGCCTCCAGCTGCCTTCCATCAATGGTTATTAAGATTTTGTTCATCGGATCAATTATCCTCCATTTTCACATCTTGTTCATTTTCTATTTCAAAGAAGGTGACTTCTAGATTTCTGCGTCGCAGCGCAGGCAGCGACAGGCTTCCTTGAAGGCCTCCTCACTGCTGTAGCCGAGCTCCACTTCAATGAAACTCTTCCTTCTTTCGTGGGCATCGAGTTCAGGCATGGCCGCCTGTGGGCGCTCCTGCGTCTCCTCGTCGATTTCGAAGGGAATCACGATGTTCTCGGTCGGCGGTGCCGCGTAGGGCGGTTCACCGTTGGCCGTCCGGATGGCCTGGTCGATATCCTCGGCGGCCCGGTGGCCGGCGGCAATGGCGCCGATCACCGTATCGGGACCCGTAACGGCATCTCCTCCCGCGTAAACCTTCTCGTGGAGCGTCTTTGATTTGCTTAAACCATCGAGATCAAAGCAGGACCACCGGTTGACCTTGACGCCGCTTCCTTCTGAAACAAAGGAAAGATCGGGCGTCTGCCCGATGGCGGCAATGACGGCATCCACGCTGAGGGTGAATTCGGAGCCCTTCACGGGAGCGGGTCTTCGCCTTCCGCTGGAATCAAAATCGCCCAGGATCATCCGCTCGCAGGAGATCCCCGTGACCTTGCCGCCCTCTCCGACCAGTTTCGTGGGGGCCACCAGGTACTCGATCTTGATCCCCTCGTGTTCGGCGGCTACGATTTCCTCTTCCGCTGCAGGCATGTCCGCCCGGAGCCGTCGGTAAAGGATGGTCACGTCGGCGCCCAGTCGGGCCGCTGTCCGGGCCGCATCGATGGCGGAGTTTCCTCCGCCGACTACGGCCACCCGGCTGCCGATCTTCCTTTCACCCTTCAGCCAGGCCGCTTCGTTCATGTTGAATGCCCGCAGGAACTCCACGCCTCCGTAAACGCCTTTCAGTTTTTCGCCCTCAACGCCCAGCCTCTGGCTTTTGTGAGCGCCGGGGGCAAGATAAACATAATCGTATTCTTTCAGGAATTTATCAAAGGGAATGTCTTTGCCCACCCGGACATTGCAGCGGATATCGACGCCCAGCTGACGGATGTCGTCAATTTCCCGATTCAGAATCTCGCGGGGAAGCCTGTAAGAGGGAATGCCCCAGGCCAGCATGCCGCCGGGCGTAGGAAGCTCCTCGAAGACATCCACCTTGTAACCCCGTTTCGCGAGATCCCTTGCTGCCGTGAGACCGGCTGGCCCGGCCCCGACGACGCCGATCTTTTCTTTTCGCGTCACGGGTACCGGTTCGATCTTCGGCCTTGGAGCATTGTCCGAGATAAACCGTTTCAAGAACTTGATAGCCACGGCTTCATCGAGCATGCCCCGCCGGCACTTGGACTGGCATTTGTGGTCGCAGACCCGTCCGCAAACGGAGGGGAAGGGATTCGTTCTCATCATCACCTTGTAGGCATCCTCAAGACGCCCCGCCCGGATCAGAGCGATATAGGACGGCACGTCCATCCCCACGGGACAGGTGTGCTGGCAGGGCGATTTGAAGAGGGCCGAACAAACAACGGCCGAGCAGCGCTTGTCCCTGATATGGGTTTCGTACTCGTTGCGGAAATAGCGGATCGTGCTCAATACGGGATTCGGGGCGGTCTGTCCCAGCCCGCAGAGAGCGGAATCTTTGATCAGGGCCGCCATTCCCTCGAGCAGTTCGATGTCTCCTTCCTTGCCTTTACCGCTGCATATATTGGTGAGGAGATCAAGCATTCGCTTGGTCCCTTCACGGCAGGGAGTGCATTTACCGCAGGATTCATCCTGGCAGAAATCCATAAAGAACCGCGCCATATCGACCGCACACTTGTCTTCGTTCAGAACAATCATGCCGCCGGATCCCATGATGGCGCCCAATTCCGCGACCTTCTCATAATCTATAGGCGCGTTCAAATGTTGTACAGGGATCATTCCGCCGGAAGGACCGCCGAGTTGCGCGGCCTTGAATCTTTTCCCTCCAGGAATGCCGCCGCCGATCTCATAGACAATGGTGCCCAACGTTGTTCCCATGGGGACTTCCACGAGACCCACGTTGTTCACATCACCGGTCAGCGCAAAGACTTTGGTTCCCTTGCTCTTCTCCGTCCCTACGCTGGCATACCAGGCGCCCCCTCTCAGGATGATCTGGCCGATATTGGCCAGGGTCTCCACGTTATTGAGGATGCTTGGTTTCCCCCACAAGCCTGAAATGGCTGGAAATGGGGGTCTCGGTCTGGGCATCCCGCGCTTCCCTTCAATGGAGGTCATGAGAGCCGTCTCTTCCCCGCAAACAAAAGCGCCCGCGCCCTGATAAATTTCGATATCGAAGTTAAATCCCGTATCCAGGATATTTTTTCCGATAAGCCCGAATTCCCTTGCCTGGTCGAGGGCGATATTCATCCGGTGAATGGCCAGGGGATATTCCGCGCGGCAGTAAATATAACCTTGAGGAGAGCCGATAGCCTTGGCGGCGATGACCATGCCTTCGATTACGGAATGGGGATCCGCCTCCAGGACGCTGCGGTCCATGAAGGCCCCGGGGTCACCCTCGTCGGCATTGCACAGCACGTATTTCATGTCTCCCATGGACCGGGAGGCAAACTGCCACTTCATCCCCGTGGGGAAGCCCGCGCCGCCCCTTCCCCGGAGTCCCGACGCAAGCACTTCCTTGACGATATCATCGGCAGACATCTCGGTCAGGGCCTTGGCCATGCCCGCATAACCGTCTCTCGCTATATATTCCTCAATGTTCTCCGGATCAATGAGCCCCCTGTTTCTCAACACCCGCAATTCCTGATGGGCAAAGAAAGGGATCTCCTGCATCGTGGGAATCTTCTCTTCCGTGGTGGGTTCCTTGTAGAACAGCCGCGCCAGCGGCCGGCCCTTGACGAAATGTTCTTCCACGAGTTCCGGAACATCCTCTGTTTTGATCTGCATGTAGACGATCCCTTCGGGATAGACCACCATGATGGGGCCCTGGGCGCAGAATCCATTGCACCCGGTCTCGACGATTTTAATCTCCTCGGCAAGACCTCTCTTGTCCAGCTCCTCAACCAGGACCTTCTTTACAGCGAGGCTCCCGGAGGCATGGCATCCCGTCCCTCCACAGATCAATAAATGTGATCGATATATCTTCATGTGGATTTTATTCCTCCTTACATGTATCTGAGTGTCCTTAAGACTATTTTACGATCTCCGCACCCTTGGCAAGCACGAAGGGAGTCTGAATCTCGCCCTGCAGGATGTGCCTCTTGAAGACCTGCCTCATCTTGTTGGGATTCATGTATTCGTATTTAATGGGATCCTGATCCAGGACCTCGACCGTCACCAGGGGTTCCCGGCTGCAGAGTCCCATGCAGCCCGATGTGGTCACGGCGATATCCTTGGCGCCCGATTCGGCGATCTCGGCCATCAGGGCATCGAGAACCCCGCGCGCACCGGACGCGATGCCGCAGGTCCCCATGTGGACCGTCACCTTTACCCGCCGATCCCCTGCCCTCAGGGAGGTCTCCGCCTGAATCTTCTCCTTGATCTTCTTCAAGTCTTCTATCTTTATCTTCGCCATGGCTGGTTCCCCCGTTTCTCAGTTATACTGTCCAACGACTTCTTTGAGTTTGGCCGGTTTCTGCTTTCCATGGACATTCTCGTCTATGACTATCACCGGCGCAAGACCGCAGGCGCCGAGACACCTCACGGACTCATAGGTGAACATTCTGTCCGGCGTGGTTTCCCCTTCCTTGATGCCGAACTCTTTCTCCAGGCTCTCCGCGATGGTCTTGCCTCCCCGGACATAGCAGGCCGTGCCCAGGCAGACCCGGACGGTATGCTTGCCCCGGGGGGTCATGGTGAAAAAGGAATAGAATGTCACGACCCCGTAAACCTGGGCCAGAGGGATATTCAATCCCGCGGCAATCCGCTTCTGAACGGCCATGGGAATGAATTCAAGGGCCACCTGGGCTTCCTCGAGCACCGGGATCAGCGATCCCGGCTTCCCCCTGAATTTGTCAATGATGGCGTCCAGTTTCGCGACCTGTTCCGGACTGAACTCTTTTAAAAGGTCTTCACTCATAAATGGTCCTCCTGCCTCAATTAGATTTCTTTCCCTCCGATATTTGAAAAATAATTCTGTCTATTCGATTTCAATGGTTCGTCACGCCGATCTCCTCCAACCCCTCCCGGATCATGTTCCGCAGGAAATGGAGCACATCCGTGTGATTGATGGGAACACCGTCAAGCTCCTTCCGGATCTCGGCTGTATCGAGCACGAAGATCCCGCTTCCCTTCCGGTGACGGTATTCAAAGTTCACCTGCGGATTTCCCGCGATCAGAGCCATAAAGGTTCCGGGGATATCCCCGAGAGGCTGGCGGTCGATGTGGCTGTGCCGGAATTCCACCCGGACCTGCGTCCCGGCACCGACGGTTGATTTGATCTCGAAACGGCCGCCCGTTCTCCCCGCCGCTTCGGCCAGCATCGGAAGTCCCAGACCGACCCGCCGGACTTTCTTGGACGTGAAAAAAGGATCAAGGGCCTTTCTGAGCGTCTCCTGATCCATTCCTTCTCCATCATCTCTGATCTCAATGGTTAACCTGTCTTTCTCCTGATCCTCCACAATGTCGATCCAGACCGTCTTCGCACCGGCCCTTGTTGAGTTCTCAGCGATGTCCAGGATATGAAGAGATAATTCCAGCATGCCTCACTCCAGAACAAGCCGGCCCCGCTGCTTCCGGAAAGCCATTCTCAATTCTTTCACGGTCGCGTCCTCGAGCAGGAACCGTGTCGACCCCCTTCCGATATCCCTGATGAAATGGGCATCCGACGCCTCAATGAAGGCCATCCGGTAAAGCTCGGCGAATTCCTTCCGAGCCTCCTTCAGGCCCATCCTTACTGAAACCTCCAGGGCATCCAGGCGAAGATCGGGAGGGATGAAACCGAGATGACCGATGATCCCGAATCCCTGCCGGTCAATATGAGAAGCCACGGCAAGCCCTCCAAGCTCATGAACATTTGCTACGATTTCATCAATCGAAAGTTCCGCCGCCCCGATGAGGAGCCTCTCGTTAAAACCCTCCACCTCATCGAGTTCGTTAACGACGGCCTGGCAGCCAAAAACGGATTCCTCATTTTTTCCTGGAAGATGATCGTAAATCCAATTCTGGAGCTTCAACAATTCATCCAATTTATCAAAGAGCGCCACGAGGTGAACCTCCTCGCGGCTCGATATCTCCATTCCAGGGAGGATCTTAAGACGCGTCCCCCGGGCCGCGTTGACGACATGAATAACATTTTCGGACGAGTTGTGATCACAGACAGCGATTACATCCAATCGCTCTTCCAGGGACTTTGCGACGATGGCCCTTGGATACATTTCCAAGTCGGCACAAGGTGAAAGGCATGTATGGATATGGAGATCGCAACGAAACTCCTTAAGCATCGTTTTCTTACCCTGAACACCAATGAACCTTCCCCTGCCTGCAGAAACTTTCCGGAACCGAAGGATCCGAAAATCCGGCTCAAAAGACCCTGCGCTGTATTCAACTCACCTTGTCCGTGCCTGATCGTTCACATCCGGCGGACTTACGGGTTCAACATCTTGTATATCCTGCCGGCCACCTCGAACCCCGGGAGATCGGACACCAGGAGAGGAATCCCCTCCTGTTCAGCCCTGGCAAGCGTCTCCGCCGCAGGCTCGCTCCCCTGAACAAGGACGATCCCCGCGATTTCCTTCAGGCTCGCGACAGCAATAATATTCTGATGGATCTGTCTCGTGATCCAGACATTCCCTTCCTGGCTGTTGGCGATGACATCGCTCAAAAGGTCTCCCACGAAGCCGCCCGTGACTTCCCTTTTGAGGTTCTTCGCGCCGTACCGGACCCTCAGCTTCAATGATTCGACAATCAGTTCCAGATTCATTTCACCCCGCGTTCAGCGAATCAGTGAACCTGGTCAATTTGCATGACCACTTGCGTACCTTCATTGACCCTGGACGTTATGCTGAAATTATCGGAGAACCTTTTCATGTTCGCGAGTCCCATCCCGGCCCCGAACCCCATTTCCCTGACAATCGGAGAGGCCGTTGAATAACCTTCCTGCATCGCCAGCTCGATATCGGCAATGCCCGGACCTTCGTCACTGATCTCAATCCTGACACTGTCTGGTTTCGCGCGGAGATGGATCAGACCTTTTCTCGCGTAAGAAACAATATTGATCTCCGCCTCGTAGGTAACTATAGCGGCTCTTCTGACCATATCGCTGTCACATCCCAGGTCTTTGAGGATGTTCTTGATCCTGCTCGATACCTGGCCCGCATTCCGGAAATTACCACCCTCTACGGCAAAATGACCATCATACTTTGTCTCTTCGGACATCGCTCCTGTCACCAACCTTCACGATACAGCCGACAATTCCCCTGGCATGAAGCCTCCCGGAGGTCTCGAAAAGGATATATTTTGTGGAAAGAATCGGGATCCTCAGTTCCAGTGCCAGTTGAGCCGTTTCCTGAGAAGGTCTTTTGCCCCGGACCATGATAATGGCCGCTATATCAAGAATCTCGGACGTCCGGACGACTTGGGGATTCGTAACACCGGTGAGGAGAAGGCTTCCTGCCGTTGCGAAGGCAAGGACATCACTCATCAGATCGGCGCTGAAGGCCGTCTGGACTTCCTTGTCCAGCTGATCCTCCCCGACAATGATATCGGCATCTAGAATTTCTTTTACCTCTCGAAGGGTCACCTCTTCCTCCTTTTTACTTAAAGGACAGTTGCGATCACGCCACAAAAAAAACACCCCGGCCCGCATACGCGTCCAGCGTGCTCTTTGCACGCACGGCTTATCGAATGAGTCACCGATTTCAAAGCGAATTTCTCGTAACATATGCTTCCGGGTCTGTCAATAGAATTATCTCCTCGAGAGAACGGACTTTTTCACAAAGCTCAATGAAAACCTGCTGCAAGTGATGCTTAAAATATCAACGTATTCAAGCGATTAAAAAAATAAAAGAATCCCTCTGATATTTCCCTTGACAAACATTTTTATCTGTGTCACACAGCTAATGACCGTTGGTCATATATTGACCACCATTCATCTTGTGACCGCCATTCATCTTGTGACCGCCATTCAAACAGGAACCTGTCATGGGACTCGAAGAAAGAAGAAAGCGAGAAAAGGAAGGCCGGAAGAACGCCATTCTGAAGGCCGCCCGCAAGCTTTCCTTCGAGAAGGGCTTCAAGTCCATCACCGTCGCCAGCATCGCCAAGAAAGCAGAATTGAGCAAGGGAGCCGTCTATCTCTATTTCAACAGCAAAGAGGAAATCTACGTTGAGATTTTGCTCAAAGACATCGACAAGTTCCACTCCACCCTGACGGATATTTGCGAGCGGGGCGGCACCGCCGCGGACATGCTCAGGCATTTCTCGGACATTTACGTTAATTTTTTCATCAGCGACAAAGAACTGTTCAGGATTCTGATGTCCTTCATGCTTCACACGGATGAAATCCAGTTCTCCGAACAGCTGAATCAGCAGCTCATCCTGGCGACAAACGCGACGGTCGATATCATCGAAAGAATATTCAAATACGGCATTGAACGGGGAGAGTTCCCCGAAAATCTGAATATCAGGCAATACAAGAATGCCATCTGGGGCCTCCTGAACGGCGTCATTTCTCTCCATCTCTATATCGGCAAGGAGTCGACAAGAGAGCAGAAGATTCGATCCACCGTACAGGCAAGCCTGGATGTTTTTGTCCGCGGCCTTTCCAAAGCGGATGTAAAAGCCGTCCCGCACACAAGGCTTTCAGGGGCACGTTAAACACACACTTCATGAAACGAGAAGGGATTTGATGAACTTCCGCTGTCAGATCCCTGACAATGAAAAGCATCAACAGGCAAACAAGGAAAGGAGAAGGTTATGAGCAATTTACTGGTGAACACAAGGGATCAGCAATTCGTCCTTTACGAACAACTGGGTATCGAAAAGTTTTTCAATACCAAGAAGTACGCCGATTATTCGAAAGACACGGTGGACATGATACTGACGGAAGCGGAAAAGATGTCCCTGGACGTCCTCATGCCCGCGTACGTTCCGGGTGACCGGGAAGAGGCGAAATTCAAGGACGGGAAGGTCTTCGTGCCCGCGGGCTTCCACGATGCCTACAAGAAATTTGTCGAGGCGGGATGGCAGTGCTGCATGAAATCGCCGGATGTGGGCGGTCAGGGAATGCCCCTCACGGTTTCCACGGCCTGTTTCGAATTTTTCGACGCCGCGAACTGTCCCTTCATCATGTATCCCATGCTGACGAACGGGGCGGCCTCGCTCATCGAGAATTTCGGCACGGAAGAGCAGAAAAACAAATACATGTACAAAATGAACTCGGGCGAGTGGGGAGGAACCATGTGCCTCACGGAGGCCGGTGCCGGAAGCGATGTGGGCGCCCTGAAAACAGCGGCAAAGAAACTCCCCGACGGCACTTACAGCATCACGGGCAGCAAGATCTTCATCTCCTGCGGGGACCACGACCTATGCGACAACATCATCCACCCTGTCCTCGCACGCATCGAAGGGGATCCTCCGGGAACAGGCGGCATCTCCATCTTCATCGTCCCTAAATACCGGGTCAATGACGACGGAAGCATCGGCGAATTCAATGATGTCCGGACGGGCAACATCGAGCACAAAATGGGAATCAAGAGCTCCGCCACCTGCACCCTCAATTTCGGCGATGACGGAAAATGCATCGGCGAGCTTCTGGGCAGGGAGCGGGAAGGCATGAAGATCATGTTCCACATGATGAACGAAGCCCGACTGGAAGTGGGAATGCAGGGTCTGTCTCTCGCCTCCGTGGCCTATGAGCACTCCGTGGATTACGCAAAGGGCAGAATCCAGGGCTGCGCCATCTGGGAGATGAAAAACCCCGACGCCAAGCCCGTTCCCATCATTCAACACCCCGATGTGAGACGGATGCTCCTCTGGATGAAGGCCCATGTGGAGGGAATCCGAGCCATGAATTACTACGCCGCCTACTGCATCGACATGTCCTTGGTTGCGGAAACACCGGAAGAAAGAGAACGATGGCACGGCATGATCGAGCTTCTCATTCCCGTCTGCAAGGCCTACTCATCGGAAAAGGCTTTCCAGGTCTGCTCGAAGGCCATTGAGGTTTACGGCGGCTACGGATACTGCTCCGAGTACCCCGTGGAACAGTACCTTCGGGATTGCAAGATCGCCAGCATCTACGAAGGAACGAACGGCATTCAGGCCCTCGACCTCGTGGGCCGTAAACTGGGCATGAGAAAAGGCGCCAACGTGAAGAACCTCTCCGTCGACATGATGAAGGACATGGCGAAGCTCAGGAAAATCGATGACCTGAAGTCCTACAACGCCTTCCTGGAAGAGGCGGCGAACGCCCTTTCCGATCTCACCATGCACTTCGGCCAGATCGGCAAGAGTGCGAGCTTCCTGGTCCCCGTCCTCTATGCCACCCCCTATCTGGAAATCTTCGGCGACGTGGTGATCGGCTGGCTCCTCATGCAGCAGGCCGCCATCGCGACGGAAAAGCTGAACGTCCTTTACGCGGAGAAGGGTGCCGCGGGTTCCAGGGCCAAGCAGAGGGCGCTCGTCCATGACAACGCCGATGTGGCCTTTTACAACGGCAAGATCGCCGCGGCCAAGTTCTTCGCATTGAACATCCTGACCACGGTCAAATCACGCTGCGCGGCCATCAAGATCGGGGACAAGACGCCTATTGAGATGGCGGAAGAATCGTTCGCGTCATAGACACTTTATGGATTCCCGGCCGGCGGCTGACGCTCTCGGCCCCGCCCGGGAATGAAAGGAAATGAGAAGGAGGAATCTATGTCTTTTGAAATCAAAAAAGCAGCTGTTTTAGGAGCAGGGGTCATGGGGGCCACGATCGCGGCCCATCTGACCAATGCCGGAATCGAGTGCGTTCTGCTGGATATCATCCCCTTCGAGCTGACCGAGGAGGACAAGAAGAAAGGCCTCACCGAGAAAAGCCCCGCCTGGCGCAACCGTTTCGCCCAGAACGGGCTGGCCGGAGTCACCAAATCCAAGCCCGCCGCCTTCTACTCCAAGAAGAACGCGTCCATGATCAAATGCGGCAACTTTGAAGACAACCTCGGCTGGCTGGCCGATTGCGACTGGGTCATCGAGGTGGTTATTGAAAACCTGAAAATCAAGCAGGACCTTTTCGCGCGGGTGCAGAAGGTCGTGAACGACAAGTGCATCGTCACCACGAACACCTCGGGCATCCCGATCCGCGACATCACCGCGAATTTCAGCGCAAAGATGAAGGAGCGCTTCCTGGGGACCCACTTCTTCAATCCTCCCCGCTACATGAAGCTCCTGGAAATCATCCCGGGCGAACAGACGAAGAAAGACGTGCTGGATTACATGGTCCGGTTCTGCGAGGACGTCCTCGGAAAGGGCGTCGTCATCTGCAAGGATGTCCCCAACTTCATCGGGAACCGCATCGGCGTCTTCGACATCTCCAACGCCATTCACATCATGCTGGACAAGGGCCTCAAGGTGGAAGAGCTCGACGCCATCATCGGCAAGTCTCTGGGAAGGCCGGGGTCGGCCGTTTTCGGAACCCTTGATCTCGTGGGCCTCGACACGGGCTATCACGTCATGAAAAATCTTTACGAGGCGGTGCCCGACGATGAGATGAGAAGCCTCTTCATGCCCGGCGAATTCATGACCAAGATGATGGAAAAGAAGTGGCTCGGCAACAAGACGAAGCAGGGCTTCTACAAAAAGACCACGGATGCGAAAGGCAAGAGGGTCAAGCTCGTTCTCGATTACAACACCATGGAATACGTGGCGCCGACATCACCAAGGTACGCCTCTCTCGCCGCGGCAAAGAAAAAGGAAGGCGGTTTCGCCGACAAGCTGAAAGTCCTCTTCAACGAGACCGACACGGCCTCGGAAGTCGCCCGCGAATACCTCTGCAACAATTTCATCTATGCCGCCAACCGTGTCCCCGAAATCTGCGACAACATCACGGGGATCGACAACGCCATGAAGTGGGGCTACAACCACCAGCTGGGTCCCTTTGAAACGTGGGATGCCGTGGGCGTGAAAGAATCCGTCGCCGTCATGAAAAAGATGAAGAAGAAAGTCCCCAAGAAGATCGACGAAATGATCAAGGCGGGCTTCACCTCCTTCTATCAGAAGAAAGCGGACGGCCTCTATTACTATGATTTCGCCACGAAGAGTTACGTGAAGGAAGGAGAAAATCCGAAAATTATCTTCCTGCCCTCCTTCAAAGAGCGGAACATGGTCATCAAGAAGAATCCCGGTGCGAGCCTCGTCGATATCGGCGACGGCGTCGCCTGCCTCGAATTCCAGACCAAGATGAACGCCGTCGACAATGACATGATCCGGATGATCTACGACGCCTGCGACATCGTGGAGAAGGACTACGCGGGACTGGTCGTGGGGAACCACGCCCAGAATTTCTCCGTCGGCGCCAATATCTTCATGGTTCTGGTGGCCGTTCAGAAAGGCGACTGGGACGTCCTGGAAAAACTGATCGAGGATTTCCAGAACGCCAACATGCGGATGAAGTACCTCTCCAAACCCGTCGTCTCGGCGCCGGCCGGACTGGTCCTCGGCGGCGGCTGCGAGATGGCCATCCACGCGGCAAGATGTCAGCCCTGCGGTGAGACCTACATGGGTCTCGTCGAAGTCGGCGTGGGCGTCATACCGGCGGGCGGCGGCACAAAGGAATTGATGGTGCGCGTGACCGAGGGCATTCCCGACGGCACAATCGAGCAGGGTCTGAACCTCCAGCAGTACTACGCCAAGGTCTTCGAAAATATTGGAATGGCCAAAGTCGCCACGAGTGCCATGGAGGCCATGGAACTGGGTTACATCCGGAAAACCGACGGGATCAGCCTGAATCGCGACCAGCAGATATGGGACGCCAAGCAGGTCGTTCTGGGCCTGTCGAAGTTCTACAAGAAACCCCGGCCCGCCATGATCCCCGTCATGGGCGAGAACTTCAGGGGCATGGTGGATATCATGCTTTACAACATGAAGCACGGGAATTTTGTATCCGAACACGATGCCCATATCGGAAAGAAACTGGCTTATGTCATTTCCGGCGGCGATTGCGCCGAGGGCACCCTGGTCTCCGAACAGGAGATCCTGGACCTGGAAAAAGAGGTCTTCCTGAGCCTGCTCGGGGAATCCAAGAGCCAGGACCGGATCATGCACATGCTCACCACGGGCAAACCACTGCGTAATTAATTTTGATAAGGAGGCATATCATGCGTGATGCTGTTATTGTTGAATCTGTAAGAAGTCCAGGCGGACGGTACAGGAGAGGAGGCCTCGGCTCGACCCGGGCGGATGAAATCGGCATTCAGGTGGTGAAGGGACTCATGTCGAGAGTTCCCCAGCTGAAACCGGAAGACGTGGATGATCTCGTCGTGGGATGCGCCTTCCCGGAAGCGGAACAGGGGATGAACCTCGGCCGCGTCCTCACCCTGGGAGCCGGACTGCCCCTCACAACCTCCGGGATGACGATCAACCGCTTCTGCTCCTCGGGGCTGCAGTCCATCGCCGACGCCACGGCCAAGATCCGGGCGGGATGGTCCGATGTCATCATCGCCGGCGGATGCGAGACCATGAGCCACATCCCCATGGGCGGAAGCATTTTCCGGCCCCATCCCGACTGGGGCGACCGGCCCAACACCTACGTCTCCATGGGAATCACCGCGGAGAACGTGGCCGCGAACTACAACGTCCCGCGGGAAGATCAGGACAAGTTCGGCGTCGAGAGCAACCACCGGGCCTATGAGGCCATCAAGGCCGGAAAATTCAAGGACGAGATCATCCCCATCGAGGCCTGGGCCTATAAAAAGAAGAACGGAAAGCGCGTCCGGGAGAAGGTCGTCTTCGACACGGACGACGGGGTCCGCTGGCCCACGACGCTGCAGGACCTGGCAAAACTCCGATCGCCATTCAAGCAGGGCGGAAGCGTGACCGCCGGGAACGCATCCCAGATGACAGACGGGGCCGCCTTCTCTCTCCTCATGACCGCCGAGAAGGCGAAAGCACTCGGCCTGAAGCCCCTGGCGAGGCTGGCTTATTTCGCCGTCGAGGGCTGCAAGCCCGAAGAGATGGGCATCGGCCCGGCCGTTGCCGTTCCGAAAGTACTGAAGCTGGCGGGACTCAAGACGGACGACATCGATCTCTTCGAGTTCAACGAGGCCTTTGCCGTTCAGGCCCTCTACTCCATCCGGGTTCTCGGTCTTGAAGAACGCTACAAGGCCGGCGACATCAATCCCAACGGCGGCGCCATCGCCCTCGGCCATCCCCTGGGCGCCACGGGCGCCAAGCTCACCGCCCAGATCCTGCACGAGGCGAAACGGCGCAAGGCCAAGAGGTGCATCGTGACCATGTGCATCGGCGGCGGCATGGGGGCTGCCGGCATATACGAAATGCTGTAGAGAGTACCCTTACTTACTTACCTCCCTCTCTAACAAGCACGAAGGCCGCGAGCGCTGAACTCGCGGCCTTCTTTTTTTTGTTCTCTGAGTCGCCTCAATAAAAAAGGGCAGGCTGTTTTTAAACAGCCTGCCCTCAAACCACAATTTAATTAATATTACTTCACCAAGGGCTTGGGCACAAAGAAGACCGGCTTGCCATAGACGGTATTGCAGGTAATCGCACCGGCCAGGTAAACGCCGATCCAACCAGCAATAATCAGGGTCCAAGCCACAATCGGCTTGAATACTGCCGGATCGCCATACCAACCGCTATCAAGACCGACGATACACCACAGGGCGACATCAATTAAGATAACGGCGAAGAACAGGATCGAAGTGCTCTTGGCATATGCGGGGGTCACTAACGTCAGGAAGGCAGCTCCCGCCATCCACGTCCATCCTTCGATATGAGCTGCGGGCTTCATGCCGAACTTGATCATCATGAATTTGGCGAACACGCTCAGAGCGGCCCCAAACATGAAGAAGGCGGCAAAGAAGAGAAATACGTTTCCACCGGTGATATTATGATCTTTTAACTCCATGACAGCCACGGTGTACTGAACAATTCCACCACCCACCAGCCAAGCAGCCAGTATTGGTAAACCTTCGAGAGCTACCTTGCCAAGAAACACTGCACCGAAAGCGAAACACGCGACTGCCAGTGCTGCCAATCCGGCAGGACCTGGAGATGCGAAGCTATGCTCTTGCGCCATAAGAAAATTCCTCCTTTTTTATTGTAAAACGGAAATAATGAACTTCATGGTTGAATGATTCTGCCACTACCTCTTAAATTCCGTTAAGCAATCCCTTGCATCCCCCCTTTCCTCTGGCATCGAATGCCTGCCCCCGCAGGCTATCGTACATGTTTCGTAAAACCCCTCGGACTCGAAAGATTAAAATGCCCAGAGTCCCTTATGCAAATACGGCGCTTCTCATGGTATCGTTTATGTCAAAGAACCTGCATTGCTGCAGTTCGCGATTTATACATAGACAGTAACAAATATGGAAAGAGTTTGTCAAGGATAAAATGACGATTTCGTCTGATGTGAAAAACAATTGAAATGCTTAGAATTGTCTCCACTTGAGAAAAATCAAAATGATGCCGATAATCCAGACAATTAAGGCCCATATCTGATATTTTTTCTTTCCGGGAGTCTGAGGTCCCGGAAGCATTTCCACGGGATTCGCGGTTGCGGGCAAGGGTTTTTTCTTCTTTGCTTTAGACATCCTGACAGCTCCTGCAGGCCCTTTTTCTGAACGGCGTAGCGACTATATAAACAGGGAGCCGGTATTTGTCAATGTGAAAGGCAAAAGGCGAAGGGCGAAAGGCTAAAGGAAAAAATTCTCATCCCAAGGCTGAGGGCAATGGGTCGAGGGCAAAAGGGAAAGATTCTTGGATAGGGGGGCGTTTACGCTCCTCGGGTTCGGGAGCCTGAAGGCTCCCCTACCCTCGATAAATTCAGGACCTCCCCCTTTTTTCCAATGCCCTTCGCCCGATGCCTGATGCCTGTCTTTGTAATTTACTTTCCGGACTGATAGCCATCCTCCCAATCGTATCCCCAGATCTCGCCATGGTAAGGGATCTTATACTTTCTTCTATCCGTATAGGAGGGATACCGCCTGGTCTTTCCTTCCACGGGCAGCATGGAGACGGGAAATTTCGGAGCAAGGAGACCATTCTCGCGAGCCTCTTTCTCCAGCCACTCGCGGTCATCGGGATGGGCGATGGATATAAGTGCCGCGGCCCTTTCGTAGCCGTTGAGCCCCCTCAGGTTCACGATGCCGTATTCGGTGCAGACATAATTGGAGAACTGAGCCGGGACATCCACCGAGGACCCTTCAGGCAGAAAGGGAACAATGCGGGAGGTGCCGAGCCTGCTCCGGGTCGTCATGGACGCAACACTGCGACCACCCCTTGACTGGGCGCAGAAGGTCACGAAATTGAAATATCCGCCGGTACTCGATATCGGGCGTTTTTCATAGAAACCGCTGCACTGCTGGCCCAGGAGGTCCACGGCTACGCAGTTGTCGATGGCGATCATGTTGTCGACCCTGGTGAGATTATACACGTTATTGGTGTAATTGATGTCATAGACAGCGAGTTCCTGATTTTGATGGATTGTATTATAGTACCACTCCATGTCCAAGGGGAAAGAAAAAGTCCAGACACTCTTGCCTTTATCAAGGGTCTTATACTTATTCGTGACCTGACCCGACTCGATCAGTTTGATGAGACCGGCATTGAGCATCTCGGTGTGGATTCCGAGATCCTTGAAGCCGGCGTCCGCCATGGCTCCGACGCAGGCGGAGGGGAGGGAGCCGATGCCGAGCTGGATGACATCCCGGTCTTGCATGATGGACATGATGTGCTTGGCGATGGCTTCCTCATTGGGTTTCACCTTGATGGCCTTTTCGTTGATCTGGGGCCACTTGTATTTTTCGCAGTCCACCTCAACCCAATAGTCAACATCGTCGATGTGAATGGTGTTGAAGCGCCCGCCTTCGGCCCAGGGATAATCGCTGCGGACTTCGATGACGGTCTTCTTGGCGCACTGGCTGAAGATGCTGGCGTTATTCGTGCCATAAGAGAAATTGGCAAAGCCATGGGCATTGAAGGGCGTTGCCGCGTTCCACCACCAGTCGAGGCCTCGTTTCTCCTTCACGGCATTGACAAAGCGGTAATGGCAGAACCACATGCCCATGGCCCATCCCCATTGCGCCCAGCTCGTTACATTGTTGGTATCTCTGGCCTTGCGGTTCCAGGGGAAAAAGAAATATTCATGGAAGCAGTGGAATTCCTGCCTGGGGTCTACGGCATGGAATTCGGGGTGGGGGAAAAACATGGCATAATTCCAGATCTCTATGTCTTTCAGGTTCGGGCCGATTCTCTTCGCCAGTTCCTTCATGCATACCGTCGAGTCGCCTCCGACAGAGCCGGGTTGAATCCAATCCCCGGATTTGACCATGTCCAGAATTTGCTGAGGTGTCCTTTTCTTGTCGCGAATCTTCTGCTGAACGGGTGTCATTATACTATCCCTCCTTGAAAGATTGATCCTATGCAACGATACCGGTCTGCGGGGTCGCCTTAACAATGCGGCGCTCAATCCTGTTTCATTCTTTTAAAGAACTGTTGATTCGCCAAGTTATCTTTTGTAGCTCCTGAATATCAAACCCGGAAGCTCCGTGTCAAGGGGATAATAAGATTTCAAATGAACTAATACGTCTATGTTTTCAATATATTATCGCTACGATGACCCGTCCGATCGCCCGGACGATTGGGATCGCTATTATGGAGGGGAAATGATAAAAAAAAGGCAAGGTGCGAACACCTTGCCTTTTTCACTGATGTGCTTACGTAACCGATCAGTCGGTGAATTTGGCGATCTCTTTCGGACGAACCTCAAGATCCGCATAACCGTATTTATGCTCCTTCATCTCGTCGGCTGTCGGGAAGCGGCGATCGGGAGCGCTCTTGAACATCCAGTGATCGGACTTGATCTTCAGCTGCTCAACGGCCGCCTTCTCCAGCATTGCCCTGTCATCGGGATGGGCGATGGAGATGAGCTTCCGCGCCTTCTCGGCATCCGTGCAGCCCTGAATATTGACGATGCCGTATTCCGTGCACACATAGGTCACGAGCCAGTCGGGCACGGCCACGACACTTCCGGGCTCCAGCATGGGCACGATGCGGGACTTGCCTTTTCCATCCCGTGCCGTCGCCGCAAGGATGGCCCTGCCGCCCCTGGCCATGGAGGCGCCGAGGGTGAACTGGAACTGCCCGCCCGTCGAGGAGATGGGACGGCCGCCGACATTGCCCGCCGCGTCCTGCCCCCTGAGATCCATCTGTGCGAAGTTGTTGACGGTCACGAAATTGTCAATCTGGGACAGTGTAACGACGTTGTTGGTGTAGCCGATGTCATACCCGGCGAAAAGAGGATTGCGATGCATCCACTCGTAATATCGGGGTGTGTCGACGGGCATGATGTAGGCCCAGCCGCATCTTCCCTTGTCGATGGCCTTCCGGGTGTTGTCCATGATGCCCGCTTCGTAAAGCGTGAAGGCGTACTCACCGATCATTTCGCTGTGGACGCCGATATGCCTCAGGTCGGATTTCGCCAGTCCGATGACCACGGCCGTGGGGAGCGCGCCGATTCCGACCTGGATGCAATCGCCGTCTCGCATAAGGGAGAGACAGTGGTCTGCAATGGCCGTCTGGGTGTCGTTCGGCTTGATATCCTTTTCGGCTATGTAGGGCCACTGATATTTCTCCTGACTGGTATCCACTTCGATGAAGTAGTCCACTTCGTCAATGGGAAGGTACATGCTCCTTCCTGCTTCGCACCAGGCATAATCGTCACGGATTTCGCAGACGAACTTCTTGCAGGATTTGGCGGTGATGAAGAAATTGTTCACGCCGTAGCTGGCATTCACGTAACCCGCCTCCGGTACCGCGCATGCCTGGACGCCCCAGTCCATTGCGCGTTTTGTCTTTTCCTTCCTGTAGAAACGGGCGTACTCGGCATCCATACCCAGTGACCATCCCCAATGCTTCCAGTCCATAGCCTTGTACCCCTTGGTCACGAGGCCGCGAAGGGTCGCGAGAAGGAAGGCTTCGTGGACAACGTGGTACTTTGCGTCCATATCGGCTGCGGCGCAAAAGCCGTTGCCGCACATCATCGCCTGGTTCCAGATCTCGATATTGTTCAGATCCCCGGGGCCGCCGCCAAGTCTGGCAGCCAGGGCCTCCATCGTCACAACCGCGTCCGATCCGGGGCCGCCGCGGTTGATCCAGTCGCCCGGTTTGACCATTTCCGCCCATTTCTTGGCCGTGATCATCTTATCCCTGAGCTTCTGCTGCAGGGGCGTGGTCATCGTAACTTTTCCTTTGTTTGCAATAGGTTTCTGCGCCATAGTGAAATGTTCCCTCCCTTTTAATTAAGATATTGATTTCATGAAAACTTCAATCCACTTTGTGTTGAACAAAGGCCCCGTCCAAAAAGGACAAGTTAAGAAATGTGATAAACCGGCGGCGGGATCCCCCCTTTCTGTATTAAATTTAGCTCAACTCCGACGAATGGCCGTTTTTTTGTCTGTTTTCGACGAAAAAAGGATTACGATTTCATAAACCGTACGACCCTTCATGTCAAGGAAAAAACTGAGATGACATCTCATTTGTTAGACTCGTTTTCGCGCGATGAAGGCATAAATTTCATTTCTTCTTCGTGAGACACAACATATTGTGGTTTCTATTATCGGCAATACATTTTGTTGTATTTTTTCTTTACAAAGCCTTTTTATTCTGCTAAGAATTCTTGTCAGGGTTGTTCGAAGTCACCTTTTCAAGGCACAACCAATGATGATGACTAAGAATTCCGCAATCCGCTGCGGGTAGAGAGGTCCTTTGAATGAAGCTGAAGAAACTGGAGATTCTGGGTTTTAAGTCATTCCCTGACAGGACGGCCCTGGATTTCTCCGACGGGATAAGCTCCATTGTGGGTCCCAATGGGTGCGGAAAAAGCAATATCCTCGATTCCATCCGCTGGGTCATGGGAGAGCAGAGCGCGAGAATCCTCCGCGGCAAAAAGATGGAGGATGTCATATTCAACGGAAGCGATGACGCGTCTGCCGTCAATATAGCCGAGGTATCCATCACCCTCAACAACGACGGCCGCGACTTTCCCGGCGGCTACGCCGACTGCAGCGAGATCATGATCACCCGCAGGATCTTCCGGGACGCGGAAAGCGAATATTTCATCAATAAAGTCCCCTGCCGGCTCCTCGATGTGAGGGAATTTTTCATGGACACGGGGGTCGGCGCCCGAACCTATTCCCTGGTGGAACAGAACAGCGTCTCCAATCTGATTGAAGCCAAACCCGAGGACAGGCGCGTCTTCATCGAAGAGGCGGCGGGCATCCGGAAATACAAGAGCCGAAAAGAATCGGCCGCCCGCAAAATGGAGGCCGCGCGTCAAAACATCCTTCGCCTGAACGACATCATCCGGGAAGTCAAATCCCAGCTCAACGCCATTTCAAAGCAGGCCAGGCGCGCAGAACGCTTCAAAGCCCTGAAAAAAGAATTGAAAGAAGCGGAATTGACGCTCGCTTTGCAGAATTTCTCGATGCTTGCCGAAAAACAGAAAACCGTTCAAAACGCGGCGGAGGCTCTGAACGTCCGTGACGTGGATGTGAGGACAAGGCTGCGGGTCATCGAATCCGCGATCGAAGAAATTCGTTCGGATATCCTGGAGAATGAAGGACTCCTTCACCAGCTTCAGGAGACGCTCTATGCCATCAAGAACGACATCAACATCAAAGAACAGGGCCTTGAATTTTCGCGAGGCAAAATCGGGGATCTGGCCCGGCGAAAAGAAAAAGATCTCGCCGACATGGAAACCCTGAAGGATCGCCTGGAAAAAACCTTTCAGGAGACGGCCGTCCTGGAGGCCCAGTTCCGGGAATCGGAAGAAAAAATTTCGGCCGTCCGGGAGTCCATCGTCGGGAAGCAGGGCACCGCGGATGACCTGAGGAACGGAGAGAAAACGATTCACCGGGAGCTTGAAGAGAAGAAGACCTCTTATTTCGATCTTCTGACGGAGAATGCGAAGCTGAAAAACATGTCCTCTTCCCTGGGCAGGGGAATCGAAGACCTTCGAAGACGATCGGAACGGGAAAACAGGGATATTGAAGAAAACCGCAAGAGGATTGAGGCGATTCAGGACTCTCTCACCCGTCTGTCATCGACGGTCAGGGAGGGCGAGGCGGCATTCGAGACCCTGCTGGAAAAAGAAAAAGAGGTTGTCTCCCGCATCGATTTTCTGAGACAGGACTCCAAGCTCTGCGAGGAAAAGATCGCAACCCTTAAAGAGGAAGACGGAAGAAAATCTTCACGGCTCTTTTCCCTGAAGGAATTTCAGGAAGGATATCTCTGGTGCAGTGAGGCCACACGGTCGATCATGAAAGCCGGCAAGGATCAGCTTCTTTCCTTTGGTTCCGTGTACGGCCTCGTGGCCGATCACATTGAAGTCCCCCGGGAATTCGAGGTGGCCGTCGAGGCCGTCCTCGGCGAAAAACTCCAGTACGTTGTCGTCAGAAGTCAGGAAGACGGCATCCAGGCCATTGACTATCTGAAGACCCATTCGACCGGAAGAGGCAGCTTCATTCCTCTTGAAGTCCGAAGCCCCTTGAGCGTCCAGTCCCCCGAATACCTCGCGGGGGCGGTGAGGCTGATCGATCAGGTCACGATCAAGGACGATTTCAGGAATATCGCGGCTTATCTCCTGGGCGACGTTCTCCTGATCCCGAACCTCGAATCAGGCATATCTCTCTGGCGAAGAAACGGATTCCGGGGCACCTTCGTCACACCCGACGGCGACATTATAAGCCCCCACGGCGTCCTGACGGGCGGGAACGGCATGAACGGGGACAGCAGCCTCCTGCGCAACAAGAGAGAGATGACCGAACTGGACAGGGAGATTGAGAATATCTCCTGCAGCCTGGGGATCGAAAAAAACCGCAGAGACGAACTCGGCCGCGCGACAGCAGTGGCTGAAGAGGAGCTGGAGCGTTTCAGGGCGGAGCTTCGCGGACAGGAGCTCGAAATTCATAACGGAAAAAAAGACATGGAGGGCCTTGAAAACGAGTTCCGTTGGGTGGAACAGAGGATGAACGTCCTGAAATTCAACAGGGAAAACCTCTCCTCCGAGGAAACGCAGGCCTCCGAACGCATGGCTGCTCTTGAGCAGGACATCGCTTCGAATGAAGAACTTCTGCGAAGGGATGACGAGACGATCGCGTCGCTGAAGGAGAAATGGGAAACGTCGAGAGCCGATGTGGAATCGCTGGAGCGCGGGCTCACAGAAGAAAAAATCCTCCTCGGCTCCCTCGAGGAAAAACGGGCGGCGGGGCGTGAGACCCTGGAGCGGCTGAAGGCATCCGCGGAGGACATGGCCATGGAGATCGATGTGAGGAGCGGAGACATTGAAGCCTGCGACCACGATATTTCAGAGATCTCCCGGAACATGGAAGAGGAACGGGAGACCCTCAGGGGCCTCTATGAAAAGTACCGGGTGACGGAGGAGGACCTCTCGCGCCGGACCGCTGTCCAGCGGGAAAAGGAAGATGTCCTGAGGGCGAAGGAGTCCGAAGGCCAGGAAATCAAAAGGGAGCTCGACCGCCTGACGGCGGAAACCGGCGAGCGCCAGATGGAACTTCAGGGGTTCACCTTTCAGGTGGAAATGCTGAAAAGAAGCGCTCAGGAAAAACACGGCGCCGATCTGAACAGCCTGGTCGAGGGATTCGAAAGGCTGGAAGAAACACAGCTCGAAGCCTTGACGAACAAGGTCGCTCAGAACAGCAAGGCCGTTGAAGATTTCGGGGAGGTCAACCTGCTCGCCCTGAGCGAACAGGACGAACTGCAGGGGCGTTACGATTTTCTCACGGCCCAGGTCGCGGATCTGAACGCGTCGCTGGACGCCCTGCAGAGAACCATATCGAGGATCAACCGGATTTCGAGAACGCGGTTTTCCGAAACCTTCGAGGCGGTCAACGCCTGTTTCAAGGAAGTCTTTCCAAAACTGTTTCCAGGAGGACGGGCCGAACTTAAATTGACGGACGAATCGGACATGCTGGAAACAGGCGTGGACATCGAAATCCATATCCCCGGCAAGAAAACGCAGAACGTCATGCTTCTTTCCGGCGGCGAGAAGGCCCTTGCCGCCGTCGCGCTTATCTTCTCCATTATTCTTTTCAGGCCGACGCCTTTCCTGATTCTCGATGAAGTGGACGCCGCTCTGGATGACGCCAACATTACCCTCTTCAACCGGCTCCTGAGAGACATCTCGCAGAACTCGCAGATCATCCTGATCACCCACAACAAAAAAACCATGGAAGTGGCAGACAATCTTTACGGCGTCACCATGGAGAAAAAGGGAGTCACGTCACTCGTCTCTGTGAACCTCAATTAATCCAGCATCGACCACGCCGTGCTTTACATCTCACCAAAAAATAAGATATAAACTTTCGATGACCCGGAAAAAGTCGTTGGGATATTAAGGGTAGGGGCGCCTTCAGGCGCCTCCGGAAGGCTGAAGCCTCCCCTACCCCACCAAAAAATAACATATAGACAGTTACAGGTTTCTGGTTACATGCAAACAATTAAGGAACTCCAATATGCTTAACAACAGGGAAGACGGCGGTTTTTTTGAAAAGCTGAAAAAAGGGCTCGAAAAGACGAGGAAGAGCCTCGCCGAGAGCGTGAATACCATGATCTTCGGGGAAAAGGTGATCGACAGCGATCTCTTCGAGGAATTGGAGGCCATCCTTGTCTCCGCCGATGTGGGACCCGTCTTCACCCATGAACTGATCGAAGACATGAAAGAAACCGTCATGAGAAAGGATCTGAAGAACCCTGAGACCCTGAAACGGATACTCATGGAACACATGACCCTTATTCTCAAATCGACGGACGCCCCCCTTACAATCCGGCGCAATGGTCCCTACGCCATCATGGTCGTCGGCGTCAATGGAACAGGAAAAACCACGACGATCGGAAAGCTGGCCTACGACCTCAAGCGACAGGGCCATGCCGTCATGCTCGTGGCCGCCGATACCTTCAGAGCGGCCGCCATCGAACAACTCGGCATCTGGGGACAGCGGGTGGACGTCCCCCTCATCAAACAGAAGATGGGGTCGGATCCCTCCGCCGTCGTCTACGATGCCGTTCAGGCCGCCCTGAGCCGAAAGACCGATGTGATGATCATCGACACCGCCGGCCGGCTTCACACCAAGTCGAATCTCATGGAAGAGTTGAAGAAGATGAAGCGCATTATGGGCCGGGAACTCCCCGGCGCGCCTCATGAGGTTCTCCTGGTCCTGGACGCCACCACGGGACAGAACGCGATCGTCCAGGCGAAAATATTCAACGATGAGATCGGGATCACGGGAATCGTGCTCACAAAACTGGACGGAACCTCCAAAGGCGGCATCGTCGTGCGGATTGCAAAGGAACTCCGGATTCCCCTGCGATACATCGGAATCGGCGAGGGTCTCGATGACCTCAGGCCTTTCAACAGCGAGGAGTTCGTGAAAGCCATTTTCGAGTGAGAACGTTATGGGAAAATGCTTTGCCGTCGGCGATATCCACGGCTGCCTCGATAAGCTTGAAAAGCTGATAGCGGAGATCGACCCCGACGCCCGGAAGGATACCCTGATTTTTCTGGGAGATTATATCGACCGCGGGTCCGATTCCAGGGGCGTTGTGGATTTCGTCCTGGATCTTCAGAAGACCTGTTCCCGTGTGGTCTGCCTGATCGGAAACCATGAAGAGATGCTCCTCGATTATATCCGTGATCACGGCAACAGGGATCTCTACTTCCTGAACGGCGGGAGAGCCACCCTGAAATCTTACGGCCTCGGTGCTGATGAGCCTGTGCGGGAAGAAGATTTTCCTGAAGCCCATCTCCGCTTCTTCAAAGCCCTCCTCCCCTATTACGAAACCGGGAATCATATATTCGTGCACGCGGGTCTGAGACCCGGGGTTCCTCTTGAAAAGCAGGACAGGGAAGACCTGATCTGGATTCGCGGCGATTTCATTTTCGGCTCCCCTGAATTTGAAAAAACCGTGGTATTCGGACACACCCCTTTTCGAAACCCCTATGAGGATTCCCGCAGGATCGGCATCGATACCGGCGCTGTTTTCGGAGGCCCGCTGACCTGTCTGGAACTCCCGGCGATGAAATTCCATCAGGTGCGATCATGAAAATCATCGAATGCGTCCCAAACGTGAGCGAAGGCAGGGATCAGCAAAAAATCGACGCCATCGCGGAAAAGATTTCACGGACACCGGGCGTGAAGCTCCTCGATGTCTGCGTGGACCGCGACCACCACCGTTCCGTGTTCACCTTCATCGGATTGCCGGAGGATGTGGTCCGGGCGGCGTTGACCGCTCTGACCGGGGCACTGGACGGGATCGACATGAGAGAACACCGGGGCGTCCACCCCCGGATCGGGGCCGTGGATGTGGTTCCTTTTGTCCCCCTGAAGGGAGCGGTTATGAACGACGCCGTCGAGGCGGCCCATCGCTTCGGATATGCCTTCGGCGAGAAAAACGGTGTCCCTGTCTATTTTTACGGCGAGGCCGCGCTGATCCCGCGGAGACGCGAGCTTCCGGACATAAGGCGCGGCGGCTACGAAGGACTGAAGGCGCGGATGGAAGACCCTCAATGGAAGCCCGACGCGGGCCCGGCGGCGTTCCATCCGAAATCCGGCGCAACGGCCGTCGGAGCCAGACAGCCGCTCATTGCCTTCAATGTGAATCTCAAAACGGACGATCTCGGCGCGGCGAGAGAAATTGCCCGGAAAGTCCGCTTTTCGAGCGGGGGTTTGAGACACGTGAAGGCCATCGGCGTCCCCCTGAAGAGCAGAAACATCGTTCAGGTTTCCATGAACCTGACAAACTTCCGGGAAACATCGGTCTGCGCGGTATTCGACGCGGTGAAGGAAGAAGCTTCAAAACGGGGCGTGGCCATTCTGGAGTCGGAACTGGTCGGCCTGATTCCCGAAGCGGCCCTTGAAGGCGTATCCGCCGACGATTTGCGGCTGTCGGACTTCCGCGAGGAATGCATCATCGAGACCCATCTCCCTTGACGGGCCGTCGAAACGCTCTCCGGTTTGCGACATTGACAGGCCGGTAAAATCATGTTAAACCGCGAACCTTCAAAATCACAACCGAGTGCCCCCGTAGCTCAGTAGGATAGAGCAACGGATTCCTAATCCGTTTGCCGCGCGTTCGAATCGCGCCGGGGGTACCAAATATTAAGGGGCTATAGACACACTCTATAACCCCTTTCCTTTGCTGCTAACCTGTTGCTAACATGAAAACGGTTTAACAAATTCCAGCAATCCATTCTGATTTTTTAGAACAATATCCGGATTCCAACAGATACAACGAAAAGAACTGCGGCAGCCGCTCCGATCAAAGATACTCCATTAACCCATTTCAGGCGATCATCGAGCCTTTCATCCCAGTCGCTGTTTTCAATGTAATCCCTGAATCTCCGTAAGAGACTTCTTGACTTGAATCTCCTCAAGTCCATAGTTGCCGCGTCAATGTCATTGATCCTCAGAGTCCTCGTTCCCATGATTCAACCTCCTTTAAAAGCGCTAAGCTCAAACTCGATACTTTCGAATGACAGCTGTAACAACACCACCAATCCTGAGTTCTGATTTTGCCCTGATGGTTGGATAATTAGGATTCGCAGCTTCGAGAACGACCCTTTTCCCCTCTCGCTTGAAGTATTTCAGGGTCCATTCCCCATCAACCTCTGCAAGAACGATGTCCCCATTCTTGGGTTCCTTACCTTTATCCAGTATGGCGAGATCCCCTTCCATGATTCCCTCCCCGATCATCGAGTCACCCCTGACCTTGATAATGAAAGAATTCTCGGGTCTGGTGATGAGATATTCATCGAAAGAAATAACATCCTGGAGTTCCTCTTCGGCAGGTGAAGGAAAACCGGCCTGAACGTCTCCCACCAACGGCAGACCAAAAGAACTCTTTACGGGCCTCAAGAACCCCTTTCTATCCCTCTCGAGAAGACCCTGCTCAATGAGTTTCTGCACCCAGAAATAGACGACACTTTTTGACCTAACCATAAGAATATCAATCATTTCCGAATAGGTCGGCATTCGCCTGTTTTCCCTGAAAAAGGAGGCAAGACTTCTCTCTACGCTCCGGATGGTTCTCTTTTCCATGGAAAGCAGTTTATAGAACGTTCGTTCTATTGTCAAGAAAAATCTTATCCATGTTAATTTTTTTCTGATTTGAAGGTTTCTGATATAAGATTTAGGCAGACACCAATGAACCTGTTTCTGAGAATCAGATTGATGCTGTTGTCGATGACGTGATTTCGGGGATGAAATTATCCTGAGATGAAAATTTCCGCGATGGACGACCACACAACCCTGATGCAGCTCGAAGAACTGGCGGACAAGCTTGGAGTACCCATACGGTACGATAAAATTAAACCTGAAGAAGATGAGATTGTCATCTCAGGAGGTCTCTGTCGGGTGAGAGGGAATCTCGTTATCATCATCAATTCCAGGATTACCACGAGGAATAAAATTCAAGCCCTGGTCGAAGCACTGAAACATTTTGATCTCGATGGTGTCTATGTCAGACCGGCGTTGAGGGAATTGTTGGAGAAAGAACAGGAAAGTAACTTCTGATTACTTGGCTTCACCTACAAACAAACGATGAATCCGTGCTGACTAAATTGCAGATTAACAAATTCGAAAGGTTGAATATCTTCAGGGTCAATATATTATCAAGACACCACGCTTTCCTCTACAGGCAGCTCAATGAAGAATGTCGCCCCGCCCTGCTCGTTGTTCTCCGCCCGGATCGTGCCGCCGTGATCTTCGATAATTCCATGAGATATTGAAAGTCCCAGCCCGGTGCCTTTTCCCTCTGCCTTGGTGGTGAAGAAAGGATAAAAGATCCTGCCGAGGATCTCCGGAGAAATGCCCGTGCCGGTATCGGAAAAGGATAATCTGATAACGTTCTTGTCTGTCAACTCTGTGGTAACCCGCAACACCCTCTCCGGCCTGCCTTTCATGGCATCAATGGCATTGTTGATCAGGTTCATGATGACCTGCCCCATCCGGTCCCGGTCCAGAGGAACCAGAGGAAGGTCCGCCTGATACCGGGCATCCACTTTCACGTCCTCTGTCTTTATGCGCGGTCCCATGAGGCTGAAGACCTGCTCGATCTGTTCATTGATGTTGCTCGGGGTTACCTGTCTCTCGGAAACCCGGGCAAACTGCTGGAGGTCTCTCGTTATTTTTGTAACCCTCTTGATCTGATTTTCACAGGTCCTGATCGCCTCTTTTGTCTTTTCGGAAATGACTTCCGTCATTTCCAGCATCTGCAGTTTCATGCCCATGATATTAATGGGGTTGAGAATCTCATGGGCCACACCCGCCGCGAGTTGGCCGATAGCCGCAAGCTTCTCCGATCGAACGAGCATGTCCTGCGACTCCTGCAACTGCTTCAGGGTGTTGTGCAACTCCTCCTCGGCCCGCTTGCGTTCGGTGATGTCACGGGTTACTCCAAGAATGCCCACCGGTCGCTGATCTTCATCTCTGATGAAGGAAAGACTCACCTCCGTCCAAACGGTGGTCCCATCTTTTCGCCTCATTTCCAACTGAAGCGTCCGGGATATGGGAATCTCTGTACGTCCGGATTTTTCCAGTTCCATGACCTCAGATAAGGTCCTCATGGCCAGATCCCAGGAAGAGGGCGTCAACGTCTCAATAGGCGATTGTTTCAACACCTCTGCCGGTTCGTATCCTCTGAGAAATTTTACGGAAGGGCTGACATAGGCGTAATTCAGATTCATATCCAGAACGAAAATGACGTCGTTTGCATTATCGGCCAGCAGGCGATATTTGTTTTCGCTTTCTTTCAAAGCCTCCGCCGCCCGCTTGCGGTCCGTGATATCGGGAAGAATCCCGAGTATGTATAGATCACCCCAAATGTCAAAGATTTCGCCGGATACGAGAAAGTTCCGGATTTCACCCGATTTGGTTTTGTAGTCCGTTTCAAAGTTGATAACCCGTCCCTTGTCTCTCAAGGCGGCGACGTATCTGCCGCGATCATCCGAATTTGCCCACAAATCCAGTTCAATGGACGACCTTCCTATGACTTCGTCACGGCTGTATCCGCTGACACGGCAAAAGCTCTCATTCACGTCTATCATCTTTCCATCAGACATTTTTGTAATGGTAATCGGATCCGGTGAATTTTGGAAAGCCTTAGAGAACTTCTCCTCTGATTTTGATAATTCCTCTTCGGCCTTCACTCGCAGATCATCCTGTTTCGCCATTTCAATAGCAAATGAAAGGTTTTCGGCCATGGAGTCGATGAGTCGAATCTCATCGGCCGTAAAGAAATCGGGGACACCGGAATATAGATTGAGAATCCCGACGATTTTACCCCTCGTTTTCAGGGGAAAGGATGCGGATGAGCGAAAGCCTCTTTCCCGCCCTGCGTCCCTCCATGGACTCATCCTCGGATCCTTTTCCCAGTCATTGCAGATGTTGTGCTTCCCCTCCCTGATGGCCGTGCCGCTCGGGCCTAAACCCTCCGGTGTTTCTGTCATCTTTATCTTGATTTCTTTCAGGTATCCCTTTTCATTCCCCCACCATGCCGAGGGCTTGATGAAGGTTTCGTTTTCTCCGGCGATCCCGATCCACGCCATGCTGAATTTCCCCTCTTCAACGGCGATCCTGCAGATCTCCCGGTATAAGGTCTCCATGTCGCGGATGCGGATGATGGCCTCGTTCACCTTGCTTAACACAGAATACAGCCGAGTCAGGCCGGCAATTCTCTCCTCTGAAAGTATGCGCTCGGTGATGTCGATTAATGTCGTTATAAAGAATTGTGGTTTACGGTCAGCATCGCGATGGATCACGACACTCACATCGGCCCAGATGTGAGAGCCGTTTTTGTGAACATATCTTTTGTTGAATCGGGCTGAATCTCTTTCGCCCCGGAGGAGCGGGTCTAACAACTTTTGAATTGTTTCGATCTCATCCGGAGGAGTAAGCTCCTGCCATCTCTTGTTTCTCAATTCATCCCGGGTGTAACCCAGCATGTCGCAAAACGCTTTGTTCACATCGATCTCACCTGTGGGAAGGGTCATGGATTTTCCGACATTGGCGGATTCAAAGACAAGTCTGAATTTTACCTCGCTCTCGCCCAAGGATTTTTCAGCTTTCTTACGATACCTGATTTCTCGGGACAGCTTCTGAATCCAAACAACCAGGCCCAGGAGGATGACTGCAAATATTGCCAGCGCCTGCCAGAAGAGGCTATAGTTGAACCCGTGCTCATATCGTATGGGCAGCCATTTCCGGTAAATGTCGTTGCGTTCCGTTTCGGAAATCGAATCCAGCGCCTTCTGAAGAATCCCGGCCAGTATCGGCCAGTCTTTTCGAACCGCCATGGATTGAGCGTTTACATAGGGAGTCTCTCCGGCAATCTTAAGAGTCGTCATTTTCAGCTTCGCCATGTAATAGCCGACGACAAGCATATTTTCAATGCAGGCAAAGACGTCGCCCCGTTGCAGCCTCTCAAGACCTTCCTCGGCCGTCTTGACCCGGACCAGTCGAATCTCGGGAAAGTCTCTCGGAATCCAGTCATTGACGGCGTAGCCCTCCACCACGGCAACCTTTTCCCCCGCAAGCTCCCGCATGTCGGAGATATAGGTGACATCCGAATGGGCGACGATGACGATGGGAATCTTCATGTAGGGCTTGGTGAAGGCCCAGAACTCAGCGCGTTCAGGCGTCACGGCCACGGAGGTGGTCATGTCGATCTCCCAGCGCTTCAGACGGACATAGGCCTCCTGCCAGCTCAGGTTGCGCACCCGTTTAAATTTCATGCCCAGCCGCTTTTCGATGAGGTTCAGATAGTCGCCGGCCATGCCGGACGGTTCACCGCGCTCGTCTGCGAATTCGATAGGCGGCCAGCCCGGATCCTGGACCACGCGGATGACGGGATGATCTCGCAGCCATTCCCGCTCTTTCTTTGTAAGGGATTGAAGGAAAGTGTTTGACGCTGTCGTCCCCACGGAGCTGCTGTCTTGGGCACCTTCTGCAACCGCCATCAACGGAATGACTGCCGTCAGCAGGGTCAACAGCACGATGCGCTGCAGCAAACTATATTTTCGTTCACGGTTCACTTCTCATCCTCCTCCATCGCGATCGGATACCTCGGCGGGTGTCCCGCCTGGATCAGCAGATCGTTGACCCCCTTCTTCAATTCGAGCACGCGGTCTTCGCGACCAGCATGACATCGTTCCAGTGCTTGAGTTCTTGCGGTTGCCCGGCGATCTTTGCCTCCACCCGCTTGCGTTCTGGTTCCGATTACTTCAGCTCTGCAATTCTCTGCCTTGGAGAAGCCAGTTCCTCGATCAAAACCTGTTTTGTCTTGGATTGATTTTTCGTGGGATTATCCTCGGCGTATTGAGAAGATCTGTGGGGTTAGGAAATTTACCAGTGACTGCCATGACTGGTTGGTGGTTCTCAGTCATGACCATATGAGTTTATATACGTAAATTCATACTATATTGGGTATTATGTCAAGTTAAATGATTGTTTTTTATGCGTATTGCCATATGACATCTTGAACTCTGCATACCCAAGGGAAATTGTTGACTACTGAGGAAGCAAGCAGAGCGGTAGTTGCTGCCTACCAACTCCGCAACTTTTGGTTCAGAATTTCTGTGGAGATTACCATTTAGAAATCAGGTCTCTTTAAGTTGAAAGCCTTTTCCCCGAAATAATCTCAGACAGGCATCCACGACGGCTTCGTCGTAAAGAATTCCTCTGTTCTTCCCGATCTCCGCCAGGGCCGCATCGATCCCCAAAGAAGGGCGGTAGGGACGGTGTGAAGCCATGGACTCCACAACATCTGCTACAGTCAAAATTCTTGACTCAATGAGGAGCTTGTCTCCAGTTAATCCATTCGGATATCCGGAACCATCCATCCTTTCATGATGCTCCAAAACCATCCTCGCAATGGGCCAGGGAAACTCAATATCCTTCAAGATGTCATATCCTGATTGCGCATGGATTTTGATGAGACTGAATTCGACGTTTGTCAGTTTTGTCGGCTTGCTGAGAATTTCCGCAGGAACGGCTATCTTCCCCAGATCATGGATAATGCCCGCCATACGCAAACTATCAATCTGATCGGTAGTAAGGCCCATCTCTGTAGCAATGGCACGAGCCAGATCAGCCACTCTCCGTTGATGACCAGCCGTATAAGGATCCCTCGTTTCAACGGTCACGGCAATGGCCTGAACGGTGGCTCCCAATGCCTTTCTTAACCGCTCGAAACTCTGTTTTCGCTCGGTGATATCCCGTGCGATTCCTGCAGTCCCTAAAACATTCCCCTGCTCATCATATATCGGCGTCTTTATTGTTTCTATCCACAAAGATTTGCCTTCGCTGTCTGTCAATGGCTCCTCAACCTGTTTACGCTTGCCGGATTCCATGACTTCTTTATCATCTGCTCTATACCTTTCAGCTAAATCCCTCGGCCATATATCTAAATCCGTTTTGCCAACTAAATCCTCGGGCTCAAAGCCGCATGCTTTTCCAAAAGGTTCGTTTGCAGCAATAAATCTGCTTTCCTTATCCTTTAACCAGGCAATATCAGGAATATTATCAAGAAGGGCTTTCTGTTGTCGTTGACCCTCCTGCAGCGCATCCGCCGCCCGCTTGCGCTCTATGATGCCTGCCAGCGAATCCGCGATGGCGGTCAGAAACTCCTCTTCTTTTTGATCTTGATGATGTCCTTCTTTTATATACAGAGTTAATACACCGATCGTTCTGCCGGTGGACAATATAGGAGCACAGTAGTGACCATGGGGACGCATGCCTTCGTAACTAATCTCATGCCGCTCATCAAGATGATCGCTGAATTGTATTTTCCGCATCGATGCGGCCCGCCCGCAAAAGCATTTTCCAAACGGAACTCGCGCGCACATCCTTTGTATGGGTTCTGCTAAATTGTTCTGAACTTTCATGACCAGGACATCGGGTTCATCTTCGACAAGGAAGATCCCGCCTTGTACTTCAAGGGCAAGCCATGGAATGGAAAGGACAAGATCGAGAGCTTGCTTAAGCATTTCTTCAAGGGATATGTTTTCCAAAGAGCGGCGTAGAATAAAGTTGAGCGCATCCTGGGTATCATAGTTCCGTCGAATTTCATTTTCCATCTGCTTGCGTTCGGTGACATCACGGACTACCCCCCGAAAGCCGATGGGTTTTCCAGAGGAATCTCTCATCAATGCAACGGACGTTTCCGCAAAAACCTTGCTCCCGTCCTTTCTTGTTTGTTCATAATCCACGCTTGATGGGATGCCGGTCCGATAGATTTCATTGAAATGGCGATAAATCTTCTTGGCTGTTTCTTTGTCCATATATGTGCGGTAGTTCATGCCCATCATTTCTTCTTCGGTATAGCCGATGATTCTAGACATGGATGGGTTAAAGAAAGTATAACTGCCGGCCAAATCCACTTCATAATAGCCTTCCTGGATGTTTTCCAGGATGGCACGGTATTTCCCCTCGCTCACTCTCAGAGCCTCCTCTGCTCGCTTGCGCTCGGTGATATCCTGCAGTGTTTCAATGGCGGCTGTTAATTTCCCATTATCATCGCGTATTGGCGCGGCGTCAAACACGATATACCTGTCTTTACCACCCAGATTTGGATACCAGCCCTCAGCACGTATTCCGTCGGGTATGAGAACGGACTTCGCATAGACTTTGTAAAGGTCAGTCATTGTATTGAACGCATTGTCAATAATTATGTCCGCGACACAGGGACGGCGATGCTCATAGAAAGCCTTCCAGTGATCACTGGTTCCCAGCAAATCCTCTGATTTTATTCCAGTGAGGTCTTCGCATGCCCTGTTCCAGTAAATCACTTTATGTTCCGCGTTGATTACAAAAGTGGCTACCGCGGAACTTTGAACTATGGATTCCAAGAACTTATCTTTTTCCCTTAATTCCTCCGCCGCCCGCTTGCGATCCGTTATGTCCCTGATATACGCGCCGACGCCTGTCTTTCCATCCCCCAGTGGAACTGCGAATTTCCGAGTTTCGTAGATTCCGCCATGCATGGGTTCTTCAGAAAGCACAACGCCCCCTGACCGTATGGCCTCCATGTCGGTCTGCCGGCAGACTTGAGCTATAGATTGCGGCAACAATTCGGCATCCGTCTTCCCGATAATTTCGTTTTCTTCCTTGCCCATGAAATCCATGAGCGACTTGTTCACCATGATATGACGTAACTCATCATCCTTGAGAAGAACCATATCCATCGATGATTCGAAAAATGTCCGATAGAGTTTTTCTCTGCGTTTCAGAGTTTCTTCAGACTGATGAATAGCAGAAAAAAACGGGGCGATTCCTGCGATGCCCACGACCATCAATATTGATATGGCAAGGGCGACAAGTTCGGCCGTGGGGTCAAGCAGTATTGAAGAATCTCCAGCAAGTATTCGGGAAAAAGAAATCAGGCGCCTCCCAGCCATGAGAATCAAAGCCGCCGTAATTAAACTCCAAGCCACGCGTCTGCCGGTGAGACGTATGAGTCTGAAAGACATAAATGCCGCTGCAAACTGCAGGGCTATAGAAATTGCCAGAACGTATGTTGTCATCAGCATAATCTATCCTTTGGCCCTTGTTTTCGTAAAAGGGATTTCAGTCAAGCATCAGGAAAAATTGTTGTTTTCATACTTCATTGACCGGCTAATAAAAAGGGGTAGCTCAAATAATCGAACTTTCTCTTCAAGAAACATGCATTTATATAGTCTACCATATTTTCAGTTGGTGTTCTGGGGATTTATTTTCTGGGATTAATCAATATCAGATCGAAATGTTGAAAGGAATGTATAAATTGGAAAAACAACGTTACAGGAAGCAGTGCGTGTTTTGAAATTATCCGCGCCTTATCTGGTTTTACCTGAAATGATCGCGCAGGACTCGGCATGCGTAATCATTGCCCGCAGTACATCCTTTTTCGAAATAGACGCGGGCCTGTCGTTTGTTCTCCAGTCCGAAATAGGAGGACCCCATGGTCGTGAAAATGAGGCTGTTACCTGGATCTATCGCCAAGGCTTTTTCGAAATCTTTGAGCGACCTGTCATATTGGCCCAGTCGCTGATAAGCCAAACCGCGCCACGTATAGAGGGGGTCGGACGTTCGGTAAACTCCCCGGTGATCATAAAATCTTTCCGCCTTGTTGAAGGGTTCAAGAGCGTCATAGTATCTCTTCTTGTCAAAATAATCTTTCCCGATCGCAAAGTAGGCGTAAAAGTAGGTGTCGCCTTTGGCTTCTACGCTGCACTTCAATGCTAAGGATTTATCGAGATCTTCCTTGTATTTCTCCAATTCCCCAATCCTCTGATAATCTATCGCACGCTCCCCGTAGGCATCACAGCGCGTCGGATCCAACGCAAGGGCTGAGGTGAACGCTTCGATCGCCTTGAGATACTCGGAGCGTTCACTTAAGGCATGGGTGGCTCTCTTACCCTTCTCGATCCACTCGTTAGCCTGAAAACGTTTTTCATCGTCGCTGATTTTTTTCTCGATCTCTTTCTTTTGATCTCCTTTCGCCAACAGCAGCTGTTTCTTTAATTCCTCAATGTCCCTTTGGCTTTTGTCATAGGCCGCCTGTATTCTTTTGAAATCCTCTATGGCCGATTTGTCCTTCGCCTTCCCTGCCACTTCCTCCATTTTATCGGAATTGACACGGGCCTTGATCTTCACCCAGAAATGAAAACCATCGCCGACGACGGTCCTCTTCTTGTCTACTGTTGTCACCTCCATCAGGCCCGACGCCATGACCTTGATTTCATCTTCCGTCAACTGAAGATTCTTGACTTTCGAATAGCTCTCTACATACGTGCCTGCTTGTTCAATGGCCGCTCGCTTGGCATTGAGGAGAGCGCGGCTTTCCGTGACACCTGGCGTCTCGCCATCTCCCATATTGTAGGTGCCTTCAGAGATGATTTCTTTCACCTCTGCAAATCCAACAGCACAAAATAGGAGGAAAACAATAATTGTGAGCGGAAAGATTGCATTGGGTTTCATTTTAATCACCTGTTTGCTTTCAAAGACTATTAATAGCGTATCAAATAATGTTTAAAATTATCACGATTAACATTTCGAATCTACGTTTATTGGCAACGATTCCATTTGACAACATAACCTGATTGGTATTTACTTGCACGCACAGATATTTATCCCGGTCTTGATTAAGGATTTTCAATCAGGCACAGCCCGTCATCAATCAACTATCCAGCCTCACAGATCATCTAACATATCGGACAATCCTATGAAAGATCCATCCAAGTCAATGCAGACGCAATCGAAATCAGAGCGCAGAAAGGTGGTGCAGGCTTTAAAGGAGAGCGAGGAAAGATACTCGGCCATTCTCGAAAACATCCAGGAAGGCTATTATGAAGTGGATTTAACCGGTAATTATACTTTCTTTAATCCTTCCATGGCTAAAATCCTCGGCTATACCGAAGAAGAAATGACGGGCATGAACTACCGCCTGTATACGGACAAAGAAAACGCCGAGAAGATTTATCGCGATTTTAATGAGGTCTATCGGACTGGCATCCCGTCAAGAGTGGATTATGAACAAACAAAGAAGGACGGGAGCAAGATGTTTGTGGAAACGTCCGTTGCACTGATGAGAAATTCCTCTGGGCAACCGACCGGCTTCCGGGGCATTGTTCGCGATATCACCGAGCGCAGGCAGATGGAGGGGACGCTACTTGAAAGCGAGGAACGCTATTGGTACATGATTGAAAATTCGAGCGATCTGATTCAGAGTGTCGATCCTGAGGGAAGATTCATCTTTGTCAATCCCGCATGGCGTGAGAGCCTTGGCTACACCGAAGAAGAACTTCTCGATCTCAACCTGTTTCAAATCATCCATCCGGATTCGATGGCCCATTGCCAGGGGCTGTTTCAAGAAATCATGTCGGGGCATTCGGTGAAAGGCATTCAAGCCACGTTCGTCTCCAAGAGCGGACGGCCCATAATCGTGGAGGGCAATGTAACCCCCCGAATGATTGCCGGCCAGGTGATAGCAACCCATGGCTTTTTTCGCGACATTACCGAGCGCAAGCGGGCGGAGGAGGCGCTGCGCGAAAGCGAGGCCCTTTATAGAAACCTGTTTGAAAACCACGCCGCGGTCAAACTTACCATTGATCCGGATACTGGGAGCATCATCGATGCGAATGAAGCAGCCGTCAATTACTACGGATGGTCGCATGAACAACTCAGACAAATGAAGATCCAGGAGATCAACACGCTTTCGCCCGAAAAAATAAAAGAGGAGATGGAAAAGGCCAAAACGAAGAAGCGGATACATTTTGAATTTCGCCATAGGCGGGCGGATGGCTCGGTCCGCGATGTGGAGGTGTTCAGCAGCAAAATCGAAGTCAAGGGAAAAGATCTCCTCCACTCCATCATTCATGACATAACCGAGCGCAAGCTGGCGGAAGAGAAACTTCAGCGGACCCTTGAAAATCTCAGGAAAGCTATCGGCACGACCATCCAGGTTATGATATCGGCTGTTGAGACCAGAGATCCCTATACAGCCGGTCATCAGACCCGGTCAGCAGATCTCGCTCGAGCTATTGCCAGGGAGATGGCATTACCTCGGGAGAAAATCGATGGAATCCGGATGGCGGGTTCCATCCATGACCTCGGGAAACTGTCCATCCCAGCGGAGATATTGTCCAGACCCACAAAGCTGACAAACACTGAGTTCGCCCTGATTAAAGAACACCCCAGAAAAGGATACGAGATTTTAAAGGATGTTGAATCATCCTGGCCCCTGGCGGAGATAGTCTATCAGCATCACGAGCGGATGGACGGGTCCGGCTATCCAAGGGGGCTCAAAGGAGAGGAGATTCTTTTGGAAGCTCGCATTCTGGCCGTTTCGGATGTCGTGGAAGCCATGGCCTCTCACCGACCCTATCGCCCGTCTTTGGGGATCGATGAGGCCCTGGCGGAGATCGGGAAGAATAGAGGAACTCTTTACGACGAAGCTGTTGCGGATGCCTGTCTGAGATTATTTCGGGAAAAAGGCTTTCAACTTAAAGGGACATGATTTTAAATGGTAATCTCCACAAAAATTCTGAACCAAAAGTTGCGGAGTTGGAAGGCAGCAACTACCGCTCTGCTTCCTTCCTGAAATGTTGCACGCCTTCTTTTTTCCGTCCATAAAACTGTTCGTGGAAAAGTCGGGAAGGAGGGTGTGGAAATGAGCCCGTCATGAGGACCAGGTGTCTCACTTTTCACGACCGAAAATGGCTCACTTTGAAAAGACCGTTGACAACAGGATAATACTCACTGCGCCGGGGGGATTTTACCATTACCCCCTGCTCTTTCCGGTCGTTGATTTGAAAGTTACGGAAACCATCCTCCTTCGCCCTTGCCTTGTAATAAGCCCGCTGAGAATCGGTTACGCGCGGTATCCACTCAAGCGCCTGAATGCTTGGATGACGCAACAAAAAGGGATTTACCAGAATCCGAAATTCTGATCGCCGGAATTCTCGAGAAACGGCATAATACGTCTTAATTGATTCGAGCACCTGCAAGTCGGATTCGACTTCTCTTTTAAATGCGGCATAGCGCTTGTCCGCTCTTCGCTCAAAGGATTCCTGTATTCTTTGGTAATCAAGTCTATCAATAATGACAAAAAAGATAAGGGATGCTGCAAGGCCAATAATGAGCATCGCCGCAATTGGAAGATACCGTTTTTTATTTTCTAAATATCTGAACATTTTATGGCCTTAAATATTCAAGATGTTCTGATTGTTGAGAACTCCACCAAGGGCTAATAATGGCTTTTGGGCAATCATGTCTTCTAAATCATTACATTTTGTAGATACTGGTTCACAGTATATAAGATAATTTTAATAAACAAGATATTTTTTAGGGATAATGAGCACGGGATATTGAACGTGCGTCACGACTTCAAAGCCAGTGCTGGGAACATGTATTATATTGTCACGCCCTGGCTCCCATAAAAGTGACGGTCCGTGCACATTACTGAATGCTATTTAATGGAGTATGGAACGATAAAACGGGACGCGCTCATTTATAGAAAGGAAGGCAACCGGACTCTACATGCACTGAAAATATGCCGACAGTCAACACGATGTTTCCACCCGCACTGTTTAAAAGCGATCAATAAAAAAATGAAGGGCGCCAATAATTGCAACCTCCTACAAAGTGTAAGGGAAATCTATATAACGTTGTTGCAGATTTCCATTTAAAAAATTGGATATCTTATAGATAAAAATATCATCAAGCCATCGCTCTTTTCTCGATTGGCAATTCAATGAAGAACGATGTCCCCCCCGTTTCATTGTTCTGCGCCCAGATTTTCCCTTTATGGTTCTGGAGGATCCCGTAAGAGATGGAAAGACCCAGGCCCGTTCCCTTGTCCGGGCCCTTCGTTGTGAAGAAGGGATCAAAGAGTTTCTGAAAGTCCTCTTCCTTGATCCCGTGCCCTGTATCTGAGACGGTGACAAGGATATTTCCGCCCTTCCTCTCGGCGGATATCCTGAGATCCTTCTTTCCCTCGTCCTTTATCGCATCCAAGGCATTGGAGATGAGATTGAAGAAGACTTGTTCCATGGCCGCCCTATCCATGAATATCTGCGGGAGATCCGGGTCGCATCGCACGTCGGTGGTGACGTTCTCTGTTTTTATCCGGGGGGCACTCAGGCTGAGGACATGGTCGATGACCTCCGTGACGTTCTCCGGGGAGAGCTTTTTCTCGGATATGCGGGAAAACTTCTGGAGACCCTCAATGATCTTGACGATTCGGTCGATCTGGGTGTGGCAGACGTCCACGGCTTTCTTCGTTTCATCATCCAATGTCCCTTTTATCTCCAACATCTGCAAGTTCAAGGACATGATGTTCAGGGGATTTCGAATCTCGTGGGCAGCGCCTGAGGAGAGCCGGCCAATGGCCGCGAGCTTTTCGGACTGAATGAGTATATCTTTGGCCTCCTCAAGTTTCTTTTCAATCCGCTTTTGTTCCGTAATGTCCATGGTACTCCCCAGTGTTGCTCGTTTCCCATGATAAGTGATGGGCGAAACGGTCTCGACAAGCCACCGGATCTGGCCATTCTTATCTATAATCCGGTATTCGTAAGGTATGGAAGTTTCACCTTTCAGCATCTGCTTTGCTTTCTTCTGGACTATTTCACTGTCGTCAGGGTAAACGAATGTGGAAATATCTTTTCCGATAAGCTCCTCCTGAGCATATCCCGAATATTGCGAAAGATGGGGATTGGCAAACACAAGCTTTTTATCCTGAACAATATAAATAGCGATTTGGGAACTGTCTGCAAGGGTCCGGTATAGTTCTTCTGCCGCCTGAAGAGTAGTCTCCGCCTTTTTTCGCTCGGTAATATCCACCAGCGTGCCTAAAATGCTATCGCCATCAAGCACCCCGCTCAGGATGATATTCTTGTCTTCACCGTCTTTTGTCACCAGTTCAAGGTCATAGTTCAGAAGCTTCCTGTCTTTTTTAATTGCCTCAATTAACTTCTGTCGATCCTGTTTGTTTTTATAAAGGGAGATCGCATTAATAGACATCAGCTCCTCAGGCGAGTCATAGCCGAACATGTTCGCAAAGGCTTGGTTCACATAAAGGATTTTGCCCTCCGGGTTTGTCTGGTAAACGCCCACAAGGGTGTTGTCGACCAGGTTGCGGTTTTTTTTCTCCGATAAGATCAATTCTTCTTCAAGGCGCTTGCGTTCGGTGATGTCGTGCGCAACGACCGTTGCCGTGATTCGGTTCTCAGGGCCGTATGAATATTTAGTGTTGAGGAGGACGCAGAACTCACGCCTGTTCTTGCCCCTGATCCGGTACTCCACGGCGTCGGGAACCTGCTCGCCGGAAAAAGCCTTGGCCAGCCGCTGCATGAATACATTCCGGCTTTCTTCGGCAAGCAATTGCATGGGGTTCAGGGAAAGAAACTCTTCCCGGGTATAGCCCGATAACTGGCACATGACGTCATTGACGCTGATAAACCGTCGCGAGGCAAGATCCAATTCGTATATTGCGGCCGGGGCGTAGGTGACCAGATACCTGTACTTTTCCTCGCTCTCCCGCAGCATCTCTTCCATTTTCTTACCATCAGTGATGTCGTGGTATATGACTTGAAACTGCATTTTACCGTTCCAAAGGGCTTTTTTGCGGAAGACCTGAAGATGGCGGACTTCACCGCTTTTTCTCACGATGCTTATTTCATATTCGGATGGAACAACATCACCTCGCTGTCTTTCCTCCATTCTTGTTTGGAATTGGGCATAGCTTTCCGGCGTGTAGCGCTGCTTTACAGGGGTTGTTCTTAATTCCTCAATACTGTCATAGCCATAGATATCCAGAATAGCCCGGTTGGCATAAATGGTCTCACCTTCCATGGTCACGATGCGTATACCCAGCGGTGCGTCATCGAAGGAGCTGTGGAAGTTTTCCTCGCTTTCCCGCAGCGCCTCCTCAATTTTTTTTCGGTCCGTGATTTCCCGGATGTTCATGAGAATCCCCTCTATGCGAGGGTCGTTCAGATAATTGGTACCGATCGCTTCCATGTGGAGCCAGCGCCCGTCTTTATGGTGGTGCCGGTATTCGCGGCGGACTTGTTTCTCGGGATGGGCGAGGAGTTGCTGGAGTGCCCCGGCCATCACAGGAACGTCGTCAGGATGGAGGAATTTGAAACCGCTTTCGGCGATGATTTCCTGTGAAGAAAAACCGGTCACTTTCTCTACTGATTCGCTCACATACCGTTCCACGCCATTTGCGTCAACGATGGCGATCATATCGCTCGATCTTTGAAGCAACAGTCGGAACCGCTCCTCGCTTTCCTGCAGTTTTTCCTCTGCCCGCTTGCGCTCTGATTCCAATCGTTCCAGTTCCGCAGTTCTCTGTCTCAAAGAAACCAGTTCCTGGATCAGTACCTGTTTTGTTTTGGATTGATCTTTCATCGGGTTGCCCCCAGTATTTAGATGATCTGTGAGGTTGAAAAGGGAAGGTGAAGCAACTTTTCCTGTCTTATGTTGAGTACTGACTTTGCCTTCTGATCCCCGGTAAAGTTGGAAGCGGTCTTCAAGACCGTTTACCCTTCTTTTGTTCGTACATCAATGCATCGGCCTGGGACATCAGCTCATCAATGGTCGAATGATTTTCTGTATCGTTATAAACCACACCGATGCTCATCGAGAGAACGTAATCCCTGTTTTCACGGCTGTTGTTTATGCCGATCTGTTTCTGCAAACGATCTTCTATGATGCTCGAATTTTCCATGGAGGCCACCACGGCCAGGACACAAAATTCATCGCCGCCGACGCGGGCAACAACGTCCGCCTCCCGGAATACGCCTTTGAGTGGTTATTCCGCTGAAATCGGCC
>DFZO01000031.1 GCA_002383495.1 Syntrophaceae bacterium UBA4054 | reverse complement strand
ACCCTGAGCCACCCACCCTGTCACCCTGAGCTTGTCGAAGGGCTCCATTACTGGTTCTCTATAACATAATTGAGAAAAAGACAAAAGAATGTGATGGTCGTCACCCCGCTCCTAAGAGACTTCCCCTCCCCCTGCGCTCCGCCTCAGTTCCTGAAGTTTATTTTGTGCCGGTTGATGAGGATGTTCTGCGTCTCACCGCCCGTCGCGAGAACACCAGATGATTTAAAAATCGTTTTTGTTCTTGAAATCTATTTTGAAATTCCGGACCGCCACGGTCTGGGTCAAACCACCTGTCGCCTGAGTCCAGCCAAAGATCATCCTGTCAAAATTATCATGCCAACCTTGGGATAAAGTGATAGTTTGCTGAAACGTGGCCTCCTCACCATATTTATTGCTCGTATCGTCCATCGAGACTCCTTGTGAATCCTGGTATCCGGATGCATCATAGACTTTAAGCCACGCCCGCATTTTGTACTTACGGTAATCAGCGCTTGTAGAATCGTCAATACGGTCAATCTCAATACGAAAAGCCATTCTTCCACCGGAGATTCCATCATAATTTACAAGATAATATGGCAGGGTTCCATCGGGGTTCGCAGTATTATCCGGATTTCGCGGATTGATTGTCCCGTCTCCTCTACCGTGTCGATTATCATCGTAAGTATTGCTACTTGAAATAGTGCACTCGCTATCAATCGTTCCCCAGTAACAAAAGGTTGTATGTTGTGACGAAAACAGATTATCTCTTCTACTGTCGCATTGAGCCGCGCTAGGATTTACACTGCATACAGTACTTGACCCGGCTATATGAGGGTCGAACTCTACAGCAAGCTTCGGCGGCTGAAGACCGTTTCCCGCGATACCAGTACCTGCATAGGCCATGTATTCCCCGCACGTTCCTCCACCACAATCTGTCACATTATTATTTTGGGCACTTATTATTGCAAAAGTAAATCCATCTGCCTTCCAAGAAATGTTGTATTGAAAATCAAAATACGCTCTGATTCCTTTATTAAATTTACACTTTCCTTCCTGGCAATCGGAACCATTGCTGTCCGCCCAGCCCTGATACCAGACGCAACCCGCTGTTTGCGTCGATCCCCCTCCTAAAATAATTTGCCTGTTCACCGCATCCACTGTGACGCCGCTTCTGCCTGAGATTCCTTCTCTGGGTGCAGACAGGGCTGCCATGCCGGCACCCCCTTCACCGGCAAAACTGAATGGCGCTTGGGCGCTGGCCGCTTCGGCCGGCACTACAACGCTGATCGCTTTTTTTGCCTCGTAAGGAGTATTGGGGTTGGAAATACCGGTTGAGATGATCGTAATTGTCCCACCCAAACCAACACCGCTGACATTAAGATTGAATTTTTCGTTTGGGTTACTCAAGATATATGTGGATGCTGTGTTTTGCAACTCTCTGTCCCGAAGAAGCTTTAACGCATATCGAACCCCCGATTCAGCAAGGTAATGCGCCTTGTCCAGGTTGCTCGCGCCCAGTTGACTGAATGTCGAAGTCGTATTTAAATAAAAGATGCCGAGACCGAGGGTCGCCATAATGGACATGCCCACAACGACATAAATCAACACGCTTCCTTTCTTTCTTGAAACCATATTCAGATCCCGGTTATCGCTTTGGAAAGGTAAACACGGTCCACAAAAGTTTTAACAGTACCATCCGCAACTTTCAATCCAATGGTAATTTGTACAATGGTTGTTGACGTTTGAGAATAATTCACGAGGGGTGCTACATCATCGTAAAATTTATAATACGCAAGGCCGAAAGTCGTCACATTATCCAAAAGGTAATCCGAATCAATCTTGAGGATTTTGTTTGTATTGTCCCAAGATAATTGTCGCTGCTGCTCAGGTGATGATTTTGAATTAAATGTAATCGACGCATTGCTCCCTGCCTGTATGGAGTCGGTTGCCGACAGCTCTTTTGCGATTCTGGCCAGCGCGATTTGACCTTTCTGAACGCCTTTTGCATTTTCTTTCGTAAAGACATATCCCTTGACAAACGAAACAAGGCCCGCACCTGCGACGACACCGATAATGGCCAAAATCACTAGAGACGCGATGAGCTCGATCATCGTAAAACCACGATCCGCAAGTATTCTTTTTCTTTTCTTTTCAGACATGCCAACTCAATTGAATAAATTGGATAAAACGTCTCCACTATCGTTTTTTATTTTTATTTTGAGAATTTCCCCACTCGTTACTTCTTGCTCGTTATTGCTCGCGTCAAAGATAATATATTTGTTTTCTATAAGGTAATACCCGAACTTGCACATGCCGCCGTCACATATGGAGCCGGAACTGCAATCGCTGCTGGATGAACAGGTGCCACCGCTTTGTCCATAGTCATACTTTTTATTAGAAGAATCCGTAGCGCCGAGCTTGCTTTTAAGTTCGCTGAGGGTTGGCAACTTCCCCTGACAAGTCCACACTGCGAAATTATCAGGAACTGTAGTACCTACAGTTCCACTCCACACAGGTTCGCTGCTCCCGCTTGTTCCTGACGTCGCGCATTTATAATAGTACCGCTGACCAATAACACTATAGGGTGACGGTATGACCATGTCATTAACCAAATAGCTGCTGAAGCTCTTCCATACGGGATATCTCTTGTAGTCAGCGGTGATATTTGCCATCACCGTCTGAAGTCCCGCTGATTTCTGAAGTCTTGAAAGAGGGGTACTGCTTTCCATCAAAGACGACCCTAATAAAATCACCATGGTGCCCGCGATGGCCGCTATCACCAGGGTAACAATGATCTCGATGAGCGTGAATCCGCGGGATGAATGACCGGCTCCAGGCCTCATGGTATGTACCCCGTGTTCTTCGTGATGGTGACGGTGCTCGATTGACCGCCCTGTGAAAGGGTGATCGGCGTGTCCGTGCTCGGGGTGCCCCATTCATTGAACAACACTGTTCCCACTCCGGAAGATATGGTCACGCCGCCTGTCAGGGTATGCGTGGCGCTGTTATCTCCGGAAAGATTCGGCGCCGTGTATCCTGTTCTGACCAGCGTGTAGGTGGTGGCACCGGCGATGCTGATCCCCCAGGTCACCGTGTCGTTCATGGCCCGGATCTGGGCGTAACGCAGGTTGGACTTCAGGATCTCCGCCTCAGCGAGCAGAGGAATCGTGTCCGTCGAGGTGCGGCTGACAACGATCGGCGCCAGGATGGCAATGATGACCAGGACCATGACCGCTTCGACCATGGAGAATCCGCGACTGTCCGCGATGATTCTGAAAGGCGGTCTCCGTTTTCTCAAGCATTTCCTCCGCCGGTCACAAAACCCTTGGACGGCGGCCCCGTGTCGGCCGGGGTTCCGGCAATCCGGGCCAGATAGGACGAACCCAGTTTTTTCAGGTGATCGTTCACGTTGTCGAAATAGTTGAAGTGCACCTGCTCCTCGTCGATGACGGTTTCAAAAAGCTTCTGGGTGGTGCTGTCGCCGTTCTCCCGGCAGAGCAGCACGAACTGATTGTAGACATCCATCGTGTCGTCTTCGAGCGCCGCGTCGAAAGGAAAGATCGCTTCCACCTTCTGACCTTTTTGAACCTTGCCGGCGAGCTCCGTCACGGGCTCCCCTCCAAGCTCCTCGATGCGTTCGGCAAACATCTCCGCGTGCCTCATCTCGTCGATGGCGATGAGCTTGATGTTCGCCGCCAGTTCTCCGTAATCCATGTCGTCCAGATTGTAATGCTGGTTCATGTACTGATGAATGGCCTGCAGTTCCATGGCGCGGGCCCTGTTCAGTACCCCGATGACTTTGGTCTTCCGTGTATCCCGGGATTTCTTTGCCATAGCGGACCTCCCCTGTTGATTTTCAATGTTTCAAGTTTACCTTTTATCGTTTGAAAGTCAAGAATTTAGCAGGAATCACCCTCGCCCCACCCTCTCCCGTCAAGGGAGAGGGGAAATCTTTCCTCTCTGACACACGGGTAGGGGAGGCTTCAGCCTCCCGAAGCCTGTCGTGAGTTCCCGAATGGGGCGCCTGAAGGCGCCCCTACCCTTTCAGCAAGGGAGAGGGTAAAATGTTCCCTCCCCCGGCGGGAGGGACACAGGGAGGGGGCATCCTGGATGGAGAAAGCTTGACAAAATTCGTATTCCTGAGTAATTATGTGCGCAGGTCAACAGGAGCGCATTCCATGAAAGACGTGTTTTCCATAGAAGAAGTCCAGAAGCTTGAGGAGCAGCTGGCTCTCAGGGGCGCTTTACAGAATATCACCAACCGCATCAATGCCGCCCGCGACATCAATCAGATTCTCGTGGAACTGAAAGACGAGATCCTGGGGCTTTTCAACGCCGAGGCCATCACGATCTACGTGACGGACGTACCCAAGAGCGAGATCTACTCCCTGGTCATGGCGGGGACGGACGTGAAAGAGATTCGCGTCTCCATCAATACCAAGAGCATCGCGGGATACGTGGCCTACCGGAGGGTATCCGTCAATATCGGCAACGCCTACGACAAAAAAGAATTGAAAAGCATCGACAAGGAATTGGCCTTCAATGACACCTGGGACAAGCAGACCGGTTTCAGGACCACGCAGGTCATGGCGGTGCCGCTCCTTTATGAGGACAACCTCATGGGGGTCATCCAGGTCATCAATCAAAAGGACAAATTCAAATTCACGGAAGAGGAGACAAGCTTCCTCGAAGAGATCGCCTATGTCCTCGGGATCGCCTTTCACAACCAGCAGCGGATGGGGGGGCGAAAGAAGACAAAGTTCGACTACCTGCTCAGCCAGGGATTGATCAAGGAGTCGGACCTGGACACGGCCCGGGAAGAGGTAAAGAAAACGCGCCAGACGATCGAAGATTATCTGATTTCAGCTCTGAAAATTTCCAGGGACGAAGTCGGCAAGTCCTTCGCGGATTTCTATAACTGCAAATACGTCAAATTCAACCCCAATCAGATGGTCTTCGAAAATCCTGTGAAGAACCTGAGGCCGGAGTTTCTCCAGCGGGAGCTCTGGATCCCCCTGGAGAAAGTGGACGGAAAAATACGCGTCCTTGTCGATAACCCCGGCGATATCCTCAAGCGGGACATGATCGAGAGCCTCCTCAAGACCAAGAAAGTCATCTACGACGTGGCCCTCAAAGAGGACATCCTCAAGTTCATCAGCGCCATGTATCAGCAGTCCGGCGCCAACGAACAGTCCATCGGGGATCTCCTTGGGCGGCTCGATGATGAAGAGGTCGTGGAAGAGGAGGAGGAAGGCGAACTCGTATCGGAAACGGACAGCGTCATCACTCAGCTTGTGAACAAGATTATCAACGACGCCTACCTGATGCGCTCATCGGACATCCACGTGGAACCCAACCCCATCGACAAGCAAGTGGATATCCGGTTTCGCATTGACGGCGATTGCGCCCATTATCAGTCCGTCCCTTACAGTTACCGGGCGGCCATCGTGTCGAGGCTGAAGATCATGTCCAACCTGGATATCACCGTCCGGAGACTTCCCCAGGACGGAAAGATCAAGTTCAGGCGGCCGAAGGGCGAAGAGATCGAGCTTCGCGTGGCCACCATCCCGACACAGGGAAACGTGGAGGACGTGGTGATGCGTATCCTGGCAAAGGGAGACACCCTGCCCCTCGAGGCCATGGGGATGTCGAAGAGAAATTACGATGAAACGCTGAAGATCCTCGCCAAGCCCTACGGGATGATCCTCGTCGTGGGACCCACGGGGTCCGGCAAGACGACGACCCTCCACGCGGCCCTGCATCACATCAATACACCGGACCGGAAGATCTGGACGGCGGAGGATCCCGTGGAAATCACCCAGAGGGGGCTTCGCCAGGTACAGGTCCATCCCAAGATCGGTTTTGATTTTGCCACCGCCATGCGCGCCTTTCTCCGGGCGGACCCCGACATCATCATGGTGGGCGAGATGCGCGATTTCGAAACAGCAAGAACCGGCGTCGAGGCATCGCTCACGGGACACCTCGTCCTCAGCACCCTCCACACCAACAGCGCCCCGGAGACCATCGTCCGGCTTCTCGACATGGGGATCGATCCCCTGAATTTCGCCGATGCCCTTCTCGGCATCCTGGCCCAGAGACTTATCCGGACCCTCTGCAAGAATTGCAAGGAGGTCTATCATCCGTCGATCGAGGAATTTGACAGCATCGTTGAAAGCTACGGCAGAGAGCAATTCCTGAAGCTCAATATCCCTTACACCGATGATTTAACCCTCTACAGTCCCAAGGGCTGTGATCAGTGCAATCAATCGGGGTACAGGGGAAGGATGGGGATTCACGAGCTTCTCGTTGGAACGGATACCATCAAGAGGTCCGTCCAGAAGCATGAGACCGTGGAGATCCTGAGGGAGATCGCCATGTCGGAGGGGATGACGACACTTCTTCAGGACGGAATTCTGAAAGCCATCCAGGGCGTGACGGACTTCAAGCAGGTTTACAGGGTCTGCATCAAATAGCAAGCGGGCTGCTCAAAAACGCTCATCTGCAGAGTTTACCCTGAGTCTACCGAAGGGTTCCGCTGCGGCCCACCCTTCGACAGGGTGAAACCTTTGCATAGCTACTCTATTCGTCATTCCGGGCTTGACCCGGAATCTAGGAAATACTTGATAATACTGGATTCCGGCTTTCGCCGGAATGACAAAATTACCGGTTTTATACCGTTATGCAAAGGGCTCAGGGTGACAAAAGTAAAAATGTCATGGTGAGCGATGTCACAGTGAGCTTGTCGAACTGCAAACCTTGCGCGCCTTGCATCTAAGCATTTTTGAACAGCCCGCAAAAGGTCTTTCCCGGGAGGCTGAAGCCTCCCCTACCCGTGTGGACAAATTAAAGGGTAGGGGCGCCTTCAGGCGCCCATTTTGCAAACTCATGAAGGCCTGTCTTTTTATCCTGCGCTAGTGTCGTGTCCCGTAAATTCATTTAATAAGTGTCATTTCGAGCGCAGCGAGAAATCTTAAAGATTCCTCATATTCATTCGGAATGACAAAAACGGAGGGAAAGATATCTCCCGGAGTTTACCCTGAGTAAATCGAAGGGGTCGATATGACAATTTATTTTTGAGACACGACACTATAGATCATCCAGATTCATGCCCATCACTTCGATGACGGCCAGATAAAGACGCTTCAGAGTTTCTTCATCTACCTGCATCAAAGGACCATCCGTTAAACGCCTGTTATCGATGGCCCTGATCTGGTCCACAAGCATATCGGAATCCTTCGCAAGCCCGCCTCTTGCTTTGATTCTCAACCTCAGGGGCTCGGCGTCTTTGACCAGGTTTGTCGTAAGAGGCACGACGAGAGTGGAAGGGTGTCCTGCATCCAGAAGGGCCTGATGTTGAAGAATGAGAACCGGGCGGGTCTTCCCCGGCTCCGTGCCCTTTTTCGGGTTAAGATTCGCCGGCCATATTGAGCCGTGCTTAATATTCCGGGTCATGCTCGATCTCACTGAATTCGGCGTTCGCTTTCATGCTTTCTTCCCGCACCCTTAAACTGAGCCTCATCAGCCTTTCACGGTGCCGTTTGCCCTTCACGGCCTTGTTCATGGCCGTGACCGCCCGGCGGACATACTCCGTCCTGGGAATTTTCAGCTCTTTTGCCAGGTGATCCATTTCCGTCAGCAGATGATCCGGAAGACGAATTGAAACGGTATTCATGTTTGTGCTCCATTATGTGTTATTATTTGCCATACTAACGGAAACAACGACATTCGTCAAGAGTAGAGATTACCACGCCCGGCCCATTTTGGTCAGCAGAGCCCTGGCCTTCTGGTTTCCGAGTTTCGCGGCGGTTCTCATATCCTTGATTGCCTTCTCATTCTGCCCGAGTTCCCCATGGGCAAACCCGCGCTGAAGGTAAGCCTCGGCATCCTCGGGGTTCAGGTCAATGGCCTTCGTGAATTCAGCGACCGCCTCCTGATAGTTTCCTCTTTCGAGAAGGGCGTCGCCCCGGCTTCTCTGAATCGCCGTTTCTTCGGATCCGGCTTCCGGGGCTCCGGTTCGGACATCCGGCGTCTTCTCTTTTTCAACGGATGGATCGTAGAACGCCTTGAGATGAACCAGTTTGGGATCCAGTTCAACGGCCCGGATGTAATCCGCTTTGGCTTCTTCGGGCCTGTTCAGTTTCCCGTAGGCAACCCCGCGGCTGACGTAGGCCATGGCATACCGGGGATCCACTTCAATGGCCCGGGTATAATCGGCGATGGCTTCCTCGATCTTCCCCAGTTTATTGTAGGAAGCACCCCGGCTGATATAGGCCCCCGGCTCGTCAGGGATCAGTTCAACGGCCTTGTCGTAATCGGCGACGGCTTCCTCGTATTTTCCGAGCTGGTGGAAGATGGCGCCCCGGTTGATGTGGGCCTCTGCATACTTGTAGGTCAGTTCTCTCGCCGTGTCATAACTTTCGGCCTTCTCCTCCTGCTTTTCCATCTCCTCGTACACAATCCCCGCACTGTAATAATCCTCCGCGAATTCGGGATTCAATTCGATGGCCCTGTTATAATCCGCCATGGCCTTATCGTGATCTCCCGATCCCTGATAGGCATCGCCCCGGCTGCTGTAATATCCAGCCTCTCCCGGGTTGAGCTCGACGGCCTTGTCGTAATCGGCGATGGCCTCTTTGTATTTTCCCCCGGCCGCAAGGGCGTCACCGCGATACTTGTAATGCTCCGCCTGTCCCGGCTCGAGCTCCATGGCCTTCGCGTAGTCGGCCACGGCCTCTTTATATTTTCCCCCGGCGGTAAGGGCGATCCCGCGGCGTGCGTAAACAGCGGCCTCTCCGGGGTTGAGCTCGATGGCCTTGTCGTAATCGGCGATGGCCTCTTTGTATTTTCCCCCGGCCGCAAGGGCGTCACCGCGATACCTGTAATGCTCCGCCTGTCCCGGCTCGAGTTCGATGGCCTTCGTGTAGTCGGCCACGGCCTCCTCATGGCGGCCCGCAGCAGCCAGGGCGATCCCGCGGCGCGCGTAAACAGCGGCCTCTCCGGGGCTGAGCTCGACGGCCTTCGTGTAGTCGGCCACGGCCTCCTCATGGCGGCCCGCGGCAGCCAGGGCGATCCCGCGGTGCGTGTAAACAGCAGCCTCTCCGGGGTTGAGTTCGACGGCCTTCGTGTAGTCGGCCACGGCCGCGTCGTAACCGCCGGATTCGCTCAGAACCATCCCGCGATGGATGTAAGCCCCGGCGTCCCGTGGGTTGAGCTCGATGGCCTTCGTGTAATCAGCCACGGCCTCCTCACGGCGGCCCGCGGCAGCCAGGGCGATCCCGCGGTGCGTGTAAACAGCAGCCTCTCCGGGGTTGAGCTCGATGGCCTTCGTGTAATCAGCTACGGCCTGCTCATGATTGCTCAAACCTTCATAAAAAATGCCGCGGCGGAGGTAGGCTGTCGCATTATCCGTGTGAAGCTCGATGGCCTTCGTGTAATCCCTGAATTCCTCTTCCAGAGAACCCCTTTCCCCGTGAATCATTCCCCGGCTGACATAGACAGATGATTCTCCCGGCTTGAGCTCGATGGCCCGCGTATAGTCGGCCAGCGCCTCCTCATACTTTTCCAGGGCGCCGTAGGCGTCTCCCCGATACTGGTGGGTTTTCGGTTCTCCGGGGTTAAGCTCAATGGCCTTCGTGTAGTCGGCCACGGCATCGTCGTATTTGCCCGAAAGACCGCCGGCCATGCCTCTGCTCAGATAAGCCGACGCGTTTTCGGGGTTGAGCTCGATGGCCTTCGTGTAGTCGGCCACGGCCTCGTCACGGCGCCCCGCGGCCTCATGGATATCCCCCCGGTACTGATAAACCACGGCCAGTCTCGGGTTCCGTTCGAGAGCCCTCGTGTAATCCTCGAGCGCCTGTTCATCGTCTCCCAGTTTTCCCAGGATCATGCCGCGGCTGAGATAGGCCATGGCATACTGGGGGGCCAGTTCAATGGCCCGGTTGAAATCCTTGAGGGCCGGCTCATAATTCTCCACCTTTCCGTACGCCATGCCCCGGCTGATATAAGCACCGGCATCTTCCGGGATCAGCTCAATGGCCCTCGTGAAATCCCGGATGGCCTTTTCATAATTTTCCACCTTCGCCTGGACAACGCCCCGGGTGATGTAGGCCTCGGCGTATTTGTAGTTCAACTCGACGGTCCGTGCCTCTTCGGCCTGGCCCGCTTCACGCTGAGAAATGTCGGGGGTGTAATAATCATCCGCGTACCTGGGATCCAGTTCAATGGCCTTCGCGAAATCCCCGGCGGCGAGATCGCTCTTGCCCATGTTCCGGTATGCGTTTCCGCGATGGATGTAAGCCTCGGCATAGCCGGGGTCCAGCTGAAGGGCCCTGTCAAAATCCTTCAAGGCCGCTTCTTCGTTCTCCAGGGCGATGCGGAAGGTTCCGCGATCGGCGTATGCCGCCGCGTATCCCGGATTCAATTCAATGGCCCGGTTGATATCCCCCAGGGCGGCCTCGGACTTGTTCAACTGCCAATAGGTTTCGGCGCGATACCGGTACACCTCCGCGTCCTTCGGAGCATCAGACACGACCCTGTTGAAATCCTCAAGGGCCTTTTCATGATGGTTCGACGCCGCGAAACATATCCCCCTGCTCTTATAAGCCCGCACGTCTCCGGGGCTGATCTCAATGGCCCGGTTGTAATCCTCCAGGGCTCCTTCATAATCTTCCCCGTGTCTGCGGGCATCCCCGCGATGGATATATGTTTCCGCATCCCCCGGATCCAGTTGAAGGACCTGGTTGAAATCCTCCAGGGCCTTTTCATGGTTGCCGCCGGCTCCGTAAAAGATCCCTCTGAGCTTGTAAGCCCCGGTATCTCCGGGGTTGATTTCAATGGCGCGGTTGTAATCCCTGATCTGCTGTTCCGGGTTTCCCAGTTCGCCGTAAGCGATCCCGCGATACTGACAGGCCTCGCTATCCTGCGGGTTCAGTTCGATGGCCCGGGTATAGTCATCAACGGCCCTTTCGTAATGCTTTCTTTTCCCGTAAGCGATCCCGCGGCGGCGGTAAGCCTCCCCGTCTTTCGGGTTCAACTCGATGGCCTTCGTGAAATCGGCCACGGCCTTCTCAGGGGCGCCCATTTCCCCGTAAGCGATCCCGCGGCAGCGGTAAGCCTCCCCGTCTTTCGGGTTCTGCTCGATGGCCTTCTTGCAATCGGCCACGGCCTTCTCAGGGTGACCCGTTTCCACGTAAGCGATCCCGCGGTAATAAAAGGCTTCCCCGTCTTTCGGGTTCAACTCGATGGCCTTCGTGAAATCGGTAACGGCTTTCTCAGGGGCGTTCCCCTTCCCGTAAGCCATCCCGCGGCAGCGGTATGCCTCTCCGTCTTCCGGGTTCAGATCGACGGCCTTCGTGAAATCGGCAACGGCCTTCTCAGGGTGACCGGACACGACGTGGGCGCTTCCTCTCGCCATGAAGGCCTCCCTGCTGCCGGGGGCCAGTTCAATGGCCCGGGTGTAATCCCGGATCTGCTGCTCATTGTCGCCGAGCTTCCCGTAAGCGTCGCCCCGCAGCCGATAGATCATGGGATCACGGGAGTCGAGATCAAGGGCTCTCGTGTAATCCCTGATCTGCTGCTCATAGCTCCCCATCCGCCCGTGAACGGATCCCCGGCTCTTATAGGTCTGAATATCCCGGGCGTCCAATTCAAGAGCCCGGTCGAAATCCCTGACGGCCTCCCGATAAAGGCCCGACGCCTCGTGGGCGGCCCCGCGCCTTTTATAAGCCATTGCGGATCCCGGGTTGAGTTCGATGGCTTTCGCGTAATCCCGGAGAGCCCCCTCCATGTCCCCCTGCTGAAAATGAACTTCTCCCAGACAGAAGTAAGCTTCTTCATCTTCAGGGTTTATCTCTATGGCCCGGCTGCAGTCCCTGAGGGCGTATTCCCACTTCCCCGCGCTCGTAAAGAGACTGCCCCTGTGCCGATAGGCCTTTCCCTCAAGAGGGTTGAGCTCGATCGCCCGCTGGTAATTCTCTGCGGCCCTTTCATCGTCTCCCGTTTTTTCGAGGCACCTGCCGCGGCGCACGTGGAATTCCGCGTTCGCCGGAACCAGATCAATGGCGCGCGTGTAATCCCCTGCGGCTTCCCCGTAAAGTCCCTTGCTTTCATAGACCTCTGCCCGCTTCTGAAGGGCCAGGGCGTCTCCCGGGTCCAATTCGACGGCCCGGCTGTAGTCCTCGATGGCAAGATCGGCCTTCCCCGATCTTCCATAGGCATCCCCGCGCCCCCTGTACGCCGCGGCATGTTTTGAGTCCAGCAGCACGGCCCGGCTGTAGTCCTCGATGGCAAGATCAGGGTTCCCCGATCTCACGCTGGCGTCGCCCCGGCTCCTGTATACCGCGGCCATCCTGGGATTCAATTCAATGGCACGGCTGTAGTCCTCGATGGCAAGATCGTCTCTTCCCGATCTCACGTAAGCGTCGCCGCGCCCCCTGTACGCCGCCGAAAATTTTGGGTTCAGTTCGATGGCGTGACTGTATTCTTTAATGGCCAGATCGTCTTCCCCCGCCCTGCCGTACGCGTCCCCCCGGCTTTTGTACGCCGCCGCGTCCCGTGGATCCATGGTGCCGGCACGGTTGTAATCCTCGATGGCCAGATCGTCTCTCCCCAATCTTCCGTAAGCGTCGCCGCGCCCCCTGTACGCCTCGGAAAGTTTCGGATCCAGCTCGATGGCCCGGTTGTAATCCTCGACGGCGAGATCGTCTTCCCCCGCCCTGCCGTACGCATCGCCCCGGCTCTTGTACGCCGCCGAGAGTTTCGGATCCAGCTCGATGGCCCGGTTGTAATCCTCGACGGCGAGGCTGTCGCTTCCCGCCCTTCCGTATGCATCCCCGCGGCTCTTGTACGCCGAGGCGAATTTCGGATCCAGCTCGATGGCCCGGTTGTAATCCTCGATGGCCTGCTCGTAACGATCCAGTTTTCCATAGGCCGCGCCGCGGCTGATGTACGCCGCCGCGTATTTGTGGTTCAGCTCGATGGCCTGGCTGTAATCCTTGACGGCGAGTTCATATTGACCTGATTCCCGGTAGGCATCGCCGCGAACCATGTAAGCGCCCGCGTCTCCCGGGATCAGCGATATGGTCTTGTTGTAATCCGCGATCGCCTTCTCGTAGTTTCCCGACTTGCCGTAGGCTTCTCCCCGATGGATGTACACCTCCGGGTTCCCGGGATCCCGTTCCAGGGCCCTCTGGAAATCCTCTATCGCCTGTTCGTACCGGCTCAGCTTCACATGGGACACCCCCCGGGAGATATACACTTTCGCGTCCTCCGGGTTGAGTTCGATGGCCTTCGTGTAATCCGCGATCGCCTGTTCATGATTGCCCAGTTTTTCCTGGGCCGCCCCCCTGCTCCCGTAAGCCCCCGCGTTTCCGGGGTCCAGTTCAATCGCCTTCGTGTATTCTCCGACAGCCTTCTCGTAGTTTCCAAGTCTCCCCTGGAGGTCTCCGCTGTTCAGGTAGGATCCGGCGTCCCTGGGAAGGAGTTCCATGGCCTTGTTGTAATCGTTTATTTCCTGCTCGTGATTTTCCAGCTTCCCGAAAGCCGCCGCCCGGCCCTTGTAAGCCATGGCGTCTTTGGGATCTATCTCAATGGCCTTCGTATAATCCGCGATCGCCCGCTGATCCTGATCGACTCTGCTGTATGCATCACCGCGGTTCAGATAAGCCGCTCCGTCGCCGGGATCCAGCTGGATGGCCTTCGTGTAATCCGCGATGGCCTTCTCATGGTCACCGCTTTTTGCATAAACCCCCGCCCTGCTCTTGTAGGCCATGGCGTCCTTGGGATCGATCTCAATGGCTTTCGTGTAATCCGCGATCGCCCGCTCGTAATCTCCCGATCGTCCATGGGCGATCCCACGGCTGATGTAGGCCATGGCAAGCTGGGGATTCAATTCGATGGCGCGTGAGCAGTCGTTTATCTCCTGTTCGTTGTTTCCGGCTTTCCCCTGGGCGATTCCACGGCTGAGATACGCCATGGCGTTTTTCGGGTTCAGCTCGATGGCCTTCGTGTAATCTTCGATCGCCTGCTCATATCTGCCCTGTTTCCCCTGAACAGCTCCCCGGCTGATGTAGGCCTCCGTGTACTTGTAATTTAATTCGATGGCCTTCGTGTAATCCGCGACGGCCAATTCGTAGTTTTCCGAGGCGTGATAGGTAACTCCGCGGCTGTAATAGGCCATGGAAAATCTCGGGTTGAGCTCGATGGCCTTCGTGTAATCCGCGATGGCCTTGTCGTATTTCCCTGTCTTTCCGTAAGCGATCCCGCGGCTGATGTAGGCCATGGAAAATTTCGGGTTGAGCTCGACGGCCTTGTCGAAGTCCTGGATGGCCTGTTCGTAATTACCCAGTTTTCCTTTGGCCACACCGCTGTTGATATAACTCTCAGCCGTCGCTTTCATCCTGCCTCCCATTACCACCGAATCAGCATACAGAAACCTTCACATTCGGCAAGTGCTTTTTTCATATAAGAAACGAATACAGAAAGCCAGCATAAAATCACTTGACAATACATGCGCAATTATGGTCTTTTTACCGAATAAATATAATATATTCTGCTTCTTTTTTATCCAAAAAATCCGATGGGCGAGAGCAGTCATACATGAAGGTTAGAGATGAGATCTCATCGACAGAAAAACTTCTTGACCTGATCCGGAAAAAGGGGGGACGCCCGGAGACGCCCGTCTCCAAACCGTCAGAGACGTCCGCGTCCAGGAAAAGTCTCTTTCCCTCCCTTTCCAATATCGTTGCCCTCCGCAAAACTTTGATGATCGGGGTGGATATCGGCCATCAGACCCTTCGATTGGTGAAAACGGCCCAGCTTTCCGGCAAAAAATGGACGCTCATCGACTTCGCAAGCGTGCCTTTCGAACATCTGGAATCCCGTGATAACCCGCGGTTTCCCGCCTTCCTGAAATCCGAAATAGAGAAATTCTGTGATATCTCGAAAAGCCAGATATGGGCCATCGCCTCCGCCGCCCAATTCGACGTCCGGCAGATTTCCATTCCCAGGCTTGAGAAAAAGGAAATCGCGAACGCCGTTTACTGGACGCTGCAGAAGGAGATACCCTTCGAGGAGAAGGAAACCATATTCGATTTTGAGGTGCAGGGTGAGGTGGTGGAACGGGGCGCCCCCAAATGGCTGGTCACCGTTTACATGCTGCCGAAACAGGATGTGGAAAAACTGCGGAAGATATTCTCCCAGGCGGGTCTGGCCCTGAGCGGCATGACCACGACCCCCTTCGCCCTTCAGAACATCTACCAGACGGGGCTGGTCCCCACCCCCGATGAGACCTTTGCAAGCCTCTTCATCGGCAATAACTTCTCCCGCATCGATATCTATAAAAAAGCGAAGCTTGTCCTGACAAGGGGCATAAAGGCGGGGGCCGGCAGCATGGTCGAGTCCCTGATGGAAGAATTCAATGAAAAGAAAAGCGGACGGCCGGACAGCGCCGGAAAGACCGAGCCCATGGACGCCGTGCAGGCCAGAAAAGTGCTTTTCAGCATCAGTCCCGACTCGCAACCCCTGAAGGGTGACGATGCCGGTTTTGCCCTTTCGGAGACGGAGATCTTCGAATTGATTTCACCGGCTCTCGAACGGCTGATCCGGCAGGTGGAGAGGACCATCGAGTACTACGTGAACAGGACGGGAGAGGACAGCATCCAGAAAATTTACATCACCAGCGCCATGAACGTATCCCAGTCTCTCACGCAGTACGTGGGTGAACAACTGGGCGTGGAAAGCGACATCTTCGATCCCGTCAGCGGAGAGGCGTCCTCCTCCGGCAGTGCCATAGCGGCCGCCTCCCTTTCCGAAAGAATCGCCTTCGCGCCGGCCCTGGGCGCGGCTATCTCCGACAACGCCTATACGCCCAACCTCATCTACACCTCGAAGGACCGGCGGAAACCGGAGAGAATCGCCTTCATCAACCGCATGATCTTCGCCGGCTTCATCATCGCCTTCCTGGTCTGTTCCGGCGTGATTGTTCACCTCGGATATTCCAGCCACCAGAAAAAGGCCGCCATCGCGGTCCTGGAAGGAGAGCTTTCCAGGTTCAAGCCTTACATCGACAGGGATGTCATCCTGAAAATGACGGAACAGCTCAAGCAGAAGCAGCAGATCACCCGCGCGTACAGCAAAAGGTACCTGGGCATGGCCGCGATCGCCGAGCTGTCGCTTCTCACCCCGCCGCAGATAAGGCTTCTCGGCCTGACGGCGGATCTCGGCGGCATCGACGGCGGCAGCATGACGAAGGGGTCTTCGCAGCACGTGGAAGTGGAGGGAATCGTTCTTGGAGAGCGAAAGGATCTCGAGGGCGCCCTGGCGGGTTATGTGATGAAACTCGGGGCCTCCCCCATCTTCAAGCGGGTGGACATCCAGAAGAGTAATTTCGCGACATACAGGGACAGCGATTTCCTTCGCTTCGTCATTGATATAAAACTGACATAAGGATCTCAAGGTGAAGCTCAACTTAGGAGAAATATTTCCCCGGCGCAACATCATCTTTTTTTCACTCTGCGCGGCGGGGATTCTCATCTTTATCTTTCTGGCGATCTTTCCTTACCAGAGGGCGCTGGGGAAGTCGGACAGGAAAATTGCGGAACTCAAACTTCGGATTGATGATCAGCGCAATTACTCCGGTCTTTACCAGTTCCTCACGAAAAGCACCCAGCAAAAAGACGGGCTGGTCCTTCCCGTTCCCGCGAAGGAAAAGCTCTCCCGGACGGACGTGGATAAGGTTCCGGTGACGATCCGGGCGATTGCCGGAAAATCGCGCATGAGCGTCGAATCGATCGTGCCGGACGTGAAGGCCCTTGCCCCCGATTCAAAGTACCTGTCCGTCAGCGTCGCGGTCAAGGGGCGGCTGTCCGGCTTCCGCGGCTTTCTGGCGGGCCTGGGGGAAATCCCCTACCTGGAGCAGATAGAAGAAATCCAGATCAGGAGGATCCCCGATTCGAAGGAATTCAGAGTGAAGATGTGGCTGGCCATCGGGCCGTGAAGTGACAGGCAGGGTGGGAGCCTTTATCGATAATTGAGAATTAATTTTCCATTTCCCGGCAATCTTGTCATTCCGGGCTTGGAGACTGTGTCATAATAGCAGAAAGTGCTGTCAACGCCGTCATGCCGGCGAAAGCCGGCATCCAGAACTTAATGAAAACACTGGATTCCGTGTCGCGCTTCGCTTGCACGGAATGACAAAAATGGTAATTGCGACACGGTCTTTTCGCGGGGATGAGACCGAAAAGTGGGTAGGGGCGGTCCTGAGTTGATCGAAG
>DFZO01000053.1 GCA_002383495.1 Syntrophaceae bacterium UBA4054 | reverse complement strand
AAAAGGTAATTGCGACACAGCCTCTTCGCGGGGACGGCGTCTGCATGCTTCCCTCGTCCTTCCCTTCGGCTAGCTCAGGGCAGGCTCTGCTTCCTGTCATGGTGAGCTTGTCGAACCATCGGGGGCCTTGCATCTGAAACGTTTTTGAACAGCCTAACATAGAGTTTTTTTCAAGAACCTTGAGCAAATGGTAATGGCAATGCGGCAAGGGCGGGACATGGGTCCCGCCCTTTTTTATTCTCTTCACCGTCACCGGGCGGCCTCGACAGCCCATTGAACTCTTCTGCGAAGGGACTCTTTCCCCAGGATATTCATGACATGGTTCAGTTCAGGTCCCCATGTCTTTCCGGTGACGGCCGCCCTGACCGGCATGAAAAGGCTTTTCCCCTTTAGGACGGTCCTTTTTCGCAGACTCTCCATGAGGAAAGAATAAGGATTTTCATCCGGACACCTTGGATCGTTCAAGGCCTCAGCGAGGACATTCACAATATCCCGGGACATTTCTTCTCTCAGAATTTCCCTTGCCTCTTTCGTAATGTCATAACGGTCATCATAATATACATCAATATAATCGGTAATATCGGAAAGAACCCTGAGATTTCCCTTCACGGTATCGATCACGGCATCCAGCCACTCCTCTCCCCGCGATTCAGTCTCATAGCCGGCATCTTTCAGATAGGGAGCGAGCAGTCCAGCAAGGTTCCTGTTTTCATATTTCCGGATGTAGAGGTTGTTCAGCCACTCCAGTTTCTCCTCACCGAAGACAGCGCCGCTTTTTCCGGCCCGATGCAGGGAAAAGACCCTCACCATTTCTTCCACGGACAGAACCTCTGTGCCATCCCCGAAGGAACTGCCGAGAAGGGCGAGATAATTGACGAGGGCTTCCGGCAGAACGCCTTTTTTTCTGAATTCACGGACCGTGACCGCCCCGTGGCGCTTGCTCAGCTTTGACCGGTCTTTTCCGAGGATGAGCGCGTGGTGGGCAAAGAGGGGCGCTTCAAAGCCGAAGGCGCGGTAAAGAAGAAGCTGAATCGCCGTGTTCGAGAGGTGGTCTTCACCCCGGATCACGTGGCTTATTTCCATGAGATGATCATCGATGACCACAGCAAAATTGTAGGCTGGAATGCCGTTCGAGCGGACGGCGATGAAATCCCCCAGGTCGCTCCCGCTGAACCTCATGGCACCGCGGATAAGGTCATCGAATTCTATGTCACCCTCATCCACCGCGAAGCGCCAGGCCGGCTTTCTCCCCTCGCCTTCGAGCTTTTTCTTTTTTTCTTCGGTCAGGTTCCTGCAATTCCCTGCGTATCGCGGCGCGATTCCCCTGGAAAGAAGCCTTGACCTCTCAGCCTCCAGTTCCTCGTCGGTGCAGTAACAGGGATAAACCTTTCCCTCACGGACGAGAACACCAAGATGGCGGGTATAGATATCAAGCCTCTCGGACTGGCGATAAGGACCATGACGGCTGTCCTTCCCCGGTCCTTCGTCCCACTCCATGCCGAGCCAGTGGAGATCGCCCATGATACGGCTCTCAAAGGCTTCAGAGGTCCTGAGGCGATCCGTATCCTCGATCCGCAGAACGAACTGCCCGCCGTAGCGCCTTGCAAAGAGCCAGTTGAAGAGGGCCGTTCTGGCATTCCCCACGTGCAGGTCACCCGTCGGCGAGGGAGCGAATCTGACCCTTGCCCTGCTAACGCTTTCCATAATCCGCTCTTTCGTTCAGCAACACCACGGCAAAAACGGCAATCCCCTCTCCGCGGCCTATAAAGCCCATGCCCTCATTCGTCTTTGCCTTGATGCTGAGGCGATCGGCAGCCATTTCGAGAGTGCCTGCAATTTTTCCGGCCATCTCGGGGATGAAAGGCGCAAGCTTTGGGTTTTCGAGCACGATCGTAGCGTCGATATGGTTCACCTCATAACCCTTCGCCTTCATCATCCCGTGTATCCGTTCGAGGATCACGAGGCTTGAAATATCCTTCCAGGCCGGGTCGGTGTCCGGAAAATGCGTTCCAATATCTCTTTCACCCAGGGCGCCGAGAATGGCATCCCCCAGCGCGTGAAGGAGAGCGTCAGCATCTGAATGCCCGAGGAGGCCCTTCTCGAAGGGTATCTCAATGCCGCCGAGCACGAACCGCCTTCCCTCCACCAGACGGTGACTGTCGTAACCGAAACCAACCCGCATTGTTCACCCCCTTTCAGCGATCAGCCTTCAGAAAATTCGGAAATCAAGGGCTTGTTGCCCAAATGGTCTTGAGGTGTGATCAAATCGGAACAGGCCTCTCTCTGATCAGATGCTTTATTCGAACAACAACCTCTCAAGACTAAACATGGAACGATCTTGTCTGTTGTTCAAGATCCCTTTCGGGCAACAGACCTATTTTATCGCCTCTTTCCTCTTTCTTAATATAAATTCCCCGTATTCGAGGTCTTCCGGCGTCGTGATCTTGATGTTCTCGTAAGATCCGAAAATCATCTGGACGTTCACCCCGATCCGCTCCACAAGCGACGCATCATCGGTCCCGCGGAACCCTTCTTCACCGGCCCTGCCATAAGCCTCCATGATGATGGACTTCCTGAAGGTCTGAGGCGTCTGCGTCAGCCAGAACACGTCCCTGTCCACAGTCCGCCCGACAACTCCTTCCGCGTCCACCTGCTTGACGGTATCCTTGACCGGGACACCGAGGGTCACGGCGCCGTATCTCCGGCATTCTTCAATCGACTTTAGAATCAGTTCTTCCGTGACGAATGGCCGGACGGCATCATGAATGACCACGATATCATCGTTTTCCGCATGGGGTCCCAGGGCAAAGATCCCGTTTCTCACGGAATCCTGTCTCTCCTGTCCTCCCGCCAGGACCTGCCGGACCCTTGAAAAATGATAGCGGTCCACGATCGCCGTCTTCGCGAACTCGATTTCATCCTGAGGAACGACGAGAATGATGCCGTCAATCTCTCTGATTCCGTTAAAGACATTCAGCGTGCGGGCAAGGATGGGGGTGCCGGCCAGATCCATGAACTGCTTGGAAGAAGCCCCCCCCATTCTCTTTCCCGCGCCTCCCGCGGGAATAATAACGTCCACGCTCATCCCGACACCCTGAAAGATGCAAAAAAGCCCGGACCGCTTTTCAGCTAGTCCGGGCTCCATAAACGTTCATCAGTGAGAACCTGCTCCGAAGGAGCCCCTGTCCTGGTTGACCTCCTTGATCTCCGAGAAAATCATCCTTCCCGCCGTGGTCTGGAGAACGCTTGTCACCAGCACCTCCACGGTTTCTCCCTGCCGCTTTACCGCGTTGTCAACAATGACCATGGTCCCGTCATCGAGATAAGCCACTCCCTGTCCGGGTTCCTTGCCTTCCTTGATGATCTTGACGGTCATCATTTCCCCGGGCAGAACCACCGGTTTCAGAGCATTCGCCAGTTCATTCACGTTGAGGATCCGGATGCCCTGAAGCTCGGCGACCTTGTTCAAGTTAAAGTCATTGGTGATAATCTTCCCGCCCATCTTTTTCGCCAGGGCGACCAGCTTGCCGTCAACCCCCTTGATCTTGGGGAAATCCTGATCCACCACTTCGATGTTCATCCCGGCGCTCTTCTGCATCCGGTTGAGGATATCGAGGCCTCTTCGGCCCCTGGAGCGCTTCATGGAATCCGACGAATCGGCAATATGCTGAAGCTCATCAAGGACGAAGCGGGGAACGATCAGGTTTCCTTCCATGAAACCCGTATCACAGATGTCGGCTATCCGTCCGTCTATGATCACGCTCGTATCCAGGATCCTGTAATCCCCCGCCCTGAATGCCTTGGGGGAACCGAAAAAGGAGAACGATACTTCCTCGCTTTTCTTGGAACCCAGAACAAGACCAAGATAGCCCAGGATGCAGGTGAGGAGCATATAGATCCAGGGAAATAAGTCCTGTTTTTCCAGAATGCTTACAAAACTGAGGCCGTAAGCAAAAAGAAAGGCGATCACCAGCCCGGTGAGAGTACCTATTACACCTCCGAAGATCACGCGGAGGGTTACTTTCCTGATAGCCTGTTCGAGCTGAATAACGAAAATGGCAACTAAAAAGCCGGCAAGAAATCCAAACAATGAAAGCGGGAAGTCAGTATATTTAAAAGCAATAAAATAACCGCTCGCGGAACAGGCTACAATCAAAATAAACCTGATTAGCAGTTGCGTCATATAACCTCCTTTCATAGATTTCCGTTCTTAAAATAACGCCGCTATCCAATTTTTCAAAGAGCCTATATATAAAAAATACGTCCCGGATACTTCAGAAGTCCTTCCCGTCTGAATCATGAGTTCGAGCGGCTTCAGGCAACGCCCTTCATCAACCCCTGCAAAGGGAAAAGGTCATTGATCGCTTTTTCGACCTTTGATTCATCGGACTTGCTTACGACGGAAATCTCCTTGATGAGCAGATTCCGGGCCGTATCCATCATTTTTCTCTCTCCGAAAGAGAGATCCTTGTCGAGTTTCAGGATGCAGAGGTCCCGCAATACCCTTGCCACTTCATAGACCGATCCCGTCTTTATCTTTTCCAGGTAATCGCGGTAGCGCTTGTTCCATGTCTGCTTGTCGATCGTGATATCCTTGTCCTTCAGGATCTCATAAATCTTGGGTATTTCCCTCGCGGAGATCACCCCCCTGAGACCCACGGCCTTCGCGCTGTCGAGAGGGATCATGATTTTCATGTTGCTTCCAAGGATTTTCATGATGTAAAAAGATTGAATATTTCCCATCATTTCCCGTTCTTCGATCGCCTCGATGACACCGACGCCCTGAGCGGGGTAGACCGCCAATTCCCCAACTTTGAACATCTCGCCTTTATAACCTCCGTATTTTTATGACATGCATTCATATATCACATTTCACACCGAAGGTCAATGAAGACCGTCATTTATATTTGCCATAGGGGATGGTCAGATGAAACTCTGTCTCATTCGATCCAGGTCGCGGTCCATCTGGGCGGGGTCTGATGACAGGTATTTCGCCACAAGCGGCTGAAGCCTCACATAAATGCCTCTGTCGGCAAGATCGTCGAGTTTTCGGTAGATTCCCTTTCGCCTCCCCAGCCGGAAAACGAACCTCTCCTCATCCGGGAGCGCGAGATACCGGTCGATGATCCCCAACATCTTTTCCTTGTCTTCGGGCAGTTTTCCCTCCACTTCCTCGAGAAGGTTCAGTATGTGGTCGCTCACCACTGTGCTGTTGATCTCGTCCAGGGTCTCGATAAAAACACGGATCTCTCTCACCACATCCTCCTCACCCAGGGGCTCGAAGGTCCCTTCGTTCATTTTTTCGTAGAGATCCGTCCCTTTTCTCACCTGAAGGGATCTCAGCCTTATGAAATCGGGATTGATCCGGTTCAGAACCCGGGCCGTTTCAAGGGCGTGCTCCTTCGACCAGCGCGTCCCCCCAAGGCCGGGCATCACGTATTCGGAAAGGGAGATTCCCGAAGCGACGATCCTTTTCCCCCCTTCGATCTGCTCTTCCGCCGTCACACCTTTCCTGATGAACGCGAGGAGAGGATCGTATCCCGTCTCCATACCAACATGAATCCTGGACAATCCGGCCTCCCGGAGGCGCTTGAACTCTTCCACGGATTTCTTCGCCGCCGTTTTGGAGCGGCAATACGAGGTGATCCGATTGACATGAGGGAATTTCTCCCGGATGAAGTTCAGAATCTCCACCAAATCATCCGTCTTCAGGATAAGGGAATTGGCATCCTGAAGAAAGACCGATTCGCCACCGTAATAAAGCCATGCCGCGACGCTTCTGAAATGGTCGCCGTAAAATTCGCCCTCATTGAAAATCCGGTTCACGGTTGCATTTCCGACCTTGCCGCCCTCTCCGAGTTTCCAGGAGAGCACCCGCATCTCATCGGCAATCTCCCGTGCCGCCCGGATATCCTTCTTGACCTCCTCGACGGATCTCAGCTCGAACTTCGTATTTCGATAGGTGTGGCAGAAGGCGCACCTGTTCCAGGGGCAGTTCCGCGTGACCCTGACGAGCAGGCTCTGCGCCTCGCTGGGCGGCCGGATGGGGCCCTGTTCGAAAAAAGAATTCATAAAAAAAGTTCCAGGTTTCTGGTTTCGAGTGTCGTGTCTCAAAAATAAATTGTCATATCGACCCCTTCGATTCACTCAGGGTAAACTCCGGAAGATATCTTGCACATTTTTAAAATTATTAAGATTTCTCGCTGTGCTCGAAATGACACTTATTAAATGAATTTACGGGACACGACACCAGTTTCTGGTTTAAAGACTTCTCTGTTTAATGTAATTCAACCCATGCCAAAGGTCAAGCGCTCCTGCCTCCACCTCACGCCTCACGCTTTACGCCTTACGTTTTAAGCGAGCTTCGAAAGTTCGGCGGCGAAGACATCGTATGCGCCTCGGCCGAAAAGGACAAACCGCACGAGCCGGATATCCTGATGCTCTTTCAGATATTCCATCGTGGTTCCAAGGGAAATCGCCGCCGCCTCTTCAAGGGGAAATCCATAGGCCCCCGTGCTGATCGAAGGAAAGGCGATGCTCTTCAATCCATGCACGGAGGCAAGCTTGAGACTCTCCCGATAGGCACTTCCGAGCAGTTCCGCTTCTCCTCTGGTGCCGTCCCTGTACACGGGGCCAACGGTATGGATCACGTGACGCGCCTTCAGATTCCCTCCCGTCGTGATAACCGCTTTCCCCGTGGGACACCTACCAATCTTCCTGCACTCCTCCATGATGGACGGACCGCCGGCCCTGTGAATGGCCCCGTCAACCCCTCCTCCGCCCGCAAGCCTCGAGTTGGCCGCGTTCACGATGGCGTCGGTTTCCTCTTTCGTGATGTCTCCTTCCACGAGAGACAGGACAGCGTTTTTGATCCTGACCTCCATCACGCCCTCCTTTCTTTGACAGGGTCCCCTTCCCCGTAAACGAGCATTCGATAGGTTTTTTCAATCCTGTCCCAGTTCTCTTCCCTGTCCATGGACCAGTATCTCCCGATCACCGAGACCACCTGTCCGAGACTGCTCTCCCGGGACTTTTTCTCGATCATCTCGATGTAATTGGCCCCGCTTTCGGGCTGTTCACCGCGCCGTCCGAGCATGGCATGGACATAGACCTCTTTCAACCCCTCCCTAAGGGCCAGATCCATGAGCGCAAAAAGATGATTGACGGAGCCGTGGGAACTGAAGAACGATACGATTCCCATGAGGTGAAGAGCCCGGCCCTTATCCCTCGCGGCTCGCATTGCTTTGAGAAAAGCCGCGTTCGTGAAAAAGGAGCCCTCCGCGATGGCCCTGTCGATCCGGGCACGGTCGGAGTACACGCGCCTTCCGGCTCCGATATGGAGGTGCCCCACCTCGGAATTTCCCACCGTTCCCTCGGGAAGCCCCACGGCCTCGCCTGAGGCCTTGAGACTCGCATGAGCACATCCATTCCACAGGTGATCCATCACGGGTGTTTTCGCCCTCGAAATCAGGTTTCCGGCTGATTTGTCGCTCAAGCCCCAGCCGTCCAGTATGATGAACAGAAGTCTCGGCCTGGTACGGGATCGCGCACCCTTCTTTTCGATAAGGGATCGGCCCGTCATGACCGCCGGCTGAGGGATGTCCAGCAGATCGAGGATGGTCGGTGCCACGTCCGCGAGCTCTCCTTCCTCACGTAGAGATATCCCGCTGTCCGTGCTGATCAGAATGAATGGGACGGGACTGTCGGTGTGGCCCGTATCAACGGCTCCATCGGGATAGAGCCACTTCTCAACGGTCCCGTGATCCGCCGTGACGACGATGTCCAGACCGGCCCTTTCCGCTTCTTCAATGATGCGTCCGGCATGGAAATCCACCGCCTCCACCGCGGCAATGACGGCATCCTCATTTTCGATATGGCCCACCACATCCACATTCGGGAAATTCACAAATACGGCGTCACAGGCCGGATCACGGATTTTCCCGATGACCGACTCGGTGATTGCCAGGATCGACATCTCCGGGGCCTCATCAAAGAGGGCGACATCTTTCCTTGTGGGAACGATTATTCTATCCTCACCGGGGACCGGGTCCTCATTTTTCCCATTCAGAAAATAGAGGACGTGAACAGCCTTTTCAGCCTCGGTGATTTTCACCTGCCTGAGTCCGTGACTGGAAAGAACCTCTCCGAGGGTCTCCCGGATCACACCCTCCGGCTGAAAGGCCACCTCCACAGGCAGTCCTTTCTGATATTCGATCATGGTCGTGAAATGAAGGCCCATTCCCCGGTCCGCCACAAACTCATGAAAGCCTTCTTCGACAAGGCTCCGGGTCAGCTCGATCTCCCGTTCGCCCCGGATATTGTAAAAGATGACGGAATCTCCCTTTTTGATTCTCCCGACGGGACCGTTGCCGCCGAACAGAACGCGGGGCTTCAGCGTTTCATCCTCCTCACCTGCACGGTAGGCCATCCTCACGGCGTCTGACATGACATATAAATGATCCGAAGGCATTTCATCTCCTGATTCTGATTATTCCTGTTTTCGATTCTTCTTCTATTTCTAAACGAAAGGAAATTCAAATGCAACGGGTTTGTCCCCTTTCCGGTTGAAAAAGGGTTGCTTAAATGGTACAGGAGGACAAGAATAAATTCGACGCAATCTCCATGATATTCAAAGACAGCTCAGAAAAAACCGATCTCGAGATCCTTCAGGAAAGGGCGGAAGTCCTTGGCCGCGCCGGGGAGAAACTTTCAGCCGCTCTGAGGAGTCTGAATCTGATTGAAGAGATCATAGAAGACCGATTGCAATCATATCTCGAATGCAAAGAACGGGGGGATCCTCAGCCGAAAGGTGCGCTGCGGGAAATCAACCTGGAGATCAGGCGGTACAACGAAGCGCGGGAATATGCAAAGCTCCGCCTGTACTACCTGATCGTAACCCGGGAAGCCATGGGTTTCCGCCGGAACAAGACCGTGGAGGAACAGTACCCTATTCCACCCAAAAAGAAACTCCTGAAAAGGGCTGCATGGACAGATATCAGAAACAGAGAATAAAAATGGTGGACGCCCATCTGCGTTCGAGAGGAATCAAAGACGCAAGGGTCCTCAAGGCCATGGAGAAAATACCCAGGCATCTCTTCGTCGAAGAGGCCCTCCGGGACCAGGCATACAGCGACGGGCCGCTGCCCATCGGAGAGAACCAGACCATATCCCAGCCTTACATTGTCGCCCTCATGACAGAGGCCCTTGCATTGAAGGGCCCTGAAAAGGTTCTTGAACTGGGAACAGGTTCCGGTTATCAGACAGCCGTTCTGGCGGAACTGGCAAGCCGGGTCCTCTCCATAGAAAGAATCGCGTTTCTGGCATCAAAGGCCCGAAAAATTCTCGACTCGCTGAACTATTTCAATGTAGCCCTGAGGGTGGGCGACGGGACATACGGATGGCGGGAGGAATCCCCCTTCGACGGCATCATCGTCACGGCGGGAGCCCCCAGGGTTCCCGATATTCTCGTTGAGCAGCTCACCATCGGAGGAAAGCTTGTCATGCCTGTGGGAAACCGTTATACACAGGATCTCCTGAAAGTGACCCGGCTTTCCGAAAAGGCCGGAGACACGAAAACGGAAGACCTCTGCGGATGCCGTTTTGTCAGCTTGATCGGAGAATATGGCTGGAAAGAATAGGACATCAGACCCTGAAGGGGACTGGCGAAAAGGAGACACATCGAACGTGAGGAAGCTGCTGGTACTGGCGCTCACGGCTCTTTTTCTTTTCGCCTGCGCCGGTCCCGCCATCAAAAAGGTTGAAAAGCCCCGCGGGGTCTACCACCGGGTGAAGAAGGGTGAAACCCTCTGGGCCATATCCAAGGCCTACAGAACCGACCTCCAGGATATCGCCGAGATGAACAACATCACAAACCCGGCAGCCATCACGGAAGACAGTGTCATCTTTGTCCCGGGAGCGGATCACGTCGTGGATGTGATTCCCCATGAGGAAGCGAAAGCCATCATCAAAAAGGAGGAGGTCAAGCCCGTCAGGAAGCCGGTGAAACTCCCGGTAAAGAAGGCGAGGGAAAAACCTCGCGCGGAAGCGGCAAGGCCTGCCGTGAAAGAGCCTCCCAGAGACGTCCCGGCGGAGCCCGCGCCCGCCAAACCGGAACAGGGGAAAATTGTATTCGACAGGAGCCGTTTCATCTGGCCCATGAGAGGAGCCCTGGCGGCGAAGTTCGGAATCCAGCCGAATGGACTGAAGTACAACGGGATCCGGATATCCGCCCGCGAGGGAACACCCATCGTGGCTTCCGCCGCCGGAGAGGTCATCCACGCGGCCCCGATCAAGTACTACGGTGAAACAATCATTATCAAGCATGACCGACACTATTCAACAGTGTATGCCTTTTTGAAAAGCAAGAAGGTCCGGGTCGGAGACCGTGTAAAGAAAGGCGAGCGGATCGCCCTTCTCAGCCGTCCGGACAACGGAAACGGAAAACCATACCTTCATTTTGAGATCCGCCTGAACAACAAACCCAGGAACCCCCTCTTTTTTCTTCCCGAAACGGGTGGAGGTTCCCCATAACCCGAAAAGGAGTTCCAATGAGATTCAGCGAGGACATCTACGTATATGAGTGGACCAGTTATTTCGATAACAACTGCAACAGTTACTACATCGGAGGCGACGTTCAGGCCCTCATCGATCCCGGCCTGAAAAAGTATCTTCCTGATCTCCTCAAGAGCATGGAAGAGGACGGCATCTCGCAGGAGGACATCCGGTACGTCATCAATACCCATTCCCATCCGGACCATTACGAGGGATCGGTGCAGTTCAACGATTCGAGTGTGAAGATCGGGCTCCATGAGCGGGAGATCCAGTTCCTCGACAGCGGCGGAAGCCAGCTCTACGACCTGTTCGGTCTTCGCTTTCCAAATGTCACGATCAATCTGATCATGAAGGACGGCGAAATCACCCTCGGCGGGGAAGCGTTTCAGATCATCCTCGTCCCGGGTCATTCCCCGGGCTCTCTCGGTCTTTACTGGCCGCGCCGGAAGGCCCTCTTTTCGGGAGACGTGATTTTCGATCAGAATGTGGGAAGGTCGGACTTTCCCGGTGGAGACGGCGAATTGCTGAAAAAAAGCATCCTGAGCCTTTCAAAGCTGGATGTGGATTCCCTGTTCCCCGGCCACATGGGTGTCGTGGACGGCAACGCAAAGGTCAGGAGTAATTTCGAAATGGTGATCAAGCACATCTTCCCCTATATCTGAAACGGTGATGTTTTCAGGACATCGGGTTTGAAAAGAAATGAAGCTTCTCATCCGGGGCGGAAGTATTTCAGCCGGTCATGGCGTCTCAAGAAGCTACGTGGACATTCTCAGGGAGCGTTACGCCCCGGGGGGACTTGAGATCATCAACCGCTCGAGAGCGAAAGAGACTTCCTTCGACGGCGTCATGTCCTTCCATGAGGACATTGAACCCTTTTCTCCGGAATTCTTGATGCTGCATTTCGGCATCGACGACGCCTTCTCCGGTGTCTACCGCTCCGAGTTCAAGGAAAATATCGTGCGCATGATCCGTCTTGCCGTGGACGGGTTTTATCCGGTCATCCTCCTCGCGTCGTCCCACCCTTTTGAAAGCGAAGAGGACATGGCCGCCGTGAACATTTACTACCGGACGATGAGGGAAGTGGCCGAGGATCTCTACTGTGAGATGATCTTCGTCCATGTTTACTGGGCCGGTTACCTCCTGGGAAACCGGTTTCACCACCGGGACTTTGTTCAGAAGGATGAACGTTATCCGAATGAAAAAGGGCATGAAATTTTTGCTGAAGCCATCATGCAGAGGCTGAACAGGATTCTGCCCCTTGAGGTTGCGCCGTGAAGGATGTCTCTCGAACAAAAAAACAGCTCGTGGATGAATTGATGGTCCTGCGGCGAAGAATCGCCCGGCTGGAAAAAGCGCAGCTTCGGCTCAAGCGGACGCCGGCAACTCCGGAAAAAAGGAAGGCCGGCCGGAAACCGAACGTGAAAGACGTCGCTCACAAACTCCTGAAAAATGAAATAGAGAAGCGCAAAAAAACAGAGAACGCGTTGAGGGCTTCCGAAGCAAGATACAAAAGCGTCATTGACCATATCGGAATCGGGGTCGCGCTCATAAGCCCCCGCATGGAGATCATGACCCTGAACCACCAGATGAGAGAATGGTTTCCCCATGTGGATCCTTCGAAGAAGCCCCTTTGCTATGAAGCTTTCAATGACCCCCCGAAAAAGGACGTCTGCTCCTATTGCCCGACATTCAAGACGATTCAAGACGGAAAGACACATGAATCGATGACGGAGACACCCGCGGGGAACGTCATCCGAAACTACAGGATCGTTTCAACACCAATCAGAGATCAGAAAGGTCGGATCGAGGCGGCCATAGAGATGGTCGAGGACATGACCGAAAGATACAAGCTGCAGGAACAGATCAGGGAATCCGAGAAAAGGTATCGAACGATTTTTGAGACGACCGCTTCCGGAACCATGATCATTGAAGAAGACACCACCGTATCCCTTGTGAACAGAACCTTTGAAGAAAAGATCGGTTATTCCAGAAAAGACGTGGAGGGGAAAAAGCGCTGGACGGAATTTATTCCAGCGGAAGACGTTGAGCAGATCAAGAAATACCACGACGCGCGAAGAACGGACCCGGGTTCGGTCCCTGAAAACTATGAAGCCCGGTTCCTGGACAGCGACGGGAACATCCGGGATGTCCTGGTGACGGCAGCCATGATACCGGGAACGAAAACAAGTATCGCTTCCCTGCTGGACATCACGGAACGGAAGAACGCGGAGAGGGCCGTGAAAGAAAGGGAGCAGGAACTGGAAGCCAAATCCCGCATGCTCGAGGAAGTCAATACGGCCCTGAGGGTTCTGCTGAAACAGAGAGACGAGGACAAGAAGGAGTTGGAGGAAAAGCTCCTGACCAATGTCAAGGAACTGGTAATGCCCTACGTCGAAAAACTGAAAAGAACATTCAGGACACACGAGCAGATCACATGCCTGGGCATCCTGGAAACGAATCTCAACGACATTATTTCTCCATTCCTGAAAAATATCACCCTGAGACACTCAGACCTGACTCCCAGAGAGATTCAGATTGCGAACCTGATCAAGAATGGAAAAACGACAAAAGATATCGCGGAATTGTTGAATGTATCAACCAGGGCTATTGAGTTTCACCGGGACAACATTCGAATCAAGCTCAAACTGAAAAACAAAAAAACCAATCTCAGATCTTACCTTTTAACCCATTTTTAATATCAGGTTTATCCTGATATTATCCCCGAAATAAGTCCGGATTGCATTTCGCGCTGTTTAGTCTTATTTAATAGTAAAATCTTTTCCAAGAGTTAGAGAAAAAATGAATCCCAGGAGGCGTTCATTTTCGAGGCAGCCCTCAGCTATTATGAAGAGACCCTTTAGTTTTGGCAGCCTGCTCAAGGCGCCGCATCATATCTCACCATGATGCAGGATATCCGGCTGATGAGAACCCGATGAACGTATACCATCAAAACAAAGGAGAAGGAAAATGAAGATGCCTGAGATCAGGAATATAGCCCGGCAGTGGGGTGTCGACGCAAGAATCGGCCGCTCCAAACAGGACATCATCCGGGATATTCAAATCAAGGAAGGCTATTCCCCCTGTTTCAGAACAAAGGAAGAATGTGAAGACGATTGCCTGTGGAAACCGGACTGCCTCAACAATCAGAGATGATCGATCACCATAATCTTTCTCTATCGAGGGCGGGTTTATGCCATTTGAGATTCTGGAAAGACCGGCCAAGACCGCTGTTCTTCTTATCGCCCCCGAAACAGGACGTCTGCCGGAGGACATGGGCACCCTTGCCCGGTTCATCTCCGGGAAGAGCGGTGGACTCGGCGAGGTCGTCGCGGCCCTCTGTGAAGGACTCATTGAGCGGGGGATCGAATGCCACGTGGCGACCCTCAATCTGAAACGACGGTTCCAGAAAGAGTGCAACCTGGACGAGCAGCAGTGGCGTGAAATCCGCTACAGAATCCCTACGGCCAAAATTCACCTCATCAGTTCCTCCATCTTTGCCGATCTGACCAGCGCCTACGCGGGCGACCCCCTTCTCAATGCCGTGGAGTTCCAGCGGCAGATGGTCAATACAGTGATCAAGATGGTCCGCGCCCAGCATGGAGGAAGGCTGATCCTTCACAGCCACGACTGGATGGCCGGCGGAGCCATTACCGCCTACGCGAAGTCAAGAGGCTGTCCCGTTCTTCATACGGTTCACAATGTCCACACAGGTCATATCCCGCTGGAGATGTACCTCGGCGTGGATATCGAGAAGCTTTCACCCTATCTCTATTTTTCCCAGGATCACGGAAGACCCTGCATTGATTGCCAGGCCACGGCGATCAAGAACGCCTCTCTCATCAATTTTGTCGGGTATCAATTTCTTCAGGAAATCCTGGACGACTATTTTCTCGACAGGCCCATCATCCCTCCGGGCATCCGACGGGAAGTCAAGGAGAAGTTTTATCACGGCTCCACGCTGTCCATTATCAACGCGCCGTCTTCGGGGATGTACCCGGAGAAATGCCCCCATCTCGTCCGGAACTACGGCTCTGACGATGACGTACTGGACGCGAAAAAAGAGAACCTCCTCGCGTTCCAGAAGCAAACCGGTCTCATCGAAAACCCCGATGCCGTTCTCCTCTACTGGCCTTCGCGGCTGGATCCGGCACAGAAAGGCGTAGAGATCCTGGAGGACATTGCCCTGAAATTTGTCATTGAACATGGAGACGTCCAGATTGCGGTCGTCGGCGACGGGGTCGGCCGGGATCTGACCCATGAAGACACCCTCGGGCGGATCGCCTGGGTCTCCGGGGGGAAAATCACTTACCAGCGCTTCAGCGAGAGTCTCTCCATGCTGGGCTATGCCGCGGCCAGCGATGTCTTCGGTGCCTCCCTCTATGAACCCTGCGGTCAGATTGACCAGGTCGGCAACATCTTCGGAGCCACAACCACGAACCGTGACACAGGAGGGTATCACGACAAGATCAAAGAAATGGTCCTGCAGGAGGACGGCACTCCCCGGGATGAGGGAAACGGCTTCCTCTTCAGGGACTATGATTCCGGCGGGCTCTGGCATGGCCTGGAGAAAAGCGTCCGATTCCACAGAAGGCCTCCGGAGGCCAGAGAGCGCCAGATGAAAAGAATCATGAAGGAGACCCGGGAAAGATACAATTTGCAATCCATGATTGATCAATATGTTCACGTTTATGAGCGACTGAACGGCGGAACGCCGCTTGCCTGAGACAACTGGTAAAGCGGAAGGTTCGATAAGGTAAACCCGATATCCGGCGACGCTCATCCGAAGCGGGAAAGGGGGTGACGGTATGTATTTCATGATGATTTGCACCTGGGAACCGAAAAATGAGAAGGAAGTCCGGACGAGGAAGGCCAACTGGGAATGGCCGGAGGACATCAAGGTCATTTTTGAGTTCTATGACCTTCAAGGATGCCGAACCATCTATGTCGTTGAGACGGACGCCAAGGGCCTGATCGCGGCCCGGGCAGCCTGGATAGATATTTTGACCTTTGAGATCTTTCCAGTTTATCCGGTCGGGGTCACGAAAGAAAAACTGAATGTTTGAGAAAGGAGGAGAATCATGCCTGTCCTTGAACTGACGACTGAAGAACATGAGGCTCTTCTGGAGATTCTTGAACGGTATTATCCTGATCTCCGAAGAGAGATCGTAAACACCGACGATCGGGAGTTCCGGCGCGCCCTGAAACAGAGGGAAGCAGCCATGAGGGAGCTGATTCATCGTCTGAAGACGCAGACCGCGTGAGACAGGAGGAAAGGAGAATGTTTCCACCGAAACGGGTTCTCGTCCCGACGGACTTCTCCGAATTCTCGAACCGGGCCCTGAGGCAGGCCGTCGCCTTCACCGAAAAATCCCGTGGCTGGATTTATCTTCTGCACGTGATCAATCGGGGCGCGCAGCAATGTGTCGCCGATTACTGCCTGAGCCCGGAGATCATGAAAAGAATCGAAAACGAGAGTATTGTACGCACGGACGAGAACCTGAAAAAAGAAATTGAAAAGCTTTCAATATCGGGCGACGCGAAAATTATTCCCCTCATGAGAACGGGCTTTCCCGAAGAGGAGATATTGAAAGAGGCGCGGGGGAAAAACATTGACATGATCGTGATCGCCGCCCTCGGGAAAACGGGGTTGACGGGGCGTCTCATCGGCAGCGTGGCGGAAAAGGTGCTGAAAGGTTCCGATTGCCCCGTGCTGCTGGTGAGACCCTGGTTTTAAACGCATGCCCCCGATATTCACATGGTTCGACAAGCTCACCATGACAAGCAGAAAGCCTGTCCTGAGCTCGTCGAAGGGCAACAGCCTGTTCGAGGAATCAAGTGAAATAAGGAAAGGAGACGTAACATGAACACCCGTTCAAGCATTGAGAAAATATTTTCATGGGATCCATACATCAAGGGTTTCACCGACCCCTGTAAAAGCGTGTTTGAAATGTTTGCCAAGGCCCCTGAGATATCCGCCCAGGCCTTCTCCGAAGGAAAAGCTCCGTGGGAAGATATTTTCAATAACTGGAAGCAGCTTCTCGCGGCACCCCTGCCGAATTTCATGCCGCCCGATCAAGGCATGAAAGGTTTTATCGAGCTTTCGAAATCATGGCAGAACGGCTGCGTGAACCTTCAAAAGGCCTGGATCTCCTGTCTGGAAAAAGCGGCAACGGTTTATCCATCCGGGGAAGACAAGGGGGAGCCGTCGAAAGATGCATTGAACGCCTACATGAAATCCTGCGGAGAATACATGAGCGTCTGGCTCCAGTTCGCGGACGAGCAGTCGAGAGCTCTCTCTCAATTCTGGAAATCAGCACAAACAGAGGAAAAAACCGCCGAAAAGAAAGAATCAAAAAAAGTGAAAAAAGAAAAACCTGAATAGCGGACCATTCCAAAACCGGGGCAAAGGAGTGATGTTCATCATCCACAGGGAAGGAGGTGCTGGAGATGTATCCAAAAGTTCTTGTTCCCCTTGACGGGTCGGAACTCGCCGAGTGCGCTCTGCCTGAGGTGAAGAACCTTGCAAAAGGCGGGTATATCGGGGATGTGATTCTCATGAATGTCGTTGAACCCCCATCGTTATGGCTCGCGGAGAATCTTGATATTTTCGAGCTGAAACGCCTGGAATTCAACAGGGCCCAGGAATACGTCCGGGATATTCAATCCCGGCTCGCCTCAGAGGGAATCGATGCAAAGGCGGAAGTCCTCGAGGGAAGAGCGTCCCAGGCCATCGTGGAATTCGCGAACGAAAACGCCGTGGACCTCATCGTCATTGCCACCCATGGCTATACGGGTATGAAAAAACTGATGTTTGGCAGCGTGGCGCTCAGGGTATTGCACGACGCGCATGCCCCTGTGCTGCTGATCCGACCGGAGTCCTGCCGCCGTTAAAAAAAACCGGCGGACATGGCTGACTATTATGACCCTTGGATTTCAGCCCGTTTTTTAGTATCATCGCGTCACTATGAGACGCGATGATTTCAAGGCGGCTTATCTTGCGGCATATGAAAAAGGGCTATTCCCCGAGATCATCCGCCAGGCATTCGGCCTGCTTGAAAAATGCACCGTCTGCCCGAGAAAATGCGGCGTAGATCGGACAAGAGGAGAAAAGGGGTTCTGCCGTTCCGGCGATCGGCCGGAGATTTCATCTTACGGCCCCCACTTCGGGGAAGAGCAGCCCCTCGTAGGCCGCCGCGGGTCCGGAACCATATTCATGACCTGGTGCAACCTCGGCTGCATCTTCTGCCAGAATTACGGCATCAGCCGCCTGGGCGAAGGCTCCCGGATTTCCTTTGACGATTTAAGCCGTATCATGGTCCAGCTTCAGCGCAGGGGCTGCCACAACATCAATTTCGTGAGCCCTTCCCATTTTGTGCCGCAGATATTGAAGGCCCTTCCGGGAGCCATTGAATCGGGCCTGTCGGTTCCTCTTGTCTACAACACGGGAGGATATGATTCCGTGGAGACGATCAGACTCCTGGACGGCATCTTCGATATTTACATGCCTGATTTCAAATACACGAGCCGCGCGGCTGCCGAAACCTATTCCGAAGCTCCCGATTATCCGGAGATCGTGAAGGCGGCCCTGAAAGAGATGCACCGCCAGACCGGCGATCTCGAAATGGACGAGGACGGCATCGCCCTGCGCGGGCTGCTGGTGAGACATCTTGTTCTCCCCGGAGGGCTGGCAGGAACACGGGAGGCCATGCGCTTTCTTGCCCGGAACATTTCCCGGGACACCTACGTCAATATCATGGACCAGTATCATCCCTGCGGGGATCTCATTCCGCCCGGCTCACCCCTGAACCGCAGAATTACCCGGGACGAGTACCTGGAGGCTGTTCACATAGCGAGGGAAGAAGGTATCACCAGAATCGACAGAGCTTTTTCTTAGAAGGAGGTTCGCATGAAATTCCAGAAAAAAAATATTATATCAGCTCTCACGTCCTTCATCTTTTTTTTCCTGATGGTCGGCTGCGCAATCTCACCTCTTTCAACGGAAAGGGGACCCTCCATGGCGCCGTCCACGGAGGTTGTAAAATACGTTCCTCCCGATGTGCCGAGAAATGAGCGCAGCGGCTCCTGCTGGACGAATTCCATCGCCACGCCGCGGGACAACGCCTGGCGCTGCATGGCTGGCAACGAGATCTTCGATCCCTGTTTCGCTTTCGGCCCTGCCGTCGTATGCGGTGTCAATCCAGCCATGGCGAATGAGGGCTTCCGGCTCGTCCTCGACAAACCCATACCTTCAACCCCTGCTGCAGCCTCCGGCGAGACCAACACAGGCTGGCTGATTCAGCTGGCGGACGGAACGATCTGCAACCGGGCGACAGGCGCGAGAGGCATGGTAGACGGTCAGATGACGACGTATTATTGCACTTCGAAGAACCCTGATGATTCCGCAGCGGTGCTCGGTGAACTGACAGCCGGGATGGTCTGGAAGGCCGACGTGGCTGTGATCGACAGGGCAACGGGAAAAACCCGGGAAAGAAAAGTCCTGCCTGTCGTCAGAGTCTGGCAGTGATGGGAATGCGTTATTTCCTGCCTTTCAGATAGAGCCCCTTCGGCCGGTCACCGATCAGATCCATCTCCTCAACCCTGTAGCCGGCGGCTTGAACAAAACGCTCCAATTCCTCGGGGGCGTAGTTTTTCAGGCCGTGAGGGGGAGGCATGCCGAACCGGGCAAGAAACTTCATGGCCAGCACCGACTTCTGGAAAAAGTCCAGTCCAAAGTCCGTGTAGGTCACGATCAACAGCCGGCCTTCCTTTCTCAAAATTCTGTAACTTTCATGAATCGCTTTATGAGGATCCGGGATCGTGTGGATGACATTCGCCATCAGCACGGTATCAAAACTCTCCGGCGGGAAAAGAATATCCTGACAATCAATTTTTTTATACCGGATATTCTGAAATCTTTTTAAAGTGACCTTTGCCCTGTCCAGCATGTCTTCGGAAAGATCGGTGGCGAGTATGTCTGACGCGTTTCTCGCGATCGCTCTTGTAAAAAAACCCGTGCCGCATCCGCACTCTATCACGTCGCCCAGATTCTTTTCTTTCCTCAACTTCCCGATGAGCGCCTGCCTGAGCGTCTTTCCAACGATGTAATCGGTGTAGTCATCATAGTGACTCGCGTACCGGCTCCAGTACTTTTCTCTCACATCTTTTGTCATGGCTCCGTCCCCATATTATTTAAGGGTATGCTCGCCGAATTTTCCTCCCAAAATTTTATTGCTATAGATAAACAATCCGCAAAGTTATCCCGGAACATGGATCACCAGACGAGGCAACCGGACGCACTCATCCAAGAACTTGTGACTACGGTCTGAAGATGTGGCAAATGTTCACGAATGCATTTAAACGTAACTGGACATGAAACGCTGGCAGAGCACTTCTCGGCTCATTTCGTCTTGAAATCCTTCAGCCGTGTGCACTCGATTAAGTGATCGAGCGTCTTCAAAGTGAAAACTTTTCCTCTTGTTGCCAGAATCATCTTTTTCATGTCTTCACGACGGACACCGAAACCGCGACCGGCAATGCAGGCAATGACTTCATATCTGGGGTTGTCTACCGGACGCCCGGAAAGACTCAATTCTCCCAGATGCTGAATGCGCGTTACCTTATCCCTTGCCGTACCATCATCCTCTGTAATCTTCGCCTCGATGATGACTTGTGGATTGAACTCGCTTGGAATGATGAAATCCGGCGTTTGATCGAACCCCTCTATTCGTTCTGCTCGCTTTGTTTTACGATAACTGATACCCGCTTTGTTAAGCACGTCCTCAATGGCCGACTCAAGGCTATCCCCAACCAGTTCGCTGACCGAATCACGGTGGCCAGCGAATGGCCTTCCAAGAAATCGCTCATACAATAACATGGCGTATGGAACGCCCATCCCGGCAATATGCTCCATGCTATTCAATCCGCGTTTTGTGTCCACCTTATTCAACCGGTGTAACAGATTTTCTTCAACCGAGGGGACACCCTGTGTCAGTAAAAAACAAGCAGTCTCCACCAACGCCTTCAGCCTCTCCTTTGTTAAGCCCTTCACGTTAAGTCTCGTCTCCGGAGAGATCCTAATTTTTCTGTCAAGTGCTCTGACGAATCCTTGGGTTACGTTTACTCCGGTTCTCTGAGTTGTTACGTAAGCCCATTCGGGGGGTGTAAACCCGAGCATCGCACGTAACACAACAATCGAAATCGGTTCCACCAGCATTACGGGCAGCACCTCAGCAGATTCAATCTTTGAGAATCTCTTTGTAGCTGCTTTCAAAGCTTCGTATCCCCGTTCAAAGATAGGATACTCGACAAATCCAGCCCCTTTTGGCATGATTAAAAATTCCGATTCCAGACACGAGAAGACGGCATCGACATATGGTTCAGCATCCTCCAAAATTTCATCAAAGGGCACCTCAAAAGGATATTTCGGCATAAGCTGCTCCATAACTTTCGTTGCGTTCGCGCACAGCGAACAGGGGTGCATCATTTAAAGGATATTCCAGTTCGACGGCTACATATTTTTCTATCTCACTCCAACCACCAAACTTCAAGAGCCATGATGAAACATTAGATAGGCGAACTTTGATGTCTGCATCCTTATCCCATATTTTGCGAAGATTCCATATCGCTAAGCGGATGAGATGACCGTACGCTATGCACCTTATATCGCCAGCCGTCGGCTTAACATTTCCCGACGCGAGCTTGACCAAGTCTTCTTTAACCAACTCTGCCACATCCTGAATCGAATTAACCATCCATTTCTTAGGTACAGAACCCGTCGATCGGCACACGAAAACAGTGTCGATGATGGATGAGCCGGTTCCATTAATGTGAATGGACGCGCCCATTTCCGCCGGACACGGCAGCGAGGCAGAGCAGGTCAAACCTGCATCGAGAATAGCAACGGCAACTGGATAGTACGCCGTAATATCATTGTGGTGATAGGTAAAGGCCAAGGGTGCACCCGGCTTGAGGGCATTAGCCATCTGTTGAAAGACAGATGAAAGCCCTTCGGTAAAGTGATACAGTCCTCTTCCCATGTCTTCGTTGACGGTCAGTTCCTGGGGATTGCGCGTCGAGAGATTAACGAATGCGCCGGATTCACCCTGAACGATGCGGCGAAGCCACACGTAACAGAAATCCATAAGTTCTGCATATTGGACGTTACCGAAATAAGGAGGATCCGTGAACACAGCATTAAGGGATTGCGGCTGAAATGCCGCCTTGGCGGCATCGCCGCAATAAAGTTCAACCCTTCGTTTTCCATCTCTGTGTTTACCGTCCGGGTGATCTCCAATCCACTCGCCTGGAATTGGAACGATTTCTTTCTTCCGATCGTGATATCTGACCTCGAATGGGTGATCACAATAAGATTTCGCTTTGCGGTACTTATCTATGATGTTGGCCCAACCTCCACTGCCGATGCACATGTTTCTTTTCGGCTCCATGATCCCCAACAAATTGGATTCGCATTGAATGAGCCCTACAGGAAACCCGTGCACAGAAAAAATGTCCAGAGACTTCAGCGCCATTGCATCGTAGCGGCAAAGCATGTTTTGATAGCGCAACAAATCCGATAGATTTGTAGCCAGTGCGTTTCGGATGCGCTCATTTTTTGTGCTCGCAATAATTCTCGCGGATAATTCCAAACCAAGGAGTTGACGGACGTTAAACATCTCTCGGTAACGGGCGTATCCCCATCGATGGAGACGGTTTGTCTCGTCTCCTGAGGGTATTTCATCATCTGGGACAAATTTAGGACGAATACTTTTCCACCTGTTTTTCGCCTCGCGAAGTCGATCATAATCCTGCAAATCGGGGGTTTTAAAAAACCTGCCGGCGTGTCCCTCCTTACAGGAGGGGCAGAAGTATTCCATCGCGAAAAGTCTGTGCCTGGGCGCACCCAAAGCTCTGTTAGGAAAGGTATTAACGGCGCCGCAGTTGCTGCATTCACAGCGGTTGCGTTTGGCAGGCCCCTCTGAAAAAAGGGCCGCGCTGCAGTGCTGACAATTACCCGGCTTTCGCCTATCTGCTGCCTCGGTCAATTGACCGCAATCGCGGCATATGAATACATTTTTAGGGTGTCTCGAATCCGCTGCCAGCAGGTAGCCGGGAAACAAATCAATAGACTCTTTGCATTTCTCGCATTGAACGACCTTCACCCAAAGGAAATACTTCACGTGAGCATCTTCGGCCCCACACAGGGCGCACCGCGTACGATGGAGATGACCCATTTCCTTTTCAATCTGTTCGCGCATAGAACATGCCGATTGAACATACTCATCCAAATCAAGATGCTCGATTTCCTGCTTCACAATCCAATAGGACATCGGATTGATGTCAAATCCGATGACGTCGCACCCAAGACGGTTGGCTTCCAGCAAAGGCGTTCCTCCCCCCATAAAAGGGTCGGCGATCCTAATCCCTTGAAACCGATTCGATTGGTAAAACACTTCCGAAAGGGGTTTATTCTGGAACTCCGATAGCAACAGTCCGCGGAAGAGCGTGCCCGGCCTACGGGCGAACCACTTATGCACCGCGATAATGGGCCTGTAGTTCTGCTGAATCTGCTTTTCACGCAAAGCGAGGTTGGCAATGAATGATATGTCAAAATTTTTTTCTATCATTAGCACGTCGTCTCATTCTACACTCTATTCCAATAAAGAGTGCTGTAGCTCCAGCCTATATCTTACAGGTTTGCCAAGTTTTTTCATTTTACCTTCTTGAACCAGACGCTGAAGCCATTCTTTAGCCTGGCTTCTCGATACATTCAACTCAGCAGCCACTTCGGTTAGTGTCTTGGGCGTTTTCATCTTCCCAAGCAACTCTCGCGCTTTGGCAAATAGTTCATCCGCTGGTGTCAAAGCCGATTCAACAGACATTATGAAAAGAGAATCCTTGGGAAGGGGTATACTCTGCTGAATTTTGTACGGATGCTTGGGCTCCTCGCGAACAACAGCAAAAAGCTCGTTTTGCTCGGGAGCATCTTTTCCCGAAATCATCTCTACCGCAAGCGCCTCCGTTAATTCCTCCGGGGTCTCCGGATTGGGCCAAGAAAATGCACCTTTACGCCGGAGAGCCTCCAGACCCTTTCCAATTTTCCCTTTCGAGCGGACATAAACAGTTACGAACCGTAGCTTGTCAAGTTGCTCGACTGCACCAGACCATGTACCACCCTTCTCGTAATCCGAACTGACGACGAGTGCTGCATCCGCCAGTGCATAGATCAGCTTATTGCGTTGCATTGCGTGTCCCACGTTAAATCCGGCTACGGGATCATAGGGTGAAACTAGGACCAATTGTCCATCCATTAATAAGTTACGGTGCTCACGATTCATTACCGCCCGTTCCAAGCCGTCTGCCAAGACTCCCACTACCCTGCCACCAACCTCCAGTGCCCCACGCATAGCGGCTTGGTCAATGCCACGCGCGCCACCCGATACAAGCGTGCGCCGAGCGCTGGCTACAAGCCTACCGATGCTTTCGGTGTGAGCAACCAAATCATCATCCACATTTCGTGACCCAACTACAGCTAAGCCGCCCGTATCCAGAATTGCCGTCTCTCCACAGCCATAAAGAATCGGTGGCGAATCTTCTTTGAGCCGCGTCTTCAATCGCCGCGGATACTCAGGCTCGGCACGGCTTAATACCCACATCGCCCGCGTCTGCCAGCGCTCTATCGCTTGGCTCAGAAGAAAACCACGGTCCAGCAATCGCATGAGACGACCGTAATCGAATAGATGTTTACACTCCCCGAGCAAATCCTGTGCACCGGGGGCAATAAGGTCTGCCGGCTGCCGTTGCTTCTCGCGGAGGAATTGCACCAACTTCTTATACTCAACTTGCGTCAATAAATCGGTTGAAGGTCCAGCACGCCCTACAATCAAGGGTGCAGTCAGCAGCAGTACTGCCTTCGTATTAGGTGAAAGTGACATGTTCATTTCTCGTATCCTGTTAGCGCAAGCGCCAAGGGGAATACTTCTCCACTGCCGTGTGAGCGTAACAGCCAAGCCGCAACGGTTAATGTCCAGCGCGAATCCACCATGTCATCAACAAGCAAAACCGGCTCGGTACATAGCGTTCTGACGCTGATCGATAGAGAACCGTCGATGTTGCGCGCCTGCTGAATACTGTTTGTCATAGTTTTTTGCTCCGGCCGATTGTCGGTTTTCTCTAATACCATGTCAAACGGTAAGTTCAAGGCCGCAGCAAGCCGGCGAGCGAAGTCCGGCACAAGATCAATGTGACGAAGCGAAGGAATGCTGGTCACCCAGGCAGGTGCTGGCTGTGGATTCCACTGTCGCACTAAACGCACAGATGCTTCCACCAATTCTTCCGAAAAGCGTCTGTCCTGGTATTTTCCCTGACACACTACGCGACCCCACCCAGCATCCCCCCAAATGCAAAGCGCCTTTCCTGGCTGTGCCTGAACATCATAGGCAATTCGTCCACTGAGGCTATACTGCGGCATCCCACCCGCTGGCCATTGCTTGCGCGGCTCAATCGGCAGACTATTTCGGCGAAGAAAGATTATGGCGTCTCGCACCAGCGCTGTGTCCGTGATAGTCGGTAGATGAGGTAACGCAGGCGGGTGAATTGTACCCGGATCACCGTCTAATGCCCGAATGAGAAACTCCATGTGGCCGGTCTTTAGTCTTACGTATTCCTGCATCTGGCGTTGCTCGTCACGGCGTAAGTCAGTCAGTCGCTCCGCACGCTGCCAAAACGTCTCACTCAGGTTAGCTGCGGTTAACTGCCACTTAGAACCCTGCTTGGCGATTGGGGCTGGCGATTCTAAAGAGAGGAGTGCAATGGTCTTCTCTATCCGACCCTTACTGAGATTGATCCTTGCCATCAGTTCTGGAACTGAAAGGCCCGCCGATACAGCCTCCAAGGAATCTAATACACTGCGGACCTCCGCCCGTGTCGGGAAAGCACTTTTAATGAAGTAGTCAGTGATATCTGTTTCTTCTTGGCCGCTGAGTAGCACGCCGTAAGCGGCATCAAGCGCACGACCGGCACGACCGACTTGTTGATAATAAGCCACCACAGAGCCAGGGGTCTGGTAATGGATTACGAAGCTTAGATCCGGTTTATCAAAGCCCATTCCCAACGCCGTCGTTGCTATCAAAGCCTTGACACGGTTTTCCAGCAAAGCTTGTTCCAACTCGGCACGGCGCTCCCCCGTCCTGCCTGTATAAGAATCCACATTCAAGCCGCAAGATCGTAGCCATGCCGCCACCTGCTCCGCATCTCGCACTGTAAGTGTGTAAATAATTCCATGGCCCGGCAAAGCAGATACTTGCGCCGTCAACCAAGCCAAACGCTCTGCCTGACTGGGTAAAAGTATGGTCTGAAGCACGAGTGACGGCCTATTCAGATCACCTCGCAAGATTTCGAGTTTCGGCCCCAAAACAGTCTGCAAATCGTCCATCACCCGGTTATTAGCTGTTGCTGTCGTCGCCAGCAGTCGCAGATTTGCAGGTAATGTGTTTACTATACGCTCTAACAGGCGATAATGAGGTCGAAAGTCATGACCCCAATCCGAGATACAATGCGCTTCATCAATTACCAGCATAGAGATTCGCCCCGCAACCCCCGCCAGCACTTCTGAACGAAAGTGCTCATTTGCCAACCGCTCGGGTGAAATCAACAGAATGTCCACCTCGTTTCGTTGAATCACTCCCTCAACGTTTTCCCATTCGTCCTGATTATCAGAGTTGATTGTGACTGCCCGCACACCCATCCGGCTCGCCGCCATGATCTGGTTGCGCATTAGCGCCAGCAAGGGCGAAATAAGTAAAATCGGTCCTTGTCCTCCTTCACGCAAAAGTTTGGTGGCAATGAAATAGACAAAGCTCTTGCCCCATCCGGTCTTCTGGACCACCAGTAACCTACCACGGCCTTCCACAATGTAACGGATAGCTTCCTCTTGGCCCTCTCGGAAACAAGCATTCGGGAGACCAGACCCCAGCTTGAGAAGTTCTATTGCTCTGCCTTTATTGAAAGTCATTCACTACCTCAACGATATCTCTGAATTTTATACAAATAACAGCGGGGCTTATATAATTATTATTGGCCACGTCTTCACAAATTCGAATTTCGTGTTTTTTGAAAAGTATCTTAATTTTAAAAAAATGCAACCATTTTCGTGACATACTTCGTAGCAGCTCGGAAATGATCTTCCTTATTTTCCGGATTCCCAACTGGGTTAAGAATGACACATTACACCTTCACATGAAGGATCGGCAATCCGAGGTGCTTGCGCTTCGTCTCGCCCAGGAAGCGGGTTTGGTCCCTCGCCGTGGGTTCTCCGCGCCTCCCCTTCCCCAAAACTTCTATGAGATGCGAGCCGCCCAGATGAAGGGTGTGCTTGCCAAATTTCCCGCCCAGGATATCGGCCGCTCTGTAAAGACGGCGGATATTCTCGGCCTTCATGGGGCTTTCAAAAAGGGAATACTGGGTATTCCTGTCCGGCACCAGGTCCAGGAGAACCGTTCCCGTGGCCCGGCAGATCTCCTTCCCGTCGCAGATCCGATCGAAGATTTCCCGCAGGAGGCCGGATATCTCCAGGGGATGGGCCGAGGGACGGACGAGCTTCGCCTCTTCCCCCCTGAAGCTGAAATCGTTTTTTTTCAGGAAGAGAACGATCTTCCGCGGGGCAAGGGAATAACGCCTTGCCTTCAGGCAGGCCGACTCGACGTTTCTCAGGAGCTGTGCAAAGAGATATTCCGGGTTGTTCGTGGCGGGCGCGAAGGTCTTGGTCTTGCTGATGGAAGCATAGACGCTCTTCTCTTCCAGAGATATGGGATAAACAGATTCCCCCCGGAGCTCCCGCCAGATCTCCTGACCCGGCTTGGTGAAGCGCTTCAGGACAACCCTCTCCGGGAGTTTCGCGAATTCCAGGGCGGTGCGGACCCCCATCTTCCAGAGGTAGTTGGCCGTGGCGGGACCGATCCCCCAGACCGCCTGCACGGGGAGATCCCGGAGATACCCGGGAATCTTTCTCCCTGGGATCATGGTGAAGCCGTCGGGCTTCCGGTGCTTGGAGGCAATTTTCGCCAGGACCTTCGTGACGCTTAGGCCCACGGTCACGCTGATTCCAAGATCCCTTCCGATTTCATCCTTGATCTTCCGGGCCATGGTTTCATAGGAAGCGTGGTGTGCCCTTCTCATTCCCGTGAGGTCCGCGAAGGCCTCATCGATGGAATACTCTTCCACCTGGGGGGTGAACTTCCGGATCACGTTGAACATCCGCCGGGAGAAGAGACTGTACGTCTCGTAATCGGAAGGGAGGACGATGAGGCCGGGGCAAAGCGCTTTCGCCTCGTGGAGAGGGACACCCCTTTTGATGCCCAGCCGTTTGGCCGCGTAGCTCGCGCAGGCGACGATCCCCCGCTCTCCCCCGGTGATGACGGGCTTCCCTCTCAGTTCGGGATGGATGGCCTCCTCGCAGGTGGTGAAGAAGGCATCCCCGTCCACATGGAGGATCGCCCGGGGCCAGGAATAAAGGCTGAAGACCGTCTCGCTCATGGGATCACTATCGGTGGTATTTCCGGATGACAGCGGTGATGATCCCTCCCAGCCTGAGTTCCTCTTTTGGCCGGATGGGAGGGTATTTCTCGTTGGCGGACTCCAGGATGATCCTGCCGCCCCGTTTCGTGAAGTATTTCATCGTCCATTCCCCGTCCACCTGGGCGAGGATCACGTCCCCGTTTTTAGGCTCCCTCCCCTTCTCGACGATGACGAGGTCGCCCGGCTTGATCCCTTCTCCGATCATGGAATCTCCGCTCACCTTGAGGATGAAAGAGGATACCGGCCGGGTGATGAGGTACTCGTCCAGGGAAATGACGTCCCGGAGCTCCTCTTCCACCGGGGAAGGGAATCCGGCCTGGATCTCGCCCACGAGGGGAAGAAGAAGAGAGCGGCGGAGAGGCTTCAGAAAACCCTTTGAATCCCTTTCCAGGACACCTTTCGCCATGAGTTTCTTCACCCAGAAATGGACGACGCTCTTTGATCGCACCCCCAAGAGGTCTGTCATCTCCGAATAGGTCGGCATGCGGCGGTTGTGCAGGAAAAATTCCGAGATCCGCCGCTCCACGGTCTCAAGACTTCTTTTCTCTTTCATGGGGCTGATCCTAATAGAACGTTCGTTCTATTGTCAAGGTGATTTTTCAGTTTTTTCCCCGGCCCGAAGACACGAAAACCCGTCAAAATCCATTGACACTCCCTGTAAAAGAAGGTATTTAAATCCTTTGAAATTCAGGCGAGGTGCTTTCTGGTAGAAAGGTTCATAAAAGCCGCCGCGACCGGCTTCGGCAGTGGTTTTGTTCCCCTTGCCCCCGGTACGGCAGGGACGGTTGTCGGGATACCTCTCTATCTCGTTTTTTCACGTCTCCCCTGGCCTCTTTGCCTGTTATCCATCGTGGCCTTCTCCTTTCTGGCGATTTATGTCTCCGGGGAGGCGGAAAACATGTTCAGGAAGAAAGACGCCCCGCAAATCGTCATTGACGAGATCGCCGGGTTCCAGTTCACCATGTTCCTGATCACGCCGACGGCCTGGCATATATTTTGTGGTTTTCTGCTTTTCAGGTTCTTCGACATCCTGAAGCCCTTCCCGGCCGATTACTGCCAGAAAAGACTTCCGGGCGGCTACGGCGTGGTGGGGGATGACATCGTCGCGGGAATTTACGCGAACGTTTCCCTGACGCTTTTGATTCTGGCCTTAGGGATATAATGTATCGCGAGAGCCCAAAAGATTATAGAATAACTCAACTTTCGCACACGTTT
>DFZO01000028.1 GCA_002383495.1 Syntrophaceae bacterium UBA4054 | reverse complement strand
GGGGAGTTTTCCGACAGACTCCTAGGACCGACGGCGTTCATCACGGGGCTAATTTTGTTGTTTGATGCGGTTCGAAGTCGAACACGCGGAGTGTGGAGGTCGAAAGGAAATGGCTAAATTCTCGATTAAGAAAAATAAGGTATTCAAGACATTGCTGGTCATTCTCGTGTTGGGGTTGATTTATTATTTGCTGAATGTTTTTGGGAGCGCACACACCCAAAAAACCAATTATCTCAGAATGGAACCAAAGCCCGGCCATACACGTCCGGAAGGGGAGTTAAAGGGGTCAGGTCTACACAAATGACAGGGAGTATTTCTTGGGTTAATAAGGCAGCGGCACGGATGCAATAAAGGAGCGAGGTATAAAGATCGTGGCCCGACCATTGCGGATTGCCTATCCCGGTGCTTTCTATCACATCACCTCCCGGGGAAACGAAAGGAAGGAGATATTCAAAACCAATATTGATCGTGAGAAATTTCTCACATACCTGGCATCGGCGACCAGGCGCTATGGCGCAGTGATTCATGTCTGGTGTCTCATGACCAATCACTACCATCTTTTATTGGAAACACCGGCAGGGAACCTCTCGGAAATCATGCGGCATATCAACGGTGCCTACACGACCTATTTTAACATCAAACGGGAGCGGTCTGGACACTTGCTGCAAGGGAGATACAAGGCCATCCTTGTCGATGCCGATGAGTACGCCCAGCAGCTTTCTTGTTACATTCATCTGAACCCGGTGCGGGTCGGGGCAGTGCAGAGACCCGAGTACTATGCCTGGTCGAGTTATCGAGATTACATAGGTCGCCGCAAGGTGCCGGAGTGGTTGCGAAGGGATTTCATTCTCGGCTACTTTGGCGGGATGAGTGCTAAGGGAGAGAGGAGTTATCGCAAATATGTTGAAAAGGCCATGGGACAGGATGGGAGAAGTCCTTTGAAGGAAGTTTTGCATTCGACTTTTCTGGGGAGCGAAGCGTTTGTCCAGGGTGTCACAAAGGAGCATCTTGAAGATAAGAGAGCGGATAGGGACGTCCCGGCGCTGAGAGCGCTTGCGGTAAGACCTTCGATAGAGGCAATTGAGAAAGAGGTCGGGGTGCTGTTCGCGGACGAGACAAGAACAGGGCGACAGGTGAGCCTCTACTTATGCCGGAAATACAGCGGGAGGAAACTGAAGGAGATCGGCACATATTTCGGCATAAGTGAGTCAGGGGTATCCCAGGCAGGCTGGCGGACTGAAATGAAGATTGCTGAGGATCAGAAATTTGGGAGCAAGGTCGAGACGATTGAAGGCAGGCTTCAGTTGCCAATGTCCATTGTGTAGACCTGACCCTCTTGCCTCTCCCTGGCCCTCTTGCCTCTCCTCACGATGTATCGTCAGACGAAAGCGGAGGATATCAAAGAGTTAGTATCTGAAAAACCAATCCTTAGATTAATTTTAAAGAAGGAGGAATGACCCGGTGATAGCAAGACATAACTTTTCGAATCCGGGACGCAAGCATGTTTCCCTGGGCGTGCTGCTTCTTCTTGCATTCATGTTTCTCGCTGTGGCGCTTCCAGCAGCGGCAGGCAAGCATTCCTATGCGGAACTGAGTATTGAAATCAGGGAGGATGTGCTTGAGATACTAAAAAAATATGGAATGCCCGTAGCCCGCAATCGTGAAACCCCCTGGTTTGCCATCGATGGGAGACCCGGCCACTACAGCTTAATTTTTTATCGGGCCGATGAAATCCAGCAAGGTGCCGTGCTGGAGACGGTGAAGCTTTGCATGGACCTGTATAAGAAACAGGGACTGAAGGAGCGATTAGTGAGCATGGAAATTCTTATGTACCGCGAATCGAAGGAAGAATGGCGCAGGTCGCTGTTCCTCGGCATCGGTGTGCTTACCAAAGTTAAGCCGTTCTTTGAACTGACCATTGGGAGGAGATGATTATGGGCGGATACACTGTAGAGATACGGACGGGGATTCTGACAAAGCAAAATAAACTGCACACCTGGCTGCAAATTACGCATCCGGACGGGACCAAAGAGGCGTGGGGGTTTTCCCCAAGAAAAAAATCAAGTTAAAGAGGGAGAAATAGCTGAGTGGGATTCCGATCAGAGAGAATTGATGGCAGGCCATCAACCAAGTGGACAAATAGACTCCGCTATTTTGTAACAACTATCTTTCCACTGTTGTTATTCGGCATTTTAGTTGTTGGGCTCAGTATGAATACAGAACGATATTATACAGAAGGAAGAGAATTATGCGATTCGATTAAGACAATACTCATAGCCGGGAAACTGTGCAGCGATCAGGAAGATTGCACTCGGAAAAAGTACGTATTTTTCGAATGTGCAACAGGCGTATACATTTCTATATATGGCATCACCGATCAATCACTGATCAAAAAAATTGTAGCTTTATGCATTGAAAAACATGCGAACAATCGAGGCATTCGTTACGAGCTTACGATGTATCGCCAGACAAAGGAAGAGGATGTAAAAACGTTAATATCTGATAGACCGATCCTTAGAATAATTTTAAAGAAGGAGGAATGAATCAATGCCTAAAGTGGAAATATTCTCTTACATAGGATGGCCACCTCATACTTTTATGGGCATTACCGATCAGGATGGTCATACGAGCTACTGGGGGTTTGGACCGGCACATTCTTATTGTCCCATTGATGTTGGCAAAGTATCTGAGTATACGGACCGTTTATATAATATAAGTAGCGGACCCCTAGCCATCAGCAATGTTGAATACTCAGCTCTGATGGATTATGTTAACCAACAAATAATTTTATCAAATAATAATCAGCTTGTTTATGATCTTCTAAATGGAAGAGAATGCACCAATTGGTGCATCAATGGACTTCGCGCCGCGGGATTGCCGGTTTTGACGGAAATGAGTTTAGGATTTAAGACATTTTTGGACACACTGGCTTTTAATCCTTATTCACAGTATTTGGGTTTCAGAGTAAAAGAAAATCTAACCACTCTTTTCACCGCCTCCCAGGCCTCCATCCCCCGGCGTGATCCTCTCACGATAGACCTTGACGGCGACGGCATTGAGACAGTTCCTGCATCTGCAACAAATCCCATTCTGTTTGATCACGACGGAGACGGCGTAAAGACAGGTACGAGGTGGGTGAAGCCGGACGACGGCTTTTTGGTGCTAGATCGCAATGGGAACGGCGCTATTGACAACGGCACGGAACTCTTCGGGGATGCAACGCCGTTGTATGCTGGAGGCAAAGCAGCGGACGGCTTTGCCGCGTTGAGCCAGGAAGACACCAACGGCGACGGCAGGGTTGACTCCCTTGATGCGAACTGGGCAAACCTCAGGGTTTGGCGCGATCTGAACCAGGACGGCATTTCGCAGGCGCAGGAATTGTTCACGATGGACGAGGCAGGCATTGTAAGTTTCAATGTTTCGAGTATTGCCAACAGTCAGACGCTGCCGAACGGGAACCAGATCGCCGATCTCGGCGTTTACACAAAGACGGACGGCTCGACGGGGACAATGGGTGATGTCGGTCAACTGGCGGATGTCAATCTTGCTGACGATACCTTCCACCGGGAGTTTCCCGATTACATTCCCCCGGCGGAAGGCGTGGAGAGCCTTCCAGAGATGAAGGGATCCGGCAAGGTGAGGGACCTTCACGAAGCGGCAAGCCAGTCCGCAAGCCTCAAAGATCTGTTGACCCAGTACAGCCAGGCGGCGACAAGGCAGGCGCAGATGGCCCTGTTGGATCAGATGCTGGATGCATGGGCAGACACTTCCGGCATGTCTGAATCCCTGGATGATCGTGATCCGGATCAATACCACATTCGCTATGACAGCTTTGGCGGTATTCGAAGATCGAACAACGTGATCGGTCCGGAGGGGGGCGAGTATGTCCACGATGTGGACAATGAAAACCTTACGCCGGAATATCGGGAACTCATCGCGCAGTGGAACCGGAAGATTCACATTCTTGAAGCGTTCAACGGGCGTTATTTTTTTACCCTGCCCGATGAAACTCAGACAGGCTTCTCTGCCGTTATGGGTCTGACGGTGGATGAGTCGGGCGGCGATGTCGGCACGCTGCTGGTCAACTACACGCAGGATCAGCTCAATCTGCTGAATCAGTCGTACGAGGCGCTACGAGAATCGGTGTATTCCGCGTTGCTTTCTCAAACTCGCTTTAAACTGCTTATGAATCAGATTGGTGTTGTGATCGAAAACGGCAATTTCAGCTATGATTATTCCGGAGTCGAACAATATTTTCAGGATCTGATTACACAAAATGCCGCACAAGGCATGTCTGATCTCATAGAGTTCAATCGTTACATAGGGAACCATCTCTCGAATTTTGGATGGGGGGGCAATGACATAATGGTGAATTATATCCGTTCATTGTCTGTTACGCCCGAATTAAAGACTATTTATGACGAGCTTGGCGTTCTTATTTCCGGCCAAGCTGGATATACCAATAGAGGCTCGGCCAAAAGTGAAATAATAATGGCCGGTAATGACGGGGATTCCATTTACGGTAACGGCGGCAATGATGTAATTGTTGGCGGCGCGGGTACGGATAGGATTTCCGGGGGTGACGGAGGCGATGTCCTGTATGGTGGTGATGGCACAGACGCTCTCGACGGTGGTCTTGGCGACGACACGCTGGAGGGCGGTGCGGGCAGCGATTATCTCGACGCCGGTGCGGGGGATGACGTTCTTCGGGGTGAGGAAGGCAATGACAACCTTAATGGCCGTGCGGGCAATGACACTTTGGATGGTGGGGCGGGTGACGATAATCTTTACGGGAATGCCGGGGACGATGTCTATCTCTACGGCCGGGGTTTCGGGAACGACAGGATTTACAATTCAGCGGTGAGTTACGGCGGCGGGATCGATACGATTCAGTTCGGGGACGGGCTCACGGCCGACTCCTTTGATTATTTCGGAAACTCTGCGTCGGATTTAATTCTGCGGATCAAGGATGCGGGTGAGACCCTGACCATTGATCGCTGGTTCCAGAGTGCTGACAATCAGGTGGCCCGTTTTCGCTTTGCAGACGGCAGCGAGATGACCGCTGCAGATATCGCATTAAGAGGAGTAACGATTGAGGGGACGGATGAGAGCGATTGGCTGAGCGCTTTTGATGGTTACAAGACAGTGATTGATGCCGGGGCCGGCAACGATTCGCTTTACGGTGCAAGTCAGGGTGATGTTCTTCTGGGTGGTGCCGGCAACGATATGTTGAACGGCTATGCAGGTAACGATACCCTGGACGGCGGGGTGGGGGATGATAGTCTGTCAGGTCAGACTGGTGATAATGTCTATCTTTACGGTCTGGGTTATGGAAACGACAGGATTGATGCCAGCGGCGGAGGGAATGACACAATCCAGTTTGGCGAGGGGCTCACCATAAACTCCTTCGATTATCTTGGAAGTTCTGCATCAACACAGCGGGATTTAATTCTCCGGATCAAGGATACGGGCGAAACCCTGACTGTGGATCACTGGTTCTGGGGGAGTGCTTACCAGGTAGCCCGTTTTCGTTTTGCAGACGGCAGCGAGTTGACGGCATCCGACCTTGCGTTGACGGGAGTAACGATTGAGGGGACGGATGAGAGCGATTGGCTGAGCGCTTTTGATGGTTACAAGACAGTGATTGATGCTGGGGCGGGCAGCGATTCGCTTTACGGTGCAAGCCAGGGTGATGTTCTTCTGGGCGGCGCCGGGAACGACAGCCTGTACGGTTACGGAGAAAATGACACTTTGGACGGTGGAGAGGGCGATGACTATCTCTCCGGCGATGCAGGCGATGATGTGCTTTATGGCGGTTCCGGCAATGACACATTGTATGGTTATGCAGGCAACGATGCCCTGGATGGCGGTGTGGGCGATGATTATCTCGCCGGCGGTGCAGGGGACGATGTTTATTTGTACGGCCGGGGTTCGGGTAACGACACGATTTACACTTACGATACTTCCAGTGGTCACGGAATTGACACGGTGCAGTTCGGGGAGGGCCTTACGGCCGAGTCTTTTGATTACCTGGGCGATACGGATCACGCCAGAGGGAATCTCATCTTCAGGATCAAGGATACGGGTGAGACACTTTCCATCAAGAATGGAACCAGTGGTGCGTTGCATCAGGTGGACCGATTTGTTTTTGCTGACGGGAGCGAATGGACGATAGGGGATCGCCCTCTGACGGTGGAAGGGACGGACGGCGACGATACGCTCCAGGGTTACAGTGGTTTCAGAATGGTGATGGACGGCGGTGCGGGCGACGATTCCATCAGCGGATCAAGCCGGGATGATACCCTGACAGGCGGTGTCGGCAATGATACTCTTTCGGCCAACTCGGGCGGGGGAAATGACATTCTGGACGGCGGTGAGGGCAATGACAGCCTGATTGGCGGTTCAGGTAATGACGCTTATCTTTATGGCCGGGGTTATGGGAATGACACGGTTCACAGTTATGCTTCCGCAACGGACACGGATACTATCCGGTTCGGCGAGGGGCTGGCAGCGGACTCCCTGGATTACATTGGTGATACGAACTATGCGAGGGGGAACATCACCCTTCGTATCAAGGATACGGGCGAAACGCTTACAATCGAGAGTGGAGCCAAGGGACCGTGGTATCAGGTGGACCGGTTCCAGTTTGCGGACGGGACTGTACTGACGACGGCCGATATTTCGCTCACGGTGGAGGGAACGGACGGTAACGACAAGCTTACCGGCTATGATGGCTTCAAGATGGCGATGGACGGCGGCATCGGTGACGACTCCATCGTCGGAGGGAATCAGGCGGATTACCTGACAGGCGGTGTCGGCAACGACACACTCTCGGGTTTTTCGGGTGATGACACCCTTGAAGGCGGGACGGGTGACGACGTGCTCATGGGCGGCGGGGGCAATGACGTTCTGGACGGCGGTGCCGGCAATGACAGCCTGACGGGCAGTACGGATAATGACATTTATCTTTACGGCCTGGGTTACGGCGACGACACGGTGGACAGCTATGCTTCAGCGAAAGACACGGACACGGTCCGGTTCGGCGAAGGTCTCACGGCGGATTCCCTGGATTACCTTGGCGATGCGGATCACGCGAGGGGGAACATTATTTTCAGAATCAGGGACACGGGCGAAACGCTGACCGTCAAGGGCGGAACACGTGGCGCCTGGTACCAGGTGGATCGGTTTCAATTTGCGGATGGGAGCGTACTGACGCCGGCGGATCTGACCCTGACGATTGAGGGGACAGCCGGCAACGATAAGCTTACCGGCTATGACGGTTTCAAGACAATCCTGAACGGCGGCGACGGCAACGATTCTATTGTGGGAGCAAACCGGGATGACGTTCTCAAGGGCGGAGAGGGCAACGACACGCTATCGGGTGTGGCGGGCAATGATACTCTGGATGGCGGGAGTGGCGATGACAGCATGACCGGCGGTTCAGGTAACGATACTTACATAGTAGACAGCGAGGGCGATGTGGTGACGGAGAGCGCGAGCGGAGGAATCGACACCGTTCAGAGTTCAATAAGTTACACATTGGGCAATAACGTGGAGAATCTGACCCTGACGGGGACCTCGGCAATCAACGGCACGGGCAACAAGTTAGGTAATATTCTGACAGGGAATGACGCGGACAATTTCCTCGACGGCGGTCAGGGCGCGGATACTTTGGCAGGCGGTACGGGCGATGACGTCTATGTTTTCGGTTCTGCATTTGGAAACGATATCATTCAGGAAACAGGCGGCGACAGCGCGGACAAAGTCGTATTCAGGGAAAACCTGCCAGGCGATATCACGCCATCCCGAGACGGCAGCGACCTATTGCTCACTTCGGCGGGCGGCACCGATACAATTCTTCTGAAGAACTGGTACACAGATGCGGCCGGCAGGGTAGAAACGGTTGTGTTCAAAGACGGGACCGTCTGGAATGAAAATCAGATTCGACTCATGACCAACCTTGCCCCGACAGTGATTGATCCAATCGGGGACCAGTCGGCGACGGAAGATGCGGCCTTCAATTTCATTGTGCCCGCCGATACCTTTTCGGATCCGGACGTGGAAGTGGGCGACACCCTGACCTACAGCGCCGCGCTTGCGGACGGCACGTCATTGCCGGAGTGGTTGAACTTCGATCCCGCCACCCGGACCTTCAGCGGGACGCCGGATAACGGAAACGTGGGGAGTCTTTCGTTACAGGTGACGGCCACCGACACATCGGGCGCCGCCGCATCGAGTCTCTTTACCCTGACGGTTGTCAACACAAACGACGCCCCGGTTGTCTCGAATCCGATTGGGGACCAGTCGGCGACGGAAGATACGGCCTTCAATTTCATTGTGCCCGCCGATACCTTTTCGGATGCGGATGCGGGTGATACTCTCAGCTACAGCGCGACCTTTTCGGACGGCACGGCATTGCCGGAGTGGTTGAGCTTCGATCCCGTGACCCGAACCTTCAACGGGACGCCTTCATTCAATGATGCGGGCACCTTGTATATCCAGGTAACCGCCACGGACAAAGAAGGGGCAGGTGTATCGAGCACCTTTGCGCTCAACGTTCAGCAAACCAGCATCGTGGGCACATCGGATGATGACATTCTGATCGGCACGGAATCCGCAGACAAGATATACGGTCTGGCGGGCAGCGACATGCTCTGCGGTTTTGACGGAAGCGACACGCTCTACGGCGCCGCCGGCAGCGACATCCTGGATGGCGGATGGGGCGCCGATACCCTGATCGGCGGTGCGGGCAACGACATTTACATCGTGGATGACGAAGGCGATGTGGTGACGGAGAACGCGGGTGAAGGGACGGATGCGGTTTACAGTTCGGTCTCTTATACGCTGGGCAGCCACGTGGAGCGCCTGACCCTGATGGGGGCCTCCGCAATTGACGGCACGGGCAACGATCTCGGGAACCTCATCGCCGGCACCGGTTCGGACAATGTTCTTGACGGGCTGGGCGGCAACGACACCCTTTACGGTTATAACGGCGGCGACACGCTCCAAGGCGGCGCCGGCAGCGACCAACTTGTCGGCGGAAGGGGCTCCGACACCTATCTCTTCGGCAGGGCGGACGGAAAGGATACGATCACCGATACGGGTCTTGCCGGCGACGAGGATATCGTGAGAATCACGGACGTGCTCAGGGAAGAACCGGTCATTGTCAGGCAGGACAACGATCTTTACCTCTTTGTGGACATCGACCATTACATCCGGGTGACGAATCAGCTCAATCCCGGCAATCCGAATAACGACGGAATAGAGCGACTGGAGGTGTCCGACGGGTATTACGTCACACGATCGGACATCATGAACATCGTCAACACGATGAGCGCCATCAACAACGATCCCGGGATGGACGTTATTCAGAAGTACAATGCCATGCTGAACGACCCGCTGTATGCGACGACCCTGGCCCAGAGCTGGCACCAGCAGGTTTAAGAACTTTATCATTAAAGATGAACGATAGTATTTATTCGCGGTAATCCCATACAGGCTCGGATCGTAGATGAACCATTCAAGTGCCGCTGGAGTATCGACGCGCAGAAACTCGCCGTTATAGAGAAACTACGCGGATTGCTTAATCCCTGCCTGATTAAACCCAGTAATCATCCCGTAATATTCAAGCCTTGTGTTTTGCCGGAAACTCCCATAGGCATTATCAAACAGAAATATCCTCGGACCTTTCCTGCTCGTTCTTTTTCTGTTGAGGGAATACCATGACAGACAGGAGAAAAGTGAATACAAACTCAGGATTGTTGGCGCCCCCCATACGAATCGCCGTTTTTCTCACCCTCTTGTTCATCCTTGTTGTCTCCGACGGATATGCAAAGGACTACGGCAACTACGACCCCGCGTTGATTCTCACCGAGACGGAGACCTCATCTGGGCGGAAGCATGGAATCAATACGGTTTACCTCGACAGGATCCTTAATGACCTGGCATTCCATGCACAGAACTATCCCCCTCAATTTGATTCACCCCAGGACCAACAGCGGGCGGTCTGGGACATCAAGACCCTGTCGGGAATGCTCAACATTCTTGTGGATGGACCATATCCGAGCCCGGATATCCTTTTGAGAGCCGGACTTCTTAACAGTATCGGCTATAACCTCGATATTCCCGGCTCTGGAGAACGGACCAGAACATGCTTTAAAAAGCTGTTTGCGACGGTGCCTTCCCACCCGCAGGGGAACTATTTATATGGGACTTTTCTGGCCGGCGCTGGAAAGCCCAGAGACGCGATTCCATACCTCGAAAAAGCGCTTCGTGCGGGAACTGTAGACGCAGCGTACTCTCTCGGCATGGTGTATCTTTCGATACTGGAGCAGAAAAAGGCACTTGAATATCTCGAAATCTATCACCAACACAGGCCCAGTGACAAACACGTCGTGAAAATCATCGAGGCAATCCGCAGCGGAAATATCAAGATCGATATCGGAAGAAGTGCCCGGTGAAAAATGGTGTGATTTCTGGGCCTGTCTATGCGGGTTGAAGGAGGAGGCGATGAAACGAATACCGGTGGCTTTGATAATGGTGATGTTTTTGTTTCTTTCGGGGTGTGCGGCATGGGGACCTCACCCGCCGGCGGTGCCCTTCGAGATCCCCTTAACCGTGCACAAGGCAGGAGAAACGGTCTCGACGGAAATGGAAATCGCTAAAGACCGATCATATGAGTTCTCGCTATCTCTTTACTGCAAGAAAGAATTCAAGAAAGATATGAGAGATTGTGGGCGGGTGAAGGAATTGGCGGGGGGGTGGGGAAGGTAGGGTATAAAAATTCCGTTGAGGATTAAGATCAAGGGCATGGATGATGAGGTGAAATCATTTTATTTTGATCAAGTGATTTCCTCATACTCCGGCGTTGGAGTCGGCGGCACCGACGACGATCTCACAGGAGCAAGCGGACTTTCTTTTACGAGAATCATCAAAGATATCAGGCTGAAACCGGGTCGTTATCGTCTCAGCGTCACGAGCCTGAAGGATATTCCCGAGTTGGAGGGGACTCCGGTTACATTCGAGGTTTACAGGCCATATCGTTAGTAGCTTTAATTTTAAAAGATTGATGATTGCACAATATACAAAAAATTTAAGGAGGGGATATTATGCCATACATAACAATAAAAATTGTCGGCAACGGCGCAGAAACTACAGAACAACCATCCGTTAAAGGTCACATATGGCTCATTACCGATGACGGGAACGGCGACCCTAGGACTTATAGCTTCGGACCAGAAGTAGAAGGGACGCCGATCGAGAAGGGATATGTTTCTTCTTATTAAATCCCGTGGTCAATCCTACCTATGAGTAATGGTCGTCACCTGTGAAAACAGAAAGGTGAAGAATATGAAAATACTGCGTATAGCGATGACGCTGGCGCTTTTGATTTCAGTCGGTTGCTCTACGTCGGGACCGCCCAAGCCGCCCATTGAAATCCCCTTGGCTGTCCATCGGGCGGGTGAGGTGATCTCGACTGATATGCGGATCGACAGGGCGCGTCACTATGAGCTTCGACTATATTTTTATTATTATGGAAAAGAATCCTTTCAAAATAAGGACCAGGATCGCGTAGTTGCTTTAGTAGGCCGCTATGCGAAAAAAAAAGACGGCAGTTATCGCGAGCCGGGCATTCCTGTAACGCTTGAGTATAAGATTACGGGTGCGGATATAGCGGGAAACAAGCTGGAGAAGGAAAAGAAAGTGATCTCGATGGGGAGTTTTTTACATGGATACAAGGGCTTCAATGGGGCAGTCGGCGGATTTTACGGCAGAGAAGTAGACGAGGTCTTACTGTACCCCGGAACCTATCACATCACCGTAAAGACGCTGGAGGATAATCCCGACCTTACCGGAACGCCTGCTACCTTTGTCATAACCTGGGACCCGCGGTTTCGTCTCATGGATGAAAGCATACCCAATCAGCCAAATCAAATTTATTACTAATAAGGGAGGAGAAAACAGATGCCGTATTTGACTATTAACATTGCCGAGGCTGGAACAACTAAAATCAATGGAGATAAATCTCCCGCCGGCCACATGTGGTACACTTTAATCGATAGTAATGAAAATCCCACAGATTATGGTTATGGTCCTGAGGGTCGAATCGAGAATGACAGTAATACTTATTTAGGCAGATATTACTCAAGGACTGTTTGGATTTCACAAGAGCAGTATGACGCCATGAAAAACTTCGGAGAGAAACCGGAAACATACGGCTTCTCAAAGAATGATTATAAATTGGTCAACAATAGCTGCGTGGACTTCGTCTGGAAAGCGTTGGAACTCGGCGGGTTCAATTCAGAGCTCTTTGAGGGATCGCCCGTGCCCAGTGCAAACAAGTACTATGTTGACAGGGCACTGAGCGACAAGCCTATTTTGGATTGGACGCAGATGGCATACACCGGAGAGGAATCGGACACGGGCACGATGCGGCTGGCGTTTGATCAACAGGGAGTCGACGGCAACGGCAACGAATACGGCAATCTGAGCGTGCAATACATCCAGGACGGCGAACCAAAGATTATTGACTATGGGACATACACCCGGCTTGCGGACAACAGCATCGAATTCACCAACAACCTGAACGGCAACATAACAACAGGCACATTCATAATCGACCATCAAAACCAGATAATAAGTGGATCATCGCGAACCGTGGATGCAAACAACAACATATTAGCCGAATCCCAAATAAAAACAGAAGGGCAGACCAGAACGTATACTGATTATGATTATATAGCCGACAATGGCAGAAAAACGACTGTGGATTTGATATCGGGGGCCAAGACAGAAGAGATAAGCGGCCGGGACGAAAGCGGCAACGTCTGCAACTTTAAAAATAATTCCGATAACAGCGGAAATGAAAAGATTACCTATTCCGACGGGTCCGCATATGAATTGGCCTACGACGCGGCCGGAAACGCAACACATATCAACAACACAGAAATAGTTGACAATGTGGCATTAACTACGGAGACATTCAATTCATATGATTCCAAAGACAATCTGATATCGAGCTCTGAGACCGAGTATGCCGACGGGACTGTTGTCAGTGCCGACACGTGGGCGGGAACGTATGACGATCACGGCAACCTGATATCAGGCCGAGAAATCCGGACGGATTCAGAAGGAACAACCGACACAACCATCCATTACGATACAAACGGAAACATCATATCCAGCGTGGAGACGCAATCAGACCACGATGGAAATATTCTCGAAACAAAGGAGATTTTCAATATCTATGATTCGGACGGCACTCTGACTTCGATCAAAGAGATCCTGACCGATTCGGAAGGAACACTTACTATTACCGATCTGGACGCATACGGCAATGAGCTGTATGACATCAGTCCTGATGATACGGACAATCTTTCCCACAATGATTTTTATACCCTGGACGATTACTACGATATTGATGATTATGATTATGTCTATGATTACGATTTCGATTATGATTTCGACTACGATTTCTCTCCCATCGGCGCTTTTTACGAAGGCGGGCAACTGACCTATGATGATTCACAGTCCATAGCGAATCTGACAGGCACCGCAGTGGTGTTGGAGTCTTTTGACGGAAGCAAGCACAGCTTTGTGGACCTGAGAACCATCGACTCGAACGGCGACGGAAAAATCGACTCAAACGACCAGCAGTACACGAACCTCAAGATATGGCAGGACTTGAACGAGAACGGAATTCTCGAATCCGGGGAATTGAAGACCCTCTCGGGGGCCGGAATCGAATCCATACCACTGAACACCCCGAACCAGTTCGTCAACGCGGGACTGCTCGCCGACCCGATAGAGACGGGATTCCGTCAGCAGCCTTCAATCAGTATCGACAAGCAAGCATCCGCTACCATGAACTTTTCCTCGTACCGCGACCCCATTGAAGCGATCGCGCGACTCTATGGTCAGCCCACCGATGTCCCCTATTACACCCTGAGCTATTCCCCGCAGGGCGTGATCGGCTCCTACGGATCGGATTGCTTTGGGATCGGGACGGCTTCCTTCATGTTGGGCGGCCCCGGTGCGGATACCCTGGTCGGCAACGATAGTTCGGATAGCATCTACGGAGGAACGGACGGCGACGTGATTGCCGACTATGGCGGGAACGATTACATCAACGGCGAGAGCGGCAACGATACGGTCTGGGGCGGGGCAGGAAATGACACGGTTTTTGGAGAGTCCGGCGAGGATTGTCTTTTTGGCGATGAAGGTAACGATTACATAGACGGGGCAAGCGAGGCGGACCTTTTGCTCGGCGGCGCGGGCAATGACACCGTATTTGGCGGGACGGGCAATGATGAGCTTCAGGGAAATCAAAATAACGACTATCTTTTCGGCGAAGAGGGTGCCGACCTCCTGTTCGGTCAGGCCGGCAACGATACCGTTTGCGGGGGTGACGGCGACGATACCATATTGGGAGGCATGGCCGCGAATGAATCACAGGATCTTGGGGGCGAAACGGACGACAACCTGCTGTATGGAGGCGCCGGCGCGGATATCATCCTCGGCGGCGTCGGCGGGGATTCCATTCATGGAGGTGACGGGGCGGACATTCTTCAGGGCGAAGCAGGTAATGATTACATGGAAGGAGGGCTCGGCGACGATCTTATGATTGCCGGTCAGGGCAACGACATCGCTTTCGGCGGAGAGGGCGGTGACGAACTGCAGGGCAATGCGGGTAACGACATCCTCTATGGAGAAGCCGGCGATGATGTGATGTTCGGCGAGATCGGCGACGATGTGATTTACGGCGGAGAGGGCGACGACATCATTATCGGCTTCAATGGGGCCAATGAAAGGCCGTTCCTGCTTCCCGGCGAGACCGACAACGACCGTCTCTACGGCGGGGCCGGATCCGATAGTATCTGGGGCGGACTCGGAGACGACTACATCGACGGCGGGGCCGGATCCGACTGGATGATCGGCGGCGCGGGAGACGATACTTACATCGTCAACACCCTGAACGACTTGGTTTTCGAAAGGCAGAACGAAGGCACGGACACCGTTTTGAGCAGCCAGACCTATCTGCTCAACTCCGACATCGAAAATCTGGTTCTTCTGGGGGCGGAAAATATCCACGGCACGGGCAACAGACTCGACAACATCATCATCGGCAATTCCGGCAACAATATCATCGACGGAATCACCGGCGCGGACACCATGATCGGCGGTGCGGGCGACGACATCTACTACGTCGACAATCCCGGCGATGTGATCCTCGAAAAAGAAAACGAAGGCCGCGACACCGTCCAGAGCGACATCAGCTATACCTTGGCCGACAACATGGAAGACCTCACCCTCATCAGCTACGCGATTCCGGAGCGCGGCCTCATCGACGGTCAGGAGGTGCTTGTCTTCGGATATCCCAAAAAGAACGAACTGGACTACATGCAGGGCGACAAGAACACCGAATACCTCGGCACCTGTGCCCTTACCTCCATCGCCAACCTGCTCATTCAGGCGGGCAAGGACGTGACCGAGGAAGGCGTGGTGCAGCGGGCCATCGAAGGCGACTATTGCATAACGGACAACTTCGATCCGTCCTTGAATGGCGGTTCCACTCCGGAACAACAGATAGCCCTGCTTGCAAGTTATGGACTTGAGACATACGCGAATATCGGCTCTGATCTGGAATTTCTCGCCGAACAGGTCCGATCCGGCAGGGGAATCATGATCGGGGTCAACGCGGGCATCATGTGGAATGATCCGGCGTATGTCGCGGACGGCTCTGTCAATCACATGATCACCATTACAGGCGTTGTGTACGGTCCGGATACGGACGTCCATAAGGGAATAAAAGGATTCTTTGTCTGCGACAGCGGTCGAGGGTTAGTCTCGGATATGACGCGCTACGTGAGCTACGAGTTCCTGGATAGCGCCTCTCATGCAAACAACGCATACGCCCTTTACACGGCAGATCCGATCAAGCTGTGGGATTCCTGCATAGACGGGACGGGGAACGCACTGGACAATCAGATAACAGGGACGGAAGGCAATAATGTCCTCAATGGGAAGGGGGGAAATGACGTTCTGCTCGGCGGTGCGGGCAACGACATTCTTTTCGGAGAAACGGGTGATGATCTTCTTGATGGAGGGACAGGGGCCGACATCATGGACGGCGGCGCGGGCAACGACATTTACTATGTCGATGATGCCGCTGATACGGCTTTGGAGAGCGCCGATGCGGGAATCGATACCGTTTACAGTTCTGCCGGTTATCGGCTCAGTGCAAATATTGAAAACCTGGTGCTTACCGGGACCGAACCGATAGAGGGTGCCGGCAATGCTCAGGATAATATTATCGTGGGCAACGCGGGAGCGAATCGGCTTTATGGAAATGAAGGAAACGACGTCCTCTTCGGCGGCGCGGGGGATGATAGTCTGGACGGCGGCATTGGTGCGGACGCCATGGACGGCGGCGCGGGCAATGATATGTATTATCTCGATCAGGCCGGGGACGTGATAACCGAACTGGTCGGCGAGGGAATTGATACCGTATTCTCCGGAATCGATTATAGGCTGGGAAACAATATCGAAAATCTTTCTTTGGGCGGCACGGCGACGGAAGGCGTTGGAAATGAACTTGACAACTCGATCTGCGGAAATGATGTAAACAATACGCTGATCGGGTACGCCGGGAACGACTACCTTGATGGAGGCGCCGGTGCGGATACCATGGTAGGAGGCTTGGGCGAAGACATTTATATTGTAGATGACACAGGTGATGTCATCGTGGAAAATCTGAACGAAGGCAGCGATACCGCGTGGAGTCATATTTCGTATAGCCTTGCAGACAAAGCAAATCTGGAGAATTTAACCCTCATAGGATTTGCTGATCTTTCCGCTACGGGCAATGATGCGGCCAATGTGTTGACCGGTGGCGCAGGCAGCGACACCCTTGACGGTGGTCTGGGCGCCGACACGATGATGGGAGGGGCGGGCGATGACGTCTACGTTTTCGGTTCTGAATTCGGAAGCGATATCATTCAGGAAACAGGCGGCGACGGCGCGGACAAAGTCGTATTCACGGAGTACCTGCCCGGCGACATTACGCCCTCCCGCAACGGCAGCGACCTCTTGCTCACTATGGCGGGCGGAGCGGGTACGGTTCTTCTGAAGAACTGGTACGCAGATGCGGCCGACAGGGTAGAAACGGTTGTGTTCAAAGACGGAACCGTCTGGAACGAGAACCAGATAAGACTCATGACGAACGACGCCCCGGTTGTCTCGAATCCGATCGGGGACCAGTCGGCGACGGAAGATGCGGCCTTCAGCTTCGTCGTGCCCGCCGATACCTTTTCGGATGCGGATGTGGGTGACACCCTCAGCTACAGCGCGACCTTTTCGGACGGCGCGGCATTGCCGGAGTGGCTGAGCTTCGACCCCGCGACCCGGACATTCAGCGGGACGCCTTCATTTGATGATGCGGGAACCTTGCATATCAAAGTTACCGTCACGGATGAAGGAGGGGCGGGCGTATCGAGCACCTTTGAAATGAACGTGAAGCGAACCAGCATTGTGGGCAAATCGGATAATGATAACCTGACCGGCACGGAATCCGCGGACAGGATATACGGTCTGGGCGGCAACGACACCCTCGACGGCGGTCTGGGCGCCGACACCCTCATTGGCGGTACGGGTGATGACGTTTATTATGTGGACAATGAAGGCGACGTGATAACCGAGAGTGTAGACGCCGGGACGGACACGGTTTACAGCTCGATTGCCTACACGTTGGGCAGCGACGTGGAAAACCTTATCCTGACAGGGACGTTTGCGATCAACGGTGCGGGAAACGAGTCGGACAATGAAATAACAGGCAACAGCGCGGGCAATATCATGGAGGGCGGCGCGGGCAATGACATGCTCTGCGGTTTTGACGGCAGCGACACGCTCTACGGGGGCGCGGGCAGCGACATACTGGATGGTGGATGGGGCGCCGATATCATGGATGGCGGCGCGGGAGATGACATTTACTATGTCGATGATGCCGCCGATACGATGTTCGAGAACGCCGATGCGGGAATTGATATTGTTTACAGTTCCGTCGATCATCGTCTCGGGGCAAATATGGAAAACCTGATGCTTACCGGGACCGATCCGTTAGTCGGCTATGGCAACGCTCAGGATAATATTATCGAGGGCAACGCGGGAGCGAACCGGCTTTACGGTAATGAAGGCAACGATGTCCTCTTCGGCGGCGACGGTGATGATATTCTGGACGGCGGTGCCGGTGCGGATGTGATGAACGGCGGTGCGGGAAACGATATGTATTATGTTGATCAGGCCGGCGACGTGGTAACCGAACTGGCCGGAGAAGGATTGGATAGAGTGGCTTCCAGAATCGACTATAAGCTGGGAAACAACATTGAACATCTATATTTGGATGGTACGGCAGTGGAAGGCGTTGGCAACGAGCTCGACAATTGGATATTCGGAAGTGATGTAAACAATATTATTATAGGTGATGCTGGAGATGACTACCTTAATGGCAGAGCGGGTGCGGATATCATAATCGGCGGCACGGGAGATGACATATATGTTATTGATCAGGCCGGCGACGTGGTAACCGAACTGGCCGGTGAGGGAGAAGATACCGTGTTTTCCGGGATCAACTATACGCTGGGAAACAATATTGAAAATCTCTCTTTGAGCGGCACGGCGGTGGAAGGCTTTGGCAACGAACTTGACAACACGATATGCGGAAATGACGAAAATAATATGCTTATCGGGTACGCTGGGGATGATGTCTTCATTGGTTTCTCCGGGTCGGACACGATGATCGGGGGTCTCGGTGATGATTTTTATTTCGCAGATGAAACTGACGTGATCGTGGAAAATCTGAACGAAGGCATTGATATGGTGATGAGTTTTTCCTCAGTTACATTGACCGACCAGCCGAATCTGGAAAATGTACTCCTCATAGGAGACACTGATATTTCTGCTACAGGCAATGACGCAGATAATATTCTTTTGGGCTACAACGGGGCCAATACACTTATCGGATTAGCCGGGGATGATCGCCTTAATGGTGGCACCGGCGCGGACACCATGATAGGCGGAATGGGAGATGACATATATGTTATTGATCAGGCCGGCGACGTGGTAACCGAACTGGCCGGCGAAGGAACAGATACTATTCAGAGTGTCATTTCCTATGTTCTGGATGACAACGTCGAGAATCTGATCCTGACAGGAACGTCTACGATTAACGGTACTGGCAATGCTTTCAACAATGTCCTGGTTGGCAACAGCGCGGACAATGTCCTCGATGGTAAAGAGGGCTCCGACACCTATATCTTCGGCAGGACGGACGGAAAAGATACGATCACCGATATAGGCCTCGCCGGAGACGAGGATACTGTTTGCCTGACAGACGCGCTCAAAGAAGAGCCGGTCATTGTCAAACAGGACAACGATCTTTACCTCTTTGTGGACATCGACCATTACATCCGGGTGACGAATCAGCTCAATCCCGGCAATCCGAATAACGACGGAATAGAGCGACTGGAGGTGTCCGACGGGTATTACGTCACACGATCGGACATCATGAACATCGTCAACACGATGAGCGCCATCAACAACGATCCCGGGATGGACGTCATCCAGAAGTACAATGCCATGCTGAACGACCCGCTGTATGCCACGACCCTGGCCCAGAGCTGGCATCAGCAGGCATGAAAATTCTTTTTCTGCATCCAAATTTCCCGGCCCAGTTTCGGCATGTGGCGGTTGCTCTGGCGCGGGATCCGGAAAATCAGGTGGTTTTCGCCACCGCCCGTCCAGAGGGTCAACTCCCCGGCGTCTACAAGGCCGTTTTTAAACCTTCCCGGAGTGCCCGGCGGGAGACGCACCATTACGTGAGGCCGCTCGAGAGTGCAGTCCTTCAAGGCCAGGCCGTTTATCGGATAGCGGATCAACTGAAGGCGGAAGGATTCATTCCGGATATCGTATATGGCCATTCGGGTTGGGGTCCTGCCTTGTTCATCAAGGACATTTTCCCGAAAGCGAAGCTTCTCTGCTACTTTGAATGGTTCTATCGTGCCCATGGATCAGATGCCGATTTTGATCCCGGCAACCCGCTTTCCCGGGATGACGAGGCGCGAATTCGAATAAAGAATGCGCCGATTTTGATTGATCTGTACAGTTGTGACGCGGGTCTTTGTCCAACGTCATGGCAACTCCGGCAATTTCCGGACGAATATCATGGGAAGATGACGGTTATGCACGACGGTATCGATACAGCTTTCTTCTGTCCAAAGCAGAATGCGAAACTGGTTCTTCCATCCAGCAAACTCGATCTTTCCCATGCCGATGAAATCGTGACCTATGTGAGCCGGGGGATGGAGCCTTACCGGGGTTTTCCCCAGTTCATGGAAGCCGTCTCGCTGCTGCAAAAGAGACGGCCGCGGTGTCATGCCGTTATTGTTGGCGAGGACAGGGTCGCCTACGGCAAGCCTCTTGCCGACGGGAAAACCTACAAGCAAGTGATGCTTGAGAAACTGGATATCGATTCCTCCCGGATCCATTTTACGGGCCTGCTTCCCTATTCCGCGTATCGTCAGGTGCTGCAGGCTTCGTCCGTCCATGTCTATCTGACGCGCCCCTTTGTCCTGTCCTGGTCGATGCTGGAGGCCATGTCCGCCGGATGCCTCCTGGTCGCCTCCGGCACGCCGCCGGTGACCGAGATCATCCAGGATAAGGTGAACGGTCTTCTCGTTGATTTCTTTTCCCCCCGGGAGATCGCCGACCGGGTGGAAGAGGCGCTTGATAACCCCGATCGGATGGCATCCATCAGGATCAAGGCGCGGGAGACGATCCGGGAGAAGTACGATTTAGCCGCCCTTCTGCCACGGCACCTTGAATGGATAAGTGAGGCTTAAGGTGTCTGTGAATATCTTTTCCCGCAGGGTTTTTGCAAGTATCGCCTTTTCCGCCGTTGTTTTTTGCACCCACCTTTCCCATGCGGACAGTCTCACCTACGAGCTTGTTGTCAGGGATGCCCTTGCTGCCTCCGCCCGACTGCGGATGAAAAAGGAAAACATCCTTGTCTCTGACGCCGCCCATCGCCAGGCCGAAGCCGGTCTCTTCCCCGAGATCAGCGCGAACAACCGTCTTGAAAGATACGAAAATCTGGATAAACGAAACACCGGGATCGACACCATTTCCGGCGAGGTGGTTGGGGGGTCCCCGAGCGCCTGGCGGACGGATGTGTACCTTTCGGGACGCTACGACGTGTCGTCATGGTACAAGAAACGCTTCGATGTCGGCTATTACGAAAAGCTCCGGGAGACAAGCGTCCATGACTGCGAGGTGGAAACCAAGACATTCTTACAGGAACTCACGAGCCTCTTCGGCCAGTTGGCGGAGAAAGCATTAAAGAGAAAATATGCATCGGAAGTCCTCGAAAAACAGATGCAGATTCTTCGCCTTAGAAAGGGTGCTTTGTCGGAGGGAGAGGCGTCGAATGAAGACGTGATCAAGGCGGAGGCCGGTGTGACGAACGCGGAGAAGGAATTGGCGACCATTGCGAAAGAGATAAAGGAAGATATCGCCCGGTTATACGGCTATACGGGAAAACGATACCCGGAAGATGTTGAAATCGAGACGTTGAGATCAGACGGTCGGGTTTTATCAGGAGAACTATCGACACTGATCACGGAAACGCCCGAATACAAGGCGCGGCGGAAAGAGCTCGAAGCCTTGAAACTCAAGGCGAAAGCCATCGGGAACAATTATCTGCCCGATATATCTTTTTACGCGAGATATGATTATTACGGAAGCGACGTCAACAGCATGGACGGTTCGATGCGGGAACTGAGGGAGACGTCTTATAATGCGGGCATTTTCATAACGCTTCCTCTCTTTGACGGGGGCGTCAAGAAATGGGAACGGAAAAAAATCCTTCATGAGATCAGGAGGCAGGAAGAGAGCGTCAAGGCAAAAATGGAAGAGAAAGGCCGCGACATTCAATCTCTCCAGGCGGGCTACGGAGAGATAGCCAATGTCCTGAATGCATACAGGAGACTGTCTGATCAATATCGCCGGATGCTTGGCATTGCGAGGAAGGCCCTCGACCTCGGACAGCGCAGCACGGCGGACCTGCTGGACATGGAAAAAGACGCCCTCATGGTGGAGCGGGATCGTGCTGTCGCGGGGAATTCTCTGGCAACTTATGAGAAGCGGCTGTTGCTCGAAACGGACTATAAGAATTATGTGAAAGGATTCGATGGAAACGGCACTTGTCGCTATTGAAGTCGTCTCGAAGATCCATGCGATCCAGATGGATATCCTGTCCGTAAAGCGGCGATATTTCATTGAGGGGGAACTGAAAGCCGAGGTTGTCCTCAGAATACTGAAGGACCACGGGCTCCGCTCCAGGCTGAAAAGATTTGGCGGCATTGAGGAACTGACAAAATACCCCGCTCCTTCTCTCGTTCTTGCCAGGGATGGCACGTACCACGTCTACGTCGGTCGCAAGCCGGACAGGGTTGCCATCTTCGACTGCCTGGAAAAGAAGATAAGGGAGCTCTCTGTCGAAGAATTCTCCGCCCTGTGGAGCGGCGAGGCCATCGTCGTTTACCCCCGTTTCACGAAGACCGAGTTTTTTTTGAACGTCAAGTGGCTGTTCAAGGAATTTCTGAAACAGCGCCCCGTTTTTTCGGCAGTCGTTTGCGCATCCTTTTTCATTCAGGTTTTCGGACTGGTCACGCCGTTGTTCATCCAGGTCATCATTGACAAGGTACTTGCCCATCATGCCCTGACGACGCTCCATGTCGTAGCGGGAGCGTTTATGGTGGTCCTGCTCTTCGATATGGTGCTCAACCTCATGCGCAACTATCTTCTCTACCATACGGCCAACAAGATTGACGCCGGCCTTGGAGCAAAGGTTTACCGCCACCTCCTTTCACTTCCCTTCTCCTATTTCGAAGTCCGTAAGGTCGGCAATATCATTGCCCGTGTCCGGGAACTGGAAAATCTGAGGCAATTCATGACGAATATTTCACTGACGGTCATGCTGGATACGGTTTTCTCCATTATTTTTGTCGTGATCATGGCTCTCTACAGCGTGACACTGACATGGCTCGTTCTGGGGTTTGTGGCGGCTATTGCATTGATATCGTTCGTCGCCACCCCCCTGATCAAGACCCGCCTCGACGATAAATTTCAAAAGGGCGCCGCCGCCCAGTCTTTTCTGGTCGAGTCGATCACGGGCGTCCAGACCGTGAAGTCCCTCGCCATTGAGGGAAAGATGATCAAAGACTGGGAAAACAACCTGGGCGATTACATCTTTTCGGCCTTTCGTCTCTCGAATCTCGCCAACGTGGCCGTAACGTCGTCGCAGACGCTGCAGAAAATGATGACCCTTGCCGTCATTTACTTCGGCGTGAGCCTTGTTTTTGAGAACCGGCTGAGCGTGGGGCAGCTCATCGCATTTCAGATGTTCGCCTCCCAGCTGAGCGGGCCGATTCTGCGGCTCGTTCACATGTGGCAGGATTTCCAGCAGGCGAGACTTTCTCTGGACAGGCTGGGCGACATTATCAATACGCCGCCGGAGGTCGTTGGAGGCGCGATCACCGTCAAGGATCTGAAGGGAGAAATCACAGCAAAGGATGTTTCCTTCCGTTACGCGTCCGACGGCCCTCTTGTCATTGAAAAACTCAGTTTCACCATCGCGCCCGGCATGATGGTGGGTATTGTCGGGAGGAGTGGATCGGGAAAGAGCACGATTGCTAAACTCATCCAGCGGCTCTATCTGCCCCTGGAAGGTTCGATTTACGTCGATGGTATGGACCTCAGGCACATGGACCCTCTCTTTTTGAGACACCGAACGGGTATCGTCTTGCAGGAATGCTTTCTCTTCAGCGGTACCATTAAAGAGAATATCGCTGTGGCGGCGCCGTCTGCGGGCATGGATGCGATCATTCAGACGGCGCGGATCTCCGGCGCTCATGACTTCATCTCTGAGATGCCTCTGGGCTATGATACATACGTGGAGGAAAGGGGAACGTCGCTTTCGGGCGGTCAGAAACAAAGAATCGCCATCGCCCGCGCCCTGCTCACCGGCCCGAATATCCTGATCTTTGACGAGGCGACGAGCGCTCTGGACTATGAATCGGAGCGGGTCATCCAGCAGAATCTGGGGGCGATCAGAAAAGGGAGAACAGTCATTTTCATTGCCCACAGGCTGTCCGTCATGAGGGAATGCGACATGGTCATCGTCATTGACCGCGGAAGGCTCGTGGAGACGGGGAACCATTCTTCGCTGATGAAGAAGAATGGTCTTTACGCGTATCTCTATCGACAGCAGGAGGAACATCGTCTCTGATGCACGCGGTATGGGTAAAAATAGCGGCTTACTGGAGAATGATGCGTCAACGCATGGGAAAAGCCGTCAGCGACCATCATGATTTCAAGCCGATCCTTGCAGAGATCGAGGAAAGGCCCGTGAACCCTCTGGGCAGTGCCTTTTTGTGGACCATTATCGGTTTCATGCTCCTGGTTATCCTCGGCCTTTGCTTTTTGAAGATTGATATGGTCGTGTCCGCCCGGGGCAAAGTCATCCCGCTGGGCGACGTGAAAATTCTGCAGCCGCTGGAAACGGGGGTTGTGGTGGGGATTCACGTGAAGGAGGGCGATTTCGTGAAGAAGGGGGACATCCTCGTCGAGATTGATCCTTCCATCGACAGGGCGGATCTTGAGGGCAAGGAAAGAAATCTGAATTTTTCCCGGCTGGCGATGGCTAGGGTAAATGCGGTTCTGGGCGGCGCTGATTTCAAACCCCTGGCGAGGAATTATGCGCCGGAGGCCGTCAGGACCCAGGTGGAACAGCACCGCGCCCAGCGGGCGGTTTACACGGCGACACTGCGGGGGAAAGAGAAAGAGTATAGCGAGGCGGCAAGGGCGTTAAAGAGTCTGAAAGATGAGGTCACGAACTTCCAGAATATTCTATCGGTCATCAAGGAGGATGAACGCCGACAGAAGGCGCTGGTGGAGATCGGCGCGCTTGCCGAGAACCGTTACAGGGAAAAGATCCGGGAGCGATTAAACATTGAGAGAGAACTGGAAGTCAAGACAGGCCAGGTTGAGCAGACCATTGAAAAGCTCGGCAAAATAAAGGAAGAGATGGAGGTTTTCAAGAGCAGCTTTCGGGAAAAGCTCCTTGCAGAACTGGCAACAAACACCCAGGGAAAGAACACCCTGGAGGCGGAGGTCAGCAATCTGAAATTCAAGCAGGGAAAGCGTTATATCGTTTCGCCGGTGAACGGGTATGTGCATCTTCTGCCGGTGAAGACGCTGGGCGGTGTCGTGACGACGGCCCAGCCTGTTGTGACCCTGGTGCCTGAAGATACTCCTCTCGTGGTCAAGGTATTGATCCTGAACAAAGACATTGGTTTTGTGAAGGAAGGGCAGGACTGCGCCGTCAAGGTGGACACCTACGACTTCCAGAAATACGGAACGGTCGGTGGGAAGGTCGCGACGGTGAGCCCCTTTGTCCTTGAGGAGAAGGAGAAAGAAAATGCGGAGGAGAATCCGGGGGGCTTTCCTGTTTATGTGAACCTGATCACGGAGGAGTTGAAGACGAAGGACGGCTCCGTGTATCGCGTGCGCCCCGGGATGTCCGTGACCGCCGAAGTTCGGGTGGGCGAGCGCCGGGTGATCGAGTTCTTTCTCTTCCCGGTCATCAAGTACCTCGACGAGGGGCTGAAGGTGAGGTGAAAGACAAGGGCAATATTTGCTTGACAAAGGCTATGGGGCATGACAGTCTGACTGCGGTCATTATATAACCATGGTCATAAACATGCCGGGCGGCAATCGCTGAAAGATATTCCGAGATGGGCATCGCAGAGAGAAAGCAGAGAGAAAAAGAGGAGCGCGTCGGGCACATCCAGAACTGCGCCGCCGCCGTTTTCTATCAAAAGGGGTTCGTCGACACGACCATGGAAGAAATCGCGCAGCGGGCGGAACTGTCTAAAGCCACATTATACCTTTATTATAAAAGCAAAGACGATCTTTTTTACAGCATCATTGAGCCGGCGCTGAGCAGGCTGGGGAAGCGTCTGGTCAAAATCGCCGGCGACAGGGATGAGCGCGCCGACGCGACGATCAAAAAGATCATCGATGCGACGTATCATCTTTACGAAAAGGATCCCGACGCCTATCATGTGCTGTCGCGCTACAACGCGGCAGAGTTTATGAAGATTCTGCCGAAAAGCAGACTGGATCATCTGAAGAACATCATGCGATCCAACTTGCGCCAGGTGGAAGAGGCCATAGGCAAAGGAATCGATCAGGGCCTTTTCGTGAAAACGGACCCGAAATTACTGTCGATCATTCTCTGGAATTGCTACATGGGAGTGATCCAGTACCAGGAAAACAGGATGGAGCCGGGAAAGTCTGATTACAGGAAATCGACACTTGATGCGGCGATTGAGCTGATCCTGAGGGGTTTGAGAAAGAAATAATTTTTTGACGTATCGTGACAATGGTCAGAAAAAAGCCAGAGTAGAAAAGTGCGTACCGATTCACCGAGCCAACCGGGATGCTCTCTGATGAAGGCATTCTGATTTCCCCCTCGGTGCCGCCCCGCTGAATCAGCGGGGCGGATTTTTATGAGCCCGGTCAGGACGGTTCGAAATCACACTGCAACATCCCTGAAAAACCGCCAACCAGGAGGTCTGTAAAATGCGAAAGTTTTTTGATCCGGAATCTGTCGTGATGATCGGCGCGCCGAGGAAAACAGGCACGGGCGCTTACAATGGCGTCGAGATGATGCTCCGCTACGGGTACAAGGGACGCCTCTACCCGATCAACCCGAAGGCGGATCTCATCTGCGGCCTCAAGGCCTATCACTCGGTCGTCGAGGTCCCGGAGACAGCAGACCTCGCGCTCATTTCGGTGGGAAGGGATTATGTCATTGAGACATTCAAGCAGTGCATCGATTCCGGCATCCGCTGGGTGATTATCATCAGTCAGGGCTTTTCCGATGCGGACCGACACGGCCATGAGCTGCAGAAAGAGATTACCAGACTCGCCCGCGAGAGCGGCGTGAGGGTATTGGGCCCCAACACCCTGGGTGTCATGAACAACTTTCGCAATTTCTCCACCGGGTTTATTGATCTTCCCAAATCGGAGAAGGTGCCCTCCGTGTCCCTTATTGCTCAGACAGGAGTTATTCAGGTTGCTTCCCAGGATTTTTCCTACCACACCTGGGGGAAGGCCCTGGATATCGGGAACGCCGGCGATGTGGATTTTGTCGATGCCCTGGAGTATTTCGGTGGTGATCCGGAAACCCGGGTGATCGTGCTGCACATGGAAGGCGTCCTTCGGGGCCGGGATTTTCTGGAAAAGGCCTCTCAGATCTCTTTCAAAAAACCGATCATCGTCTTTAAAACCGGAAGGAGCAAAGCCGGAGCCAGGGCCGCCCTCTCCCATACGGGTTCTCTTGTCGGGGAGGATGAGATCAATGACGCCGCTTTCAGCCGCGCCGGTATCCTTCGCGTGAAAAACACGTCCGAGCTGAGAGATGCCATTCGTGCTCTGGTTCAGTTGGGGGATATGGAAGGACCAAGGCTGGGAGTCCTGACGCCCACCGGGGCGGGCGGCATCATGGCGACGGATGCCTGTGAGGATTTCGGCCTGACCATCGGTAACCTGCCGGACGGTCTTGCGGACAGATTGAAGAGGGGAATACCGGACTGGATTCACATCGGCAACCCGCTCGATATCTGGCCCGTGGGCATGATCGGGGATGGCTACGCCAACGCTTACAGTCTGGCTCTCACAGAGCTGCTCAAATCAACAGAGATCGACGGCATCGTCGCAATGGCCCTCAACTCGGACTCCCCCATGCACGAGGATATAGACCTCGTTCAGACGGTGAGGGCCGCCCGGCAGGAAACGGGCAGCCGCAAACCAATCTCCATGTGGATCTACGGATCCGGTGTGCCTGCTGCCATGGATCGGTTCGAAGAAATCGATTCCGTTGCCTGCTTTGGTTCCATCGAGCAGGCCGTGCAGGGATTGTCCTTTTGCGACCGTTACCATCAGATCAAAAAGCGGGAAATCCCTTCCCAGCGCCCATTTGCCTGCGACCGCGAAAAGGCCGGCAAGTTGCTCCGGAAGGGAAGGGAGCGCAGAGTGCTGCTGGGAGAAGACGCCCTTGCCCTTCTTTCCGCCTTCGGGATTCCCGTGATTCGGGGAAAGGTCGCCCGGTCCTGGAAGGAAATCAAGGAAGCGGCTGACACGCTTTCCTATCCCCTGGTCTTGAAGCTCTCCGGCGAAGCGTTTCTTCACAAGAGCGAATGGGGCGGCGTGGCGACCGGACTGATCAATCAAAAGAAGCTCCGGGAAGCCTATCAAAAGATGAAGGAGGATGTTCGCCGGCATGATCCAAAAGCGAAGCTCGGCTTCCACGTGCAGGAGCAGGCGGTGGGGAAAGAACTCCTCATGGGCCTGAAGCGCGATCCCCAGTTCGGCCACATCCTTGTCTGCGGTCTCGGCGGGATTTACACGGAGGTCTTCAAGGACATCCGTCGCGAACTGGTGCCTATTGGAAGAGAGGAGGCCGAAAAGATGCTCTCATCTCTGAAAATCCATCCTCTTCTGAAAGGGATTCGCGGTGAAGCCGGCGCGGACTGGCAGGGACTTCTCGATACGCTGGAAAAACTCTCTTATCTGGCCACCGAAGTTCCGGATATCTCGGAACTGGATATCAATCCCCTGATGGCGGACACTTCCGGATGCAGAGCGGTGGACGCCCGCATTCTCTGGTAAGCCATCATTCGAATATTTTTGAACGCCAGTGACGTCCGCCCTTCAGACCTGGATCGACCAGGCATCGAACAGCGATTGATAACGGAGAATAAAAACCTGGCCATCCGTCGTTCTGACTTTGAAGTAATCTATTTCGGGGCGACCGGCTTCCAGGCCGCCTTCATACCAGCGGTCAATGATTTCCCGAATCTCCCGGCGAGATCCCTGAAAGATGAAAGCGACGGGACGTTCATTTGCCTTGTAGCCGCTGTAACATTCAACCTTTATTCGCTCGTAAGGCATATGGATATGCGTCAGGTGCGCAGACATAAATGTCAGATTCAAACGGTCCGAACCTGCTCCCGCCGAGAAATTGATAATAAAGAGACAGGGTCATTTCGACCCTGCCTTTATATGCCGTATTGAGACCCGCTCAGCTCTCCAAATCTTTTTTCATCCTGTCAAAGTCTTCTTTGCTGATTTCACCTTTCGCGTAACGCGTCCGCAGAATGTCCAGAGGACTTTCAGCCCGTGTCTGCATCGGACCCTTCGCTTTCTGTGCCTGAACAATGAAATAAATCAACACTCCAACCACGATCAGAAATATGAGCCACATAAACGTTCCTCCATATCCGAATCCATAATGCATCATGGGTCCCCATCCTCCAGGACCTTGCGGGCCATAGTAATCAGCTCCGCGACAAGACAGGATCAGACCCGCTGCCAGCGCGGAAAGAATTTGAATGCTCTTTCCCATCTTTTACCCCCTTCCGTCATGCTAATAGGTCGACCTTGTATAGCCTGTAGATTTGTCGATAATGATCCGATCAACAAGGGTGTTATTCTTCGTCCGGACCTCAGCCTCGAATGCATTACCCGCGTCTTTGATCTTCCCCAGTTTCAGGTTGGGATTTCTCGAAGATTTCAGGTAATCGCTCATCATGGCTTTCGCTTCCTTAAGATCGATGGGCTTCCCGCCAGTCCTATATTGGGCGCCATAGCCAGGCCCCATGCCGTAACCGTAACCATATCCGCCCATCATGCCCCGGCCCATGCCATAGCCGTAACCCCGGCCAGCCCGTCCCGGTCCCCTGCTGTATCCATAGCCATGTCCCATTCTGATGGCATGTTCGAACATCACCATGTGCCATCGGCTCTGAAGGAGAATCGTATTCAGCGCCTGGGCCGAATCGCGATCTCCCGCATTTTTCACCAGCCATTCGTAACGGGGCAACAAGTCCGTCTCCATCTTGACGCTGAGCTCGTAAGCCTCCGTCAGCGTTCCCGTCTTGACAACGGGGGAGACCTTCCCATCCGAAGGCAGACCATAAGCTTTAAACAGCTGCCCGATCCACTCGATGTGATTTTCCTCCTGAGGGATGATCATCATGTACGGCATATAGGCGTTGAATTTTTCCTGATCCGCCTGATACTGGGCGAGCGATTGTTTCTCCAGCGTCAGAATTTCCTGTAGTTTCTGAACCCATTCCGCGTTTTTGGGTGCCGGCAGCTTTGAAGGGATATCCACCCAATCCCATCCCCCCATCATTCCCGGGCCCATGCCATAGCCGTAGCCGGGACCCATACCGTAACCATAGCCCCTGCCGGGCTGACTCTGCACCGCAACGGGGCTAAAGACAAATGCCAAAGTCAGTGCCAATGAAATAATGAAAATGGTCTTTTTCATGCGGCCCTCCTTTACGGGTCTGTATTGGTTTGAAGATGTTAAGAAAGGTTTAACGTAAAAGGTGAACTTCTTGACCGAATGGTGATGAGATATACGCACCATTATCCTGAAAGCTTGAGGTCAGGCATTGAGGCAATGGATAGAGTTGAGAATCAGGTTATCACAAATTCAGCACAATTACAAAAGAAAGGGGTCACAGACAATGTTGAGAATCTGCAACCCCTTTCTTTTCCTGGTGGGTCAGGGCAGAATTGAACTGCCGACGCTCGGATTTTCAGTTCGATTTTGGTGCATGAAACACGAAAATTTAACCCCTTGATATTGAGTCTGATTTTCCGCATCTCATTGATTTTCAAAAGACATTTTCAATTCTATTGATTCCATCTATTCCCGTCTATTCCTGCCTTTTCCTTTCTGATCCAGCACAATTTTAGCACAGCGGACCTGGGGAATTCGTATTTACCGGAATAAGGATTGTCTTGACATGAAGCGAAAGACCGATATAATCGCTTCATATCATGAAGCATAAAAGGTGACAAATGACTCAGTACATATGGGGGCGTCCGGACTGGACGAAGTTTCGATGGAAGAACGAGAGAATTCTCGTTGAACTGGGTGAATGCCGGCTGCTCCAGGGGAAACTCCTGAGCAAGGTGGCGGGCCTCGGATTGACGCTTGAAAGCCATGCCCAGGTCGAAATATTGACCGAGGAGACCCTGAAGACGGCCTTGATTGAAGGAGAAAGCCTCAACATGCAGGCCGTCAGATCGTCGGTTGCGAGAAAGCTTGGGCTCCCGTCGGCGGGACTTCCGGTTAACCGTTATGTTGACGGATTGGTGTCCGTTCTCCTGGACGCCACGAAAAACCACGATGAGCCTCTCACACAGAAACGGCTTTTCGGATGGCATGCCGCTCTCTTCCCGACGGGATATTCGGGAATGCACCGGATCAGGGTCGGAAGATGGCGTGGAGACAAAGCCATGCGCGTGGTATCCGGCCCTGTCGGCCGTGAAACCGTTCACTTTGAAGCCCCTCCGTCGGACCTCATCCCCGCAGAAATCGGCTGCTTCCTTGAGTGGTGGAAACAGAGCCGGGGCAGCGTGGAGGGGATCCTCAGGGCTGCGATCGCCCATTTCTGGTTCGTGACGATCCATCCCTTTGAAGACGGCAATGGCCGGATCGCCCGTGCATTGACCGATATGGCCCTGTCGCAGGACGATCGGCAATCGATCCGCTATTACAGCCTCTCTTCTCAGATCATGGTGGAGCGGGACGCTTACTATCATATCTTTGAACGCTGTCAGAAAGGTAAAGGGGATATATCGGAATGGCTTGTCTGGTTCCTTGGTTGTTTCTGCAGGGCCATAGTACATTCCGAGGAAATCCTGTCAGACGTCCTCGGTAAGGCCGCATTCTGGAAAGTTCATGCTCAGGATCCCTTGAATGATCGGCAACGTAAAATCATAAATCGGATGCTGGATGCGGGCAAAGGGGGCTTCGAAGGGGGGCTGACGACGAGGAAATATGTTTCACTTGCCAGGGTGAGCCGGGCCACGGCTTTCCGGGAGATGGATCTGCTCGTGAAACTCGGGATTCTGAAGGAGAACTCGGGCAGGGGGCGGAGTACAAGTTACGATTTGAACTGGGAAGAGGTATGAACGAATTTTCAAACAGGGTCTCACAATAAATGAAAAGGATCATAGCATTTAGTGCCATAACCCCTTTATTTTATGGTGGGTCAGGGCAGAATTGAACTGCCGACACTCGGATTTTCAGTTCGATCTGAATGAAAGAAGCGAGATTTCTTAACCCCTTGATGTCGGGTCTGATTTTCCGTATGTCATTGATTTTAGAAAGACCTCTTCAATTCTATTGATTCTATCTATTCCCGTTTATTCCTGTCTTTTCCCTTCTGTTCTAGCACAATTTTAGCACAGTGAGCCGTGAGGTCCGTAATCTCTGGCCCTTCATGGGAAGACTTTCTCAGGTGGATTCTCACAAGAAAAAAAAGTGAGGATGTCGCCAGCCGAATGACACTAAATCTTCTTAAAACATTAAACCAATAAGATGTGCACAATCGGGGTGTAAATTCGAACCAGAGTAACTATGACCCCGAAAAATCATCCATACGCCCAGAGCCATCAGAAGATTCCTTAGGATCAAAATGTAATATTGGAAATGTGACGTCGTACAGGCCAATCTCGCCGGTTTCAGGATCCTGGACTACATTTTCTATCTTACGTTTATCGGCATCGATGGCAACGGGCTCGTCCAAGGAATAGGCATAGAACGGCTGGATGCCTCTACCCGCATATTGGAGCGTCCGATACACATATTTGAAAAACGATCCTGTATAGCGATAACGGCGGATGCATCCTTCGATTATTTCCTGAATTTTTTCATCGTACCCCCTCCAGCGAGACATATAGTCGGAGCAATCCAGCCATTCGTCAACCGCATACCGGACAAGTCTCACGGTTTCCTGTTTAGCCGTGAAATTGCCGCGCTGGGCAAGGCGTACCAGACGAATGCTGATCGTATCACGCAGGTTTCGATCAACGCGATCGGCAGGAACGATAAAAACATAAAGCTTATCCCGATATCTGTTTAAAACGGCATCAACCTCATTTCTATTTCTGTATGGATTAATTATTTTTGGCCTGCGTTGTGGCATCCATCGCCGCTGATACTTCCAATCCAAGACGGAGGTCACTCGATCCCAATCGATGGCATTCCATTCGGTCCTGATATTTTTTTGGATGAAACGATAGCACGCAGGGGCATGCTTGAAGATCCAGGAACTGGTTAAGACTTCGGGACGCTTTCGGGATATCAATGCATTGAGTTGCGTTGCGACGGCCTTAAAATCCATTTTTTTCACACAAATCGGGTGTCGGTTCACGTTTTGTAGCCAGGATATGTATTTGGATGCCTATTTCGATATTTTCTAATAAGCAATAGATACCAATATTGACTTGGCAAATCGAAGTTTATTATTGCAAAAAGCAACTCTATTCGTTACCGCCTGCGACAGATAGCTCGGCAAATTAACCGCAATATTATATTGACAAGATATTCCGTTAAGGTTATATTACTTTTATGGCATGTGAGGTAGAATTTACAGACGAGTTCAATGAGTGGTGGGAAAGCCTGGACGAGGCGGAGCAGGAGTCGGTAGCAACTTGCGTCATCCTGCTTGAAGAAAGAGGAACGTCCCTCCCATATCCTTACAGTTCAGCACTAGAGGGATCGAAATACGGAAACATGAGGGAATTGAGGATCCAACATAAGGGAGATCCGTATCGGGTTCTTTATGCATTCGATCCGCGAAGAATCGCCATCCTCCTGATAGGTGGAAATAAAGGCGGCGATGACCGTTGGTATGAAAGACTGATCCCCAAAGCCGATAAGATTTATGAAGAGCACGTGAGGACCTTGGAAAAGGAAAGAAAGGATTAAAACAATGACAAAACCATTCCATGTTTTAAAAAATAAAATGAAACCCGAAAGACGGAAAGCAGCCGAGGAAAGGGCAAGAAAGATACTCGCCGAGATGCCTCTTCAGGAACTCCGTCAGGCAAGGCACCTGACACAGGAAACCTTGGCAAAAAATTTAGCGGTAAAGCAAGCTGCCGTTTCCAAGATGGAGAACCGCACTGACATGTACATCAGCACGCTGAGGAATATGATCAAGGCGATGGGCGGCGACCTGGAAATTGTTGCGAGGTTTCCGGACGGAGAGGTAAAGATAAATCAATTTAAAGAAATAAATCCTGATGAAGATTCTGTGAAGAGCGATTAATAGAAAGGGTCAGCCAACAATGGCTAACCCCTCTATATTCATGGTGGGTCAGGGCAGAATTGAACTGCCGACACTCGGATTTTCAGGCAAGACCCTTGAGTTTCACAACCTCCTAAAATCGTTACATGTTATTGATATGACGGATGTTTCATTTATCAGATCTTTTCCAATTTTGGTCAATTTTAGCAGATTTTGGAAAGGTTTTCTCACACGGATTCTCACATGAAATTTGAAATAGACCTTGATCGGGGAAAATTCTATTCTGGCCCCAAACGATCACTCTTAGCTGAAATTAACAGGACGTCTTCTTTCTTACCCCTTTCACGTACTGCATCCGTAAAGCCAGACCTTGAAAAGAGAATGAAGTGTTCTATCCTCTTTCCTCTGTTCCATTCCACAAGGCTTGTCTTTCTTTTCAGATCATCCAGGATATCGATGCCGACGGGTTTTTTGCTCCACTTGGCCTCGCCGAAATATATTTCCTTGTTTTCTTCATCAAGGGCGATGATATCTATTTCCTCGTTTCTCTGCCACCACCTGCCGATTGAAGTAAACCTGATCCTGCCATCCTTCATCAATTCCAAGCAATAATGCTTGCAGACATCTTCAAATACGAAAGAAAGATGCCGGTCGAAAGTCGCCTTAATCGCCCGGAGCACTTCCTTGCTTTGTCCGATCTCAAGTCTGCTTCTGTTCGGAAAAACATATTGGAACCAGAATTCAAAAAACCTGTCATGAATTCTGTAAAGCCCGAGTTTGCTTTTTTCGGGATATTTCTCGGTTACCGGCACCTCCTTTTCTATCAGCCGAAGTCCTCGCAGAATCTCGAGATACCGTGAAAGGAGGCTTTTTTCAAACCCCGTGTCGTTAATAATTTCTGAGAGCTTTCTTTTTCCCTGTGCTATGGACCTGAGAATGACGAAATAGTTCCGCGGCTCCCGTAACTCTTCTCGCAGGAGGTATTCCACTTCGCTATAAAGAAAGGTTCCCCTGCTCAAGATGAGATCCTCGATATTCTGGAATATGTCCTTTTCGGGATTAAGCTTTTCAAGGTACGCCGGGATCGTTCCCGTAATGCCGAAGATGGAGATGAGTTCGTCCACACCTTTTTTAGGAAAAAAGTTCCTCATGCAGTTGAAGTCCATCTCTTTGAGTTCCAGTGCCCCCGTCCTTCGTCCATAAAGCGGAGCCTTGTAGAAAAGCACCTCCCTCTCCATCATCCCCATGCTTGAACCCATAAGGATCAGGAAAAGCTTCGTGTCCTTGAGATACTGGTCTATTCCTTTCTGAAAGATGGAGGAGATCGCCTTATTCGCGTTTACGAGATAGGGAAACTCATCAATGACCAGGATTATTCTTTCTTTCATATTTTTCTGCAGGTATTCAAAAAACTGATACCAGTCGGCGAATCCCCTGTCGGCCAGAAAAGTATCGTGAAAGAAACGACCGACTTCTTTCCCGAGAATTTTCAGTTGTTCCTGTTCCGCAACGCTGTCGGCAAGAAAGTATATGGCAGGCTTGTCTTTGATGAATTCCTGGACGAGCCTTGTCTTTCCAATCCTTCTCCTGCCATAAATCGGGATAAACTGGAATTTGTCATCCCCAAGAAGTCTGCTTAAAATTTCAAGTTCATCTTTTCTGTTAACGAATTTCATTTATCTCTATCCCCCGATAATGTGTATAACCGTGATTAGTATAATGTGGATTATACTTAAATTCAAGGATAAAATTACGATGACATTGCGGCTGGCGGAAAAGAGATTGCTCTGCCGGAGCGGCATATGACCATGCTCCTTAATGGTGCCGTTATCCGTGATGATTACGTCATGATGATGACCTTGGTGACCCTTCAAAAACGAAATTTTACTGCCATTTGAAGATGTGGGAAACGATAATCAGAAAAAGTCTCACACAGAAAAGAAAAAGGGCTAACCAATAAATTGGCTAACCCATTGATTTCATGGTGGGTCAGGGCAGAATTGAACTGCCGACACTCGGATTTTCAGTCCGATGCTCTACCGACTGAGCTACCGACCCACAAGCCGTGTATTTCGTAATGATAAGGCGCCTTAACTATAAAAAAACACCTCGTTTGTCAAGGCCTTTTTCAAAAGAGGCCGGGCTGTTCCGGCTGAAGCGTGCCGACCCTGATGACGCAGGTTCCCGCGATCTTGTCATGCCATCCCTGTTTCCTGCCGTCGAAGGCAATCCAGAGGAAGCCGAGATAGAAAATCAGGCCTGACAGAAGGTATCCGACCCATCTCAGGAAGGCCACGCCCGCGCGCATCGGCTCCCCTGTGGACTGGACGACTTTCATGCCGAGCATTCGCTTCCCGAGGGTCTGTCCCGTCGTGCCGTGGAAATAGGTGAAATAGAAAAGGTTCATCACGACGGCCGTGGCATAGTAAGAGTTGAGCAGGGTGCCGCTCAACGCGGTCAGCCCTTCCGCTTCTATGCCGATGACGATCAATCCAACGATCGTGACAAAAAGGGCGGCGGCCTGGAGGAAGATATTATCGATGACAAAGGCAATGATCCGTCGTACGAATCCTCCGTATTGATATACAATCATCCCGTCCTCTCACTTTCAATCGTACCAGCCAGGGAACCTCTTTCATACTGTAGGATGGCGAGAATGGCTATGGACGCCGTCTCCACTTTCAGCACCCGGCGCCCCAGGCTCACGGAGATGCAGCCCTTTTGCAGGCCCTCTTCCACTTCATCCTTTGAAAATCCGCCCTCAGGTCCGACGATGATAAAGAAGTTACCGGCGCTCTGAGCAGCATCGTTCCGCAGGACATCCTTGATTCCCATACCCGATTCCTCCTCCCAGAAAATGAGTTTCAAGTCGTCCTTCCCCGGCATTTCAAGCACCTCATGGAAGGCGTGAATCTCCGTGACCTCCGGGATGTCTCCTCTCCCGCATTGCCGGCAGGCCTCAATGACGATCTTCTGCCACCGGGCTGTCCTGGATCGGGCCTTTTCCGCGGTGAGTTTCGGTATGGAGCGGGAGGAATCGAAGGGAATGATCCTGCTCACGCCGAGTTCCGAGGCCTTCTGGATAATGAAATCCATCTTGGGACCCTTGGGGAGAGCCTGGGCCAGGGTGATCCGGATGCCGTCGTCACGGATGTCTTTCCTGTCGATGATATCGGCGGTGACTGCATCCCGGGTGACCTCTCTTATGACGGCTCCGTACTCGACCCCCTTTCCGCTGAACAGGATCAGGGGGTCTCCCTTCCCGAGCCTGAGGACATTCCTGATATAGCGGAGGTGATTTTCTCCCAGCTCCACGGGACGGCCGATATCCATTTCCCCGGGATGATATATTCTGGGCGTCGACAATTAGACCTTGTCCCCTTTTTTATACACGCAGCAGAGCCACTCCTTTTCCCGGATGGTTTTCTGGAGGCTCATGTTCTCCACGGAAAAGGCTTCTTCTATCGTCCTGCCGTTCTGCTCGATGATGCCGGAGATGACCAGATATCTTCCTGGATCGGTCAGGGAGAAAAGGTGTGATTTGATCTTCAGAAGTGTTTCCGCTGTGAGGTTGGCCACGATCAGATCAAAGGTACCTTTCATTTTTCGGACATCGCGGTTCACGATCCTGACCCGGTCCTCGACGCCGTTGATGAGGACGTTTTTCCGGGCGATCTCGACGGCCTTCGGGTCTATGTCCGCGCCGACAACGCTCTCCGCTCCGAGCTTCGCGCAGGATATCCCGAGGATTCCCGTTCCCGTGCCCACATCCAGCACCCGCCATTTCCGGATCGACCGATCCTTGAGAAGAATGTCCTCGATCGCTTCGAGACACATCCTTGTCGATGGGTGCTGCCCCGTTCCGAAGGCCATGCCCGGATCAATCTCTACGACGATATCACGGTGCTGAGGCGTGTATCTCTCCCAGGTCGGCTTGATAACGATGTTTTTTGTGAGACGCAGCGGCTTGAAATACTGCTTCCACTGTTCTCCCCAGTCAGCCTCCTCGATGAGCCGGCTCTTGAAGGATGGTTTCTCAAGGTCCGGGAAAATCTCGGAGAGGCTTTCCATGTATTTGCCGAGCGCCGCGATCTTTTTTTCACCGGCGGAACCGGACGCGATGTAGGCCTTCAGCTCTTCCCGTTCAGCGGGCACGTCGAGGTCGTTGGGAGATGCCTCGTCGAAGGTGTCTTCCTGAAAGACGCCCTTGGCGCCCGCTTCCGTCATGAAGTTCGACAGGGCCTCGATGAGTTGCGGGGGCGCGGACACCACGATCTCGATCCATTTTTCTTTTTCCCGTTCCTTTCGAGCCTCTTTTTCCGGCATGCGTCATCTCCTTTTTCGCTGAAGGTCAAGCCCGTTCAATCACCGGCGGAACGAAACATCTTCTAAAAATGCTATAGCCCGTTTTGCCATTTATTTCAAGTGACTTGAATTTCTGAAGCCTTCGTGTTACCTTTCTTCAATGCCCGCAGAACGGGGGAATCCGCTTTGGATGAGCGTTCTCCGCTTCAGGCGGATCGCAATGTCATTTTCGGGTGAGGGGTTTCTGTTTGAAATACTATCCCATAAGCCTCGATATATCAAACAAAAGGTGCACCGTCATCGGCGGCGGGGACGTGGCTGAACGAAAGGTGAGAAGGCTCCTCGACTGCGGCGCCCGGGTGACGGTGGTGGGAAAGAGACTCAGCCCGAAACTCAAGGACCTCAAAGCCAGAAAGCGGATCGAACACATTGCCTCGGACTACAGGTCGGAATGCGTGAGCGGCTCGTTTCTCGTGATCGGCGCGACCGACAATGTCAGGGTCAACGGTCGGATCTACCGGGACGCGAAAAAGGAAGGGATTCTCGTCAATATCGTGGATGACCCGGAACACTGTGATTTTATCCTGCCCTCTCTTCTGGAACGGGGCGATCTCTCGATCTCCGTTTCGACGGGGGGAAAAAGCCCCGCCCTCTCAAGGAAACTGAGGATGGAGCTGGAAGGGCGTTACGGCCATGAATATGAGATCCTCATCCGGATCATGGGAATGTTGAGGAAGCGGGTGATCCGGAGAGGACATTCCTCCGAGGAGAACCGGACGCTTTTCGAGGCTGTCGTGAATTCGGATATCCTTGAGAAGATCCGGGCGAAAGACTGGGACGGCGTGAGAAAGCGGATCAAAGAACTCACGGGCGAAGTGATTGTGGATTTCATAACCGGGGAATGATGGACATTCTTTTTTTTAAAATCGCGCTGGCGCTTTATTTGCTCAGTACGGCGGGTTACATCGCGTCCCTCCTGGTCCGGCGGGTCCAGGTGGCGAAGGTTTCCACCTGGATTCTTTTTTCGGCCTTTATCGTTCAGGGTCTCTCCATCGTTTTCCGTTATGTCAGAATGGGGCACACGCCTGTTATCGGGCTGCACGATTCCCTTTCCTTTTTTGTCTGGGCGATGACCGGGACATATCTCGCCTTTCAGCTGAAAACGAAGACGCGGGTTCTCGGCGCCTTCGTATCGCCTGTCGCCTTTTTCGTGATGATGGTGGCTTCCGTGAGGCTCGGGGGCGATGTCTCCCTGCCCGAAATCCTGAGGGGAGGGCTGGTCCCCGTTCACGCGGTTCTCTCCATCACCGGCGAAGCCCTCTTTGCCCTCGCCTGCTGCGCCGGGGCCATGTACCTGATCCAGGACGGTTTCATCAAGCACAGGCGCATCACGAATTTCAGCCGCCTCCTGCCGCCGCTCAGGGATCTTGACCGGATCAGCCACGTCTCTCTTCTCTGGGGGTTTCCGCTCCTCACGCTGGGGACCATTGCAGGCGCTCTCTGGGCACGCACGGTCTGGGGAAGCCACTGGAGCTGGGATCCCAAGCAGGTCTGGACGCTCATGGCCTGGCTTCTTTACGCCTTCGTGCTGCACCAGCGGCTGGCCATCGGCTGGAACGGCCGGAAAGCGGCCCTCCTGTCCATCGGCGCCCTGTTCATTCTGCTCGCCGCCTTGATCGGCGTGAGCGCATTTTTTACAACGGCCCATCGTTTTGTTTAAGGGTATGAATATCATTCTTGTCGGCATGAACCATAAAACGGCTCCCGTGGAAATCAGGGAAAAGCTCTCGATCTCCTGCGAAGAGAATTCGACGCCGCTGCCGGAGATCCTGAAGATTCCGGAGCTGAGGGAAGTTCTGTATCTTTCCACCTGCAATCGGGTGGAAGTGCTGGCCCGGGTCGCGGGCGCGGGCGCGGCGATTGAGAGCCTCAGGGACTTTGTTTTTTCCCGGGGGAACCTTTCCTCGGAAGAGATGGGGAAATGCCTTTACATCCACCGGGACGAAGAAGCGGTGCGGCACCTCTTCAGAGTGGCGTCGAGCCTCGATTCCATGGTCATGGGCGAGCCCCAGATCCTCGGCCAGGTGAAGGACGCCTACCGGCAATGCGTGGAGCACAAGGCATCGGGAATCATCCTGAACAGGCTTCTCCATCATGCCTTCCGGGTGGCGAAACGGGTGAGGACGGAAACGGGCATCGCGAACAACGCCGTCTCGGTCAGTTTCGCGGCCGTGGAGCTGGCGAAGAAGATTTTTGGAAATCTCCAGGGGAAGACCACACTCCTCATCGGGGCCGGAGAGATGTCGGAGCTGGCGGCGAGGCACCTCGTGAGCCAGGGTGTTCACAGGATCATCGTGGCCAACAGGACCTATGAGCGGGCGGTCACACTGGCCAATCATTTTCACGGAATTCCCGTGGGCTTTGATCGTCTGGGAGAGCAGCTTCAGAACGCGGACATTGTCATCGGATCCACCGGCGCGCCGGGTTACGTCGTCACCAGGGAGATGGTCGCGGCGGCCCTTCGCAGGAGAAAGAACCGGCTCATGTTTTTCATCGATATCGCTGTGCCCAGGGATATCGATCCGGCGGTGGGCGAGATCGATAATGCCTATCTTTACAATATCGACGATCTCCAGCAGACGGTGGATGAGAACATCCGGGCGCGCATGATAGAGGCGCAGAAGGCGGAAGACCTCATCAGCGAGGAGGTCCTCAAGTTCGCCGCCTGGCACAATACGCTCGAGGCCGTTCCCACGATCCGCGCTCTCAGGGACAAGGCGGAAGGAATCATGAAGGGAGAACTCGAAAAGGCACCGGCATGGGTGAAGAATCTGGGTGACGAAGACAGAAAAGAAATAGAGATTCTCATTTCGTCGGTGCTCAACAAAGTCCTCCATGATCCCATCAGCGGCCTCAAGGAGGAGACGCAGGAAGACGGCGCGATTTCCTATATTGCGGCGATAAGGCGCTTGTTCAAATTGGAAGAAGACACGTAAGAAAGAAGGATTCAAGGGGTCGAGGGTTCAAGGGTTCAAGTGAAGTTATTTATGAAGGGGACTTTGAGAATCGGGACGCGGGGGAGCGCGCTGGCCCTGACGCAGACAAACTGGGTCGTGGAGAAGATCAGAGCGAAGCATCCCGGCGTCAAAATAGAAATCAGCACGATCAAGACGACGGGAGACAAACTGCAGGATGTCGCTTTGACGAAGATCGGGGGGAAAGGCCTCTTTGTCAAGGAAATAGAGGAGGCTCTTCTGCGCGGCGAGATCCACGCGGCTGTCCACAGTCTGAAGGATATGCCTGCGGAAACACCCGGAGAACTCGAGATCGGCGTCGTTCCCGAAAGAGAAGATCCCAGAGATGTTCTCATATCTCGGGGAAACAGGAAGCTTGGAGAGCTGCCGAGAGGCGCGAAGATCGGAACGGGCTCCCTGAGGCGGGGCATCCAGCTCACGAAACTGATCCCTTATGTCCAGGTCGTGCCCATCCGGGGCAATCTGGATACGAGGATCAAAAAAATAGAAAGGGAAGGGCTGGACGGCATCATTGTCGCAGCGGCGGGAGTCCGCCGCATGGGATGGACGGACAGAGTGTCCCAGTTCATCTCCGTGGATCAGATCATCCCCGCCATCGGCCAGGGGGCGCTGGCCATGGAAATGAGAAAGAGTGACGGCGAGACCTGGGAGCTTCTCCGCTTTCTCAATCATGAAGACAGCTGCATCGAGGTCGGAGCGGAAAGGGCGTTTCTGAGAGTCTTCGGGGGCGGATGCCAGCTTCCCATCGCCGCCCACGGCAGGAGAAAAGGAGACGGGATTTCGCTTGTCGGGCTCGTGGGGAATCTGGACGGGAGCGTCATCATCCGGGAGGAAGCTTCGGGCCCTGCTGCCGAGTGCGAAGCAGTGGGAAAAGGTCTGGCGGAAAGGCTCCTGTCAAAAGGCGGACAGGAGATCATGGATGCCATATATGGCAAGTGCTGAATTGAAAGTTTTACCAGTGGTTTTATGTCACCCTGAGCCCTTCGATAAACTCAGGACAGGCCTTGTCGAAGGGTCCACATGGTTCGACAGGCTCACCATGACAATGAAATGGTTCGTTCTCGGGTGATTGTTAAATGAAAAGAAAGCAGGTTAATGCGGCTAAGGCGGGAATCGTCTACATCATCGGCGCCGGACCGGGCGACCCGGGTCTGATCACGCTGAGGGGAATGAAATGCCTGCAGACGGCCGACGTGATTGTTTATGACCATCTCGTGAGCACAGACCTCCTTTCCTTTGCCCGGAAGGAAGCGAAAAGGATCTACGCCGGCAAACGGGGAGGAGACCACACCATTCCCCAGGAAGAGATCAACCGGATCCTGGTGGAAGAGGTGCGGAAAGGTCACGCCGTCGCGAGATTGAAAGGCGGCGATCCCTTCATCTTCGGGAGAGGCGGCGAGGAAGCCGAGGTGGTTTCCCGGGCCGGCATTCCCTTTGAGATCATTCCGGGTGTCACGTCCGCCATCGCAGTTCCCGCTTACGCCGGCATCCCTCTGACCCACCGGGGCTATGCCTCGACGGTCGCCTTCGTGACGGGTCACGAGGACACCGGCAAGGAAAAGAGCGACATCGACTGGAAGACCCTTTCCGGGATCGGAACACTCGTTTTTCTCATGGGCGTCAAAAACCTCTCGCAGATTACGGAGAACCTCGTGGAAAACGGGAAGGACTCCGATACGCCTGCTTCACTTATCCGGTGGGGTACCACGCCGGATCAGGTCACCCTCACGGGGACGCTGAAAGACATCGCCGTCCAGGCGGAGAAGAAACGCTTCTCGCCGCCGGCCATACTCGTCGTGGGGGAGGTGGTCGGGCTGCGGGATGAGCTGAACTGGTTTGAGGGGAAGCCTCTCTTCGGCAGGGGCGTGATCATCACCCGCCCGGAAGCGCAGGCGGAGGAAATGGCGGAACTGATTCAAAGAGAGGGCGCCAGGGTAATTCATTTCCCCACCATCCGCATCGAACCGCCGGAGAGCTTTCAGGGCCTGGACGGGGCACTGGCGAACATCGGAAAATATCACTGGATCGTATTTACGAGCGCTAACGGGGTACGCGCTTTTTTCCAGAGGCTCAGGGACCTGGGCCGTGACGTGAGAGATCTCAAAGGAATCGGCCTGTGCGCCATCGGCCCGGTCACCGCTTCCATCATCGAGGATTTAGGTATTCGCGTGGACATCGTTCCCGACGAATACATTTCTGAGGGCGTGGTCAGGGCTTTCCAGGGGACCGACCTCAAGGAAAAGAACGTTTTGCTCCCCCGCGCCGCAGCGGCCCGCGATGTCGTACCCGACGGGCTGAAAAAACTCGGCGCGCGGGTGGACGTGGTCACGGCGTACCGGACGGTGAATTCGGGGCGAAGGAAGTCGGAACTCGAGGCTCTTTTCAAGGAAGGCAAGGTGGATGTGATAACCTTCACGAGCCCCTCCACGGTGACGAACTTTTTCGAGATCATGGGGAGGCATTACCTTCTGCCCCAGGGTGTCAGGGTGGCCTGTATCGGCCCCGTCACCGCCACAGCCGCGAGGAGCGCGGGCCTCAAGGTCGACATCCTGCAGGAGACCTATACGGTCCCCGGTCTCGTGCAATCGCTCATAGAGTATTTTACAAGAAAAGAGAAGTGAGCATGAAAAAAGATATCGTCGTTGTTGATAGAGATGATGCGGCAAAGGATGTTCTTTTCTGGAAGAACAAGACGCCGGAGGAACGTTTGAACGCCGTGGAACTTTTGAGGGAGCAGTATTATGTGATTCAGGGATATAAAGATATTCCCCGAATCGAAAGGGTCATAAGAATTGTGGAGCGAGTGAAGTGAAAATTCACCCGGACTTCCGAGATTTCATTCATGCACTCAACAATAACCATGTAGAGTACGTTCTTGTGGGCTCTTTTGCTCTTGCGTATCATGGGCATCCGAGGGCTACAGGCGACATGGATGTTTGGATCAGACCCACAAAACAAAATGCCAGCGCTGTTTTAAAAGCCGTCAATGATTTTGGTTTTGAAAAAGTCAACGTGACGGAAGAAGACTTTCTGTCGGGGAAAATCATTCAACTTGGATTTCCGCCTGTCCGTATTGATATCATCACGATTTTGGACGGTCTGCAGAATGACGAGATATGGGGGGAGCGGCAGAAAGGTAAATTCGGCGACCTTGACGTCGCTTATATTGGCAGGGAAGCTTTTGTTAAAAATAAGCGAGCCATCGGCCGTCATAAGGATTTGGCCGACCTTGAACTCCTGGGTGAATTGTAGAGGCACATCATTTATGATTGGCATTTCAAAATTATACTGCGGGGCCGTGGAAGCCGCCGATGTTCTGCGTTACGGGCGCGAATCGGGGAAGCTCCCCTCGCATCTCCTTCAGTTCTCGGAGGACAAGAGGCCGGTGGTCGTATGGAACGTGACGAGGCGCTGCAACCTCAAGTGTGTCCACTGTTACGCCGGCTCCAGAAACATTCGATACAAGGATGAACTGACCACGAAGGAAGGAAAAGCGCTGATCGAAAACCTGGCTGGCTTCGGTTCCCCCGTGATCCTTCTCTCCGGCGGGGAACCTCTGATGAGAAAAGACCTCCCCGAACTCGCCCGGCATGCCGCGGAGCACGGGATGCGGGTCGTCATCTCCACGAACGGGACACTGATCACGGAAGAAACGGCCGCCGTTTACAGAAAGATCGGCCTCTCCTATGTCGGCGTGAGTCTGGACGGCATGAGAGAGACCCATGACCGGTTTCGGGGCGTGAAGGGAGCTTTCGACGCCGCACTGAAAGGCATCCGAATCTGCCGTGACGCGGGCATCAAGGTGGGGGTTCGTTTCACCATGAACAGGCAAAATGCGGCCGACATCCCCGCCGTCTTCGACCTCATCGAGGAGGAGGAGATCCCCAGGGCCTGCTTTTACCATCTCGTCTACACGGGCCGGGGCTTGAAACTGATCGAGGAGGACCTTTCCCACGAGGAAACCCGCCGGGTTGTGGATCTCATCATGGATCGGACCCGCGATCTTTTCGAGCGGGGAAAACCGAAGGAGGTCCTCACGGTGGACAACCACGCCGACGGGCCGTACATCTATCTGCGCCTGCTGAAGGAGGATCCCACACGGGCCGCTGAGGTGCTCGAACTTCTCAGGATGAATCAGGGGAACAGCTCCGGAGTCGGCATCGGCTGCGTGAGTTGGGACGGGGAGGTTTACGCCGATCAGTTCTGGAGAGACATGTCTTTCGGCAACGTGAGGAAGCGTCCTTTCAGTGAGATCTGGCTGGACACATCCAACAGCCTAATGGCGAAGCTGAAGGACAGAAAATCGTTCGTGAAGGGCCGCTGCGCCGGATGCCGCTGGCTTGACGTGTGCGGGGGCAACTTCCGCGCCCGGGCGGAAGCGGCGACGGGGGACCTATGGTCTCCCGACCCGGCGTGCTACTTATTAGAAAGTGAAATAGTTTAGAGTCCAGAGTCCAGAGTTTGGAATCCAAGATATGGCGACATTTCAGAGCTTTGAAGACATCGAGGCTTGGCAAAAGGCCAGGCAGTTGACAAAAGAAATATACGAAGTTTCAAACAAGAATTTATTTGCCAGAGACTTTGGATTGCGTGACCAGATTCGAAGGGCCAGTTCTTCGATTATGAGTAATATTGCAGAAGGATTTGAAAGAGGAGGCAAAAAAGAGTTTATTCAATTTTTATCGATAGCAAAGGGTTCGGCCGGCGAGGTCAAGAGTCATCTTTATATTGCGTTGGATCAAAACTACATTAACAAAAATTCGTTTGATAAGTTATTTTCTTTAACGGATGAAATCGTACGAATGGTAGGTGCCCTTTTAGCGTATTTAAGTAAATCGAATCTCAAAGGTCGAAAGTATAAATGACATGAATTGTTTTAACTCTGGACTCTGAACTCTAAACTCTAAACTTTTTTTGAGGAGGGTTTGCCATGTACTATCCCGCGTACCGGCCGAGGAGGCTGAGGAAGAATGAAAATTTCAGGAGGCTGATCCGCGAGACGCGGCTTTCCGCGGATGACCTGGTCTATCCTCTTTTCGCGGTCACGGGGAAAGGGGTGAAGAAGCCGATCCATTCCATGCCAGGCAACTTCCAGATGTCCATCGATCACCTCGTGAAAGAGGTGCAGAAGACAAAAGACATGGGAATCCCCGCGGTGCTTCTTTTCGGCATTCCGGACATGAAGGACGAGGTCGCTTCCGGGGCTTTCGCGAAGGAGGGGATCATTCAGCAGGCCGTGCGGCGAATCAAGGATAAAGTTCCCGATATTCTGGTCATCACCGATGTCTGCCTCTGCGAGTACACCAGCCACGGGCACTGCGGGATGCTGGAGGGTCACGACGTGGACAACGACACGACCCTGGAGGTTCTCGCGGAAACGGCGGTATCCCACGCCAAGGCCGGCGCGGACATGGTGGCTCCCTCGGCCATGATGGACGGCCAGGTTGGCGCGATCCGCGAGGCCCTCGACGAGGAAGGTTTTGAAGACGTTCCCATCATGGCTTATTCGGCGAAGTATGCCTCCTGTTTCTATGGCCCTTTCCGGGAAGCCGCTGAGAGCGCCCCGCAGTTCGGAGACCGCAAGGCGTATCAGATGGATCCCCCGAACAGCGACGAGGCCATCCGGGAGATCGGCCTGGATGTTGAGGAAGGCGCCGATGTCATCATGGTGAAGCCCGCGCTTGCCTATCTCGATGTCATCCGCAGGGCCCGCGAGGAATTCGATCTTCCTATCGCGGCCTACAATGTCAGCGGGGAGTTTTCCATGATCAAGGCCGCCGCCAATCTGGGCTGGCTGGATGGTGAAAGGGCGATGATGGAAACGCTCACGGCGATCAAGCGGGCGGGGGCGGATATCATCCTCACGTATTTCGCCCAGGAAGCTGCGAAGCTCCTAGCAAGACGTTGACCGGGGGCGCGTACCGCAGGGGAGCGCATTGGGATGACAACCTTCCTTGTCGGAAAAAGCCGAAGGCTTTACAAACATTCATCTGCTGCGTTGCATGGTTCGCAGTTCCCTTCGGCAAGCTCAGGACAAGCTAAGCTCACTGTGACATCGCTCACCATGACTACCTTTTTGTCACCCTGAGCCAGTCGAAGGGTGAGCCGGTCGAAGGACGGCTTGCATCTAAACGTTTTGAACGTCCTGCAACGGCTGATTAGGGCCGGCTAACCGAGCTAATGTGAAAGTGAATAACTCGAAACTCGAAACTCGAAAATTGAAACGTCTTCCCCACACCCTGCGCATGGTGGCCTGGGAGGTGACCCGGAGCTGCAATCTCGCCTGCGTCCACTGCCGGGCCTCTTCCCTGAACGGTCCCTATGATGGGGAACTCACGACGGAGGAGGGGAAGCGGCTCCTCGACGAGATAGCCGCCTTCACGAAACCGGTCATCATCCTCACGGGCGGCGAGCCGCTCCTGCGGAAGGATATCTTTGAACTTGCCGCTTACGGAGATGCGAAAGGGCTGCGAATGGTCCTGGCGACGAACGGGACCGTGGTCACGCCGGCGATGGCGCGGAAAATGATCGCCTCTGGGATCCAGCGCGTGAGCGTCAGCATCGACGGAATGGACGCGGAGAGCCACGACGGATTCCGCGGCGTTCCCGGTGCCTTTGACGGCGCGCTTCGCGGCATAAAAGCCCTGAAGGCGGCGGGGATGGAGTTTCAGATCAACACCACGGTGACGAAGCGGAACCTCCATCAGGTCAAGGATATCCTGGATCTCACCGTCAGACTTGGCGCGGCGGCCCATCACTTGTTCCTTCTCGTTCCAACGGGCAGGGGAAAGGAAATGGCCGATCAGGAGATATCACCGGCCGATTATGAAAAAACCCTTTGCTGGTTTCATCAGGCAGCGCAGCAGTACACCATCCAGTTGAAGGCAACCTGTGCCCCTCACTATTATAGAATTTATCACCAGAACAAGAAGCGGACGACCAGAAAGGGCCTGGATGACGCGGGTCCGCTTCATGCCATGACTCGCGGTTGCATGGGCGGGAGCTCTTTCTGCTTTATCTCCCACAGGGGGCAAGTACAGCCCTGCGGGTATCTTGAACTGGACTGCGGACAGATCAGGGAAAAGAACTTCAAGGAGATATGGGAAAGCTCTTCGATCTTCGAGAACCTCCGTGACCTGAACCGTTACAGGGGGAAATGCGGCCGCTGTGAATTCATCAGGGTCTGCGGGGGGTGCCGGGCCCGCGCGTACGAGGTCACGGGCGACTACCTGGCCGAGGAGCCGTTCTGTGTGTATAAGCCGGGCGAAGGGCGAAAGGTGAAAGGCTAAAGGAAAAAGCATAGATCACAGTTGTTTATTTATCTTTCACCTTTAGCCCTTTGCCATTAGCCCTTTGCCATTTTATTAATGCCCAACGCCTGATTTTGTTATGGATGAAATCGATAAAAAAATATTGAACCTGATCCAGAAGGAATTCCCGGTGGTCGCGGAGCCTTTCAAGGTTATCGGCGACAGCGTGGGAGTTTCGGAAGGCGAAGCGCTGGCGCGGGTGCGGCGTCTCAAGAAAACGGGGATCATTCGGAGGGTAGGGGCGGTCTTCGAGCCGAAGAAGCTGGGGTATGTGAGCACCCTCTGCGCCGCCCGGGTTCCCGAGGAGAAGATAAAGGACTTCGTGGAAACGGTGAACGCCTGTCCTGGTGTGACCCACAATTACAAAAGGAACCACGAGTATAATATCTGGTTCACTTTTATCGCTCCATCGCAAAAAGTGCTGAAACGGGCCCTGGCGGAAATCAAGGAAAAGACAGGCATCACGGATGTTCTCAGCATGCGCGCCGTGAGAACGTTCAAGGTGGATGCCAGCTTCGAACTTTAATTTCTACATTCTTTGTCATTCCCGCCCCCGATTAAAAACTTCGAGGGCAGGCTGCAGCGGGAATCCAGTTTCTCTTTGTTGTCATGGTGAGCCTGTCGAACCATGGATTCCGGATCGAGAGACTGTGTCGCAATTACCATTTTTGTCATTCCGTGCAAGCGAAGCGCGACACGGAATCCAGTATTTTCAGCAAGTTCTGGATGCCGGCTTTCGCCGGCATGACGGTGTTGATAGCACTTTCTACTATTATGACACAGTCTCCGAGTCCGGAATGACAAAAAGAGCCCGCTTATTTTCTGAGGCGAAAGAACTGATGGAAGCGGAAGAGAAAACTTAAAAATATGAGTGATGAAAAGAAGAAAAAGACTTTGTTCCTGGTAGACGGCAGCAATTATGTTTACCGTGCCTTCTATGCCATCCGGCACCTCTCGAACTCGAAAGGTTTCCCCACGAATGCCGTTTACGGCTTTACCACGATGCTCATGAAACTCCTGCGGGACTGGAAGCCGGATTACATCGCCGTCGCCTTCGATCTCAAGGGTCCCACCTTCCGCGATGAAGTGTACGATCAGTACAAGGCCAACCGCGCCCCGACTCCCGACGCGCTTATCCCACAGATTCCTTATATCAAGGAGGTGGTCCGGGGCTTCTCCATACCGGTCATCGAAAAGGAGGGCATTGAGGCGGACGATATCCTCGGCACGCTGGCGAAGAGACATGGGGGAAAAGACATGCAGGTCGTGATCGTGACCGGCGACAAGGACCTCATGCAGCTGGTCACCCCGGATATTGTCGTCATCGATACCATGAAGGATAAAACCTACGACGTTGCCGGCGTCAAGGAACGTTTCGGCGTGCCGCCCGAAAAGGTGGTGGAAGTCCTGGCCTTGAGCGGCGACCAGTCCGACAATATTCCCGGCGTTCCCGGGGTGGGCGGAAAGACCGCCCAGAGACTCATAGAGGAGTTCGGTTCGCTGGAGCAGGTTCTGAACAATGTCGAAAAGGTGAAGAACGAGAAAATCCGCGATCGCCTCAGGACCTATGCCGATCAGGCCCGCCTCAGCAGAGACCTCGTGGTCATCCGGACAGACGAGGACGTGGCGCTGGACCTGGAGGCGGCTCATTATGAGGGTCCGAACCCGGTTCTCCTGAAGGATGTTTTCAAGGAACTTGAATTCATGTCTCTCTTGAAGGATCTGAGTATCCGGGATGCCGGGCTTCAGGGGACCTATCATCTGGTCCTCCGGGAGGAGGAACTGAACGGCCTGATCCGCAGCCTGAAGGATTCGGATCAGTTCTCCCTTTGTCTCCAGACGTCCTCAGAGGTTGCCATGCAGGCCGGGGTGGCGGGGCTCTCCATCTGCCGCGGAGAGGGAGAGGCCTTCTACATACCGCTCGGTCATGCCTATGAGGGAGCGCCGGAACAGCTTTCGATCGATCACGTGCTGAAAGGACTCGCGCCCTTTCTTTCCAATGAAAAGATCGAGAAGCGCGGCCATGATCTGAAAAACGATCTCATCGTTCTCCAGCGGAAAGGATTCTCACTGAAGGGCCTTGGCTGCGACACCATGATCGCTTCCTATGTTTTGAATCCTTCCATGAAAAGTTATCGTCTGGAGGAACTCGCGAGGGACAGATTGGGCCAGGAAATTCCCTCTTACGAAGGGCTGGTGGGGAGCGGGGCGAAGGCCATTCCCTATTCATCGGTTTCGGTCGAGAAGGCGTCCGGTTACGCCTGCCAGCGGGTGGACGCCGTGCAGCGTTTGTCGCTTCTTCTCTCCCATGAGATCGAAAAAGAAGGATTCGGAAATCTCTTCTACAGAATGGAAATGCCTCTCGTCGAGGTTCTGGCTGCCATGGAGAAGAGAGGCGTCCTGGTGGACGTGGCTATTCTCAATGAGATGTCGCGGTACTTTGAGGAACTGCTCGCCCGCTCGGAGGAAAAGATTTACGGGCTGGCGGGAGAAGCGTTCAACATCAACTCTCCGAAGCAGCTGCAGAAAATCCTATTCGAAAAGCTGGAGCTTCCCAGGGGGAAAAGGGTGAAGGAGGGATATTCCACGGATGTGGAGGTCCTGACAACCCTTGCGCAGAACCACGAGCTTCCGGCGGAGATCCTTGCTTACAGGAGCATCTCAAAGCTCAAGTCCACTTACGTGGACACCCTGCCGGTCATGGTGAACGCCGTGACGGGTCGGATTCATACATCGTACAACCAGGCTGGAACGGAGACGGGGAGGCTTTCCAGCAGCAGCCCGAATCTTCAGAATATCCCCACTAGAACGCCCGAGGGAAGACGGATCCGCCAGGCCTTCATCGCCCCGCCGGGGTTCGAGATCCTCTCGGCGGACTACTCCCAGATCGATCTTCGCGTCCTCGCCCATATCTCCGGAGACAGGAACCTCATTCAGGCCTTTCAGTCCGGTGAGGACATCCACACCCGGACGGCATCGGATATCTTCGGGATCTTTCCCGAGATGGTGACAGCCGAGATGAGGCGGCAGGCCAAAGTCGTCAATTTCGGGGTCGTATACGGCATGAGCCCTTTTGGTCTCGCGAAGGAATTGGGGATCAGCCAGAAGATGGCCAAGGAATACATTGACGGATACTTCGCCCGCTACACGGGCGTTCGCGACTACATCGAGCGCGTTCTTGCCGACGCCCGGGGAAAAGGGTATGTCACGACACTCATGAACCGGCGCCGCTACCTGCCCGAGATCAACAGCTCCAACCTCGCCATCCGTCAGTTTGCGGAACGGACGGCCATCAACACGCCGATCCAGGGAACGTCCGCCGATCTCATCAAGATGGCCATGATTGTGATTGACCGGGGACTCCGGGAGCGACGCTTTTCTTCAGGCATGATTATGCAGGTCCACGACGAACTTGTCTTTGAAGTTGCCCTTGATGAAAAGGAAGATGTCACGAAGCTGGTTCGGGAAGGCATGGAAGGTGTGGCGAAACTGAAAGTTCCCCTCACAGTGGGCATCTCTTGGGGTAACAATTGGGACGAAGCCCATTAGCCCGGACTATCTTAAAGACTGGTACTTTCTCACGATTTCCCTGAGCGCATGGAGCTGTTCTTCTGTCATTTCAAACGTGTATTTATAGCCGCCGCTGAAACGGACGGTGATGGTGCCGGCTTTTGAAAGCTTGATGACCTTTTCGTCTTCAATATCGTTGTCTGACCACTCGTAGATGCGCTCTTGAATCATATTAGAAAGCTTTTCCGGATACTTGCAGACAATTTCTGCATGGGTTCCATTTTCGCCGCGAAGCGTTACAACGTCGTAACTGATCCATTTATCCCCCGTGTAACGCGTCTTGATCCGGAAGTCCCTTTTCCCCGCATAATGCTGAACGATGTAGATCTCGACTTGAAAGCTCTTGTCATGGCCCACCCGCTGTATGGTGGGTCTCGTCGTTCTGTAAACGCGCTGAGACTGTGTCGGGTCATCTTCGACGAGGATGTGCCGGTTGGTCTCTTCCTGGGATTTATAAAGGTCCCTCTTCTTCGAAAGCTGCTCTACGTCTTCTCTGGTGAGATAGGCTTTGTTCATTCCCCGATCGATGATCTCTATCCTGGAATGGAGATCCCTTGCGCCCTCAGCGGCCTTCAGGATCTTGCCGGCTTTGGATGAAGAGAGGGCCGAGATTTCTGCGATCTTTTCCCGGGCCTGAGTTGCAAGGCTGTTCGCGGGAAAACGGTCAAGGAGTTTCTCAAAGTGATCCATGGCCCGGTCATACTGCTTCTGATCATAAAATTCCGTCCCGGCCTTGTAAAGGAACTCCGCCGTCTGCCTGCTCTGCTGCAACTCCTGAGTCAGGGCTTCGTTTTTCTGCTTTAGAAGTCGGGCATCTTTGCTCGTCATCTCATTTTTCTGCTTGATGTCCGACAGTTCCTTTTGAAGCTCATTGTATTTTTTCAGGGAGACGCAACCGGAGAGCAATCCGAAAAGAATGACGAGGATGATGATTTTTTTCATGGCTGTCCAGCGTTATATATTAATGGGCTCGTTTTTCTCCACTGAAGAGTCGATTCTCTCTCCTCTCCGCATGGCGACCAGGTTTTCCGCCATGTGGGCGACGACCAGACAGAAGGCCCAACCGGATATCCCAAGGAGAAAGGAAACAAGGCTTACCGTGGTGGCGAAGGGATTGATGACCTTCTCGGTATAATTGAAGAGAAGTTCTTCATCCGTGACAAACGTCACCCCGTATTGATGGAGGATCAGAAATGAGAAGGCCGCACAGGCGATCAGGTTGACCCACCCGTAAGCCCGCAGAACCTTGATGGCAAAAAGGTCGATTCCTCTGGTTCCGCTCATTTAAAATCTGTCTCCTTTTTATTATCAATAAATTGGTGTGGCATTATCATAATCAATAATAATAAACAAATAAATTCAGACATATTTCGATTTTTTCATCCTGAACCCCCCTTTACTCCACCTTCTGCGGGTTTGAAGCCCCCGAAAGTGCCCCTTCCCCGGGGAAAATACGGGGGAGAGACTTTTGGGATTCATGCCCGGAAAAAAAGAATTATATCATGGAAAAAGGCAAAAGGCCGTTGAATCCCGCCGTGAAATAAGGTAATGTTATCCCGGTTTCGCTGAAACGAATGAAGAAAGGAGATGCGCCATGTTCAGAAAAATGTTTTGGATCCTGATGGTCCTGTTTTTTTCTCTTTCCGTCACAGGCTGCATGGTAGCCGAGAGCAAGTATCTGAAGAAGGTCGACGAGGCTGAGAATCTCGGCAAGGAACTCGCGGCCCTTCAGCAGAAGCACAAGGATCTTGAGGCCGAAAACGCCGCCTTGAAGGGTCAGGTGGCCAAATTGACGGAGGACAGGGATTCGCTGGACAAAATGCTCAAGGCGAAATCCGACGAGCTGTCGAAGAACATCGTGGAGCTGAGAAAGAAAATTTCGGATCTTGAGATCGAAAATGCCAATCTGCAGAAAAGCAAGGAAGAAAAGGTCCAGGAGGTGAGCAAAACCTATGGGGATATGCTTGATAAAATGAAGAAGGAAGTCGCCCAGGGTGCGGTCACCATCACGGAATTGAAAGGAAAGCTCACCGTCAACATGGTCGACGCGATTCTCTTTGCTTCCGGCGAAGCGGAAGTGAAGCCCGAGGGGCTCGAAGTGCTGAGCAAGGTCATCGATGTTTTGAAGGATGTCAAGGATAAGGCGATCCGCGTGGAAGGCCATACGGACAATATCAAGATTCGCGGCGCGCTGACCAAGCGGTTTCCCACAAACTGGGAGCTTTCGGCGGCCAGGGCTGTCAACGTGGCCAGGTATCTCGAAAAGCAGGGGATAGATCCTGCGCTGCTCTCGACCGCGGCCTACGGTGAATACAAGCCCGTGGCGAGCAACGACACAAAGGAGGGAAGGGCGAAAAACCGCCGCATCGAGATCGTTCTCGTGCCGAAGGACTGAGGGTTTAAAAGATTTGACTGGGATGGTGAAGGGGTGAATGCTGCGTTCACCCCTTTCATTTTGGTGCGGGCTTTCAATCCGCAGCTCCTGACGAATGACGCGAAACCATAAAACCCATTATTATATTCTTGGTGCAGAATGTGTCCCCAGAGGACACAAAAGGAAGATGAAACATAATACCCCCCCCAGTTTTCCGATCATCGTGAATTTTCTTGACAAAGATAATCTTATATATTAGGACATGAAAGAGGACATAATAACAGCAGGACTTATTTGTAAGTCTTGTAACTAATTTATATAATTAAATATAAGCAATGTGCAAGGAGGACATAGATGAGGTCATATGAAAGGACACATCCATGGTTGAATTTTACTCTGGATATGCGCAAGGCTAACCATATAACTTGGTTGCTTCTCGGCGAGGCTCAGTCAAAATGCGAGCATATCGCGGGTGTTCCTCTTCTTCCCCAAACAGCCCAACAGCTGCATTTGATCTACCTGGCTAAGGGTGCTTTAGCTACGACAGCGATCGAAGGAAATACACTCTCAGAAGACGAGGTCCGGAATCGAATTGAAAAGGGCACGAAGCTTCCGCCTTCCAAAGAATATTTAGGGCAGGAAATTGACAATATCGTTGAAGCTTGTAATTCAATTGCCAACCACCTTTTCAATCACGGGCCGGCAGAATTATGCGTCGAGGAGATTATTAAATTTAACAGCCTTGTTCTAAAGAATCTGCCGCTCGATGAAGGGGTGATTCCAGGAGAAATCAGAAAAAATGTTGTTGGTGTTGGTCGTTATCGGGCTGTCGAACCTGAAGACTGTGTTTACCTTTTAAAACGGCTGTGTGATTGGCTCAATAATGAGATCGAAGCGTTAAAAGGATTTGAGATGGCTTTCGGGATATTGAAAGCTATCGTAGCTCACATTTATCTTGCATGGATTCACCCGTTTGGAGACGGCAACGGACGGACCGCGAGGCTTATCGAGTTTCAAACCCTCATATCGTCGGGAGTCCCGTCAGCCGCAGCGCATCTTTTAAGCAATCACTATAATCAGACCCGCGTGGAATATTATCGGCAACTGGACCATTCAAGCCAGACAGGCGGTGACATTATTCCCTTTATCGATTATGCATTGCAGGGTTTCGTCGATGGCCTTAAGGATCAATTAGACCACATAAGAAATCAGCAATGGGATGTCACATGGAGAAACTTTGTTCATGAAAAATTCAAGGATAAATTGGGTGAAGCCAACGATCGACGCAGGAGATTGACTTTGGATTTAACGAATCAAGCAGAGCCTGTGCCTGTTTCAAAGCTGGGAGAAATAAGTCCGCGCATGGCGAAAGCCTTCGCGGGGAAGACCCAAAAGACACTCATTCGCGATGTTAATTTTCTGAAATCTCTTGGTCTTATTGAGCAAACGGCAAAGGGCGTCCGGGCGAAGAAGGAAATGATATTGGCGTTCTTGCCGGGGAAGGTATAAATAAGCAAAAGGGCTTGCCTGAATCTCAGCAAACCGTTGTCAAATCAGATTGCATGAGATAAGCGCTTACATTCGAGGAGATATGGAAACAGGCAGAAACGCTCCCTGTCCGTGCGGTAGCGGCCGTAAGTACAAAAAATGCTGTCTCGCCAGGTTGGAGCCCGACCGTGATCAAGCCTGGAGCAGGCTGGGAGAGGCATACGATCGCATCGAGAACCGGCTGCGCCGTTACGCGGAGAAGAAGCTCGGACGTGAGGGATTGCGGGAAGCCTTCGACGAATTCCTGGTGTGGGCGGAGGAAGATGAATTCGATCAGGCGCTTCTGGACAATCAGGGTCCGATATTCTTTTCCTGGACCCTCTTTAACTGGGTCTACGATCCCGAAGAATGCATTGCGAAGCTAGATCTGACTCCCGGACTGACCCCGGCCGAACTCTTCCTGAAGAAAGAGGCGAAACGGCTCGATGATACCGAGATACAACTGATTAAGGCGATATCGGGAAAGCCCTTCAGCTTTTTCGAGGTGATCCGGTGTGACCCCGGAAAGGGTTTCCTGCTGAAAGACGTGCTCACAGGAGAAGAAATCGAAGTCTTGGAGCGGAAGGGGTCAGCTTCTACCCATATCGGAGATATCCTTTTTTGCCGCGTCGTCCGGATCCAGGACATGGCGATGCTTTACGGATGCAGTTCTTATAAGATACCGCCGGACCGGAAACCGGCGATTATCGGGTTGCGAAAATCACTCGGCCGGAACCGGAGAAAAATCACGGAGGAAATCCTGAAAGAATACGACTGCGAGATCCGCGAGGAATATTTCGAGATCAGCAAGTCTCTTTTCCATGTGCCGGTCGTGGTCAACACGGACGGCGATCTCCTGAACTTTCATACCATCCATTATGAAATCGGTTCTCCGGATCTCGCATTTTTGCGCCTGTCGAGCCTCTGTGTTACCGAAAGCGGGGAGACACTTCGCTCTGAGGCGGAATTGGATGCCGGGGGCGGCATTGCCCGCGTCGAGATTCCATGGACCAAGAAAGGATACAGAAAAAATATCGCATTGGAGAGTACTCTTCTTGGCTCCCTGGTCATCGAGGGACGAAATCTCAAGGTGACCGTCAATTCCGCCGAGCGGGCGGAAAAAATCCGGAAGGAGATCGAGACACGTCTCGGCAAGGGCGCCAAATACAAGACGACGGTGATCCAGTCAACCGACTATATGCTTCGAGAACAACGTGAGATTCAACGCGGAGAGGACCCTGCCGAGTCGGAGCATGAGAAACTCATGCAACACCCTGAAGTTCGCGAGAAGCTTGCCGGAATGCTTGCCGCTCATTGGAAAGGCTGGATTGACGAAAAGCTCCCGGCCTTGGGCGGGAAGACCCCGCGTCAGGCGGTGAAGACCGCCGATGGCAGAGAAAGTGTCGAGGCCCTGCTTTTGTCGGCGGAGCGACATGCCGCCAATGACAGACATATGGAGGAAAAGACTCTCAAGCTCATCCACGACGTGCGGCGGAGGCTCGGGTTGGTCCGGGGCTGAAGAACCGCAACATCCCATTGCATTGCCGGAGTGCTTGCCTGCAACGGCTCTACCCCGATCAACCTGGGAGACAGGCTCCGGGCGATTCCCCTTGGCACGCTGCTGTCGTAAAACAGCAAAACAGGCATTGACTATTAAGCAATGGTAAGATATCCTTACTTCAAGGAGGTAAGGAAATGCTTGCAAAAAAGACTTCAAAGAATCAGGTGACGCTGCCGCGCGCCATCGTCGATCGGTTTCCGGAGGTCGAGTATT
>DFZO01000046.1 GCA_002383495.1 Syntrophaceae bacterium UBA4054 | reverse complement strand
TTTTACCTTTTGATCTCCACAAAATCCTCACAAGCACCTGATTGAAACGCCATAGCTCACGACACGCGGCTTAGTTCTTCAAGCGTCAATCCAAAATTGAACCAACGTCTCGAACCCGATCTCACTTGTCTGCTTCCTCAACTTTGGATTGACGTTTATTCGAAACAATGACCTCGGCCAGCCGGAAGACCGTGGCGGCCTGATGGGTGAAGCACTCACAAAAAACCCCGGTCCTGGCCGGGGTTAAGATTATTTGGGGCAACGATACCTTGCCTACTCTCCTCTTTGTCTTTCGATTTTCTCCTCCTTGGTCTTGCAGTCTATGCAGAGCGTGGTCACGGGCCTTGCCATTAATCTCTTTTCTGAGATCGGTCCGCTGCACCTTTCGCAGATCCCGAAGGTTCCCTTATCAATGCGGTCCAGGGCCTCCTGCATCTTGCGGATCAGCTTTCTCTCCCGGTCCCTGATCCGGAGCTCGAAATTCCTATCCGATTCCAGCGACGCCCGGTCATTGGGATCAGGGAAATTTTCCATCTCGTCCGTCATCTCTGACACGGTTTTCTCCGCATCATTGAGCAGCTGTGCGATCTGCGAGTTCAGGAGGGTTCGGTAATGATCGAGTTTTTCAGGCTTCATGGTTACAACTTCCGTCCCGGCATTCTGCAATACCTATTTTATGAAGGTGGCTTTTATATATAATGATGTTTCATTTGTAAAGAAAAAAATGATGCCCGGCTCCGGCTTTCCCGGTACGGGCTAACCATATGTTTTCCTTATTTTATCCACGATACCGGTGGTCGACGCTCCTTTGACCTCCGGGATGATGACGACCCTCCCCCCCCACTTGCCAACGGAATCTCGTCCCACTACATTTTTCTCGTCCCAGTCGCCCCCCTTGACAATGATATCGGGCCTTAGAAACTCGATCAATGCAAGCGGTGTCTCCTCATGGAAAATGGTCACATAATCCACTGACCGGAGAGACGCGAGGACCTCCGCTCTCTCTGCTTCGGGCACGAGGGGCCTTTTGTCGCCTTTGATTGCCCTGACCGATAAATCGCTGTTGACAGCGAGGACCAGAGCGTCCCCGAGCTTCCTGGCCTCTCCGAGATACCTCGTATGTCCCACGTGGAGGATGTCAAAACAACCGTTGGTAAAAACGATCTTCTTACCTGCGGCCTTCAGACGATCCACCTCGCCTTTCAGCTTCTCTCTGGTCAATATTTTTCCCTGCTCCACACTCTTCTCCTATTCACAATTCGGCTAAAAGCTAATGGCAAAAGGTTAAAGGCTATGGAAGTGAACAGCCCATATCCGGGAGCGTAAACGCTCCCCTACCCAACCTCTCAACTTCGTTCTTTTCCTGCCCCCTTAGCCTTTTGCCATTCGCCTTCAGATCGCCCTCGCCAGCGTCAGGACCGCCACCTCCGCTGCTCCGCCTCTCTTAAGCACCCGCGAGCATTCTTTCACAGTACTTCCCGTCGTATAGACGTCGTCAACAAGCAGGATCTTCTCATCCCTTATCCTTTCACTGTCCGTGACCTCGAAGGCCCCCCTGACGTTTGCTCCCCGATCGTCCTTCCCCAGCGTGACCTGAGGCTCCGTCCATTCTTTCCGCCGGAGAACGGCGAAGTTCATGGGAAGCGAATGACGCTTTGCCACCTCCCTCGCCAGAATGACAGACTGATTGAAGCCCCTCTCTCTCAATCTTTTCCGGTGGAGAGGAACCGGGACGAGCATCGTATAGTCGACGATCCGGAATGAAGAATATTCGTATGCGGCCATGAATTGTCCCAGCACTTCCCCGACATGGATCTTGCCCTGATATTTGAACCGGTGGATGGCGTCAAGAAGGACTTCTTCGTATCTCCCCGCCGCCCTCGCGACCGTGAAATGAGCCTTTGAAGTCACGCAGTCGCCGCAAAGATGGTCTCTGCCTTCTTCAACAGCGAAAGGAACTCCACAGCGCATGCAGAGTGGCGATTGAATGAAATGGACACGGGATAAGCAGGACCTGCAGAAAGGATTTGCCTCATTGCCGGTTACAAGATTCCCGCAGGCGATGCATCTCGGGGGAAATACAAGATCAGCCAGACCCTTGAGGACGCGATTCAATTCACATGCCTCTTCGAAGTGAGGCTATCTCCGTGACATCTTCTCCGATCTCCATGCGAGGTACGTCCGGCCACAACCGCTCAAGGTCATAGAATTCCCTTACCGGCTCAAAAAAGACATGGATAACCACATCGCCGCAATCGATCAGTACCCACTTCCCTATTCTGTCCCCTTCCATTCCAAAAGGTATTATTTTCGCTTTTTTGAGATTTTCCCCTATGGATGCCGCGATGGCCTGAACCTGACGGTCCGAACCCCCGCTGCAGATCATCAGGTAATCGGCAATGGATGAAAGTTTTTTTACGTTCAGAATGACAATGTTGCGGGCTTTCTTCTCCAGCGCCGCGTTCGCGCAGAGAAGAACCGTCTTCTTCGTGCTCAAGGCTCTTTTAACCAGTTTCACCTCCCGGGCTTATCGGTTCTGATTTAGAATGACTTCGTTTCGATATTAAAGTGTTGTTTTTTTAGCATAATTATAGAGCACTGTCAATTCGAAACTCCTCCAAAACTCAGGGTTGTCAAAAAAAACCCGTTGTGATAGAAATGCGGCCACCGTGCGATTGCAACACCATAAATAATGAATCAGGAAAGAACTCTCCTTTCCATCCCCGGTTGTGATCGGTTTCCTCACCATCATGGTCGACAGACTGAAGAAGAATGGACCCCTCATGCGAGACGTTATCTTAAAAAGGGTGCAGGTCAACATGCCTTTCCACCTTCTCTATGAAAAGTATCTTCCCATGGTCGTGCAGAACGGGATCAATCCGGAGATCGGGTTCAACCATGTCGATCTGGAGCGTTATCGCATCCAGGACTTCGTCCGGGTCGCGGAAGTTCTCAGGGACAAAGGTCTGACGATCACCCTTCACGCACCCTTCATGGATCTCAGGCCGGGCGCTCTGGATCCCGGGATCCGGAAGGCATCGATGGAACGCCTGAATCAGGTTTTCGATCTCGTTCCTTTCTTTCAGCCAAAGTGTATCGTTTGCCACCCGTCCTTCGATGAACGGTATTATGTCTCAACGGAGCAGAAGTGGCTTGAAAACAGCCTGGACACGTGGGGGAAATTCCTGGCGCTGGCCGAAGATATGGAGACTGTGATCGCCCTTGAGAACGTCTATGAGAGGACCCCCGAACATCTCAGCCGCCTCTTTCATTCTCTCGAAGGGCCGAATCTCTTTTTTTGTTTCGATACAGGTCATTTCAACGCCTTCTCCGACAGGAACCTGGATGCATGGATGAAGGCGCTGGGCCCGCATCTGGGACAGCTTCACCTTCATGACAATCGAACGGATATGGACGGACACCTCCCCGTTGGGGAAGGGAATTTTCCTTTTCACGATCTCTTCGGGATGATCCGGGAAGCGGGCATTCAACCGATTATCACCCTTGAGCCGCACTCGGAGGCTAATCTCTGGAAGACCGTCGCAAACATCGAAGCGATGGGATTGTTTACATGAGGCTAAAGGCTAAAGGCAAAGGGCGAAGGGCAAAGGGCGAAGGGCGAAAGGCAAAAGGATAGAGGAGAAGGGCAAAGAAAACAAGGATGGACATATTTTTTTGTCCTGGGTTGCAGCGATAGGGCACGATGGTTTTTGGGTTTACACCTTTCGCCCTTAGCCTTTTGCCCTTAGCCCAAGAATCTTTTATGGAGGTCATATGAAAATCGGTTTTGTGGGTACCGGTTACGTGGGGCTTGTCGCCGCGACCTGTTTTGCCGGCATGGGAAATGATGTCATCTGCGTCGACATTGACAAGAAAAAGGTTGCCCAACTGAAAAAAGGCGTCGTCCCCATCTACGAGCCCGGCCTGGAACCTCTGGTCAGGAAGAACCACCGGGACGGCAGGCTGAAGTTCACCACGAAGCTGGACGAAGCGGTCAAGGAATCGCTTTTTATTTTTATCGCCGTGGGAACGCCCGGCGACGCGAACGGCGCAGCGGATGTGAAGAACGTTCTCTCTGTCGCGCAGGGCATTGGACGCCACATGAATGATTACAAGATCATCGTGAACAAGTCGACGGTGCCCGTGGGTACGGCGGATAAAGTGAGAGACGTCATTCAAAAAGAACTCCTGAAGCGAAAAGTATCCATGGAGTTCGACGTGATTTCGAATCCCGAGTTCATGAAGGAGGGTGACGCCGTCAACGATTTCATGAAACCGGACAGGGTCGTCATCGGCGTGGACAATGCGAGAACCGCTGAGCTCATGAAGGAGATCTATTCGCCCTTCGCACGGGACCGGGACAAGATGATCGTCATGGACATACGCAGCGCGGAACTCACCAAGTACGCCGCCAATGCCATGCTGGCGACCCGGATATCCTTCATGAACGAGATGGCCAACATCTGCGAAAGGGTCGGCGCCGACATCACAAACGTGAGGCAGGGAATCGGCTCCGACAGCCGGATCGGTTACAGCTTCATCTATCCCGGCATCGGCTACGGAGGTTCCTGCTTTCCCAAGGATGTCAAGGCCCTCATTTCCACGGCTGAAGAGGCCCATTTCGACCCGATCATCCTGAAGTCCGTGGACGAGATGAACGCGAGACAGCGTCGCATCTTCGCGGACAAGATCATCTCATACTTCGCCGACAAAGGCGGCCTGAAAGGAAAAACGGCCGCCGTATGGGGACTGGCCTTCAAGCCCAACACCAATGACGTGAGGGAATCCCCCGCCCTCGAGGTCATCCGGATCCTTCTGTCGGAAGGCGTCAGGATACAGGCTTACGATCCCGAGGCGGGGAAAGAAGCCTTGAAGACGCTGGGCCGGGGGGCCAGAATATCCGCTTTAAACAATGCCTATGATGCCCTTTCCGGCGCGGATTTTCTTGTCCTTGCAACCGAATGGCATCTCTTCAGAAATCCCGATTTCGACCGGATGAAAAAACGTCTCAAAAACCCCGTCGTTTTTGACGGGCGAAATCAGTACGATCCCGGAGAAATGAGAGGCAGGGGCTTCACGTATATCTGTATCGGCCGCCATTAATAGGGTTGGACGTTGCTGAACTACATCCTTCGCAGACTTTTTTTCATGATTCCGCTTCTCATCGGAATCACCATCATCTGTTTCGGTGTGATCCATCTCGCTCCGGGTTCACCCACGGATCTTCAGACCCAGATGAATCCCCGCGCTTCGGCGGAGGCGAAAGAGCGGCTGAGAGCGCTTTACGATCTGGACAAGCCCATCTACCAGCAGTATTTTTCCTGGGTCCGAAAGCTTGCCGTCCTTGATCTCGGGAAGTCCTTCTCGCCCGATAACAGGCCCGTGGCCGACAAGATACTGGAGAGACTGCCGATTACGCTTTTCATCAACGTTCTCTCCCTCGGCCTCATCATCGTCATCGCCATACCCATCGGAGTTCTCGCGGCGGTGCGCCAGAACTCCTTGTTCGACAAGGTGACCGCCGTGCTGGTTTTCATCGGCTTTGCCATGCCGACCTTCTGGCTTGCCCTTCTCCTCATGATCCTTTTCGGCGTTCATCTCGGCTGGCTGCCCATCTCGGGGATACGGTCCCTCAATTACGAGTACCTGCCGCCCCTCAGCGCCTTCATCGACCTGCTCAAACACCTCATTCTTCCCGTTCTCCTCTCGGCCTTCGGGGGCTTGGCGGGACTTTCGCGATACATGCGGGCGAACATGCTCGAAGTGATCCGGCAGGACTACATCACGACGGCGAGGGCTAAGGGCCTGAGCGAAAGGGTGGTCATCTACAAGCACGCCCTGAGAAACGCGCTCCTCCCCGTCATCACCATCCTGGGGCTCTCCATTCCGGGACTCATCGGGGGAAGCGTGATCTTCGAGACCATTTTCGCCATTCCCGGAATGGGACAGCTGTTTTACATGGCCGTCATGTCGCGGGACTATCCCGTGGTCATGGGAATTCTGGTCATCGGCGCAATTCTCACGCTGGTGGGCAACCTGATCGCCGACGTTTCCTACGCCGTAGCCGATCCGAGGATAAGAATTCAATAAGAGAGGGTTCAAGGTTCTTCGACGAGCTCAGAATGACAACAGGGGTCGAGAAAAGTGGATTTCTGGAACCGCTACAAAAAAAATAAACTGGCCCTCACGGGAAGCGCCATCGTCGTGTTTTTCTTTCTTCTCTCTATCTTCGCACCCTGGATTTCACCTTACGATCCCGGCGCGATAAATCTCCAGATTGTTCTCTCGCCGCCTTCCGCGGCACATCCGCTGGGAACGGATCAGCTGGGACGGGATGTCCTGAGCCGGACGATCTGGGGTTCGCAGATTTCCCTGAAGGTGGGCTTCGTCTCTACGGGCATCGCCATTTTGATCGGCATGGTCCTTGGAGCCGTTGCCGGATACTACGGCAGGTGGGTAGACACTCTGATCATGAGGGCCGTCGACATCATGCTCTGCTTCCCCACTTTTTTCCTGATCCTCGCCGTCATTGCCTTTCTCGAACCGTCGATCTGGAACATCATGATCATCATAGGCCTGACGGGATGGATGGGCATAACGAGGCTGGTCAGGGCCGACTTTATCAGCCTGAAAGAAAGAGATTTTGTCCAGGCAGCGCGGGCCATAGGCGCCGGCGACTTTCGTATCATCTTCAGTCACCTTCTTCCCAATGCCATGGCGTCCCTTCTGGTAGCCGCGACGTTCGGTATCGCCGGAGCGATCCTCACCGAATCCGCTCTGAGCTTTCTCGGTATCGGTGTTCAGCCGCCCACGCCGAGTTGGGGGAATATCCTGACGGATGGAAAGGACAACATCGACATCGCCTGGTGGCTTTCCCTTTATCCAGGAATGGCCATTCTTCTGACGGTCCTCGGATACAATCTTCTGGGAGAGGGAATCAGAGACACCCTGGATCCAAGGTTGAAAAGTTAGCATAAGAATTGAAAACCACTCTTAATACAGCAGGAGGATAATGTCATCATGGTCAAACAAAGCACAGACAGCAGGAAAGACATGGACAAGAGGATCATCGAAAAAAAGCTGAAAAAAGGAGAAATGACGGAAAAGGAACTCAAGGCCTATTTGAAGAAGCTTCCAGACCTCTCAAACCAGGCCGAAGAGGAAACAATCGAGAAGAAAAAGGGAAAGGCATCATAGCAATGTTTATCGATTCCCACGCCCATCTGGAAATGAAGGACTTCAACCGTGACCGGCCCGAGGTCGTGAAGAGGGCCCTGGAAGCCGGGGTGGGCTGCATCATCACGGTCGGAACAACACTGAGTGACTGCGCGAAGGCTCTTTCCATCGCCGCTCAATATGAAACCGTCTATGCCGTCATCGGCATCCACCCCCACGAGGTCAAGGCAATCGACGCAAAAACATACGACGCCCTGAAACCCATGGCGCAGAACCGCAAGGTCGTGGCCTACGGAGAGATCGGACTCGATTTCTTCCGCAACCTCTCTCCCCGGGACGTCCAAATCAGGCGGTTCGGTGAGCAGCTCGATCTCGCCGAGGAACTGGATCTGCCTGTCGTGATCCACGACCGCGAGGCCCATGATGAGACAATGAACATTCTGAAAGCCTGGAAAGGAAAGCGCAGAGGCGTCGTCCACTGCTTCTCCGGAGACAGGACCATGGCTCGGAAGTGCCTCGATCTGGGATTTTACATCTCCGTGCCGGGACCCATCACATTCCCCAAATCCGACAAACTCAGGGAAATCGTGAAAGGCATTCCCATCGATCGGCTGCTCCTGGAAACAGACGCGCCTTACCTGACCCCCGAACCCCACCGGGGAAAGAGAAACGAGCCCTCCTTCGTTGTCCACACCGCCCGGAGGATCGCCGAAGTAAAGGGCATCCCGCTCGACGATGTCGGGAGGATCACATCCCGGAACGCTAAGGAACTCTTCCGCCTGCCGATCGACATTTCATGACACGGAGCAACTGCCTTGGAATTTCACGCATTTTTATCTTGACAACGACAGCCTGAAAATCTAACTTCTAAGCAAAAATACCTTCCGGTTCATCTTGCATTCATACAGTTATTCCGATTCACAACCTTCATACGGGAGGTCGTATGTCATCCAAGGTGATCTACGAGCGTTTTCTCTGGTTTCACGCCAAAGTCAAAGAAAAGCAATATCCGAATACGAGGAGCCTTGCGGAGAAATTCGAGATTTCCCGCAAGACGGCCCAGCGGGACATTGCCTTTATGCAGGACAGGCTCTGTGCGCCGCTTTGCTATGTTCCGGAACGCAGGGGATTCGCGTACGCGGACGACGCTTACGAGCTTCCCGGCTTCTGGCTCAGCGAGGAAGAACTCACTTCCCTCCTCATCTCCTATCGTCTCGCCTCGGCGATCCCCGACAGCGCCCTGAAGAATTCTCTCAAATCCTTCCTCAACCAGATCATGTCCCGGCTTTCCCGTCCGGGGTCCCTGCCTCTCTCAGAACTGAGCGAAAAGGTGTCTGTGAAAAACATCGCCTACTCCCGGACCGCTGAAAAAATTTTCCAGATCATCCTGGAATCCCTCCTGTCCTCACAAACCATCGTGATCGACTACCGTTCGCCCCATACGGGCGAACTGACCCGTCGCGACATCCTGCCGCTCCACCTCCTTCAATACATGGGCACATGGCACATCATCGCCCACTGCGCGATGAAAAACGAGATGCGCGATTTTGTCCTGTCGAGAATCCGATCCGTCTCATCCTCTTCCCTCAAAATCGTCCCGCATTCGTCCACCGCACCGGTCAAGGAATACATCAGAAGAAATTTCGGGATCATGAACAGCGCCGAAACCTTCGACGTATGCCTGCGCTTCTCCCCGGAGATCGCCGCCTGGGTGTCCGAACAGGTCTGGCACCCCGCCCAGCAGATGCAGTGGGAAAATGAAAAGACCCTCTGTCTCACCTTCCCCGTGGCCGACTTCCGGGAAGTGAAACGCGAAATCCTGAAATACGGCTCGCAGGTCGAAGTCCTGTCGCCGGCAAAGCTCAGGGAAGAAGTGAAAAAGGAAATAAATAAAATGGGGAAAATCTACCGGTAGGACACCCCGTGGGGGAGCAGATAAGGTATATTACTTGTAGTCATTCCCGCGAAACTTGTCCTCGACCTGATCGGGGAGCGGGAATCCAGGGATCAAGAACATCGGTTAATCTTCGTTGCCGCAGTCATTCCGGACCCCGATCCGGAATCCAGGGATTCTGATGAATCGAAAATTCTACGCCCATTCCAAAGAAGGTGAGCCGCCGGAGAAGTGGCCTGAAAAGAGCTTTTCTCAACATGTTAGATACTATAGAGGTAATTGTATATGAAAGAACCTATCGCCCATATTTCCGAAGACGGAAGAATACATTCTTTAATTGACCATTTGACTGGTACTGCTGAACAAGCTTCAACGTTTGCTGCTGCATTTGATTCCGAGTGCTGGGCGCGAACGGCTGGAATACTTCATGATCTCGGGAAAGCGCATCCTGATTTTCAGGCTTACCTGTGTAACGCAAGAGGCATCGATGTTTCGGAGTATGACGATCAAACCACGGGTGTTCGCCCCAATCACTCAGGTGCAGGCGCTATTTTCGCCGGTGAAAAATGGAAAAACATTATCGGTAAAACCTTCACTTATCTCGTTGCGGGACATCATGCCGGATTGCCGGATTGGTTCGGTGGTCGTGACTCGTTGACTTGGCGACTTGAAAACGAAAAAGGTATTGCCGACGTCGTCCGCCATTATGCTGCCCCTCTCTTGGAGGCACTTCCTGCACAGTGTCAGCCGCCGGCTTTTGCAATGCATTGCCGCAATCAGGATGCCGTTGCTTACCACCTCTGGGTTCGTATGCTTTTTTCCTGTCTTGTTGACGCCGACTTTCTCGATACGGAGGCATTCATGGATGGAGACAAACATGCTTTGCGTCCGACCTTTCCATCGTTGAACGAGTTGAAAGCGCGTTTTGATCGGGAAATGCAGCTCGTTATCGAAGAAGCGAAAAAGAAAAACTCTCTCGTAAATCGTGTCCGTGCCGATATCCTTGCCGTCTGTAGAACAGCTGCCATGCAAGCCCCTGGGATATTTTCCCTTACGGTGCCAACCGGCGGCGGCAAAACCCTTTCGGGAACCGCTTTCGCGTTGGATCATGCGATTCAATATAACAAGAGCCGTATCATTTACGTCATCCCTTACACCAGTATTATAGAGCAGACCGCCGATGTGCTTCGCAAACACTTCGGCTTCGAGAATGTGGTCGAGCATCACAGTAACATCGCTCCGGAAAAGGAGAAGGAATCACCGCAACTCATCCTCGCGGCAGAAAACTGGGATGCGCCGGTTATCGTCACCACCAGCGTCCAGTTTTTCGAGTCGCTTTATGCCGCCAAGTCAGGACGCTGCCGGAAATTGCACAACATCGCTAATAGCGTGGTGATCTTGGATGAAGCGCAACTTCTTCCACCGGAGCTTCTCCATCCTTGCGTTGAAGCGCTGAATCGACTGATTTCCGATTACAAGGTCACAGTTGTGCTTTCCACTGCCACCCAGCCGGCACTGCCGAATCTCTGTCAGACACCTCGTGAGATTATCCCGCAGCCAGAGTCTCTCTACGAGCAACTTAAGCGCACCCATATCCTCTTTCCCGGGGACATGAACCAGCCTCGTGACTGGTCTTCCCTTGCCGCCGAACTGGCCGTATACGAACAGGTGTTATGCGTTGTCAATACCCGTAAGGATTGCCACGCGCTGTGGAAAGAGATGCCAGGAGGCACGTTCCATCTCTCGGCGCTCATGTGTGGTTCCCATCGATCTCGAATCATTGCCGATGTCAAGGAACGATTGACTCGCGGCGATTCATGCCGCGTAATCAGCACGCAACTGGTCGAGGCGGGTGTGGATATGGATTTCCCTGTGGTCTATCGCGCACTGGCAGGACTTGATTCGATTAATCAGGCTGCGGGTCGCTGCAATCGTGAAGGAAACAAGATGGAACTTGGAGAAGTGCGGGTTTTCATAGCACCCAAGCCTGCTCCTCCGGGTTTACTACGCAAGGGAGAAGACACAACCCGAGAGATGGCGGCGCTTTCCGGCTTTACGCCTGATACGCCGAATGCATTTCGCCGCTATTTTGAAGCATATTACTCAAGCATTAATGACACCGGAGAGAACTGGTGGAGAGACAATCTTGTGAAAAATGTCAATCCCGCTGGCAATGTCCAGTTTCGCACGGCTGGAAAGGAATTCCGCCTGATCAAAGACGAGTCTGTTCCCATCATTGTCCGCTATGGCGGTAACGATAAAATGATAGATAGATTACGATTTGCCGGTCCATCACGTGAGGTGATGCGTGCGCTTCAACGCTATACCGTTAATGTCAAACCGGGTGTCGCCGGTCGGCTGTTGGCCGAAGGCCGTGTGGAGGAGATCCACGACGGCATTCTTGTTCAGGCCGACTCGACACTCTATTGTTCAAAGATTGGTCTGGACATCTACCGTGAGGTTTATGATCCGGAAGACTTGCTCATTTAACCCTTCATGAAAGGAGGATGCCTATGAAAGGATTTTGTCTTGAGGTAAGCGGCGACTACGCCTGCTTTACCCGGCCGGAGATGAAGGTCGAGCGCGTCAGCTATGATGTGATTACTCCATCAGCCGCCCGCGCTGTCTTCGATGCCATCCTGTGGAAACCAGCCATTTATTGGCAGGTCAAAATAATCGAAGTTCTTGCACCCGTGAAATGGATTTCCGTCCGCCGCAATGAGGTCGGCAAAGTCGCCTCGCCTCGCTCGGACGGTATATTCATCGAAGACGACCGCCAGCAGCGGGCCGGGCTATTTCTGCGAGATGTGAAGTATCGCCTTCATGCGGAGTTCGTTTTCATCCCGCCGGAAAAACGAGGCAAAGTGCTCAATCCGGTTCCCGAATGGCTTGTTGACGCTGAAGAGGCCAATGATCTGAAAAAACTAGACAGCCGCAAGGATGAAACCGAAGCCAAGTACGCCGCCATGTTTGAGCGTCGCGCCAAAAAGGGTCAGCATTTTCACCAACCCTACCTTGGCTGCCGTGAGTTTGCTGCCGATGTTTGCCTCGTCGATCCGGCTGCCGAACCAGTCACGCCCATCCCCGAAACACGAGACCTTGGCTGGATGCTCTACGATCTGGACTATTCCGAACCAGCAGACATCAAACCGATGTTTTTTCCGGCGAGAATAGAAAGCGGCGTTGTCGTTGTTCCACCGCCTGACAGCGAGGAGGTGCGTAAATGATCCTGCAAGCACTCAAAGAGTATTATGATCGCAAGGCTGCCGATCCGAAAAGTGACATTGCGCCGGAAGGTTGGATACCTCAGAGAATTGATTATGAGATTGTTCTCGATCACAGAGGGACTTTCAAGCAAATCAATAACAAGCGGGAGAATAACGAAGGGCATTCCGCACTTGTTCCCAATATTGGAAAACAAGCATTGAAGCATAATAATAGCGGGAAAGATGCGAATCTTCTTTGGGATAAGCCTGGTTTTGCTCTTGGCATTGGGAAAAAAGGCGACATTAAACTCATCAGTTTTATAGAAACTATTGATTCATGGTTTAAAAGTGGAGAGGATGTTGCTGTTGATGCTGTTCGAGCATACTTGCTTTCTGGAAAAACAAATCGAAACGTATTTGATCCTATCATTAATCACCCGGATATGGGGGAAGCCATTCGAAGCGATAGGGGTAACATCACCTTCAAGTTGATAGGAGATGACGGGTTTGTTTTTGAAAGAAGTAGCGTTAAAAACAAAATTTCAAACCCTGCTAAAGGCATAAACAATATTGCAGGCGCTATTTGTTTAGTGACAGGGAGTCGTGTTGGAGACATTGTTGATTGTCACCCGATTACAGGTGGGTTGTTTGGCGCAAAAAAAAGCCCTAACCTTGTCTCATTTAACGAAGATGCCTTTTGCTCGTTTGGAAAGAAAAAGTCATTTAACTCGCCTGTAGGTAAAAAAGCTGTAGATGCTTATACAAAAGCCCTATCACGCCTAATAAATTCAAAGCAGAAATTAAAGATCTGCGATGCGACCGCCGTCTACTGGTCAGGGAAAGAATCCTCTTTCGAGCATGCTGCCTTTTTCTTCTTTTCCGCGCCACCTAAGGACGATCCAGATCGCAATACGGAAGCTATCAAAGCGCTGTATGAGTCCATCTGGAGCGGCGCTTACGCTGTACCCAATGACAGCACCCCGTTTTATGTCCTCGGTCTTTCCCCAAACGCTGCCCGCATCGCCGTGCGCTTCTGGCATGTTGGCACGGTTCGGGAAATGGGATCAAGATTCAAACAGCACGTTGAAGACCTTGCCATTATACACAGCGCCAAGGTGGACTCAGCTTTACCGATGAGGAGGCTTCTTTGTTCGATTGCTGCTCAGGGAAAAGATGACAATATACCTCCCAATCTCGCAGGTGAAATGGTGCGGTCGATCCTTGACGGCACGCCCTATCCGACAACACTACTTCAAGCAGCTATTCGCCGGATCCGTGCTGAACAGGCTAAAAAAAATAAGAATACTGGTAAGCAGGATCCCAATGTACCGTATGAGCGCGCCGCGCTCATCAAGGCATGCCTGAATCGCGCTTTACGTTTTAATAATCCTCAAAAAGAAAAGGAGATTACCATGTGCCTCGACCCCGAGAACAAGAACATCGGCTATCGTCTTGGTCGGCTTTTTTCCGTGCTGGAAAAAATCCAGACCGAAGCCAATCCAGGCATCAATGCCACCATCCGCGACCGTTTTTATGGTGCCGCATCCAGCACGCCGGTTACGGTGTTCGGCAACTTGATGCGTCTCTCCAACCACCACCTATCGAAGTTGGAAAAGGAAAAACCGGGACTGTTTGTCGTGCGCCAGCAATTGATTGGGGAAATCATGTGCCCTATTGTCGATTTTCCAGCGCACCTCACCCTGGCGGATCAAGGCCGCTTTGCCATCGGCTATTATCACCAAACGCAAGACCTTTGGACATCCAAAACTACTAAACCATAACAAAATCAATCCAACAGAAAGGAAAAAACCATGAACACATCAATTAAGAACCGTTACGATTTCATCCTTGTCTTTGACGTTCAGGACGGCAACCCTAATGGCGATCCTGATGCCGGCAACCTTCCCCGAGTTGATCCGGAGACGGGCCGGGGACTCGTTACCGATGTCTGTCTCAAGCGCAAGGTGCGTAATTATGTCCAACTCACTCAGACCGGAACGGATGGAAAAGCGCTGTCTGGTTTTGACATATACATAAAAGAAAAAGCCGTTTTAGGACGCGCTCATTTCAAAGCCTTTAATGATTTGAAAATACCCACAGGCGAGATATCCAAAAAGGATGTACCTGAAGAACTTAAAGGTATATTCGAAGAACTTTCTTTACCCGATGGGTTGTCGACTGAAGTAGATGAAAGTGGTGATCGAATGCTGTTGGTTGTCGCCGCCGATGCGGATAAGAAGGCAATCCAGCAGTGGCTTAAAGACGAGAAACCATCCCAAAATGTTACGACCTTGATCAAGTTTGCCTTGAAAGACGCCAAACCACGAAAACCTACCGCAGAAGACACCGAACTTGGCAAGGGACAGATGTGCAAAGACTATTATGACATTCGAACATTCGGCGCAGTGATGTCGCTGAAATCTGCACCGAACTGCGGTCAGGTTCGTGGCCCGGTACAAATGACCTTTGCCCGCTCCGTTGAACCCATCGTCACGCTGGAGCATTCGATTACGCGTATGGCTGTTGCAACCGAGGCTGAAGCGGAAAAGCAATCCGGCGATAATCGCACCATGGGACGCAAGCATACCGTGCCCTATGGTGTTTATGTCGCTTATGGTTTTGTATCTCGCCATCTTGCGAACCAGACAGGCTTTACCCAGGAAGACCTTGATTTGTTCTGGAAAGCCTTGGCGGATATGTTCGAGCACGACCGCTCTGCCGCCCGCGGTCTCATGACCACCCAGGGTTTGATTGTTTTCAAACATGATTCGGCTCTCGGCAATGCCTCGGCCCACAAATTGTTTGATCTCGTGAAAGTTGAGCGAAAAACCGACCCTGCAACACCGGCACGATCTTTTGCCGATTATAAAATAGTCGTCAATAAGGCCAGCCTACCTGTTGGGGTAACAAGTGAATCAAAGATATGAAGAAGATGAATGATGGTGGAATGGCTTAATCCATAAAGTTAAGCTATCCGGAATTTCCGGATAGCTCAACTCGAATAACGAAAACTTTAAATCATTTATTGTCTGGAGGAAGCATTTTGGAAACAAAAATTGCTCTTTTTCGAGGGAGGGGTATTCGCAAGACGTTTCATAACGAGGAGTGGTGGTTTGTCCTTGAAGATTTGGTGCTGGCGTTGACAGATTCAAAAGACCCCGATCAGTATATCCAACTTTTAAAGCAGCGAGATCCGGAACTCGGCAAAGGGTGGGGACAAATTGCCATCCCCCTTACGATAGACACCCTTGGCGGTAAACAAAAAATAAATTGCGCCAACACCGAAGGCATTTTCCGCATCATCCAGTCCATTCCCTCCCCAAAGGCCGAGCCGTTCAAACGGTGGTTAGCCAAGGTCGGCTACGAACGGGTGCAGGAGATCGAGAATCCGGAGCTTGCGACGAAGCGGACACGGGCGCTTTACAAGGCCAAGGGCTATTCCAATACTTGGATCGAGAAGCGGCTGCATGGAATTGCTGTCCAGGAAAAGCTCACGGATGAGTGGAAAAAAAGGGATGTGAAGCAGGAGCAGGAATATGAAATCCTCACGGCGGAGATCGCAAAAGCTGCCTTCGGTGTCACACCCGGCGAACATAAACGATTCAAGGGATTGAAACGGGAAAACCTCCGGGATCATATGACAGACCTGGAACTGATCTTCTCCATGCTCGGCGAGGCGGCGACCACCGAAATAACGCGGGTTGATGACGCGCAAGGCTTTCATGAAAGCAAGACAGCCACACGGAAAGGCGGAGAGGTCGCGGGAACAGCACGAAAAGACCTGGAAAAGAAAACAGGCAAACGAGTCGTCTCGTCTGAAAATTACCTAACCGAACCGGAGAGCAGGAAGCGGCTGAAATAGGTAATAATTCCCAAGATAGGTAATAAATTGGGTAATGGCGACTTGGTCTCAACAGATAAGAAGAAACGCGATAATATCCAATAAACGAGATAATAAACATGATAATAACCGGCAAGTTGCCGAAGTCCATGAGGAAATGGATGCCCCCGTATCGAGTACGGGGCAGGCTTATCAAGTCCGTCATGACATTTTGGTATGTTTTTTTAAGCTAAATGGATATGGACATGTATACCGAAGATAACCTGATCCAGCTTTCCGCCCTGCAGCACATGGTGTTCTGTCCCCGCCAGTGCGCCCTCATTCATGTTGAGCAGACATGGGCGGAGAGCGGACGAACGGCTGAAGGCCGGATCATGCACGAGCGGGTACACGAGCAGGATGCGGAATCGCGCGGGAATGTGCGGATCGAACGCGGCGTGCCGCTTCGCTCTCTGCGTCTGGGCTTGATCGGAAAATCGGACGTCGTCGAGTTTCACAAAATCGGGGAAGGCAAATGGATTCCCTTCCCTATTGAGTACAAGCTGGGGAAACCGAAGGCAGACGACTGCGACAAAGTGCAGCTCTGCGCCCAGGCGATGTGCCTGGAGGAAATGCTCGGCGTTGAAGTTTCCAGCGGCGCAATCTTCTACGGCCGGACGCGCCGCCGCCTGGACGTGGAGTTCGACGACGCCCTGCGGAGAGAGACGGGGGAGGCGGCGAAGAAGACGCACGAGCTGATTGAGTCCGGGATAACGCCCAAGCCCGTTTACGCAAAACGCTGCGAGAGCTGTTCCCTGGCCGCCGAATGCCTGCCGAAAACCATCCAGAAAAAGCGTTCGGTAAAAAACTATCTTGCACGGATTCTCGTGGAGTGAGGACTTAGTGAAACGATCGCTACGCTATGACGCATCAGGACTCATTGAAGGCCAATTTGAACCTGGTTCGCGCAGGACGGTCCTTCGCAATTTGCTCGGTGTAAAGAGCAGAAAGGAAATGGAAACGGTCGAAGGCAAGGAACTGGTGCGTGCCACGAAAAAACTTGTCGGAGTATTTGACCATAATCATCAATTTTCTGCGGCCGATCTCTGCTCCATGCATCGCGAATGGCTTGGGAATATTTACGAATGGGCCGGTAAATACCGGCAGGTCAATCTTGCAAAAGATGACATGATTTTTGCCGCTGCCCATATCATACCCCTCCTGATAACTGAATTTGAATCAAACTGCCTGATGGTTTATACGCCTTGCAGAGGATTCACCAGAAACGAATTGATACATGCACTTGCGGCGATTCATGTAGAACTGCTGCTCATTCATCCTTTCCGGGAAGGAAACGGTCGTCTGGCGCGGATGCTGGCGACTCTCATGGTGCTTCAGTCCGACTTGCCTATATTGGACTTCAGCCCTTTGACAGGAAAGAAAAAGCAGGAATATTTTAGGGCGGTCCAAGGGGGTTTTGACCGCAACTACGGTCCTATGGAAAAGATTTTCGACGAATTGATCGAATAGACTTCGCGATTGTTGAAGAGTGATTTCCTTTATGATTTTTTCGCTTTTTGACTGCGATGCCAAAGACAGACGGAGAAACGCCTTCGATTATCGATGAGCTTGCAGCATTGAGCATGATTCGGCCTTCCCGCTCAGAAGGATCTTTCAGGTAAGGGTTTGTATCTAAAAGACTTTTCTTTTTCATGTTTGTATTTTACCAGAAGATGCTTTGTTTGGCAAAGAGAAAGGCACTATAGAGGAACCGTTGAACTATGAAAAAACATCTGAACACTCTTTTCGTGACCACGCAGGGATCGTATCTTGCGAAAGAAGGGGAAACGGTGGCCGTGAAGGTGGAGAACGAAATCCGCCTCCGGGTGCCGGTCCACACCATCGGCGGGATCGTCTGCTTCGGGCAGGTCTCGTGCAGCCCCTACCTGATGGGATTCTGTGCGGAAAACGGTGTGGCGATCAGCTTCCTGACGGAGCGTGGGCGGTTTCTGGCGCGCGTTCAGGGACCGGTGTCGGGAAACGTCCTCCTGCGACGAGAGCAATACCGAAAAGCGGATGATCCGGATTGCTCTGCGGAGATGGCGAAGGCCGTACTCCTGGGCAAGATCGCCAATTCGCGAACCGTCGTTCAGCGCGCCCTGCGGGACCACAGTCAGAAGGTCGACGATGCGAGCCTTCGTCAGACCGCGGCCTATCTCGGGCGCTGCCTGGAGGCCCTGGACCGGACCAATTCTCTGGATACCGTCCGCGGGATCGAGGGCGATGCCGCCCACAGCTACTTCAGCGTCTTCGACCATTTCATCGTGGCGCAGAAAGAGGACTTTATCTTTTCAGAGCGAAACCGCCGCCCGCCGCTGGATAATGTGAACTGTCTGCTCTCCTTTCTCTACACACTCCTCGTCCACGACATCCGGTCCGCCCTGGAGTCGGTCGGGCTGGACCCGGCGGTCGGATTCCTGCACCGGGATCGTCCGGGCAGGCCGGGGCTGGCCCTCGACCTCATGGAGGAATTCAGGCCCTTTCTTGCCGACCGTCTCGCCCTTTCGCTGATCAATCTCAGGCAAGTCAATGCGAGGGGATTCAATAAGGCCGAGTCCGGAGCGGTGCTGATGGACGATGATACCCGAAAGGCGGTTCTCGTCGCATACCAAGAAAGAAAGCAGGAAGAGATCGTTCACCCCTTTCTGGACGAGAAGGTCACGATCGGTCTTTTGTTCCATATGCAGGCGCTGCTCTTCGCGCGGCACCTTCGTGGTGATCTGGACGGTTATCCGCCTTTTATCTGGAAGTAGGAGGAGGATTCATGTTCGTTCTTGTCAGTTACGACGTGGCAACCAACGACGACGGCGGGGCGCGGCGTCTTCGCCGGGTGGCGAAGGCCTGTCAAAACTATGGTCAGCGCGTTCAGTATTCTGTTTTTGAATGCATTGTGGATCCGGCCCAATGGACCGTGCTTCGGGATCGGCTGATCAAGGAGATCGATGAAAACAGGGACAGCCTGAGGTTCTATTTTCTGGGCTCAAACTGGCGACGCCGCGTCGAGCATGTCGGGGCGAAAAAAGCCATTGATCAGGAAGGGCCCATGATCGTTTGAAGGCGTCCGCGAACCCCCGGCGTACATGATTTTCCAGGGGGTTTCGCGGGAGGGGTAAAGAACTGATTATGCAGATTCTTTTCATTTGCTCTTTGAAAACTGAATAGAGGTTCAACAAAGATTCGGGTGATTCGCGCAATGAATAGCATTTTATATTGAATTACAAAGAATTGGATATTAACAGTCGCGCCCCATGCGGGCGCGTGGATTGAAACTCGTAGTCGTCCGATCCGATCATAACGCCCTCGGCGTCGCGCCCCATGCGGGCGCGTGGATTGAAACAATCGGTTGCGGTGTAGAGATTGATCGTTGTCTTGAGTCGCGCCCCATGCGGGCGCGTGGATTGAAACTCATCATGGGATCCGCGTGCTGCTGCGGCGTCATGTCGCGCCCCATGCGGGCGCGTGGATTGAAACGACCAGAAAGAAGCGAAGCCCATCGGCTTCTTTGTCGCGCCCCATGCGGGCGCGTGGATTGAAACGATCTCATAGCCAGCATAACGCAGATAGGATCAAGTCGCGCCCCATGCGGGCGCGTGGATTGAAACACAGGACAAACCGCGTCCTTGGGTGGTGATGGAGTCGCGCCCCATGCGGGCGCGTGGATTGAAACACGATAAGGCGCGAAGCCCTTCTCGTAATCATTCGTCGCGCCCCATGCGGGCGCGTGGATTGAAACGATCCCGTCCACGGGAACATCTTCACACAAAAGAGTCGCGCCCCATGCGGGCGCGTGGATTGAAACCCTAGATCTGTTGGCATTAGATCTCCCTTTCAGGTCGCGCCCCATGCGGGCGCGTGGATTGAAACTTCCAGGTAGGGAGTCAATATCTGTACGGCCAGGGTCGCGCCCCATGCGGGCGCGTGGATTGAAACAACAATCCTCAGCTGAGGATCACCCACAACCTGGCGTCGCGCCCCATGCGGGCGCGTGGATTGAAACAAGCTCGCTCATCCAGTCCGTTATTGACTTCTGGCGTCGCGCCCCATGCGGGCGCGTGGATTGAAACCTGCCGTGAGGCTCTTGATGAGAAGGAATCTATAGTCGCGCCCCATGCGGGCGCGTGGATTGAAACCATTGGTGAAGATGGGGAGCTACTATCCACGCTGGCGTCGCGCCCCATGCGGGCGCGTGGATTGAAACTTTTCCATAAACACACCCCCTATATGTTTTCTTTGGTCGCGCCCCATGCGGGCGCGTGGATTGAAACGTTATCGGTGAAATTCGTTCCGCTCCATGAATGGGTCGCGCCCCATGCGGGCGCGTGGATTGAAACCATCTCTTTTCCGATGATTTTCATCAATAGGCGATGTCGCGCCCCATGCGGGCGCGTGGATTGAAACTTTTTTCATCTTTCCGTACCTCCTTGTTTTTGTCGTCGCGCCCCATGCGGGCGCGTGGATTGAAACTCTCCGCTCATCGGGAATCCGACGCCCTCGTCTACGTCGCGCCCCATGCGGGCGCGTGGATTGAAACGATTATCTCATGGCCTCCATCCCGACGTTTACGCTGGTCGCGCCCCATGCGGGCGCGTGGATTGAAACATATCCTGTGCGCCGTCCGCCTTGGCATGCCTAGTCGCGCCCCATGCGGGCGCGTGGATTGAAACTTCACACGGCAGGACAAGGGCAAAATAAATAACCCGTCGCGCCCCATGCGGGCGCGTGGATTGAAACGCCATCCCCTCGATGATCATCGTCTCGCCCTCTGTCGCGCCCCATGCGGGCGCGTGGATTGAAACACTGAATGGGATCCTGGACGCTCGCCGGCTCAGCGTCGCGCCCCATGCGGGCGCGTGGATTGAAACAGGTAGAATTCGAGGTGCTGAAAGCCCAGTACGTGTCGCGCCCCATGCGGGCGCGTGGATTGAAACGAGTATTTCAGCCGACATCGGCTGGCTGTAATTCGTCGCGCCCCATGCGGGCGCGTGGATTGAAACATATCCTGTGCGCCGTCCGCCTTGGCATGCCTAGTCGCGCCCCATGCGGGCGCGTGGATTGAAACATGGTGCACGGTCCGTGACGGTTACTGTGATCTGGGTCGCGCCCCATGCGGGCGCGTGGATTGAAACTTTTGATTCGCCGGCAGCGGTGAACGCCCATTCCAGGTCGCGCCCCATGCGGGCGCGTGGATTGAAACACGGTAACAGGTCCGTACGGTCCCTGGCCGATCATGTCGCGCCCCATGCGGGCGCGTGGATTGAAACAAACCAGATATGGAAACGCTCAAACAAGGGCAGCTGGTCGCGCCCCATGCGGGCGCGTGGATTGAAACGGCCAGCTCCCGGATCTCTGCCGGATCTATAAAATGTCGCGCCCCATGCGGGCGCGTGGATTGAAACTTCTGTCACCGTTGATTTCAGGCCCGTGTCATAGGTCGCGCCCCATGCGGGCGCGTGGATTGAAACAGCTCATCACCAGCCGTGAATGTAAGGACCTCCGGGTCGCGCCCCATGCGGGCGCGTGGATTGAAACGCTGCTTGTGCCAAAAAACAGCCCCCCAGGATTAGGTCGCGCCCCATGCGGGCGCGTGGATTGAAACTTGATCTCGGCCTCAAATGCTTCCTGCTGCCGGTCGTCGCGCCCCATGCGGGCGCGTGGATTGAAACCATTATTAAGATAGACGCTCGTCCATAGATATGCGGTCGCGCCCCATGCGGGCGCGTGGATTGAAACCGATCAGGAGTCCGAACGTTGTGATGTTTATTGCGTCGCGCCCCATGCGGGCGCGTGGATTGAAACGTCATAACTCGCCCCTTATCCGGAGATGATTTCGTGTCGCGCCCCATGCGGGCGCG
>DFZO01000011.1 GCA_002383495.1 Syntrophaceae bacterium UBA4054 | reverse complement strand
TTATGTGTCGGAGTAGAATTAAAAAGACAATGCCCAAAAGACAGGCAAATCGTTCGAATCTGTGGAGGGGTGTGAACTAATTCGTCAAGACCATATCAAAAAAAGAGGGGAAATCAATTTATAATAACTATTTTTCAGACTGTTCAAAAATGTCCAGATACAAGGCCCCCGAAATCCTGAGGAGTGAGTCGTACTTTTAGCGTACGTCGCAGTGACGAAGGATGAGGAAAACGCCGTAGATGGGCGTTTTTGAACCGTCTGACTAACTCTTTTTCTTCATGCTCTCGTACACTGTGCAGCCCTCTTTGTAGCCGAGGTCGCAGGATTTCTTGACGTCCCTGAGCGCCTGTTCCCTGTCGTTTTTTTTGTAATAGCACCGGCCCCGCTGATAATAGCCCCAAGCCTGGTCCGGCCTCAGTTCGATGGCCCGGCTGAAGTACGGGATCGCCTCATCGTATTTCTGCTCTTTGATCGCGAGCCACCCCAGCCATTCGTAGGCCGGGGCCTCGTCTTTTTTCAGCTCGATCACGGTCTTGAGGTCCGCAACGGCCCGGTCGTTCTGCTTTTTCTCCGCATAAGCCCTGCCCCGCCAGTAGAAGGCCTGATATTCTTTCGGATGGAGGCGAAGGTAATCGCTGTAAGCCTCGATGGCCTTGTCGAAATTCTTCTGTTTGTAGTAATTGTGGGCGGGGGTGAGACCGGCCGGCGTTTTCGGCTGTCGGAGAAGCGGCTTCTTGCGGCCGTCCCGGTCTTCGTAATCCGCCGAGACGACATACCATTGATCCTGCTGTCTTCTGAGCGTCACATAGGCCTTTGTGGAGCCCCGCGTGCCTTCCACAAGGATGCCGAATTCCGCTCGTCCCCTTCCGTTGGAGGTCTTGTAATCCAGGGGAAAGCGGAGATCGCAGGACTTGACATCCCCCGTGACGGCTTTGATCTCGGAATTTTCCCTGACATAGGATTCGGCCGTTTTGAAGGCATCGGATTCCTTGATCCAGTGCATGAGGCCGATGAAAAAAAGAATGACGGCGACAGCAATCAAGAACAGTATCTTCTTGACCAGTCCGGTCTGTGCATCCGATATTGGATAGGCAGCCATGGGTTCTCTCCTTGGATAACAGAGGGTATTGAAAATCATTATAGTTTCGCAAAAACGGTTGTCAACCTCTTTCAGGCGGCTGAGAAAAACCGCCCTTTCAAAGAGATTGCAGGCTCCGGGAAAGTATGAGAAAAGGGCAGGTCATGAATCTCATCAAGACCATGCCCCTTGCCGCATCGCCCTGCCCCGCCGTCCGTGATCCGGCCGAGATCAGAGACCGCCACACCCCGATGCTCACCGACGAATCCCGTCTTCAGGCGGACTCCGTGAAGACAATCTATTTCCCCCGGTCCGTGGAAGAGATCGCCGGCGCGTTCCAGGAACTGCGTGAAGGCGGCATGACCTGTGTCATCTCCGGCGGAAGAACGGGGATCACCGGCGGCGCTGTCCCGATCGGAGCGCACGCCGTGATCTCCATGGAAAGGATGAAAGGCATCTCCGCGCTCGACCGCGAGGGAGAACGTTTTTTTGTCCGTGCCGAAGCCGGTGTGACGCTGAAAGAGCTGGAAGAGGAACTGGCCCGCCGTGCGCGTGAAGGGGGGCCGGCACTCTGGTTTCCCGTTGATCCGACGGAGCGAAGCGCCCAGCTCGGCGGCATGGCGGCGACGAACGCCTCGGGGCCCCGGACCTATCTTCACGGATCGACACGGGAGTGGATCAGGGGGCTTGCCATGGTGCTCCCCGACGGCAGCCTTTTAAAGGTCAGGCGCGGAGACGTTCAGGCCGAGGGCCTTCTTTTCCGGATCGCCGGCGTGGATGGAGTATCCCGCGACATCCTTCTTCCCGACACCGCGATGCCCCGGGTCAAAAATGCCGCAGGCTACTTCATCCGGCCCGGGATGGACCTCGTGGATCTGCTCGTGGGAAGCGAGGGGACGCTGGGCATCATCGCGGAGATTGAATTCCGTCTGGAGGAAAAGCCGGAAGCGACGCTGGGAATCCTCATCGGTACGAAGGACGAAGAGGCGGCGCTCGATCTCGTGGAGGCGGCCCGAAAGGCGAAAGACATCCCTCTCCAGGCCATCGAATATTTCGATCCCGATTCGATCCGGCTGCTGAACGAAAGAAAACGGGAGGAAGGGAACGGGAGTGCCCTGCCCGAATTTCCTTTTCATGGCGGAGCAGCGGTCTACCTGGAGATGGCGGGACCTGAGCCGATGATGGAAGCGGCGGGCGGACGCCTTGAAAGCCTTTTGCTTTCTCTCGGCATCCCGGCAGACAGAACCTGGGCCGCCCGGGACGAAAGGGACCTGGAGCGCCAGAAGCTCTTCCGGCACGCCGTTCCCGAAACGGTCAATGCCTGGATTGGCAGGCGAAAACAGGCTTATCCCGACCTGCACAAGGTGGGAACCGACTTCGCCGTCCCGGACAGCGCGCTGCGGAAGATGTTTTCTCTTTACCGGCGGGGGCTCCGCGAAAAAGGACTTCAGTCCGTCGTCTTCGGCCACATCGGGAACAACCACGTCCACGTGAACGTCCTTCCCCGGAACATGGAAGAGATGGAGGAGGCGGGTGAGCTCTATCTCAAGTGGGCTCATGCGGCGGTAAGCCTGGGCGGGTCCGTTTCGGGCGAGCACGGCATCGGCCGCCTGAAGAAAGACCTCCTGAAAATCCAGCACCCGCCCGACGTCCTCGAAGCGATGCGGCTCCTCCGGAAAGCCTTCGATCCCGCGGGCATCCTGGCCCCCGGCGTTCTCTTTTGATAAGCACCGGACGCGATGCTCCTGCAACCTTGACATTGCCCCCCGCCTGTAATAGGTCAGGGGAACAGAGTCCACGAAAGTTTTTAAAAAATACACTTTTTCCAGGCTGTTCAAAAATGTTCAGATGCAAGGCCCCCGAAGTCCCGAGGAACGAGTCGTACTTTGAGCGTACGTCGATGTGACAAGGGACGAGGGAAACGCAGCAGATGAGCGTTTTTCAACAGCCTGGCAAAGAGAGGAGGAAAAAATGTCCTACCAATTCATCGAAGTGACCGTGGAGAACACCGTCGCCACGCTGGCCCTCAACAGAACGGAGAGCCTCAACGCCCTTACCATCGCATTCGCGGAGGAAATGACCGCCGCGGTGAAAGACCTGAGCGCCCGCGAGGACGCCAGGGTGATCGTCCTCAAGAGCAACGCGCGGATCTTCTGCTCCGGCCTCGACCTCAAGGACTTCATGAAACTCGGGCTCCTCGGCGGCGGAGCGAAGAAGTCCTTCTATTTCTATGACAGGGTGCGCCCCCTCTTCGACTGCTGCAATGTCCTGGAGGAATGCCGCAAACCCGTCATCGCCGCCGTCCACGGCCTGTGCGTCGGCGGAGGGCTCGACATCATCTCGGCCTGCGACATCCGCCTCTGCACAGAAGACGCGTCTTTCTCCCTGAGAGAGGCGGCCGTTGGCTTCGTGGCCGACATGGGCGTCCTCCAGAGGCTTCCCCACATCATCGGACAGGGATTCACGAGGGAGATGGCCTACACGGCAAGGTTCTATTCCGCGCGTGAGGTGGAACGCATGGGCCTCGTGAACACCGTGTATCCGGACCAGGCGGCGCTCATGGACGGCGCGATGAAGCTGGCCCGGCAAATCGCCGACAACGCGCCTCTCGCCGTGATGGGCACGAAGGAAGTCCTCAACTACAGCCGCACTGCGCCCATTCTCGACGGGATGGCAAAGGCCATCGAGAAGAATGCCATGTTCCTCACGTCGAAGGACATCAAGGAGGCGGCGTCGGCCTTCGTCGAGAAGCGCAAGCCGGATTTCAAGGGGGAATGAAAAGACGGAAGCTGCGAAGCTGGGAAGATAAGAAGTTGCGAAAAAAAAGCGGGCCGCTTTTATGCGGCCCATGGAGCGCCTTGTCAGCCTGTAATGGCAACATATTCTGCAATAGATTGCGATTTCGGAATAGGCAGGCGATCTTCCTTTAAGCCTTGGATATGCAATTTAATTGCTTCATGCATATTCTTAGCAGCTTGATCTTTTGTTTTTCCAGTTGCTATACAACCAGGAAGATCGGGGGAATATGCAGAATAATTTCCATTGGCTTTTTCAATCACGATTAAGAACCTTCGCATGAAGCACCCTCCTTATTTCTTTCCGGATTTCTTTATCCCGGCCTGTTTGAATACGCTGTTTAAAGTTCCTGGGGCCAAATCATCACCAGGATGTCCGGCAATTGTTACACGACCCTTTTTCTTAGGGTGTTTATACTGTCGATGGCTTCCCTTCTGATAGACTTGGAACCAGCCGTCCTCTTCGATAATTCTTATTATATCTCTGATTTTCATATTACTTCAGTTAAATTATCCATTCTTTCATCCAGATCAAGTTATTACGATTACGTCGTGAAAAAGACGTTAAGGGGTTCGATGTAAGTCTTGTCCTGGGTGTCCATGATCTCGATGATTTCCTTGTGCATCCGCTTCTTCATCTCGCCGAAGACGCCTCGTTTCTTGTTGAGCGTGCGGGCGAAAGCCACGGCCTCGGCCATGAGCGCCTCTTCATTCGCGCAGGCCTTCAGGATCACGTGATGGGCCTCCATCTCGGGGGCGAAGCAGCGCTTCCCCGTGTACATCATCTCACCGAACTTGTACTCGGGAATGGCCTTCCGGCAAAAGGCCTGCATGCCGGGGAGAAAGGGAATACCCACGTCCACTTCGGAGAAGAAAAAGAAGCCCTTGTCCGCTCTCATGAAGCGGAAATCGCAGGCACAGGCCAGGATGGCCCCGCCGGCCACGGCGTGGCCGTTGACGGCCGCGATGACTGGCATGGGATAGAGCAGAAGTCTTTTGAAGATATCATTCAGGCCGTAGAGAAATTCCCGGATGCTTTTGAAGTCCTTCTCGGCCAGCCGGCCCTGCATCCAGATGAGATCAATCCCCTGGGACCAGCTCTTCAGGTCTGACGAGACGATGACGACCGAGGAAATTGTCTCGTCCTTCTCGATCTCGTCGAAGGTCTGGAGAAATTCTTTGACAAACACCGGGTTGAACCTGTTCTCCCCGTTCACCATCCTGACAACAGCCACGGCTTCATCTTTTTTCCATTCTATGACAGCCATATCGGCACCTCCTATATTTACGATTATAGACTGGATTCCGGGTCGCGCCCGGAATGACAATCACAGAACTGTGAAGCGGCGTCAGTATAGAAGTAAGGTTCACTTTGTGTCAAGAGGGTAAATCCCAGCGCTGCACGTTGTTTTGCCATAATCCGGACTTTCTGATATAAGACGGCCTCGTTCTTACCCGATACTCCTCATGACCGCTTTTTATTTTGTCATCCTCGCCCTTCGATATGTCACCCTGAGCTTGTCGAAGGGCTCAGGATAAACTCCGGCGGGGATCCATGGTTCGACAAGCTCACCATGACATCATTTTGTCACGCCGAGCTGTCATGGTGAGCCCGTCGAACTACGAACCATGGATTCCGGATCGAGTCCGGAATGACAGGAAATGAAACATATGCCCTTGCCCACTTTGCCCGAAACGATCATTGATTTTCACGTGCATCTCTTCCCCGATAAATTTTTTGATGCCATCTGGCGTTACTTTGCCGACCGTTACGGCTGGGAAATCCGGCACAAGCTTTACTACCGGGAGTGCGTCGAATACCTCCGTGAGCGGGGAGTCGGACCCATCGTGTATTCCAACTACGCCCACCGCAAGGGAGTAGCCCGGATCCTGAACGAATGGAACCTGAAAGTCATTGAAGAGATCCCGAACCTCTATTGCTTCGCCGCCTACCACCCCGACGACGGCGAGGAGGGGCTTGCCATGGCCGCGGAGATTCTCGAACACCCGAAGATCCTGGGGTTCAAGCTTCAGCTCCTGGTGCAGCGCTTCTACCCCCACGACGAGAGGATCTTTCCCCTCTACGAAAGGATCCTGGACAAGAAAAAACGGGTCCTCTTTCATGTGGGGACGGGTCCGGTGGGAAACCCCTGGGTCGGCGTTTCGCACTTCACGAAACTGATGCAGGCCTTCCCCGCTCTCCAGGCCAATGTCGCCCACATGGGCGGCCCCGAGTTCAGGGAGTTCATGGCTCTTCTCGACGATTATCCCGGCCTCTGCCTGGACACCTCTTTTGCCTTTATCCCGGACTTTCCTTTCAGGTTCAACCTTGAAAATACTTACCTGGAACGGTACCGGGACCGCATCCTCTACGGCTCCGATTTTCCCAACCTTCTCTTCCCGAGGGAGGACGAGATAAATCATCTTCTGAGCTTCAATCTCTCCCAGGGATTCTACGACAGGGTTTTCATGGACAACGGGCTCGCGCTGATCCCCGGGGTGTGACGTCATGAAGCAAGGGGACAGGATGGATAAGGAATCCCGCTACGAGCTTCTGAGAAGCAGAAAAAGAAAGAAGACGATATCTCTGCAGGTGAAAAGAGACGGCACGGTGGTCATTCAGGCGCCGCATCACACCCCGAAAAGCGAGATTGAGCGCTTCATCGAAGCAAAGAAGTCCTGGCTGCGGAAACAGATAAACGAGCAGCGGGAAAGGGAGCGCGAAAAAAAATCCTTCGCAAGCGGCGAGACATTTCTTTTCCTGGGGAATCCTTATCCTCTTGTCATCCTCGATACCTGCGGCGGGGACAATCCGCGCGTTCCTCTGACTTTTTCCGGGTATCATTTTGTGCTCCGGGGAGATCGTGCCGCCGAGGCCGGGCGCCTTTTCACGGAGTGGTACCGGGAAAGGGCCGGCGAACACATCCCCGAACGGATCCGTCATTTCTCATCCCTCCTGTGGTCATACCCGAGAAGTGTCCGAATAAGCAACGCGGCGTGCCGCTGGGGCTCCTGCTCGGCCGACAACCGGCTTTTCTTCAGCTGGCGACTTGTCATGGCCCCGCCCCCGGTGATCGACTACGTGATCCTCCACGAATTCGTCCACATGCATGAGAAAAGCCATTCCCGGCGCTTCTGGAATCTCGTGGAAGACGTCCTGCCCGACCACGGGAAACACAGGCTCTGGCTCAGGAAAAACGGCCATCTCCTGACTTTATAATCAAGATTATTTCCATTGACACATGCCGCCGGGAGGCGTAAGTTCCTGCAACAGAAGCCTTCTTACATTACTCTTTACTGTCTTAAACAAAAACTCTTCTAATGCAAACGAACCCGTCGAGTGAAATCCGCCCTTTTGATATCATCGGCATCAGAATCCAGGTTCAAATTAAAATATCTTTTTTTTCAAAATCTTACAGGAGGTGACATCATGACCGGAAGAATGTTCAGCATCCTGTTGTTTCTCGCTGCCGCCTGCCTGGTGATAGGATGCGCCGCACAGACGGCCGTGACCATCGCCCCGGCAAAGGACCTCAACCCAAAACTGGCGGGCGGAGAGTTCGTGCCGAAGGCGGACAATTTCATTGTCATCCTGGACGGCTCCGCGTCCATGTCCGATCCATACAGGGAAACGACGAAATCAGCTTTCGCCAAAGGCCTCGCCTCCCTGATGAACCAGATCATTCCGGAAATGAAGCTGACCGCGGGACTCCGGACCTTCGGTGATCTCTCGGCGTGGCATGATATCCGAACGGCCCGCCTGTACGGAATGACCCAATACACCAGGGCCGGGCTGGGCAAGGCCGTCCGAGACGTGAAAACCTGCGGGCCCAGCCCCCTGGAACTGGCCATCATCGAGGCGAGCGAGGATCTGAAGGGAACATCGGGTGGCATCGCCGTCATCCTATTCAGCGACGGGGAAGACATGGATAAAGAACCGATACTGGCTGCAAGAGGAATGAAGGCTCTCTACGAAGAGAGAGTCTGCATTTACACGGTTCTGACCGGAAGCAGCCCCGTCGGCAGGAAGCTTCTCGAGAATGTGGCCCGGGAAGGCGGCTGCGGATTTTTCGTCACGGGCGACAGCATCGCCTCCAGTGAAGGCATGGCCGATTTCGTGGAAAAAGTGTTCTTCATGAGGAAAACCGCAGCAGCGCCCGCACCCGAACCTGCCGCCGCGCCTCCGGTCGTCGCAGAAGAGGTCAGGGAGTTCAAGGTCGAGAGACAGGCCGCCGCCGAAGCGGTTCCGGAGAGAATTACACTGAACGTCCTGTTCGATACGGGGAAGGCCGTCGTGAAAACCGGATACTACAAGGAGATTCAAAAGGTCGTCGACTTCATGACGAATCACCCAACCGCCACGGCTGTGATCGAAGGCCATACCGACAGCATCGGAAAGGCAGCCGCCAATGTGAAGCTCTCCCAGCGGCGTGCCGATGCCATCAAGAAGATCCTGGTGGAAAAATACAAGATCAGCAAATCCCGCATCAAAGCCGTGGGGTATGGTCCGAAGAACCCCATCGCGGACAACAAGACGGCCGACGGAAGGCAAAAGAACAGGAGAGTCGAGGCGGTTTTCGAAATCCGCTGATTCCATTATAGCGCAACCACAGACCAGCCTAACCCGCCTTCCCTCTCCGTGGGAGGGGAGGCGGGTCTGCGTGCCCCGCTTCTGGTGGACAGAGCGGGGTTTTTAGTGTAAAAGGCTATATTTACGCGGTGAGCGCCCAACCATGCATGTTGAAAAAATCGACCTCCTGCACGGGTCTCAGATCAGCCGGTGTTTCCGGTCGCTGAAGACAAATATCTCGGACTTCAGCTTTGCCAATGTCTTTCTTTTCCGCGAAAAGTGCGGGTACAGGTTCGTCCGGAACGGCGATCCGGTCATCTCCTGCACGACGGACGAGGGAGAACCCTGCTGGATGCCCCTCAGAGACCTGAGGCTGTTCGAAAGAAACGATATCATCCGGCTCATGAAAGACCACGGAGTCCTCTTTCCTGTTCCGGAAGAATGGATGGACATCTTCAAGGGCGATAAATTTTCCGTCTCCTGCCAGGAGAGCGAGACGGATTACCTCTATCGCGTGGAAACGATGGCCTCATTCAAAGGCGGCCGGCTGACCCGGAAGAGAAACCGCCTGAAACAGTTTCTGTCTCTCTACGAACACGACTCCGCACTTCTCACCGCCGAAAGGCGGAACGATGCCCGGCAAGTGCTCGACGCCTGGCAGGCGGAAACGGACCTTTCAAGGGAGGAGACGGATTACGGGCCCTGTCTCGAAGCCCTGCGCCTGATGGATCGGCTTGATCTCATCGGGATGATCTACTACGCGGAGAGCAGGCCGGCCGGATTCCTGATCGGCGAAAAGCTGTGGGGAAAAACCTTCGTGATCCATTTCGCGAAAGGGATCAAGAGCTACAAGGGACTCTACGAGTACATGTTCAACGATGGGGCGAAGAGGCTGATCTCAGGGTATGATTATCTCAACCTGGAGGAAGACCTGGGGAAAGAGGCCCTCCGGGTCACCAAATCGTCCTACGGCCCGGATATGATGGTCCGGAAATTCCGGATCCGCTTAAAATAATTTGCATCACTGAAAGATTCTTTTGATGGAGAAAATGAGCAAAGAACCGGTTTCCCTCGTTGCCCTTCGAGAAAACGAGACAGGGATCATTCATGCCGTCTCGGGAGGCCAGGCCCTGACAAGCCGGCTTGCCGGCATGGGCATTGTGCCCAACGCGAAGATCAGGGTTCTGCGAAGCAGAGGCGGTCCCATCATCGTCGAGGTGGCGGATACCCGGATCGCCCTGGGAGAAGGAGAAGCGGCCAGGATACTCGTTTACGGGCTTGAAGCGCATGAGGGGGCGGAACAGGCCGGGGAATGCAGAAAATTTCTTGTCGCCCTCGCCGGGCAGCCCAATGTGGGGAAATCCACGGTCTTCAATATCCTGACGGGATTGTCCCAGCACGTGGGCAACTGGCCCGGCAAGACCGTGGAAAAAAAGGAAGGGGTTCACTCCTGCGAGAATGTGGATCTGCAGATTGTGGACCTCCCCGGAACATACAGCCTCACCGCCTTCTCCGAGGAGGAGCGGGTCGCCCGGGATTTCATCATCAGCGTGAACCCTGACGTCATCGTTCATCTGGTCAACGCCGCGGCCCTGGAGAGAAGCCTCTACCTCCTCTCGGAACTTCTCCTGCTCGGACCGCCTGTCATCGCGGCCGTGAACATGATCGATGTCGCTGAAGCGCAGGGCATCCGCATCGACATCAAGGCCCTGCAGAAGGCTCTCGGCATCCCCGTGGTTCCCATGGTGGCCACGAAAAATCAGGGAATCAGGGAATTGGTCGCAACCATCCTCGCCGTCGAGAAGAATGAAGTGGATTACAGTCCCAGTATCCCCGAGGTCGCGGAAGATCACAGGGCCATTTTCATGGCTCTCATGGAGCTTATCGCCGATTACGTCCATCCCCCTTACACGGTCCGCTGGACAGCCACGAAACTCATGGAGGGGGACCCCGAGATCTCCCGGCTGATCGAGGGCTTTGTCCCGGCCGCGATCTGGGGCAACATCCGGCAGCTCCTGATCAAGCATGAAGACTCGCTCCACGCCGTTGTGGGCGGACGTTACGATTGGATCGAGGAGGTCACGCGGGCGGCCATTTCGAGGTTCAAGCGGGGACAGGTCCTGATGACCGACCGGATCGATCACGTTCTCACCCGACCCGTCCTCGGCATTCCCATTCTGCTTGGAGTCCTGGCTCTTGTCTTCACCCTGACCTACAAGATCGGGTTTCCCTTGCAGAAGGCCTTGGAATCGCTGATCCGTCATTTTGCCCGGTGGATGGAGCCGTCGCTGGCCGGCGCCCCTCTCTGGGTCAAAGGGCTTATCGTGGACGGCGTGATCGGGGGCGCGGGATCCGTTCTCACGTTCCTTCCCATCCTCCTCATTTTCTTCGCCGTGATGGCTTTCCTGGAGGACGTGGGATACATGGCCCGGGCGGCCTTCGTCATGGACCGGTTCATGCACATCGTGGGACTTCACGGAAAGAGCTTTCTCCCCATGTGCCTCGGCTTCGGATGCAACGTCCCGGCGATCCTCGGGGCAAGGATCGTGGAATCCAGAAAAGAGCGTCTCCTCACCATGTTCCTCACACCCTTCGTCCCCTGCACGGCCCGGCTCGCCGTTCTAACATTTGTCACGGCGGCCCTGTTCGCCGGTCAGGCCGCTCTTGTCTCGTGGTCTCTCATCTCCCTGAATATTCTCGTCCTGGGTGTCCTGGGAATGGCGGCGACACGACTGTTCCTCAAAGATGAACCCACGCCTTTTATCATGGAGCTCCCGCTCTACCACCAGCCTGACCCGAGGACGATCGGCATGGTCGTCTGGGCAAGAACCATCGCCTTCGTGAAGCGGGCGGGAACCGTCATTCTTTCGGTTTCCATCGTCGTCTGGCTCCTGTCTTATTTTCCCCATGGACAGGTGGAAAACAGCCTGCTCGCCTGGATCGGACGTTTCGTTGAACCCATCGGCGCGCCGCTCGGTCTCGACTGGAAAATAATCGTGGCCCTCCTCACGAGTCTCGTGGCCAAGGAAAACGCCATCGCCACACTGGGCGTCCTTTACAGTGTCGGTGAAGAGGGTCTGGTCCATGTGCTGCCCCAGGTGGTCAGCCACGCCTCCGCTGTCTCCTTTCTCGTCGTTCTCATGCTCTTCATCCCCTGCGCCGCCACGGTGGTCGTCATGAAACAGGAGATGGAAAGCTGGAAGTGGTTCGGCTCCGCCCTTCTTGCCATGCTCGCCGTCTCCTATTTCGGGGGCATCATCGCCTACCGCGTCACTCTCTGGATCGGACTCTAGTCTGTTGAAAAACGTTCATCCCCGCTTCCGAAACTGTGTCGCAATAATGAAAAACGTCATTTAAAATAAAGAGGGCTTGTTGCTCGAAAAGCGCATCTGATCAGGGAGAGGACAGGACTCTGAACAAGCGAATATCTTTTTTCCGGGTCACCGTTTCTTATCGAAGATCCGCGCCCGCAAGTTCAATGTCTGAGACGCCGGAGGCGGCGAGTTTTGAACTTGCAGCGGATCAAGATTTAGAACGGTCGGGGAAAAGATCCTGAGCGGTGAAGAGGCTTGTTCCGCTCTGATCAAACCTCAAGACCATTTGTGCAACAGACCCAAGATTTCTCGTTTCACTCGAAATGACAAAGAAGAGCATTGCGACACAGTCTCTTCATCGGGACGGCATCTGCATGCTGCGCTGCGCGGTTCGACAAGCTCACCATGACAGATTTCAGAGCCTGTCCTGAGCCAGTCGAAGGACGCCTTGCATCTAGACGTTTTTGAACAGCCTGGAGAATAGCTTTTTTCAACAGCCTGTCAAAATAATCGTCTGGCCTTTTCTCATTTAATTGGTAAAATATAGTCATAGGGCTTGTGGAATCATTTCTATACAGGCAATTTTCAAAACACAGATCAACGGCAACGTCATGACAGGGAGGCCTTATGCTGAGAATCGAAGACCTGCAGGTTAAGATAGGCGATCACGAAGTCCTGAAGCACATCGACCTTGAAATCAAACAGGGCGAGACCCATATCCTTTTCGGCCCGAACGGGTCGGGTAAGACCACCCTCCTCATGACCGTCATGGGTTATCCCCAGTACACCGTCACGGCGGGAAATATCTTCTTCAAGGGGGAAGACATCACAAACCTGCCCCTCAACGAGCGGGCGAAGATGGGCATCGGCATGTCCTATCAGCGCCCTCCCACCATTCACGGCCTCAAGACACGGCAGATGGTGGAGATCTGCGCGCGGGAGAAGATCGACGTCGCGGACCTGGCGGGAAAGGTGAACTTCACCGATTTCCTTGAGCGGGACATCAACGCGGGGTTTTCCGGGGGAGAGATCAAGAGGTCGGAGCTCCTTCAGCTGATGGCCCAGGACCCCGACCTTCTGCTTTTCGATGAACCGGAATCGGGCGTGGATCTTGAAAACATCGCCCTGATCGGCAACTCGATCAGCCGGCTGCTCCAGAGGGATTTCCACGTGGACCCGGAGATGACACAGAAGCAGAAGAAACTCGCCCGGACCAAGATGGGCCTCATCATCACCCACACGGGGTTCATCCTGGATTACGTCACGGCAGACAGGGGACAGGTCCTATACGACGGCGTCATGAGCTGCAAGAGCAATCCCCAGGAAATCTTCAACTGCATAAAAAAGATGGGTTACGAGGAGTGTGTGCGATGCTCGAACTGAACAAAAAGGCCGAACAGGCAAAGGAAAAGAAGGCGGCCATCGGTCCCGATATCGACCTGACCTCTTTTACGTCAGAGCAGGTTTCGCACGGCTATCTGGAAGATCTGACCCAGCTTCCCGACGAGGACAGGTCAAGGATGATCCAGTCGGGAGTGGACGCCTCCGAAAGCGGCCGGTCGGGCACCTACATCCAGATGGACACGTCCGTGGTCCACGCCCATGCGAAACAGGAGGGACTGCAGGTCATCCCCATCAAGCAGGCTCTCAGGGAATTCGAATGGGCGCGGGAATATTACTGGAAACTCGTCGCCGTGGACGCCGACAAGTACACGGCACAGGCCCAGCTCAATCTCCACGACGGGTATGTCATCCGGGCCCTTCCCGGAAGCAAAGTCATCTATCCCGTTCAGGCCTGCCTCTATATCGACAAGGAGAATCTGAGCCAGCATGTCCACAACCTCATCATCGCCGAAGAGGGTGCCGTGCTTCACGTCATCACGGGCTGCGCCACGGGCCCGAATCTGAAACGGGGGCTTCACGTGGGGATCTCGGAATTCTTCGTGAAGAAGAACGCGACGCTCAGCTTCACCATGATCCACAACTGGGCGGAAGAGATGATGGTCCGGCCGAGGTCGGTGGGCGTGGTCGAAGAGGGCGGCCTCTTCCTCAACAACTACATCTGCATGAGGCCCGTCAAGTCCCTCCAGATGTACCCCACGACGCACCTCGTGGGGAAGGGAGCCGTATCGAGATTCTACAGCCTCCTTGTGGGAAGTCCGGGCTCGGAGCTCGACGTGGGCGGGCGCATCTTTTTGAAAGCAGAGGACACGAGGGCCGAGATCATCGCGCGCGCCATCTCGAACGGCGGGCGGATCATCTCCCGGGGAGACCTGATCGGCGAGGTTCCCGGGGTAAAGGCCCATCTCGAATGCCGGGGACTGATGCTGAAAGGCGGCCTCATCCACGCCATCCCCGAACTCCGGGGCACCGTGGACGGCGTCGAGATGTCCCACGAAGCGGCCGTGGGCAAGATCGCCCAGGACGAGATCCTCTACCTCATGTCCCGCGGCCTCTCGGAACTCGAGGCGACATCAACGATCGTGCGGGGATTTCTCAGCGTCGATATTCCGGGATTGCCGCCTCAGCTCAAGGCCGAGATCGACCGGGCCGTGGAGATGAGCGAAAAGGAACTCATGTAAGCGTTTTCTCCACCTCCGCCCTCAAGCGGTCGAGGGCCGGTGGATGGGTTCATCATGATCGTCACGTGAGCATGTCCGTGGTGATGAGCCGTGCCCCCTTTTCGACCATTTCCTTCAGGGCCTTCTCGCCGTCATCGGGGTTCATGTTCACGGCACGGATCCCGTCCGTCAGGACATAGACCTCGAAGCCTTCCTCCAGGGCGTCTCTCACGGTGTGCAGCACGCCATGCTCCGTAGCCAGGCCGCCGATGAAAATCCTGCTCACGCCTTTCTGCTCCATCAGAGTGTTCTCCGTCTTTCCCTTGCGGTCTTTCCCGTAGAAGGTGGAGTACTGCTCGCTGTCCCTCGTCACGGCCTTGGAGATGATCTCGGCTCCCTCGGGGATGTTGAGACCGGCGTAAAATTTCGCTCCCTCGGTCTTCCGGACACAATGGGGAGGCAAGTACCCGCCCTGATCCTTGAACGACGAATGGTCCGTGGGATGCCAGTCGCGGGTGAAAAAAATGGGGAGGTTTTTTTTGCGGAAGATCTCTATGGCGCGGTTGAGGGGAGGCACGACCTGGTCTCCATCGGGTACCGCAAGCGATCCCCCCGGCAGAAAATCATACTGCACATCCGTGACCGAAAGCGCGTCTCCCCGCTGAACGACGATGGCCTTGTCTTTTTCTTTTTTCATCGCTCCGGTTCTCCTTCTCCCGCATCGCGAGGCCTGTCATGAAAAATCATAATGTCCGGTGCGGCAATTTTCAAGAGAAAACAGGACCCCGGGTCGGTTTGTCCTCCCCGAACACCGTTCTTGATCATTTGAATCAAAAATTTATGTATTGACAGATGAGAGCGCTTGCCCGAAGATTCACCGTCGGCTTGCAGTCGCCCCGGAAAACCAGAAGGGCTATAGATATGGGACGTGTTCGCGAATTCATGTTGGATGTTCCGCCTGAGGACAATCCCTGGCTCATCGGCGGCAGGGCCCTGGTCTATCTGGTTCTTGTCATCTGGGGCATCCGGTTCTTCCTGACCCCCATCGACAGTGATTACTGGACGAGAACCTTCATGCATTCCGTGAACCTGCCTTTTCACGAAGCCGGGCACATCCTCTTTTCGATCTTCGGCATCGGGCTCCTCGGCGGAAGCCTCATGCAACTCATCGTTCCGCTCATCTGCATGGGCGCCTTTCTCAGGCAGCGGAACCTCTTCGCCGCCTCCGTGGCGCTCTGGTGGCTCGGCCAGAACTTCATGGACCTTTCGCCCTACATCAACGATGCGAGATCGCTCAAACTCCTGCTCCTGGGAGGCATCACGGGACAGGAGGACCCGCAATTTCACGACTGGCACCGCATTCTCGGCAACATCGGCTGGCTCAAGCACGATCACGCCATCGCCCGATTGTCTTACGGCATCGGCTTTATATTGATGACCGCCTCCCTCCTCTGGGGAGGTTACGTGCTGCAAAGGCAGTACAGGTCAGCACGGAGTTGAAAAAGAAAGGCGGGAGGAAGTATATTCAAAAGACAGACGTTCACCGAACCTGACAACCCGAATACAGGAATCAACAAGGAGACGATCATGCAGCATGGCGAGATAGAACCGGCATTCTATAAGAAACTCCTCAAGGAAATGGAAAGCTGGCAGGCGGAAGGTCTCCTGACGCCTGATCAGAAAGAGCGCATCCTTGCGCGCTACCGGCATATCGAGGAGATTGAACAGAAAGCGGGACCGGGAAAGCTCGTGACGACGATCTCTATCCTGGGGGCCGTCCTTGTCGGCGTCGGCGTGCTGCTCCTGATCGCCTCCAACTGGTCGGAGATACCCCGGTGGGGCAAACTCGGCATCATATTCGGGGGCATGCTGACCAGCTACAGCCTCGGCTACGTCATGCGTTATGAGAGGAAAAATTATCCAAAAGTGGGTGCTTCGCTGATCCTGCTTGGATCGATCATTTTCGGCGCAGGCATCTTTCTCATCGCCCAGATATATAACGTGACCGTTCATTATCCCAACGGACCGCTCATGTGGGGCCTGGGAATTCTGCCGCTGGCCTATCTTCTCCGCTTCAAAAGCATTCTGATGCTCGCGCTTCTTGCCCTTTACCTCTGGCTCGGCATGGAGCTGAGCTTTCACATCTCCCATGGAATGGGTGGCCCTCAAATCATCCTGGTTTACTTCATGGCAGGCATCATGCTCTGGTGGATCGGTTTTGCGCACCGGGGTCTGGAATCGCTCCGGAATATTTCCGGTCCCTACATTCTCCTGGGCGTTGCCGGAACCTTCATAAGCGCCTTCATGCTGACCTTCAATATTCACCGGTTAAAACTCTGGTCCCTGGACCTTCTGCCTTTCTACACGGCCCTCCTTGTTCTGTTCGCGGCCGCGGCCGTTTTATATGCACTGACCGGCAGGAAAGAAGCCGGCTGGAAGGTTGAGCTTGCTATTCTCTCCATGCTCATGGCAGGCGTCCTGTTCCTTGCCGTTCTGTTCCCGGACATCCAGGCGGGCGGCGACGGCACATGGGGCCGCCTCATTTTCAACCTCCTTTTTGCCGCCGGAATTATCGGACTGATCTGCCTCGGCTACATTCGGCGCTATCCGCCCTACATCAATATCGGGCTTCTGTTTTTTGTGCTCGATGTGACCGCCCGCTACTTTGACTTTTTCTGGAAGCTTCTTCCCCGGTCGCTCTTTTTCATCGCCGGCGGACTCATCCTTCTCGCCGGAGGCATGTTTCTTGAGAGGAAGCGGCGGGCCGTGCTTGAATCGTTTAAGATGGGGGAGGAAGCGATATGAGGCTGAAATTCATCGTCCTGATTCTGGTGCAGGTTGTCTTGCTGGCGGGAATCATCACCTACCGACACTACTGGGTGACGGCGAACGAACGCATCCTCCTAACGTCTGCTCCGGTTGATCCCCGGGACATTTTCCGCGGAGACTACGTCACCCTGTCGTACAACGCGTCCACCATTGATCTGGACCAATTCGGGATCAGCGAAAAATTCAAGCGCAATGACGACGTTTACGCCGTGCTGGGAAAAAAGGACGACGGCACTTACGACATCGCATCGGTCAGCAGGACCCGGCCGGCAAGCGGGAAATACCTCCGCGGGCGGGTAACCTATGAGCGGGACAATGCCACCCGACGCGAAATCACCCTGAAGCAGGATACGGGTGCTGTTCGCGTCTTTCAACGTCCCTGGTTCACCTACAAGACGGGGGAGCGGGTCACATTCTGCCTGAATGCGGATGGGCGGGTCATGACCGTGTACCCGGAAAAGGAGAAAAACCCGTGCCGTTCCGGCGACCCCTTCACCGGGGTCGTGGAAGACATCAAAACAGTCAAATTCAGCCAGATCCGGGTGGAGTACGGCATCGAACATTTCTTTGTCGAAGAAGGCAAGGGGCGCGCCATTGAAACGGCCCGCAACGCCCGGAACTTGAAGGTTGAAGTGGCCTTGCGCGATGACGGCAAGGGACTGATCACGGGCTTGATGCTCGACGGGAAGTGGGTTCGATGAAGTGGTAGTAAGACATTTAAAAACTTGACGGCTTACGCCGACAGCTGGGCAAGCCATTTCCCGGCCTGAAGGATAGCGATGTCCTCCCGCTGCTGCTCCTGTCTCAGGTTGTGCACCAGTTGGCAGGCCGAGACCTCCGGCATCCGCTTGGAGAAGTAGCGCAGTGACGGTGAGGAAATATCCTCGGAGAGCTTGACCTCTATCATGTGCGTCAGTTTCCCCTCCCGGCTCAGGGCAAAATCAATCTCTCTGCCGTCCTTGGTTCTCACGTAATGCAAAGTGATATCGTCCCCCGTTGTGTCCTGCAGGTAATGCACGTGTTTCAAAAGACTGACGGCGCAGGTGTTCTCCAGCCGGATGCCTTCATCCCCCTTGATAAAACCACTGTCGTAAAAGTAGATCTTCGGTTCCCGCAAGACCGCCCTCGCCACATTGGTATGGAACGGGCGGACTGAAAAAATGATGCACAGGCTCTCCAGGATCTCGATATACCTGCGCACCGTATTCGGGGCGATCTGCAGGTCTCCTGCAATGGAGGAATACGAAAGAGGTGAACCCACCCTCTCCCTCAGCAATTCGAGCAGAAGACGCATCGTGCGGATCTCCTGGATCCTGCCGAATTCAACGACATCCTCGCGGATCAGGTCCGTGTAATACTGATTCCGCCAACGTGCCGCCTCCGTTTCCGAACCGGACAGGAACGGCTCCGGGAACCCGCCCAGGCGGTTCAGGAGAGACAGCGCTTCGTGAGGCTCCATGGTGTCCTGAAGTTCTTTCACGGAAACAGGGTTCAGGCGAAAATGGAAATAGCGGCCGGCCAGGGATTCGCCTGACTGGCGGAAAGTGTCCAGGCGGGCACTGCCGGTAACCATGACGGCCTGACCTTCGGGGCGGGTGTCATAGATCCCCTTGATAAACATCTTCCAACCCGGCATCTTATGGATCTCGTCCAAAACGAGCATGTCCGTCTTCATCGCCCAGGCGTTGGAACGAATGATACTCGCATCCCCAAGGTTGTCATAATTGAGATACTGGGGATTCTTGAATTCGGACATCAGCGCTCTGGCAAGCCAGGTCTTTCCTACCTGCCTCGGTCCCGTCAGGATGACCATCTTCCTGAGCAGGTCTTTCTTGATGGGATCATAGAGATAGCGTTCCATGGACGACTATTTAGCAACACTTTTCTGAATAGTCAAGACTTTTCCGCAAAGTAATGCATGCCGGTCGACCAACTTTTGCATATTTTTCACTTGAAACCGTCAAATATTAATATGCAAATCTAACCCCCCATGCGCTTTCTCGCTTTGAATTGACACACAAGGCCGCCCTGTTTATACTCCCACCGTGAAAGATGCAATGAACATGTGTTCTCATATTTTGATGACGGTTTTCCTGGGAGGATTGATCATGCTGGAAAGCTGCGTGCCTCCTGTCTCCAAAATCCGAGTGAACGACATGGAGATGGCCTATCGAATCCACGGTAGCGGCCCTCCTCTCATCATGATTACGGGATTCAGCGGCACCATGGATCTCTGGGATCCAGCCGTGCTTGATGCTCTGTCCGCCCGTTTCAAAGTTATTATTTTCGATAACCGCGGCATGGGAGGAACAACCGCGGGCCAAAAAGACTTTTCCATTGAGCGTTTTGCGGATGATACCGCTGAATTCATGGATGCGCTGAAGATTTCTCACGCCTTCGTGCTTGGATGGTCGATAGGATACCCAAAACATCCCTAGTCAAGATTAAAAACGGAGGGCACGGCATCATGTACCAGTTTCCAGAGACGTTTTCCGAGACGGTTATCCGGTTTCTTGAAGAGCCCCTGAAGTAGCTCCCTTGGGAGCGGAAACCTCTGGATCTGGAAACAGATTCCTTGATTATCTTGCGCCTGTCATCTTTAATCCGACTGACGGAAGCGTTCCCATCGCCACGATCGGATTCCTCGGCAGGATCGAGACGTTCACCTCGATGAACCGGGCCGGGCGTTCAATTCCCGGCGGCTCCGCTCAATTTATCCGTCATGTCCAGTATCGTCCGGTTTCCGGATTCGATCCGGATCGCTTTGATTTCCGCGCCGGGGCTGAAGTTGAGTTTCTTCATGTCCACTTTTTTCAGGGTAAGATCCTGATAGGAGCGGAAATACAGAACCTTGTTCGTCAGATCCTTGATCACGATCCATTGCGTGTAATCGATCATGTCCTTGTTGGTCGGGCCTTTGGTTTTGATGACGCCCAGCGGAATGTCCACCGCGTTGAGAATATGTTCCGCGAGATTGACCGCCCCGGCGGCATCAGGGACAGGGTCGGCCGAGTGGACCATCATGACCGTGCGGACAAAGCGTGAGGGCGGGCTCCAGTCGCCGGGCATTCCCAGCCAGCCGGTACCGCTGCCCGCCGGATGAACCTTCACCCCGGCAATCGTTTTTTCTTCTTTATCATAGGGGTCGAGATTCACGTAATTGCGCAGATTGGTCAGCTGCCAGTCAAACGTCGGCTTGTTGGTCATCACGCCGATGGGATTATCGTAAATCTTTATTTCCCCGTTGATGAACTCCACCACGATGTTATTACCCCGGGCATCGTGCAGCGCCGCATGCAAGCCGGGAACCATGCCTAATTCCGGCACGAATGCTCCGACCACCGTCACGCGGGGAAGCGCCTTCTTCACTTCGTCAACCGTGGCGAAATTACCCAGCAGCCAGTGACTGAGATCGCCGATCGCAAGCCAGTCGCCGTTTTTAGCTTCCTGATACTTGCTCTCCGTGAACCAGAGGAATTCCACCGACAGCCCGGCTTCGTTCATCCCGTCCAGGAACCCCAGCTTGACGCCAAGCGCGTTGATGCCCAGATATCCGTATTTCGGTTTCCAGCGGATACCCTTCTTTCCCTCAGGCGTCATGCTGACCATTTTTTTCTGCCGGGGGAAGACAACCACTTCGGAATCCATGCCCATCGCGAATTCCATGGAGCGTCCGATAACGACGCTGCCATCCTTTGCTTTCACCTGAAAGTCCGTGCAGGCAACAGAGGCGCCTTCCAGGAGCATGCATGAAATGATGAACACACCTAAAAATATTATCTTTCTCATTATCCTTCCTCCTGTTGTGTTACTGAGACCCCGGGGTCAGATACTTGCATGTTGACATTTACGATTTCAATCCTGCCATCACGTTCTCCATGTGTCCCTTCGTTTCGTCTTCACCGGGGGCATTGCTTATCCCTCTCCATACAAAACAAACACGGACCAGTAAAAGGGATGCGGATATTTTGCCTTGATCTCTTTGCGGGCCAGCCTCAATGCCTCCGCCCTGCTTTTGCCCGACTTTATGTGGCCGTAAAATGACGTCATGTATTCGACGGCCGCATCTGAAGCCACTTCCCACAGGCTCACGACGACACTCCGGGCACCCGCGTGCTGGAAGGCCCTGGCAAAGTTCGCCACTCCTTCTCCTTCCGTCATCCTGCCCTTGCCCGTCGAACAGGCCGATAAAACGGCCATGTCCGCATTGAACTTCAACCCCAGCACCTCGCTCAGGGTCAGGAACCCGTTGTCGCTTCCCCGGTTCTCGACCTGTCCCAGGATGATAAAAGGCTCCTTGATCCCCTGGACCTTTCCCGGCAGGTCGGCATGGGTGGCAAAATGCAGATAACGATAGTCTTCAAGCGGGGCATTCCTGAAATTGGTTTCCGTCGCCGAAACGCCGAGAAGGATATCCGGCGGCCCGGGCTTCACTCCGAAGAGTCCCGCAATCGCCCGGATCTCATCCTCCGTCTCAGGGAGAGGCGCGAAGAACACGTCTTCCCAGGCCAGGCCATCGCCCGCGGCGCCCGGTTTCGGCAGGATCGTCACTCCGCGATAGGCGTATTGCTTCAGCTCTTTTGCGGCAGGCGGCGGCTGACCCTGCTTGTAGGCAATATATCTCGGATCGGCCTTGTCATAGATCGGATTGCCGATGGCAAACAGGGATTTGACAGTCGCGGCCGGCTTCAGAAGCCTGGTCAGGGCAAGGGCCGTCGCGGACTGGCTGTAGGTGATGATCCATCGGTCTCCGGCAAAGAGGCTGTCTTTGCCTTCCTTCACGACCAGGGCCTCAAAGGGCAAGAGTCCCAGGATGCCGTCGGGAACGATGATGACCCGTTCCGTATCCTTCACATCGTTCAGCGCATCAGCAAGCAGCGTATCGTAAAGCTCCCTGGCGAGCCTGATCGGGAATTCAGGCCGCTCTTCAGAGCTTAGGGGTTTTATAAATTTCTGGACATTCCCGGTCAGTTCCTCACTTGAAATGTTTTTCCGATAGATCTTACGGACGCCTCCCTTTTTGACGACGAACACCGCCAGGGCGTCGCTGCTTATCCCGTATTCCAGCAGGACTTCATTTTCCTTCAAGGGCAGGTCTTCGGCAGGCATCGGCGTGGGATAATTGATGGCGGCGTAGAGCGGATAATTTTTCCTCAGGGAAGAAACGAGGGAGTCAAGGGCCTTCGTCAGTCTGTCCTTTTTTTCCGAGAGTCTTTTGACGACCGCTTCGCCCTTCGCATAGGCATTCTCCCAGTTGTCCTCTATGACTGAGAGCTCCCTGAGAATGCCTGATTCCCTGTCTTTCACTTCAGGGGGGATTTGCGGGTCATTGTATTTCCTCACCGCACCCGCCATCATCTCCAAGAGCACCCGCGCCCTGGTCATTTCCGCGTAATAGAACGCGGCGGATGCCAGATCCCTGCCGAAGAGCTTGAAACGGTCATCCGGTGTGTCTCCCCGGACAGCCCTTTCCGACAAAACAGCCATCAGCTCGCTGTAAGGAGTTACCCTGCTGATATAACCGCCGCCGATGAAAAACCCGCTCCGCTCGCTCACGGCTCGCCTGATCTCTTCGACGATGGCAACCGCCTTGAACAATTCCTGCGCCGATTCCTCCAAAGCGCCCTTGCCCTTCAAGGCCAGGCCGTACTGGGTGTGATATTCCATGCGGCGGTTCCTGGTATCCCTCCAGTTCGGAGGCAGTTCCTTCAGCAATGCCAGGGCCTCGTCGTATCTTTTTGTTTCAAGGTAAACCTCAATCAAGCCGGCATGGATCAACCGGGTCCTGGCAATCCGTTTTCCGATGGCCATCCTCTCGAGAAACACGTCCTCGGCTTCCCGATATCTTTTCTGCCGGAGATAGACCGCGCCTATATTATTCAGCCTGTACGCAATATTATGCAGATTATTCAGTCCCTTTTCTATTCGGAGCGCCTCGTTGAGATGATCAAGCGCCTTTTCATACCGGCCGAGCCGAAAATACTCCATCCCGATGTTGTTCTGGGCCAGCGCGATCCTTTGCGGCCTTTTGAGCTGCTGATCCAGACTCAGGGACTGCCGATAATAGGAAAGGGCCGCATCGGATTTGCCTAGATTTGCATAGATGTTTCCTATGTTATTCAGGTTCGTGGCGATCACGGCGGCGTTGTCAAGCTCCCTTCCTGTTTTGAGCGATTCCTCATAGTATGCAAGGGCCTTGTCGTATTGATTCAGAACGGCATAATAGGCGCCGATGTTGGTCTGCGTGATCGCCATATCAAAGCGAAGATTCAGTCTCTTCTGGATATCCAGGGCCTCCTGATAATAGGGGAGGGCTTTGTCGCGTTCCATGAGGTCGCTATAGGCATCGCCTATGTTTCTCAAGGCCGTTGCAATTTCCGGCTGGTTGTTGAGCTGCCTGTTGATCCTGAGCGCCACCTGATAATAGGAAAGCGGCTTGTCGAGTTGTCCGAGATTGGCGTATACATTGCCGATGAGGTTCATGTTTCCTGCGGCGCCCTGCTGGTTCTTCAATTCCCTGTTCAATCGGAGAGACTCATTAAACGAGGACAGCGCTTTTTCATACCGGCCGGTGGTATTGAAGGCCTTGCCCATGTTGAACAAAACGATGGCGGTGCTTTTTTTATCGTTCAGTTCCCGGAATATTTTCAGGGACTCCTCAAAGAGGTTCAACGCCTTTTCGTATTGATTAAACGTCCGGTAGTAGACCGCGCCCGTATTGAAAAGGTTTGTCGCGATCAGGTCGCGGTTGTTGATTTTCCTGGCTGCGGCAAGCGCCTCTTCATAATACTTGAATGCCTTTTTGTCGTCATCCAGCGCCTCGTAAACAGCCCCGATGCTGTTCATGTTGGAGGCCACGCACTCCAGGTTTCCCGCACACCGGGGAAGCGATTTCTCGTAATACGAGAGGGCCTCTTTATACCTGCCCGCTTCATAGGCCTTTTCGCCAAGATCCCATAACCGTTCCGCCTCGTCCTTCGCGGCGAAGGCCGCATCCGCGGCAACCGCAAAAGCACACAGGAAGATTAAAAATAGAAGGAAACTTTTTGTTCTTAACATGCGATCTCCCAAACCACGGGGTCCGATACCGACCCTGCTATTCTTTATGCTGTTTTTTCCGGAGTTCATTCCATGCGCCTCTCGCCCAATAAAAACCAACGGCAATCATCACCGGCGCGATGCCGAATGTGCCCAGAAAAGGAGGCCTCTCATATTCCGGAAGTCTTTGAATAAATTCATTGTAGCACACCCACAGGATAATCGAAATTCCCATGAGCAGCGCGAGAAGAGCAAAGATCAACTTGAGGAAGGCTGCGACAGCGCGCATGCAATAACCATAGTGAATCGGCTGTGAACGGATTGACAATGGAGAGTGGGGGTCATGCCCCCCTCATCTTCTCAGACAGCCATTACTTATTCTGAATGGCGAAAGCTGAAAGGAAAATCATATCCCAAGCCAAGTCGAACAAATGTTTCGAATGATCCATAGTCACTCATGATGTTATCACACTTTTTTGAATCGAGTTTTGTGAAGCCCGTGAAGTTCAGGTCGAGATATCTCAACATCTGCGAGACAATCGGAACCTCACCTGCATAGGGTTCACTCGTAAAGCACATCAGGCTGAATGGACCTTCCAAACTTTTGCTCCATAATTGGGCTGCCAGCAACGGATTGTTTATCTTCATCAAAACATAGGCGGCGGCTACGATTGAACGATCGTAATAGCCAAGGACAAGATCACCTTCAGCCATGATATCCCAGGTTGAAAAGTTGCCACCCCTTTCCTGCACCCCCCAAACGTAACATTTTCCATCGGGGTAAGTACGCCTTAAATTTTCAATCTGAATCTCCTCATGAATAACTGGCAATACGGTTTCAAGTTCATAGCCTTTCTCAATTGTGATGCCGAAGCTTGCCTTTGCCGCTGCATCGTCTATCGAAAATATAAATACATTTGCCATCTCATCCGCCCTGAATACTTTAATACCCGGACCCATACCTCTCTGTATTTATTGGGATCAGGTCTTAACTTATAATAAGTAACCTTATTTTCTTCCAACTGTCAATGTGCAAGTCTCCCCGTTTTCGTATTTCCCTTCACTGATAAAGTGCTTTGAACATGGGAGGGAGCAGGATGCCTATCAATAACAAAGTCATGATCGGACGCATCAAATTGACGGGCTTCATATTGTGTTCCCTGATTGCCGTCGCTGCATGGTTTACAGACGAAAGAATAAAGAATATCAACATTGCGGTTACAATGGCGGCGTCCGCATACCGCCCCCAATCCAGCATAAAAACCAGCAGGGCCGTTGCGGCTGTTGCCAGATTATTCAAACCGGATTGGATCTGATATGCACGATCGGGTTTATAACCAATTTTCTCAGAACCAACTTCCCCAAAAATCAAAGATTCAAAGGCCACTGTTCCGGACATAACCATGACCACGGGTGGTCCCAGAATATGAAATTTGGATACGGCGTCAGCACCAAGATATTCTGAAAGGAAATACGCCAGCACGATGCCGGCAGGCCGTATCCATTCCATCATCTATTCCGTCCGACCGGGCACGGCGTTTGGATTGGGACGCGTCAATGGCCGTGGGGATAGCAAAATCCACATCCTCACTGAGGCGATAGAAACCGGCGTGCACCTTCGCCAGGCATGTCCCGCCCTTGAATACGATCGCACCATCCGCCGATGTCAGATAATCCAGAAGCAGGGTACAGAAGTAATCTTTTTCGATGAGCCGGGGCGCAAATTTAGTTTCCGCCGCCGTGAAATTCACAGCTTCGCGGAACAAATCAGGATCTTCGTGCGCGCGGACGGAGGGTAAAATCTCAGGCCTTCTCATTCAGCACCACTCCCCAGCGCCGGTTGATCGTTCCTCGCTTTGGATTCGTGGGAATCCAGGGGATCAGGCCGGTGGACGGCATCAAGGCCCCCTCCAGTTTTCGAAGCAGCTTCTCTTCCACGCCTTCGAATTCCAGCAGTGCGCCGATCCGCCTGAGGGTTCCCTTGTCGCCGTAACGCAAAGCCGTCGTGACCAGTTCGGATGCGCCGACGCGTTTCACAGCCAATTCTTTTCGGATCCATCCATAGGCCCGCGGCAAACTGTTGAACCGCGACCAGTCATAGACGGCATCCAACAGCGTGCGAACCCGCGAAGCATACACCGCCGTCAAACCTTCCGCAGTCCGAACTTTCTCCGTGGCTCCGAGGCGTTCGTCGGCCACCTTGATTAAGGTCAAGGCGACCGCCCCGATGGTCCGCTCACCGGAGATACGATTATTATAGGCATAGACCCGGGTCGGCATCTGTTCATCAAACCCATAGCGGTTCAAGGCGTTCGGACCGCAAATCTGATAACTCCCTCCGCGGTCCTCCATCAGGGTGTTCAGAGCGAGCACCTCGTCCGGACTCCATGATCCGCCGAGAGGCAGTTGCGCCGGCACGAGATACAGGCCGGGGCGCACCCGTGCGATCAGACCTCCGCGAAACATCCGGCGGAACAACTCCCGTTCCTGCTCGCGGGTCAATTGCAAAGGTCCGGTCAGCTCGCCCGTCCTTACCGTTTGCCGCTTGCGCATCTGCAGGTAGGCAAGCATTTGTGTTTCCTGTCGCCCGAGCTTTGTTTTCATGATTGCATTGTATTTATTTCATATGGTTTGTCAAGCCATCGACGCGAAATAAAATGTTTTAAGTTTTAAGCCTCAAATCCTCGCGAGGGCAACCGTCAAAACCGTATCGTCGGTGAAGGTGCAGGGCGGACTGAAGAGATGTACATCCTTTACTGACCCCCGCCCAACACCTTGTAAAGTGTCACCAGGTTGGACAGCCGGATCAGGCGGAGAACGATCAGCCCCTGTTGTGCCGCGTTCAGGGAACGCTGCGCGTCCAGGACGCCAAGGTAGCTGTCCATTCCCTTCATATAGCGGGCATTCGAAAGGCGGTAGGTTTCGGCAACGGCTTTGACCAGAGATTGCTGAGCGGATAACTGCTGGTCCACCGTACCCCGAACGGCGAGGGCGTCGGCCACTTCCCGAAAAGCGGTCTGGATGGCCTTCTCATATTGGGCCAGCGCGATTTCCCTTTCCACTTTTGTGGCATCATAAGCGGACCACGTGCGGGCGTCAAAAATCGGCATTACGATCTGCGGGGCGAAACTCCACGTATACGATCCGGATTTGAAGAGACCGGACAGCTCTGAGCTTGCGGTTCCTATGTTGGTCGTCAGGGCAATGCGGGGAAAGAAGGCCGCCCGGGCGGCGCCGATATTGGCGTTGGAAGCTTTGAGACGATGTTCCGCCGCCAGAATATCAGGCCGGCGCAGGAGAATCCCGGAGGGTGTGCCGGTGGAAATCTCTCTGAGCGGGGTGGCGCTGCCCAGTTCCGCAGGCAAAAGTTCGTCCGGTGCGGGAGAACCGACCAGAAGGTTTAAAGCGTTTTCATCCTGAGCCGTCTGTTGCTTGTAGCGGGCGACGTCTCCCCTGGCCGCATCCACCTGGCTTTGCGCTCGATTGAGATCCAGTTCGGACGCAAGTCCGACATCACAGCGTCGCCGGATCAAATGGTAGGCTGCCTGTTGGGTTTCAAGGGTAGACTCTGCCAGCTTGAAGTTTTCCCGGTCCGCGGCAAGGGCGAGATAGGCGTTGGCAACAGCGGAAACCAGCAGGATCCTCGCGCTGCGGCCGGCCTGCTCCGTGGCGAGGTACTCCTCCAGCATCCGATCCTTCAGGCCGCGGATCCGGCCGAAGAAATCGATCTCCCAGGAACTGATACCGAGATTGACGCTGTATTGTTCGGCGGTCATCGCTGACCCGGTGGTTGAAAGATCTGCCGGCACCCTTTGCCTGCTCCCGCTGCCGACGGCATTGACAGCAGGCAGAAGCTCGGCGCGCTGGATCCCATACAGGGCCCGTGCCCTTTCAACATTCAGGGCGGCAAGCCGCAGGTCGCGGTTGTTTTTCAGGGCCGCCGCGATGATCTTCTGAAGTTTTTCATCCGTGAAGAATTCCTGCCACTTCAGATCCGAGGCCGTCGGAATACCGGTCGCTGTTTTTGTTTCCTGATAAGCCGCTCCCTTCGGCCAGTCCGCGGGGACGGGAGCGGCGGGTCTCGTGTATTTCGGAGCCAGGGTGCAGCCGCCCAGCCCGAGAGCAATGCCCATCAACAGAATAAGCAGGTATCTATGCATATCATTGCTCCCCTGATGGATTTGCGTTATCCGTTTCGGCAGCTTCACCTTTCCCGCGTTTTCCCAGAAGCTTTTTCATCAACGGAAAGAACGGCCTAGCGCCTCCCGGATCGGCTGTTTCCCCCGGTTTCTTTTTTCCGAAGAACGTTTCGATCAACACGTAGAAGAGGGGTGCGAAAATCACCACCAGGACAGTGCCGGTGATCATCCCGCCCAATACCCCGGTGCCGATGGCCGTCATGGCCCCGGCGCCTGCGCCGGTGCTCACGGCCAGAGGCAGGACGCCGAACCCGAAGGCCAGAGACGTCATGACAATGGGACGAAAGCGCAATTTCGCCCCCTCCAGCGTCGCCTCGATGAGGCCTTTTCCTTCTTCCACCCGGGCCTTGGCGAACTGGACAATAAGGATGGCATTCTTGGTGGTCAATCCCAGGGTGGTCAGCAGGCCGATCTGGAAATAGACGTCATTGTGCATCCCCCGCAGACTCGAGGCGATGATGCCCCCGATAGCCCCCAGGGGCAGGACGAGGAGGATCGAGATGGGGATGGGCCAGCTTTCGTAAAGCGCCGCCAGACACAGGAAGATGACGAGAATGGAAAAGGCGTAGAGCAGGGGCGCCTGAGCTTTGGCCATCCGCTCTTGGTAGGAAAGCCCGCTCCAGTCGAAACCGATCCCCTGGGGCAGTTTGGCCGTTATATCTTCCATGGCCTGCATGGCCTCGCCGGAACTTTTTCCAGCTGCCGGTTCTCCCCAGATGTTCAGGGACGGGAACCCGTTGAAGCGTTCCAGCCGGGGGGAACCTGTCGTCCAGCGGGTGGTGGCAAAGGAGGCGAAGCGAGTCATTTTCCCTGCCGTATTGCGCACATACATATCTTCCAGATCCCCGGGCAGCATACGATAGGGGGCGTCGGCCTGAACGTAAACCTTTTTCACCCGGCCGCCCTGGATGAAATTGTTGACATAGGCACCCCCGAAGGCCGCCGAGATCGTGCTGTGGATGGAGGCGATGGGAAGTCCCATGGCGCCTGCCCTTTCCCAGTCTACATCTATCCGGAACTCAGGCACATCCTCCATGCCGTTGGGCCGGACATTCGCCAGCCGCTGGTCTTTCGCCGCCATTCCGAGGAGCTGGTTGCGGGCGTTCATCAAGGCTAAGTGTCCGAGGCCGCCCCGGTCCACCAACTGGAAATCCACCCCACGGGCATTGCCCATCTCGACGACGGCGGGGGGCGGGAAGGCGAAGACCAGGGCATTGCGGATCTCGCCGGAAAAGGCTCTCATGGACCGGCTGGCAATGGCCTTTACCCGCAGATCCGGACGATTCCGAAGGTTCCAGTCCTTCAACTTCACAAACACCATGCCGTTGTTCTGGGCCCGGCCTGAAAAGCCGATGCCGACGATGGTCATGCAGGATTCTACAGCCTCTTTTTCGTGCTCCTGATAATAGCGCTGGACTTCGTCGGCGACGGCCTGGGTCTGCTCCAGGGTCGCGCCGGTCGGCATGAGGATCTGGGCGAGGAGAATTCCCTGATCCTCGTCCGGGAGGTAGCTCGTCGGCATGCGCATAAAAAGAAATCCAAGAGCAACCACGATGACGACGAAAACCGCCAGGTAACGCCTTTTTCGGGAAAGGACGTGGTCGGCGAGGCGCACATAGAGGTCCCGGAACCGGAAGAAGTTTCGGTCGAACCACAGGAAAAACGGGCGCAGGAACCAGATCGCCCCTTCCGCCGCCCCATGCCCCTTGACCTCCGGCTTGAGGAGGGATGCGCAAAGGACGGGCGACAGAATCAAGGCCACGGCCACCGACAGGAGCATCGAAGCGGCTATGGTGATGGAGAACTGACGGTAAATGACGCCCGTCGAACCGGGGAAAAACGCCATGGGACCGAAGACCGCCGCGAGGACGAGACCGATGCCGATCAGGGCAGGGGTGATCTGCACCATGGACTTGGCCGTGGCTTCGCGTGGGGAAAGTCCCTCCTCTCTCATGATCCGTTCCACGTTTTCCACCACCACGATGGCGTCGTCCACCAGGAGGCCGATGGCCAGCACCATGGCGAACATGGTGAGCATATTGATGGAAAAACCAAACGCCCCCAGGACGGCAAAGGTTCCCAGAATCACGACCGGCACGGCGATGGTCGGGACCAGGGTGGCACGCAGATTTCCCAGGAAAAGCCACATGACGAGAAAAACCAAGAAAACCGCCTCGAAGAGAGTCTTGACCACCTCATGGATGGCCACCCGGACGAAGGGGGTGGTATCGTAGGGATACACGACCTTCATCCCGGGCGGAAAGTGCCTGCTCATCTCCGCCAGTTTCTTCTTCACGGCGTCGGCCGTATCCAGGGCATTGGCGCCGGGGGCCTGACGGATGGCCAACCCCGCGGAGGGTTTGCCGTTGTAAGAGCCCTGGACATCATAGACCTCGGTTCCCAGTTCCGTCCGTCCCACGTCCCGGATGCGGACAACGGAGCCGTCGGGATTGGTGCGGACGGGAATGGCGGCGAACTCTGCCGGGGTCTTCAGGAGGTTCTGGACGATGATGGAGGCGTTCAGGCGCTGGCCTTTTGTCGCCGGCACCCCGCCGAGCTGCCCGGCAGACACCTCCACGTTGTAAGTCTTGAGCGCCAGAATCACGTCCTCCACGGTCAGGCGGTAATCGGTGAGCCGCTCAGGGTTGAGCCAGATCCGCATGGCGTACTGAGTGCCGAAATTCTGGACCTCGCCCACGCCGGGAACGCGGGCCAGGACTTTTTCCAGGTTGGACTGGGCGTAATCCCGGAGGTCGTTGCCGTCCATGCTCCCGTCTTCGGAGATCAGACCCACTATGATGAGGTAATTCCGCGTGGCTTTGCTGACCATGACCCCCGCGCTCTGAACCGCCTCCGGCAGGCTCGTCATGGCGAGCTGGAGCTTGTTCTGCACCTTTGCCCAGGCCAGGTCCGGATCGGTTCCCGGCTTGAAGGTCAATTCGATCCGGGAGGCCCCGGCTGAATCGCTCGTGCCGGAAAGATACAGCATATCGTCAAAACCCGTCATCTTCTGCTCGATGATCTGGGTCACGCTGTTTTCCACCGTTTCCGCCGAGGCCCCCGAGTAGAAGGAATCAATGGCGATGGATGGAGGGGCGATGGGCGGATACTGGGAAATGGGAAGATTGTAGATGGCAAGCCCGCCCAGGACCATCATGACGATGGCGATGACCCAGGCGAAGACAGGACGATCCAGAAAATATTTCGATAACATTGCGGCTCTCCGTCAGTTCTTTTTTGCAGGCGCCGGGGCCGCGTCTTTATTTTCTCCCCTGTTTGTTTCCCCGCCGGCCGCAAACGGAACGACCTTGACGACGGCGCCGGGCTTCGCCTTCTGCACCCCTTCGACGATCACCCGCTCGCCGGGGGCCAGACCCGAGGAAACAAGCCATTTATCACCCATGGCGCGATCGAGGACGAGGGGGCGCTGCTCGACCTTGCCCTGGCCGTCCACAATCAGCGTGAAGGGATTGCCCTTGGAATCGCGCGACACGCCCTGTTGAGGAATCAGGAAGGCCTTCGGATTGACGCCTTCCTCCACCACCGCCCGGACAAACATGCCGGGTAGCAGCACGCCCTTCGGGTTGGGGAAAACAACCCGGAGAATGACCGACCCTGTCGTCGGATCGACGGTGATGTCGCGGAATTGCAGTGCGCCCTCCCGGGGGTATGGGGTGCCGTCTTCCAGGATGAGCCGCACCCTGTTTCGGTTCTTTCCACCGGGATTGATGCGGCCATCCTCCAGGCGGCGCTGCAAGCGTAGCACTTCCGTCGAGGATTGAGGCACATCCACGTACATGGGGTCCAGCTGTTGAATCGTCGCCAGGGCCAGGGGTTGCTGCGCCGTCGCCAAGGAACCCTCGGTGACGTTGGATCTCCCTATGCGACCCGAGATGGGCGCCTTGACGGAGGTGTATCCCAGGTTGATCCGGGCTGTCTCGACCATGGCCTGCCAGTACCGGATATCCGCCTGAGCCTGTTTCAGGGCGGCCGCCGCATCGTCATAGTCCTGCTGGCTGACCGCCTTGTCGGCCACCAGTTCCCGCAGGCGCTCGGCCCGCGGCCGGACCGCTGCCAGATTGGCCTCCGATCTGGAGAGGGCGGCCCGGGCATTGTCCAGGGCCGCCTGAAAGGGAGCGGCATCGATTCGAAAGAGAACCTGACCGGCTCTGACATCGGCGCCTTCCGTGAAGAGGCGCTTCTGGATGATGCCATTCACCTGGGGCCTGACATCCGCCATCCGATAGGCGGAGGTCCGGCCGGACAATTCGGTCGTTATCACCACCTGCTGCGGCTGTATCGTCGCTACGGCGACCTCGGGAGTGCCCTGGGGCTTCCCGCTCGCCTGTTGCTGTCCACAACCCGCCAGTATCAGAAATCCCGCAAGAACCCCCGCGGCAGCCATAATTTTAGCCCGGTTACCGATCAGCATGGAACACCTCTGTGTTTTTATTTGAATTTATCAGCTTACACATTTCTCTTTATCCCGTCCCAGCACGCCTCTACGCTTTTTATGATCAGTGCGTCATCCAATTCGAGCAAACCGAGGGTATGATCCCGGGCCAGGACAATCAGGGGGCCGAAAGCCAGCGCGGCGTGCACGGGGAGAGGCAGATCTTTCATGACCTGACGGGCGGTTCCCTGTTCAAAAAGATCCGTGAATATGTCACGGTTATCGGCTTTTCGCATAATCTTGTCCCTGCGCAGGGACACACCATAGGGAGAATTGTAATACTGTTCCAGAAAGCGAAAATAAAGAGGGTGAGAGATAAGATATTTAAGCAGCATTGTGCCGAGATAAATAAACCTTTCTCTGATCGGTTTTTCATCAGAGTAACCTTCCGTGAGCACGGCGAAAAGCTTTTCTTCCACGTCGCGATGCAGCGCCTTGATGAGTACGTCTTTGTTCTCGAAATAGCGGTAAATCGTCCCGGCCCCCACTCCCGCTTTTTCGGCAATCATGGCCATCGGCGCTCCATGAAAACCATGCTCCGCGATGAGTTCCAGGGACGCTCGAATGATATCGTCACGCTTGTCTGATTTTTTCATAGTTCAAATAAGGGACCGGATAGGAATGAATGTTCATTCCGTTAGCATTATTGGAAATGCTTTGTCAAGAACTTAATGTGATTTTGTTAGAAGAAGGTAAACTATCCGGGTTTGTTAATACTTCTGTGAAAGTCCGTTGACCTTCAGCTTTGAATGCACAAAAGAAATAAGGGAACCATTCGACGTTAAAGATGAAAGATTTGACCCCCTGTTCCTCCCTAAAGATGAAAGATTTGACCCCATGTTCCTCCCTGCCCCCTCGCCCTTTACGGGAGAGGGTCGGGGTGAGGGTGTTATTGTAAGACCTTTAAAATCTCCCTGATGATGTAAAATTGCAATGCAAATTTACATCATGCTGCTCATAGCAAATTTTTTGTTTACAATAAAATACAATTATGTATTATAACGTAGACGATTATGAAGACTTATCGTGAAAAATACATCCGCCGGGCGGAGATTGCCCAGTTGATTATCCTCCATCAACTTTACCTGCAGGCGGGAAGCCATGACCTGATCTTTCAGGGCGGAACCTCCATTCGGTGGTGCTACGGGGGAAACCGTTTTTCGGAGGACCTTGATTTTGTGACGCCCCTTGCCCCTGAAGTCGTCAGAGCAAATTTGAAAAAGACGTTTTCGGGCGCCGAAAAGACGATGATGCCCCACTTCGGTGTCGGCTCACTGACAGCGAAGGAGAAATCGGCCCGAGCCGAGGCCCTGAAATTCTTCGTGGACTTCCGACCGGAGGCTTCCAGGGAGAAGATCTCCGTGAAGCTTGAGTTCGAGGGAATTGCCGGGGACTCGAAGCCGGAGTCGAAAAATCACGTCCTGTCGGCGCTTCCCTCCGTCTCTTATCTGATCGCCGCGGGAGAATTCCGCGTGCCGCACGCGCATGCCGTTGTGGTGGCGGAAACGCCGGCGGAGATTCTTTCGGACAAGGTGCGCTCCCTCCTGGAACGCCGCTATTTGAAGGGACGCGATCTGTTTGACGTCTGGCATCTCCGGTCTGTTCTGAAGGCCTCCATGGATAAGGAGATCGTGGAGAGAAAATTTCGCATGTACAGGGCGCCGTTCATCGCCCGGCGGGACATGGATTATTTTGCCGTCCCGTCAACCAACAGCAAGAAAGAACTGCGTGCGGCGATCGATCAGGACCTCGCCCGTTTTCTCCCCCCGGAGGTTCTGGCCGTCCATCGCGCGGATGGATACGCCGCCTTTCTGGAAGCGGTTCAGTCGCTGTTCTCCGAATTGAAAAAGAAGGGGGTGCGGCTGCCGTGATGTCCGTGACGATCTTAAGACAGCTCCCATCCCTGTTCCGCCATGCTGATGTCCGGAAATTCACCGGCAACGCCAATGTCTTTCTCACGCGGGCGCTTGCAAAGGGGTTTGTTGAACGGGTGGCGCGCGGAGTTTACATCAATGCCCTCCGTGAAAAGCGGCCGGGCATCGAAGAGGTGGGGTGCTTCCTCCGGACACCCTCATACGTATCCTGCGAATGGGCGCTCAACCGCCATGGGGTTCTCCTGCAGGCGCCGGTCGTGTGCACTGTTCTGACCCTGGGCACGGCGGTCGGTGAAACGAGAAACCTGACGTACGACGGTGTGACCATCGAGTTCTCCCGAATTTCTCCCCGACTGTTCACCGGTTTTGAGACGCTGACGGGCTACAATCTGGCCCTGCCTGAAAAGGCGCTTCTGGATGTGATTCACTTGAGGAAGACGATTCCTTTTCGCGATGAACTGGAGCTCGATACCCTGGACTCCGCGCGGCTGAAAGAATTCGCAGAGGCCTTCTCCGCCCCGACGCGCCGCCTGGCCGCCGACTTGCTGGCCGTCAAAGATGATCCCGGGAATCGTTGAGTATACTGGCCGTGTCAGAAAAATAGACTTCAAGTTTGAAGATTTGATTTTTTGAGAAATCCCTTTGACCACCGGAAAATTCTTCTATATTATACACATCCAGACGTGAGGGAGATTCTCAGCCCAGTCATTGAGAAAAGAATTTAAAAAAGGATTTTATGGATAAGAAACAGATAATCGACATCATCAAGAAAAGTAAACCGGAGATAGAATCCCGCTATGGAGTTCAACGGCTTGGACTTTTTGGATCCTATGTCCGGAAGCGGCAGAGAAAAAAAAGCGACATCGACATCCTCGTTACCTTCAGTCGTGATATCGACCTCTTTGAGTTTTTAGACCTCCGTGAATATCTCGAAAGCCGATTACAGACGAAGGTCGATCTCGTCATGTCATCTGCTCTTAAGCCGGCCATCGGCAAACGTATCCTGGCTGAGGTTGAATATGTCTAAAGCACGGGATATAGCAGATTACCTGGCCGACATCCTGACAGCCATTGCCGAAATAGAAGAATTTACCCGAGGCATGTCTTATGAGATGTTTACAGCGGACAAGAAAACCATCAATGCAGTAATCAGAAGTCTTGAAGTTCTCGGCGAAGCCACTAAACGAGTACCGCCGTCATTCCGCAAGAAAAACCCCGACATTCCCTGGAGTAAAATGGCCGGCATGCGGGACGTGCTCATCCACGATTACATGGGTGTTGACCTGAAGACCGTATGGAAGGTCACTCAGGAGCGTTTGCCCGATTTGAAGCAACAGATCGAGGAGATAGTCCCGCAGCTTGATCAATAAAAATAATACACATTTCCCCTATGAGCTTTTAAGCCTGGGTTGCGCTGTCCGCTTTCGCGGACACCCGGCTCGCGTGTACAAGCCTGCCGAAATCAAGTTTATTTTGTCATCCTTCTGAGCTGCACACACTGTCATCCTGTCGAAGGATGAGCCCGCCGGGGATTGCCATCGTTACTCCCTCGCCCTGCTGCAAGTCCGCCTCTGGCGGAACGGGAGAGGGTCGGGGTGAGGGTGGTATTCATCTTCTCATTCAGAACACGATCGGGAAGCCAGATCTTTTTAAGGACTTGAACCCCTGGAAACTTGTATTTCCCACTTTTCTGTTGACACAACCTGCGTGTTGTGCTGTTTTATACAACAGAAGGGAGGTGATTGATATGGTTTTCGCTAAGACATTTGGTAACTATTTCAAACAGAAAAGAATGGAAAGGGGGCTTACCTTAAGGGAATTCTGCCGCGTCAATGGTTTTGATCCCGGCAATATCAGCAAGATTGAGAGAGGTCTTTTCCCCCCGCCGCAATCCAAAGAACTGCTGCTGAAATACGGTGCCGCGCTTGGCATAAAAGAGGGAACTGAGGAATGGCTGGTTTTCTGCGATCTGGCGGTGACGAGCGCCGGAAAGCTGCCTCCGGATATTGTATCGAATGACGAAGTGATGAATGCGCTTCCTGTTCTCTTTCGTACGGTGAGAGACAAAAACCTTGATGAGGAGGACCTGGAGAAACTGATAAAAGCCATTAAGCGGGAATTGCGCTGATGTTTGATGTCCCCTATCTCACTTATTCCGATGTGGGAAGAAAGGCTCGCGAATTTCTTTGCGAGTACCACTCGTCTTTAGAAATACCTATTCCAATCGAAGAAATCATTGAATTGAAATTGGGTCTTAATATTTTCCCCTTCCCGAGACTATATAAAGACCATGGGTTGAATGGGTTTCTCAGTCGTGACCGCTCGACCATTTATGTTGATGAAGTTCAGTACCATCAGTTCAATGAAAAATATCGTTACACCCTCGCTCATGAGTTGGGGCATTACGTTCTGCATCAGACATGCTACGACGATCTTCCGTTTCAGTCTCCTGACGAGTATGTATGCTGGCGGCTATCTGTGCCGAAGGACGATATCAGCTGGTTTGAAACTCAAGGCGAATGGTTCGCCGGGCATCTATTGGTTCCGACGGAAGAACTGGAAAGAGTATGTTCTGCAGTGACGTTCAAATATCAAGCGACCTTTAAAAAATTTGCAACCATCCCGGAAGATATCTGGTCTTATATCTCCAATGAAGTCGCAACGCATTTCGATGTCAATCCCCCGGTGATAGAAATCCGGATTAAAAAAGAAAACATCCCCGGGAGAATTCCGGTTGGATAAGGAAGAAATTTACAAGAAGTTTCAGGAAAATAACACATTCGGAATGTGTTATTGCAGGACCTGACCCCCAAAATGTTAAGGATTATATATCGGATCCCGCGTTCCGCTATTTTGGAGATGTCAATTTTTTAGTTGAAACTATCGTGGCTCCCATCTTGTAATCTCATGCAGCAATCGACGCCTGATCGTCGTAATACCTCTCGATGGACTCGATCAGTTTTGGAATATCCATATAGCCTTTGATCCGCCTGAATCCTTTTTCGCAGTGGAGAAGAACCGCTGCAAGCCATCGCTGGGACATGGCGCTGCCCCTGTATCTCTTAATGTTTATCTCGCAATCCCTGACCGTCGAGAACATGTTCTCTATGGGATTGGTCGATGTCAGGGTCTTTCTCAACAAGGCCGGCACCTTCAAACGGTGAAGGGTGAGGATTTCCGTCATGGCTTCATGCAGGGAATCAGCCGCTGACTCGTTGATGCTCCGGAGCCATTTTTCAAAATCCATAAGCATCTGCCTGGCATCCTCATAGGAATTCTGCTCCAGGGCCGTCTTGAAACGCCTGTACGCCATCTTGCGGTATCGCTTGGCAAGGTGACTCTGGATATTGCGGTCCTTATGAATGGTGCAGCGCTGATGAATGAGCTTCGC
>DFZO01000024.1 GCA_002383495.1 Syntrophaceae bacterium UBA4054 | reverse complement strand
TTTACCTATGACTGTCGAAGCCGAGCTAAGATGAAAAAAGTAGATGACTATTTTATTTTATCTAAAGCAGCAAAGAAGTTATGCTATAAATATCACCTAAGATTTCCGATTGATCCAACCACACCTTATGATGAAAAAGATCTGTTAAAATTTCGCTCTCCGATTAATTATTTCATTCCGAAAGAATTTATGCGTAGGCTTCAAATAGCTTTTCCAGATGGAACTATTAATTTGGGACTGATTGAACAAACATTTATCTCTCACCTGGATAGAAGATTTGCCATTATGATTGATCCGATGTTTTCGAAAGATCAGATCAAAGGTGAATTTGATAAAATCCTGGATGACTGGTTTAAAAAGTCAAAGCAAAGAGTGAAAGGCAACAAAGTTGATATTTGGGAAGTATACAGGTTGCATCAAATAGAAGGAAAATCCCTCAATCGAATTGCTATTGAGAAACTGGCATCACACGGTACGCCAGCGTACAACAAGGAGGACGATAGAAAATTAAAGATAATTGAAAGAGCTTATAGGAAAGCCTGCCGGATAATTGCCACTATAGAGAGACTAACCATCGATCATCAATAACCCCTCACAATAGATTTTTAAACTATTCTTATTAGTCCCTTTTTTCCATCCAAGACATCATATAAACTTAGTACATCTACAATACATCTTTCTAAAACCAGAGGGATCAACTCGAAAGATTTAGGGATAGCGGCAAGTTTATGTTGCGACGGAAAAGAATGCATTGCGAAATGATTTGTTAGAGGTTGCGTATGCGTCATTTAGAACCACGGTTAATATCTATTGATGAGGCAGCCAGGATTCTTGGAATATCCCCAAAAACAATCAGAAATAGGTTGGGGCCAAAGGCTGCTAATCCTTTTCCAATAAAGCCTAACCGCTTCGGGAGGAGGGTCTTGTTTGATGTAAGGAAGGTTTATGCTTTCATCGATGAAATGCCCGATGGAAAAGATGCGGAAAAATAATGACTGTGCGAGTTTCGGCATTTAAATCTGATGTAACGATACTCATTTGTTCTTGGGATTAGATTTGTCGTACTTCTTTAAAAGGTCCGATATGGCTTCTTCCAGCAGATCATTAAGAGGCTTCTCAAGGTCAATGGCGAGCTTCTTGACCTCTTTCTGCAAGTCGTTTTCTATTCTCGTTGATAGATTTTTTCGTGCCATATTGTTTTATAATTATCTGAGAGCATGAAAAAAAGCAATGGAAAATTTGCACGAAGCATTATATAATGATATATGTATATAAAACATTATGTAAAACGTGCTATTTGAGAGCGAAGGTAAGGATTCTTAGTATCAAAGGGGGTTCTAAATCAATGGCAATTTTAGCAGAATGTCCTGTGTGTCATAAGAAACAGTCCAGAAAGAATAAAAAGTGCAAGTGTGGAGAGGATTTGGATAAAGCGAAGCGATCAACAAGAGTGAGGTATTGGATTTTCTATAGGCTACCAGGAGATAAGCAAAAAAGTGAGGCAGTAGGATATTCACTTGAAGAGGCCAAAGACGCCGAGGGAAAGCGTCGGTCCCAGAAAAGGGAAAACCGCATATTTGATATCGTTCCCGAAGCAAAGATGACCTTTGTAGAATTGACAAACTGGTATTTGCATTTAGAAAGTGTAAAGAATATTGGTTCGTATGATCGCATAAAAGGCGCTCTTGGTCAGTTCAATGCCGTACTGGGAGACAGAATAATTAATAGTATAACTAAGGAAGACCTTAAAACATACCAAATTAAAAGGAAGAAGAATGGGAAAGCCCTCGCAACTATAGACATGGAAATATCCATCGCAAGGACCATGCTTTATGCTGCATTCGATGATAAAAAGATTGGTGGTCATGTTCTCGAGACGTTTAGACAGGTGAAAAAATTACTAAAACCAAGTGCCAATGCGAGGGATAGGATTCTCAACCCGGATGAATACCAGAAATTGATGGCGTTTCTGCCAGTTCACATGAAGCCTGTACTTGCAATTGCGTTTTATACAGGGATGCGAAAGGGAGAAATCCTGTTACTTACGTGGGATAAGGTGGATCTTAAGAAAAGGCTCATAATACTGGAGGCTGACGATACGAAGGATAAAGAACCCAGAAAAATACCTATTTTGAGCGAACTATATAAAATGTTGAATGAAATTCCAAAAGCAATTCACGATAAGCATGTAATTTTATACAATGGGAAACCTATCAAGAGAGATTTTAGGGCGTCACTTACTCGGGCCTGCGAATTAGCGGGAATTCCTTATGGTCGTTTCATAAAGGGTGGATTTATCTTCCATGATATCCGACATACCTATAATACCAACATGAGAAAGGCCGGTGCTGATCAATCGGTTATCATGGCAATCACAGGCCATTCAACGTATGAAATGTTTGAACGTTATAATACTGTCGATGAGGATGACATTCTGAATGCCGCTGACAAAATGGAGAGGTTCCTGAAAAATGTTTACCAAAACGTTTACCAAGAACCCCAAAAGACCGCTAGTGAAAAAAAAGAAGATTAGCTATGCAAGATAACCAATTGAAATCATTTGGCGGAAGTGCATGAGAATCGAACTCACCCGGGACGGTTCTAGCGCCCCACACCGGATTTGAAGTCCGGGAGGCCCACCAGTGACCTGCGCACTTCCGCAGGGGCTATGAATACAAGATTCGGCCTGTCGTGTCAATTCATTATCCAAATACCCCGCTCAAGGTTCAGCATTTAGTAGGGTGTTGAAAAGCAAACTATTTTGCAGGCTGTTCAAAAACGTTTAGATGCAAGGCCCCCGACGTCCTGAGGAAACGTGTTCCGCCAGAGGCGGATCGCAGTAAGCCTGTCCCGTGCTTGACACGGGAAAGGACGAGGGAAGCATGCAGACGCCGTCCCCGCCCTTCGAGTTACTCAGGATAAACTCAAGCGGGGATGAGCGTTTTTCAACAGCCTGATAGAATTTACCTGTGGAGGTAATCCGGGGTGGGTGAGGTGTCCAGGGAGTGATCAAGGAGCTGCACGGTGACGGTGTCTCCCTTTCCTGCACGCGTGAGTTCTTCCGGAAGGATGATGAGGCTGTTTGCCCGGACCATGGATTTCAGCATCCCGGAACCCTGTTCGCCCGTCGTGGCGACTTTGTATCGGCCGTTCTCGAAAATAACCTGTGCCCGCAGGAAAGCACGAAACCCGCTCTGCTTCGAAATGTTCTCCATAAGGATCGCCTGGACGGATTTGCGGAAGAGGTTGCGGTGTCCCATCATCTTGAGAAGGGTAGGCCTCACGAACTGCTCGAATGAGACCATGGAGGACACGGGATTTCCGGGGAGTCCGAAGAGGGGCTTTTCGCCGATGGTCCCGTAGGCGAGCGGCCTGCCCGGCCTCATGGCGACTTTCCAGAACTGCATTTTGCTTCCCAGTTCCTTCATCACGTCCTTGACGAGATCGTAGTCTCCCACGGAGACACCACCGGAGGAAATGATCACGTCGGCGCGCAGAGCAGCCTGGAATTTTGCGGCCAGGTCTTCCCGGTTGTCTTTCGCGATGCCCAACTGCAAGGGAATGCCGCCGCATTCCATGATCTGGGCCGCCAGGGCATAGCTGTTGCTGGTGACGATCTTGCCCGGCGGAACGGGCTCGTCCACATCCACGAGTTCGTCCCCGGTGGCGAGGATGGCCGCGACGGGTTTCTGGAAAGCATAGATGAAAGACCGGCTGAGAGAGGCCATCATGCCGATTTCAGCGGGCCGGATGATATCCCCTCTGGAGAGAACACGCTCACCCTTTTTCACATCCTCCCCGGCCAGGCGGACATCCTTTCCCGCCTCGACGGCGGCGAAGATCCGCACCGTTTTTCCGGCGCTCTCCGTGTCTTCCACCCTCAGGACGGCGTCGGCGCCTTCAGGGATCAGGGCGCCGGTCATGATGCGCGAGGCTTCACCGGTCTTGACTTTCTTTTTCGGCATGCGGCCGGCCGGGATGTCCTCGATCACACGGAGCGTTATGGGGTTCTTGCGGGACGCGAAAAGCGTGTCGGCGGCGCGGAGGGCATAGCCGTCCATGGCCGAATTGTCTCCGGGAGGGATGTCGCGGCCGGAAATGATATCCTCACCCAGGACCCGGCCCAATGCCTCAAAAAGGTTTACCTTTTCCAGGGACAGGGGGTTGATGGATTCGAGGATCGTATTAATGGCTTCGTCTACGGAGATCATACTTAAAAGTTCAGAGTTCAGAGTTTAGAGTTATCAAAAAAATACCTATCATGAATGAAAGTGGGGCGATAGTGGCTGGTGCTCTCTTATTGGAAAGAGGTTCGTCCGTGCATTCAGTCCGCGTGAAAGTATCCCAAAGTTCCCGGCTTGTCAATAAAAAGGGAATAGGGCTTGAATTATCGCGGCCCATAATATACTCTATAACATTCAATTGTTAAAAGCCCCCGGGATTTCGTAAGGGGATTTAAGTTTCATGAAGGAAGGTTCATCGAAATGAGTGTTTCAGAGCTTCAGCGAGAGGTTAGAAAAAGCCTCCGCGAGCGCGAAGCCATCCTCCTTGCCCACTATTACCAGCGGGAGGAGATTCAGGATATTGCCGATTTTCTCGGGGACTCTCTCGCGCTCAGCATCGAGGCGGCAAAGACGGATGCCGCGGTGATTGTTTTCGCCGGCGTCCATTTCATGGCGGAGAGTGCCTCCATTTTATCCCCTGATAAGACAGTGCTTCTTCCCAGGCTCGAGGCGGGCTGTCCTCTGGCGGACATGATAACGCCTCAGCAGCTGGCGAAGGCAAGGGCCGAAAATCCCGGAGTCCCGGTCGTGACTTATGTGAACTCATCGGCCGAGATCAAGGCCATGAGCGATATCTGCTGCACCTCGGCAAACGCGGTGAAGGTCGTGAATTCCCTGGAAGCCGGGAAGGTCCTCATGGTTCCCGACGGCAATCTCGCGAGATACACGGCCCGGTTCACGAAAAAGGAAGTCATTCCCTGGAACGGGTATTGTCCCGTGCATCATTTTCTGGCGGCCGATCAGGTGAAGGACGTGATGAAGCGCCACCCCGGGGCGAAGCTGGCCGTGCACCCCGAATGCACGACCGAGGTGATCGACCTCGCCGATTTCGTGGGGAGCACGGCTGGGATCATCCGTTACGCCCGCGAGACCGGCGCGAAAGAACTCATCATCGGCACGGAGGCGGGGATTCTTCATACCTTGAGGAAAGAGAATCCAGGGAAAACGTTCATTCTCGCCTCCGACAAGCTGATATGCGAGACCATGAAGTCCATCACCCTGGAGGATATCCTGGCTTCCCTGAGGGAAATGAAGCATGTGGTCAAGGTTCCTGACGCGGTCGGCGCGCCGGCCCGGAAAGCCCTGAGCGGGATGATTAAAATATAGACCCCAGGCATCAGGCGTCAGGATACGGGCGAAGGGATCGAGGGGTCAAGGAAAAGAACGAAGATAAGAAGTTGCGAAAATGGGAAGATGCGATAGGAAAAGACTGGATTCCGGATCAAGCCCGGAATGACAGGTTAGCCTTTCAACCTCTTAGCTTTTTAAACTCTTAACCTTTTAGCCCCCTTGACCCTTTAGCCCTTTGCCTTGTGCCTTATTTATTCGAATGAAAGAAGTTATTGAAGATAAAATAGTCCTGGCCGATCCCGCCTTTCGTGAGGCGCTGGAGAGGGTCCGCGTGGGCGAGGAAAGCATCAAGATCTGCGGCCTCCGCGGATCGGCGAAAGCCCTCCTTGCCGCGATCCTTTACCGGAGCTTCAGGAAGACCGTCCTGGTCGTGACATCCACGTTGAGCGAGACTGGAGAGGTATTCCGCGATGCCGGCCTGTTCCTTCAAACCGGCGAGGTCTTTCTCTATCCCCAATGGGACCTCCTCGCATCGGATATCATTTCTTCCCAGAGAGACACAGAGGTGAGAAGGATCGAGATTCTTTCGAATCTGATCCTGAAGAAACCCGCCCTTGTCATTGTTCCCGTGAGCGCTCTACTTCAGAGGATGATTCCCGGTGATGCGATCCGGGATTACATCCGGACCATCTCTATAGGCGATTTTCTGGAGCGGGAGGACTTCCTGAAAAAACTTGATCAGGGAGGATACAGACGGGCCGCCATCGTGGAGGAAAAGGGCGAGTACAGCGTCAGAGGACACGTCATCGATATCTTTTCTCCCGTGGAGTTCTCTCCGCACCGGCTGGTCTTCCTCGGCGACGAGGTGGAGTCCATCAAGGTTTTTGATCCCGACTCGCAGCGTTCAAGCAGGGAAGTGGTCGACTTTGTCCTTTCCCCCGCGCGGGAGCTGATCCTTTCGCCCGAACTGCAAAAGGAAGCCCTGAAAAACCTGAGGAACAGGACGAACGAGATCGATCTTTCCCGTGTCATGAGGGATCGTGTCATCGACATGATGGATAACGGCCATACACACTCCCCGGATCCCCGATTCCTTCCCCTCTTTGGCCGGCCCATGCACCATATGCTCTCCTGCATGCCTGCCGGCGGAACCGTCATCCTGGATGACGCCATGTCGCTGGAGCGGGAGGGGGAAAGAATAGAGCGGGAGCTGGAGCGTTCCCTTTTCAAGGCGAAAAGCGATGGGAAGTTTCATCTTGACATGGGATCCTATCTCCTCTCAAAGGAAGAGCTGATTCAAGGGCTTGAGCCTTTCCAGAAAATTCATTTCCAGGACCTTGAGATCTCGAGGGGAGATGAAGACCCTTCCCGGACGATCCGGTTTCAGATGGAGATCCCGTCGGGATTGAAGGAGGAAAGAGACCGCTTCAAGAAAGATGAAGGTCCTCTGAAGGCCGTCATGGAAAAGATAAAGGAATGGCTTGCAACGGGGAATCTGGTGAGCCTTCTCTGCAGCGGCGAGGGAAACATTCAGAAGATGGCCCATCTCTTGGAGGGTTATGCCCTGTCCGCGGGGCAGGGGAACGGAGATTTTCTTTCCCAGCTCATCCGCCATAACGGCCGGGGGCAGATCGTCCTCCGGGAGGGAAAGATCTCGGGCGGATTCCACTTCCCGCGCCTGAAGTGGGTGGTCATCAGCGACGAGGAAATCTTCGGGAAAAAGACGCGGACCAGAAGGGCGAGACCGGTCCGGGAGGGCTATTTTCTCAAATCCTTCGGCGAGCTCAAAGAGGGAGACTTTGTCGTTCACGCAGATCACGGGATCGGCATTTACCGGGGCCTGCAAAAACTGACGGTCGGGGATATCGAGAACGATTTTCTCCTTCTCGAATATTCGGAAGGCGATAAGCTGTATATCCCCGTCGACCGGCTCGACCAGATTCAGAGGTACATCGGCCCGGACGGCCATCCTCCCAAGGTGGACAAGCTCGGCGGCACCTCCTGGGAGAATGTGAAGAAGCGGGTCAAGCGCTCCGTGGAGGAGATTGCCGGGGAACTGGTTTCCCTTTACGCCGCCAGGGAGTCCCTGGAGCGGCTCGCCTTCTCACCGCCGGACGCTCACTATGATGAGTTTTCTTCTTCTTTCGAATATGAGGAGACGCCCGACCAGAACCGGGCCATCGAGGACGTGAACTTTGACATGGCCGACTCCAAACCCATGGACAGGCTGATCTGCGGCGACGCAGGATTCGGGAAAACGGAAGTCGCGATCCGGGCGGCCTTCCGGGCGGTCATGGACGGGAAGCAGGCGGCGGTCCTCGTGCCCACGACCATCCTGGCGGAACAGCACTTCCATACCTTTTCGCGGAGGCTTGAGAAGTACCCCGTGCGTGTCGAAGTTCTGAACCGTTTCAAGACGAAGAACGAGCAAAAGAAAATCACCGAGGATCTCCAGAAAGGCCTGGTCGATATCGTGATCGGGACGCACCGGCTTCTCCAGAAGGACGTCGCATTCAAGGATCTGGGTCTCGTCGTGGTCGACGAGGAACAGCGCTTCGGCGTGAGCCACAAGGAAAAGCTCAAGCATCTGCGAACGCTCGTGGATGTCCTGACCCTGACGGCGACGCCGATTCCAAGGACGCTTCAGTTGTCTCTGGTGGGGATCCGCGACCTTTCCGTGATCAACACGCCGCCTCAGGACCGGCGTTCGATCCGAACCCATGTGCTGGAATTTGAGGAAGAGGCCATTCAGAAGGGAATCCGGCAGGAGCTGGAGAGGAATGGACAGGTTTTCTTTGTTCATGATAGAATTCAATCCATTTACAGAATGGCGGGATATCTGGAGCGGCTGGTTCCGGAAGCCCGGATTATCGTGGCCCACGGGCGCATGAAGGGCAGAGAACTGGAAGATGTAATGGTGAAGTTCGTCCGGCAGGATTACAATGTCCTTGTGTGCACGACAATCATCGGGTCGGGCATCGATATTCCAACGGCCAATACCATCATCATAAACCGTGCGGACCGTTTCGGCCTGTCGCAGCTTTACCAGCTCAGGGGAAGAGTGGGGAGATCGAAGGAGGAGGCGGCCGCTTATCTCCTGATCCCGCAGGGCGCACTGCTCTCGACGGATGCCCGGAAGCGGCTTCAGGTAGTCAGGGAACTTACGGAACCCGGATCCGGGTTCAGCATTGCTTCTCATGACCTGGAGATCCGGGGCTCGGGCAATATTTTGGGGGTGTCCCAGTCCGGCCACATTGCGGCCGTGGGCTATGAGATGTACATTGAACTCATTGAGAGCACCATATGCGAACTGAGGGGTGAAAAGCCGGAGCAGGAAGAAAAAATCCGGCCCGAGATTCATCTCGGTCTGCCGGCCTTTATTCCGGAAGATTATATCTCCGATATGCACAGACGGCTCGTAACCTACAAACGCATATCCATGGCGTCGACGGAGGAAGACCTGGCGGAATTGAGAGAAGAGCTCACCGATTGCTACGGTTTTGTTCCTCCGCAGGCGGACAACCTCCTGGATGTGATCCGCATCAGGAACCTTGCCACGCAGGTGATGGCGAAGCGGATTGATTACGACGGAAAGAATCTCACCATCTCCTTTTTCAGGAGCAGCGCCCTGAACCCTGAAAAGATCGTCGGGCTGGTCCGCCCGAAAACAAGGGGAATGAGGTTCACGCCGGATTTCAAGCTCCACCTCCCCGTTCCGGGCCTCAGTCATGGTGAGGTCATTGGCGAAACGAAGGGGTTGCTGAAGGAACTGCTGAATTGATGATCAAAGGGTTCAAGGGGTCGAGGTGAAGAACGAAGATAAGAAGATGCGAAGTTGAGAAGATGCGAAAACAAACGCTACGAACACAATGAACACAATTGACGCAACGAACGCTACGAACGCGATAACGAAATGAATGCAAAAGACGCAAAAAACGCCTCACGTGTTAAGTAATACCCGGTGTCTGCTTTATGGAAGTTGAAAAGTTGAGAAAAGAAATTTATATTATAGACACCTTTCTGGTTGTTGCGGCTTTTGTTCTGCTGGCGGCGGCGGGCTGCCAGTGGCTTGGCAATTCAGGCAGAGAAAATGTCGCCACCGTGGATGGTGTGGGAATTTCGCTCTCCGATTTCAATGAGAGGATGGAGAAGAAACTCTCCCTCATGGTGGACGCGCCGTCTCTCAATGAGAAACAACTGGTGCTCTTGAAGGCGGATGTCCTGAATGAGTTCATCGATGAGAAGGTCATGATCAACCGTGCCGATAAACTCGGCATTTCCGTGAGCGACGGGGAATTGAAAAAACGCATTGAAGAGATCGAAAAAGACTATCCGGAAGAGGGGTTCAAGGAGCTCTTCAAGGGACGGGAGTCCCGCTACAGGACATGGAAGGAAGAACTGAGAAAGCGGGTTATCCTGGAGAAGCTCATTCATCAGGAGGTGAACCCCCACATCACCGTGACGGATGAAGAGATCCTGTCTTATATAAAAAGCCACGCAAAAGAGGGCGTATCGGAAGAACGGGTCCGCATAAGCCAGATTCTCCTTCCTGATCGTGAGAAGGCCGACGCCGTCCTGGAAAGGCTTAATAACGGTGAGGATTTCGCCAAGGTCGCAAAGGAAGTATCGACAGACTCCGAAGCGGAAAAAGAGGAAGATATGGGTTTCTTCTCCCGGGGTGTTTTGCCGGAAGCCCTGGACAGGGTTGCCTTTTCCCTTTCTCCGGGAAAGATCAGCAAGGTTGTGGAGACACCTTACGGGTACCATATCATAAAAGTCCTGGAAAAAGAAAAGGGCGGCGAGGTCTTGTCCGCCAAGGCAAGGGAGAAGGTCAGGGCGAAACTGAAAAGGGAAAAAGAGGAGCGGGCGTACACTGAATGGCTGGGGCGGCTGAGGGCCGGGGCCGTCATAAAAATAAACGAGTCCGTGCTATCGAAGACCGGTGGACGGAAGAATCAGCCGGCACGAAAATAAGCCGGTGAAACTCTGAAAGAATCGGGGAAGAATGATGAAGAAAACAATGACGCTTATTCTTGCGGGCCTGATGTTGATATGCGGGACGGGGGATATTCAGGCCCAGACGGAAGACCGAATCGTTGCAGTGGTCAACAATGACGTGATCACCCTTTACGAACTGAACAGGATGGTCAGCGCGTACGTGGACAGGATCGCCCAGTCTTCCAGGAAAGAAGACAGAGAAAAGATTACAGCGGAGGCCCGCACGGTGATCATGAGCCGGATGGTCGATGACATGCTGGTCGAGCAGGAGGCGAAGAAGTCGGGCATCGTCGTCAAGGAAGACGACGTCATGGGATCGCTCAATGACATGTTGACAAGGAGGAGGATGAAGCTGGATGACCTCAAGGCTGCGCTCCTCAAGGAAGGTAGTACTTTTGAGGCGTACAAGGAGGAGATGAGGGGCCATCTCATGAAGATGAGACTGGCTACGAAGGAGGTAAGGTCCAAGATTTCCGTGAGCGATGAAGAGATTGGAAATTATTACAGCAAGAACAGGGATATTTATGAGGGAAAGGAAGCCGTCAGGCTTCAGCAGATCCTTCTGGCTCTCCCGAAAGATGCCGATGAAGAGACACGGGACAAGCTCAGGGCGGAAGCCGAAACGATTTTAGGCAAATTGAAGAGCGGGGAGTCCTTCGGGTTGATGGCCGCCCGGTTTTCCCAGGGACCGGCAGCGCAGACGGGCGGTGATCTGGGCTTCGTGGAAAAGGGGACCCTGCTTCCTGTTGTGGACGAGGCGGCCTTCAAGCTGAAGGAAAATGAGTTGAGTCCCGTGATCGAATCGGCCATCGGGTTTCATATCCTCAAGATCACCGACAGGAGAGGCAAGGGGATCAAGTCGCTTGCCGTCGTGCGGGAAGAGATCAAGGAAGAAATTACAAACGAAAAGATGGAGAAAAAGCTTCAGGACTGGATACAGGAGTTGAGAAAGAAGTCCTATGTCGATGTCCGGTTGTAAGGAATGGAATACATAAAAATCAGGGGTGCGTCGCAGCACAACCTCAAGCATATTCATGTCGATATACCCAGAGATCAATTTGTCGTGATGACAGGGGTGAGCGGCTCCGGGAAATCCTCTCTGGCCTTTGACACCATATTCGCCGAGGGTCAGAGACGGTACGTGGAATCGCTTTCCACCTATGCCCGCCAGTTCATCGGCCAGATGGATAAGCCGGAGGTCGAATCCATCGAGGGCCTGTCGCCCGCCATTGCCATCGAGCAGAGGCCGCCAAGCCAGAACCCCCGCTCCACCGTCGGGACCGTGACGGAAATCTACGATTACCTGAGGCTCCTTTACGCGAGGATCGGTATTCCCCATTGCCATCAGTGCGGCAGAGTGATCAAGCCCCAGACCGTTGAAGCGATGGTGGATCACATTCTCGAATTCCCCGGGTCGACGAAAGTGAATGTCCTGGCTCCCGTGGTCATGGGGAAGAAGGGGGAATTTCAGAAGGAACTGAAAAAGCTGAGGAAGGACGGATTCGTCAGGGTCCGCGTGGACGGCGAATTGCGCGACCTGGCCGAGGACATCGTTCTGGACAAAAAGAAGCGGCACACGATCGACGTTGTCGTGGACCGACTGATCGTGAAGGAGGGCATCGGCAAGCGTCTTCGGGATTCTCTGGAGATCGCCCTCTCTCTTTCCGAAGGTCTCGTGAGGATCGAGGTGAACGGAGAAGAGCGGGTCTTCAGCGAGCGTTATGCCTGCCCGAAGTGCGGCATCAGCTTTTCCGAACTGGAACCGAGGCTGTTTTCTTTCAACAGCCCTTACGGGGCCTGCCCGGACTGCGGCGGACTCGGCACCCGGATATACTTCGATGAGGACCTCGTGGTTCCGGACCCCGGACTGTCCATACGGGAGGGGGCGATCGTTCCCTGGGAGAAAAGAAACTCCGTTCATTTTTACCAGCTTCTCGAGGCCCTTTCAAAACACTACGGCTTTGACATCAATGTCCCTTTTAATCAAATACCGGAAGACATACGGCGTGTCCTCCTTTACGGGTCCGGCGAAGATGAGATCCAGTTCTATTTCGACCGGGAAGGCCGCAGGTATTTTTACAGCAAGCCTTTCGAGGGAGTGATCAAGAACCTTGACCGGCGTTTCCGCGAGACGAACTCCAGCGACGCCCGGACCGAACTGGCCCGATACATGAACGTCAGGGAATGCCCGTCCTGCCAGGGCGCCCGGCTGAAAAAAGAGAGCCTGGCGGTCACCGTGGGAGGCAAAAACATCCATGCCGTGAGCCGCATGCCCATCAGTGAATCCATGAGATTCTTTGAAACCCTGGCGCTGACGGAACAGGAAACGCTCATCTCTCAGAGCATTCTGAAAGAGATCAAGGAGAGGCTCCGGTTTCTCCTGGACGTGGGCATGGATTATCTCGGTCTTGAGAGGTCATCGGGCACCCTGTCCGGCGGGGAGTGGCAGCGGATCAGGCTGGCCACGCAGATCGGATCGGGACTGGTCGGCGTTCTCTATGTTCTTGACGAGCCCACCGTGGGCCTTCACCCCCGGGACAACGCGCGGCTGATTTCAACCCTGAAACGCCTGCGCGACATGGGGAATACCGTTCTCGTGGTGGAGCACGACGCGGATATGATGCGGTCGTCCGATTCCATCATAGACATGGGACCGGGAGCCGGCCTGAACGGGGGAGAAATCATTTTTCAGGGGACACCGGCAGAAATATGTGAGGCCCCGGAATCCTTGACGGGAGGATACCTGTCGGGAAGGCTGAAGATCCCCGTTCCTTCCAGTCGCCGGGCCGTCTCCGGCCGCCATATCATTCTGGAGGGCGCCTCGGAGAATAATTTGAAAGACATCGACATCCGGATACCCACGGGGATTTTGACCTGCGTGACAGGGGTGTCGGGTTCGGGCAAGAGCAGCATGGTCATCGAGACCCTCTTCAAGATTCTCGCAAGAAAGTTCTACCGATATCGCGGACGGGCCGGCAGGATCAGGAAGATCAGGGACCTGGGGGGTATCGAACGGGTCATTGTCATGGATCAGCAGCCCATCGGGCGGACCCCGCGATCCAACCCCGCCACCTATACCGGCGCCTTCAATACAATCCGCGATCTCTTCACCCAGCTTCCCGATTCAAGAATCAGGGGATACAAGTCGGGCCGCTTCAGCTTCAACGTGAAGGGCGGGAGATGCGAAGCCTGCAAGGGTGACGGTTTGATCCGGATCGAAATGCATTTTCTCCCCGATGTCTACATCACCTGCGATGTCTGCCACGGAAAGCGCTTCAACCGCGATACGCTGGAGATCCTTTACAAGGGGAAAAGCATTGCCGATGTGTTGGACATGACCGTGAGCCAGGCGCTGCCCTTTTTTGAGAACGTGCCGGCGATCAGGTCAAAGCTCATTCTTCTCAATGATGTGGGGCTCGGCTATATCAGGCTCGGCCAGCCCGCCACGACCCTTTCGGGGGGAGAAGCCCAGAGAATAAAACTGGCGAGGGAATTGGGGAAGCGGGTGAAAGGGAACACCCTTTACATCCTGGATGAACCCACCATCGGGCTTCACTTCGCGGACGTTCAGAAACTCCTCGACGTTCTCCTGAGACTTGTGGATATGGGGAACACGGTGGTTATGATCGAACACAACCTGGACATCATAAAATCGGCGGATCACATCATTGATCTGGGTCCCGAAGGAGGGCCCGGAGGCGGACAAATCGTCGCCTCCGGTACCCCTGAAGAGGTGTCCCGGGCGGAAGAATCCCTGACAGGGCGCTTTCTCCGCGACGTCCTATCCTGGTAACGACAAAATAAAGAAACTATAAAGGGGGTAGGGGAGGCTTCAGCCTCCCTGGGCGCCTGAAGGCGCCCCTACCCGATGCCAGCTTATTCATGTCGATGACCATAGACCCGTCCAGAGAAACGGCCATTAAAAAAGGACGTTACTTGCCCGGGGCCGGGGCGGGCGCGGGTGACGGTCCGGGAGCCGGCACCGGCGTTGCAGGTCTGGGCGCGCGCTCATCTGCCTTCTCAACGGAAACGAACTCTTTTCCCACCACGAGGGTCACGTCGCCTGAGAACCGGTTTATTTTATAGAAGGCGGGTGCGTAGGCGTAGTTTGCCGGTACGACCTGAAAACGCGTCCAGTAAAGCGCGATGATGATCAGCACCGCGATGATGATTGCACAAATCTGCCATTTCTTTTCCATTACAACCTCCAGTTAAGTTCAATTAAAATAGGCTAAAGGCAAAGGGCAAAAGGCAAAGGGCATTAATTAACGCGTAAGGCGTGAAGCGTCAGGCGTAAAGTGTAAAGCTTTTTTTTCACATCTTCTCAACTTCTCAACTTCTCAACTTCTCAACTTCGTATCTTGTTCCTTGCCCCTATAGCCTTGAAGCCGCGCAAGTATAGGGGAGAGGCCAACACGCGTCAAGGATAAAAATACCTCCATATCATGCTAAATGAAGATGTTGTACATGGGTTCTGTCTGATAGAGTGATTTCTTGAAGATGTAATCGATGACCCGTCGTGGGATAAGGTAGCGCACGGATTTTCCTCTGGCGAGGCGTTTCCTGATCTCCGTGGAAGAGATGTCCAGAAAGGTGACGGAGCGGAAAAAGATAAAGGTTCCCGCCGGACCGCGAAAGGCCTTTCTACTCTGCACGTACCGGTAACGGGCGGCAAGGGCGGACGAAAAAATGCCGCGCAGGTCCTCTTTTTTCCCGTAACCAGGCCGGGTCATGACCACGAAGTGACAGAGAGAGAGCAGTTCCTCCCAATCCTTCCAGAGCCGGATATCCTGAAAGGCATCCTGTCCCAGGATAAAGAAAAGCTCCCGGGCCTTTCCGCGGAGATCGAGAAAATGCCGGACCGTGTCAATGGAATAGGATCGGCCTTTCCGGCGGCCTTCCACGGCGGAGACCTCAAAGGCCGGATTTCCCCTGATCGCCAGCTCGATCATTTTCAGGCGGTCCGGAAAAGGGGTGACGTTGGTTCTCTTGAGAGGAGGGCGAGCGGCGGGAACAAAGAGGACTTTCTCCAGGCCGAAGCTTTCCCGGATCTCCTCGGCGCACCGCAGGTGCCCGAGATGAATCGGATCGAAGGTTCCTCCCAGAAGTCCCCATTTCATGAGCGGATCTGTCCGTCGCCGTAAATGATGAATTTGGTCGTGGTCAGCTCTTCCACGCCCATGGGACCGAAGGCGTGGAGTTTGGTTGTGCTGATGCCGATTTCGGCGCCCAGTCCGAGCTCAAAACCGTCGCTGAAGCGCGTGGAGGCGTTCACCAGAACCGTGGATGATTGAACCTCATTCAGGAATCGTTGCGCGTTGGCGTAGTCCCGCGTGATGATCGCCTCCGTGTGGAGGGAGCCGTATTTTTCGATGTGCCGGATGGCCTCGTCGAGGCCGTCGACGACGCGGACGGCGAGAATGAGATCCAGGTATTCTCTGTACCAGTCCTCTTCCGCTGCCGGTTCCGCGTCAGGCAATATTTTCCGTGTTTTCTTGCAGCCCCTCAGGACGACGCCCGCTTCCCGGTATTTTTCTGCCATGAGCGGGAGGAAGGTCTTCGCCGTGTCCTTATGTACGAGCAGCGTTTCCATGGCGTTGCACACCCCGGGCCTCTGGACCTTGGCGTTCATGCAGATCGTCAGGGCCATGTCCGTGTCGGCGCCGGCGTCGACGAAGATATGACAGACGCCCTTGTAATGCTTGATCACGGGGATCCTGGAAGCCTGGACGACGGCCCGGATGAGATCCTCCCCGCCCCGCGGTATGATGAGATCGATGTACTCTTCGAGCTGAAGCATCTCATGGACGGCTTCACGGTCGGTCATGGGGATGATCTGGATGGCCGATTCGGGAATCCCGACTTCTTTCAGAACCCGCCGGAGAATAGTCGCGATGGCGCGGTTCGAGTGGATCGCTTCGGATCCCCCTCTCAGGATGACGGCGTTTCCCGACTTGAGGCAGAGCGCAGCCGCGTCGGCCGTGACGTTGGGCCTCGATTCATAGATGATCCCTATCACGCCGAGAGGAATTCTCATTCGTCCCACCAGGAGGCCGTTGGGTCTCCGCCACATGGAGGTCACTTTACCGACAGGGTCGGGGAGGGCGGCGACCTCTTCAAGTCCTTTTGCGATGCCTTCAACGGTGGCCTTTTTGAGCGTCAGACGGTCGATCATGGCGGCGGACAGGCCTTTGCGCCGGGCGTCCTTAATGTCTCTGGCGTTTTCCGCGATCAGGTTTCGGGTCTCACGGACCAGTTCTTCGGCCATTCTGAGGAGGGCCTTGTTCTTGAGCGATGTGGAAACACGGGCCAGAATGTAAGACGCTGCTCTCGCCTCCCTGGCGATTTCCAGGACCTGATTTTTGATCGTCATGGTGCGCCCTCTCTTTTCATACTTTAGTGAATCGGATGCCCTTTGCCTCTGTTCATACCGAAGCCGCGGAGTTGTGTCAAGATGATTAAATTTCTGCTTCCGCCTCTTGCTTAGTTTCCTGATCTCTGTTAGATATGGGCACTTTTTTAATCACGATGCACCGGCTGAATCCTCATGAAGCGGAAGGGATGGAGATGAGCGATCTTTGCATAAAAGCGGGCCGCAAAGCCTATGACATCATCATGAACGGCGGTTTTGACTTCGACAGTATCGCAGCCTACGTCGCCCCCGCGGGCGGGCCCAGGTGGCTCGCGGCGAGCGGCTTCGATCTGGCTCTGCTGGAGAGCGGCGTCCTGGGGCGAAAGAAGCCCGTGCTTCTATCGGGGACATCGTCGGGAGCCTGGCGGTTTGCGGCCTGGCCTCAGCCGGAGCCTGTTCGAAGTTACCGGACGTTCATGGAACTTTACCTGAAAAACTCTTCTTACAAGCGCGGTGATACGCCCCAGTCCCTCTTGGAATCCATGAGCGAGATCATTGACACCTATATTGAACAGGACGCGATCCCCTTCGCCCTGACCAATAAGAAATACCGGCTGGCCGTGACAACGGCCCGGGCAAAGAATATTGCCGCCTCCGAGACAAAATGGATTCAGCAGATGGGCATAGGGGCGGCCTGGGTCTTGAACGCCATGAATCCCGACTATATCCAGTGGCTGTTTGAAAGGGTGGTTTTTTATTACGGTCCCTTGCCGCCCCGCTTCTGTCTTCAGCCTGGCTTCAAAGGCAGGGCGATTCCGCTCAATATCACCAATTTCAAGGCCGCCATCCTCGCCTCGGGATCGATCCCTCTCGTCATAGCGGGATTGAAGGACATCTACGGTGCCCCCGTGGGGATTTACAGGGACGGCGGGCTCTTCGATTATCACCTCAATCATGAATACACGGGCAGGGAGGGGGAAATAACCCTCTTTTTCAATCACCAGGAGCGTGTTGTGCCGGGCTGGCTCGACAAGAGACTTAAATTACGGCGGCCGCCCGAGCCGATCCTGGAGAATGTCCTGATGGTCTATCCGTCGGAGAGTTTCGCCGGGAGATTGCCCGGCGGCAGGGTTCCGGACCGTGAAGATTTTCTTCTCTTCATCGATGATCCCGCGACCCGGGTGACAAACTGGCGCAGGGCGGTGGAGCTTTGCGCTCCTCTCGGCGAGCAGTTTCTGGAGGTTATGGAGAACGGGAAGATCCGAGAGGTCCTGGGGAGGCTCTAGAGATGGCGGAAAGCCCGGAAAGTCCCGGAGCGCGGCTTGCCCTTCTGAATGCGGCCATGAAACGCTGCGTCCTCTGTCCCAGGAAATGCCGGGTTGACCGGACCGCCGGTGAAAGAGGATTCTGCGGCCTGGCCAACGAGATCCTCGTGAGCCACTCGCTTCCCCATCACGGAGAAGAGCCGCCGATTTCCGGCGACCGGGGCGCGGGGACCGTCTTCTTCTCCTCCTGCAATCTGGGATGCTGCTACTGTCAGAACTATCAGATCAGCCACGTCCTGCGGGGAAAGCGTATCAGGACAGGAGACCTGTCCCGGACCATGCTGGATTTGCGAAAGGGCGGGTGCCACAACATTGAGGCGGTGACGCCCACCCCCCAGCTGCCCCGCATCATCGAGGCTGTTTTCGAAGCCCGTGAAGCAGGGCTCGATATTCCATTGGTGTACAACTGCGGCGGTTACGAAAATCCCGACATGATCAGGCTCCTCGAGGGCGTGGTGGACGTGTACCTGCCGGACTTCAAGTACGGGAGAGAGGAAGACGCCCTTGAACTGTCGCGAGTGGGGGATTATCCCCGCTGGGCGCTGGAATCTCTCAAGGAGATGATGAGGCAGGCGGGGGACTCCCTGGTGACGGAAGGCGGGATCGCCGTGAAGGGCATCATCGTCCGCCACCTGGTGTTGCCGGGGAAGAGGGAAAACTCTCTGGAAGTCCTCCGGCTGATCAGGAAACATCTTTCCATCCATCTTCCGCTCAGTCTCATGTCCCAGTACACGCCGACGCCCCCCGTGAAGGATCATCCATTGCTGGGCAGGCGCGTTACCCGCGGGGAATATGAAGAAATTGTCAACAAGGCTCTGGACATGGGTTTTGAAGAAATCTATACTCAGGAAGTGGATGAGCGGACACTGAGTCCCGACTTCGATCGGGACAGGCCTTTTCAATGGGCCGGGCCTGGAAAGGGATGAGGGGTTGAAATGAACGAATTCTTTCATTTCGGCAGGATGCTGATCATCATCGGCCTGATCCTGGCCGCGGTGGGCGTCCTGTTTCTTCTGGGCGGCAAGATTCCCTGGTTCGGGCGCCTTCCCGGAGACATTCTGTACAGGGGCAAGAACGTTACATTCTACTTTCCCATCGTCACCGGTATTGTCGTCAGCATCATCCTGAGTCTGATCCTGTACTTTTTCTTCCGCGGGAAGTAACCCCTTTATAATGGGTTGTTGAAAAACTCCTGTTAACGCAGGCTGTTCAAAAATGTTCATGGTTCGCCAGAGCCTGTCCTGAGCTCGCCGAAGGGCTCACCATGACATCTTTTTTTGTCACCCTGAGCTGTTTGTCCTGAGCTTGCCGAAGGGCTCACCATGACATTTTTTTTGTCACCCTGAGCCAGTCGAAGGGTGGGCGCATCCTGAGCTTGCCGAAGGGCAACAGCCTGATGGAGGAGATCATGATCCACAGTCCCGCCGGCATCGTTTCAGTCCTCCTGCTGATCGAGGGAACCCTCCTCTTTCTGGCCGCGTACCGTTACACGGAAAAGGTCTTCCGGTACCTTCCCGTCATGTTCTGGATCTATTTCGTTCCCATGCTGGCCAATACCTTCGGCGTGATCCCCGGGGAGAGCGAGACCGCCGTCTACGGCGTGATCACCCGGTACGGTCTTCCGGGCAGCCTCGTCCTCCTGCTTCTTTCATCCGATGTTGCAGCGATCGTGAAACTGGGAAAGCCGGCACTGGCGGTCATGCTCGCCGGGAGTCTCGGAATCGTTCTCGGGGGGCCTGTCATTTTCCTCATCTTCAAACCCTGGCTCCCTTCTCCTGATTTCTGGATGGGATTCGGCGCCCTCTCGGGTTCCTGGATCGGGGGCAGTGCCAACATGATCGCCGTGAAGGAGGCCATCGGCGTGCCCCAGGAAATCTTCCTGCCCATGGTTGTCGTGGACACCATCTGTCCCTATACGTGGCTGTTTCTGCTCATCGTGCTTGCGAGATACCAGAGCGCCTTTGATAAATGGAATAAGGCTGACGTCTCGGTCGTTGAGAAACTGACGCGGAAACACCTGGAGGTGGAACAGCAGAAGCTCCCCCTTACAGTCAGACATGGCGCTTTCATGGCCGCGCTGGCTGTCGCGGGAACAATGCTTTCTCTTGGTCTCGCGGGATTCCTGCCGGAAATTGAAGGGATTCTGACGGTGAGGGCCTGGCCGATCATCATCGCCACCGCCCTGGGGATCGGTCTTTCCTTCACTCCCATGAGGGGGCTCGAAAGACGCGGGGCCTCAAAGGCCGGATACGCGCTCCTCTACTTTGTCCTCGCGTCCATCGGCGCGACAACGAATCTCGCGGCCCTGGCCTCCGCCCCGGTCCTGATCGCCGCCGGCTTTCTCTGGATCATGATCCACGCCATTTTCATCCTGGGATCGGCGCGGATTTTCAGGGCTCCTATGTCGCTCATGGCCGCGGCGAGCCAGGCAAACATCGGCGGCGCCGCCTCTGCGCCCGTCCTCGCGGATATTTACCGGCCCGGCCTTGCCCCCGTGGGACTTCTTCTCGCCGTTCTGGGAAATATCATCGGAACCTATCTGGGCATTGTCTGCAGCGTTCTCTGCCGTATAGCGGCCCAGTGGTCGATCTATTAGTGTGCTGTCCCCAAAATAGACTGTCATATCGACCGAAGGGAGATATCTTATCTTTCATTATCTTGTCATTCTTCTAAACAGATGTGAGGAATCTTAAAGATTCCTCCCTGCGGTCGGGAGAAGGATTTCTCACTGCGTTCGAAATGACAATTTATAACAATGCTTACTGGACAGCACACTCGTCTGCAGCGGAGGTCGGTCCTATTCGCAGAGCGGCTGGTCTGCGTAGGGAAAGTTCTCCCAGCCGACGTCATCGAAGTGCCACCATTCCGTGGGGTATGGAATGAAGCCTTCCTTTTTCATCGCTTCTTCGAGGATCAGGCTGTTCTTCCGCTCTAATGTCGGAGTCTTCGGATAGTTCCGGTGGGCCCGTTCGGAAAAATCATCGTACCCGGAGGGCATGGCCATGTCCCGCCCCTGGAGGTCCGTGAGCCCCAGATCGACCGCCGAGCCCCGGTTGTGCCGGGATCCCTTCGCGGGATTTGCCACGTAGCGCTCATCGGGCATGATCTCCCAGAATTTCTTCTGGACGGCCAGGGGACGATAGCAGTCGTAAACCTTAAGACCGAATCCCTTCTCTCTCAAGGCTTTGTTGACCCGCACGAGTTTTTCCGCCACTTCCTTTCGCAGGAGGCACCGGGAACAGGGATAAACAGCCTTTCCGGTGAAATTGTTGTCCGTAGCATAGCGGATATCCAGCCGGATGGTTGGATCCAGGCGGGTGATATCCACAAATCCCGGATCTATCGCTTCGCCCCGCGCGACCAGGGGAAACAGAAGGAATAGAGCCAGAACCACAAAGGCCGCCAGGTTCTTCCCGTGTCTCATTTTTTCTCCTTTAAGAATGGGCTAAAGGCAAAGGGCTAAAGGCTAAAGGCATTATTAAGCACGTAAGGCGTCTATCGCGTCATCGCGTTCATTGCGTCCATCGCGTCCATAGAACCGTAAGGCGTAAAGCGTTAGGCGTCAGGCGTCAGGCGTCAGGCGTCTATCGTGTTCATAGCGTCGAAATGCGGGAAAGGCGAGACGAGCGGGAAAAGCGAGAAAAGCGTTTCTTCTCTATACTTTTCAATCCCGCCTTTTTTGTCATTCCCGCCCTTCGATATGTCACCCTGAGCCCTTCGATAAACTCAGGACAGGCTTTGTCGAAGGGCTCAGAATAAACTCCGGCGGGAATCCAGTCTTTTTCTCGCATCTTCTCAGCTTCCCATTTTCGCAACTTCGTTCTTTTCATTGCGGGCAGGAGAGGCTTCATCCTCCCGATGTTTGCGGAAAAGCCGTATTGTCATAAAGATACTCCACTTTCTCTTTATGTTTCTTTTCCTGATTGGCCATTCTCGTTAAAAGGTCCTTCATGTCACCCGGCGGATAAGAATCGGCCAGGCTTTTGTAGAAATTGTAAGCGTCCAGCTCTCTTTGGGCCGCGACCAGGTAGACGTCTGCCGAACTCATGTCCTTGTCGATGTCCGGCTTTTCGAGGTGCTCGATGACCTTGTAATCCACCACATCCGTCATGCCGAGAACAGAGGAGCAATATCGTCCTGCCATGCATGTCGTGAGATATTCGGCATGTTTGGCCTCCTCATCGGCAAGATATTTGAGTGTGTCCTTTGCGAGTTCATCTTCCACTTTTTCATAGAGATCCAGATAGAAGGCGCGGGCTTCCTCTTCTTTCTTGATGGCCAGCTCGATAACCCTGGCAAGTTCCCTGTTATCCATACACGATCCTCCTTTGATAAGAATAGGCTGAGGGCGAAGGGCTAAAGGCTAAAGGCATTATTAAGCACGTAAGGCGTCTATCGCGTTCATAGCGTCGATTGCGTCCATTGCGTTCATTGCGTTCATTAAAACCGTGAGGCGAGAGGCACAAAACGGGTAGGGGAGCGTTTACGCTCCCCGGTTCAGGGAGCCTGAAGGCTCCCCTACCCAATTCTTCAACTCTTGTTCTTCACTTGAACCCTTGAACCCTTGAACCCTTTTCTTCTTATCAGTTCTTGAGGTTTGTTTCAACTTGCGGTATAAAATCATTCATAAAAAAAGGAAAAGACATTTCACCCACGGAGGTAAATAAAAATGGCGAAATCACTGAAAGGGACGAAGACGGAGAAGAATCTCCTGGCGGCCTTTGCCGGGGAATCTCAGGCGAGGAACCGATACACCTATTTTGCCAGCGCGGCCCGGAAAGAAGGCTATGAACAGATTGCGAATATCTTCCTGGAAACCGCTGAGAATGAGAAGGAGCACGCCAAGGTGTTCTTCAAACATCTGCAGGGAGGGGAAGTTGAGATCACGGCGGCATATCCGGCCGGTGTCGTCGGCGATACGATAAGCAACCTGGAAGCCGCGGCCGCAGGGGAGAAAATGGAATGGACGACCCTCTACGCGGACTTTGCCGCCATAGCGAGAAAAGAAGGTTTCACCGAGATCGCCATTTCTTTCGAGCAGATCTCGAAGGTGGAAAAATTTCATGAGGCTCGATACCGGAAGCTCATCGAAAACATAGCCAAGGGAGAAGTGTTCAAGAAGAAGTCCAAGGTAAAATGGCACTGCATAAACTGCGGATATGTTTTTGAAGGGACAACCGCTCCCAAGGAATGTCCAGCCTGCAAGCATCCCCAGTCCTACTACGAGGTTCTGGCGGAGAATTTCTAGCAGGCTGTTGCCCTTCGACAAGCTCAGGGTGACAAAAAAGATGTTATGGTAAGCTATGTCACAGTGAGCCCTTCGGCAAGTTCAGGACGGGCTACTTAATTGTCATGGTGAGCGATGTCATGGTGAGCCCTTCGGCGAGCTCAGGACAGGCTCTGGCGAACCATGAACATTTTTGAACAGCCTGATGAAAAATGCGTTTTTCAACACTCTCCTAAATTCTAACAGGTTGTTGAAGGAATCGTTGATTTACCCCAAAATGATGATCTCAGAGGAACCGAAAATCCATGTGGGCATTCTGGACCGATGCCGGGAAGCGCGGGGCAGGCTGAACGGCTCCTTCCTGGTGAACGGCCGCTTCGTTTCGGACAGCGCGTTTCACGCGGAAAGCTCCGGCGGTGACGTGATCCTGACGCTTTTTCCGGAAAACGAGGTCCTTCGGGGCGGGCAGATTATCTGCGTCCCCGCGGGGGCTTCAACCTTCACCCTTTCCAATGTGACGATAGGCATCCGTTTCCACTGGGAGCGTAAAGAGGACCAGACTTTTCAGGGGAGCCTCCTGCTGCTCGCGCGAAAGGATGGAACCGTCACGGCCGTCAACGAAACCGGGCTGGAAAGTTATCTGGCAAGCGTGATCTCTTCCGAGATGAATCCCGGTGCGCCTATGGAACTCCTGAAGGCTCACGCCGTCACCTCGCGTAGCTGGATCGTATCCATGCTGGAACGCGCCCGTGAGGAGAAACACGAGATCGGCATGACTTCGGGGATGATCGAAAGGGAGGGGGAACGGCTTCGATGGTACAGCCGTGAGGATCACGACCTCTTCGATGTCTGTGCCGATGACCACTGCCAGCGTTACCAGGGGATCACGAAGATCATCCCGGAGCGCGCGGCCAGGGCCGTCGAAGAAACACGCGGCGTATTTCTTGTTGACCGGGGCGAGATCTGCGATGCCCGGTATCACAAGGCCTGCGGCGGGCTCACGGAGAGTTTCGAGAACGTGTGGGAAAACCGCGAGGTCTCTTACCTTTCCTCCATCCCGGATTCTCCTGTCCAACATCCGCCGGTTCGCTCCGAAGAGGACGCCGAAGGATGGATTCTCTCAGACCCCGACGCCTGGTGCCGCGTCAGGGATGCTCATGTCCTTCGCCGGATGCTTCCTTCTTTCGATCAGGAGACGGTGGACTTTTTCCGCTGGAAGGTCGCGTATGATCGGGAAGAACTGGAAGCCATCCTGAAGGAGAGGTCGGGCATCGATTTCGGCGTTCTTCAGGGTCTTGTCCCGCTTGAGCGCGGTCCCTCGGGGAGAATCATCCGGCTGAAAATCGAAGGGTCGAAGGCGAGCTGGGTCGTGGGGAAGGAATTGGAGATCCGCCGCTGGCTCTCACGGAGCCACCTCCTGAGCAGCGCCTTTGTCGTATCGGTCGAGCGCGACGCGTCGGGAACAGCGGCGCACTTCATTCTGAGCGGCGCGGGCTGGGGCCACGGTGTGGGCCTGTGCCAGATCGGCGCGGCTATGATGGCGGAAGAGGGATTCAAGGCGGAAGATATCCTGAAGCACTATTTTCTCGGTGCGGAACTCAAGAAACTCTATTGAACCATGAAAGACAACCGTCCCCCATACCGCAGCCCCTGGGCCTGGGTGCCTTCGCTCTATCTGGCTGAGGGCATTCCCTACGTGATGGTCATGACGGTCTCCGTTGTATTGTACAAGCGGCTCGGCATTTCCAACACCGATATCGCCCTTTACACGAGCTGGCTCTACCTGCCCTGGGTGATCAAGCCCTTCTGGAGTCCCTTCGTGGACATGTTCAGGACAAAGCGGTTCTGGATCGTGGCAATGCAGCTTTTCATCGGCGCCTCTCTTGCCTGCGTAGCTCTCACCATCCCGCTTTCGGGTTTTTTCCGTTACACCCTGGCGGTTTTCTGGATCATGGCCTTCAGCTCCGCGACGCACGACATCGCGGCGGACGGATTTTACATGCTGGGCCTGAAAGAGTATCAGCAGGCCGCCTTCATCGGCGTGCGGAGCATGTTCTACAGGATCGCCATGATCGCTGCCCAGGGAGCGCTGGTGGTGCTGGCGGGATATCTCGAAGGACGCAGCGCGAGCATCGCCTCTGCCTGGTCCGTGACCTTTTTCGTGACAGCCGCTTTTTTCCTCGCCTTCTTCGTCTATCATTTTTTCATTCTTCCCTTTCCTGCCGCCGACCGTCCGGCCCCCCGCGACGAATCAAGAAGCTTTTTTCACGGTTTCCTGAACACGTTTGCCCTCTTTTTTCGGAAGAAGGAAATCATGGCGGTCATCGCCTTTCTTCTCTTTTACAGATTCGCCGAGGCTCAGCTCGTGAAGATGGTCGCCCCGTTCCTTCTGGATCCGCGATCGGCCGGCGGCCTCGGCCTGTCCACGGCGGAGGTCGGAGTCGTTTACGGGACGGTGGGCGTGCTCATGCTCGTGCTCGGGGGAATCCTCGGCGGGTACGTGATCTCCAGAAAAGGCCTGAGGTTCTGGCTCTGGATCATGGTGTTCGTGATGCACCTGCCCGATCTCGCCTTTGTCTATCTGTCCTGGGCCATGCCTGAGAATCTTTCCATCATCACTTTTGCCGTCGCCCTGGAACAGTTCGGATACGGATTCGGATTCACGGCGTACTCGCTGTTCATGATCATGGTATCCGAGGGAGAGCACAAAACCGTCCACTATGCCGTCTGCACCGGCTTCATGGCACTCGGCATGATGATCCCCGGCATGTTCAGCGGATGGCTGCAGGAGCAGCTCGGCTATCAGAACTTTTTTTTGTGGATCGTGATCTCGACCGTCCCGGGCTTCATTGTCCCGGCCCTGGTCAGAATCGATCCTGACTTCGGAAAGAGGCGGAGAGGATCATGAGCGAAGGCGCGAAGAAAACCCGGCGGATCCGAACGGCCTTTGTTCTGGGCGCGGGACTGGGGACCCGGCTCCGTCCGCTGACGAACGACTGCCCCAAACCGCTGTTGAAAGTGGCCGGCCGCCCGATCATCACCCATGCCATGGATCACCTCCTTTCCGCCGGTGTTGAGCGTTTCATCGTCAATACCCATCATCGCGCCGGGGTGTATGAGCGTGCCTTTCCCAACGGCAACTGGCGCGGGATTCCCATCGTCTTCAGGCACGAACCGGTTCTCCTGGATACCGGCGGGGGCCTCAAGAATATCGAAGATCTCCTGGACCCGGATGAAGCGATTTTTGTCTACAACGGCGATGTGCTCACCGATCTGCCGCTGCAGCGGCTCGCGGAGGCTCATGACGCGCGGCGGGCCGAGGTGACCCTGGCGCTCCGAAGCGGCGGACATCTTCTCAACGTGAACATCGACGAGAAGGGTGGGATCTGCGACATGCGGGGCCTGCTTGGAAATCCCGGCGTGAAGCGCTGTCAGTTCACCGGTCTGTATATCGTCGAAAAACGTTTTCTCGGGCGGATGGAAGCGGGCCGCGTCGAGTCCGTGGTTCCCGTCTGGGCCGGCATGATCAGGGAAAATCCCGGGTCCGTGGCGGGCATTGTCATCGACGAAGGGCAGTGGCATGATATCGGGAGCGTCGAGGAATATGAGAGGGTAAAAAACAGTTTCTAGCGTCGTGTTTCAAAAATAAATTGTCATATCGACCGAAGGGAGATATCTTTTACATTCTTAAAATAATTAAGATTTCTCGCTGCGCTCGAAATGACACTTATTAAATGAATTTACGGGACACGACACTGGTTTCTGGTTGCAGAAGAAAGGGTTCAAGTGAAAGGACTGGATTCCCGACGGAGTTTATCCTGAGCAACTCGAAGGGCCGGAATGACAGAATGTGCGCGGGAATAACATAACGGGTAGGGGAGCCTTCAGGCTCCCTGCTGAAGGCTGAGACTAGATGGATGATCGTGTGAAACAGGAATATGAATCTTTTGTCCGTGAGGCGCTGGGGCTGCCGGAAGCAGCGGACGTCCGGCTCACGCTTGTCTTTCAGGGCGGTTCCGACCGTGTGTTTTACTGTGTTCAAACGGCCGGCGGGATCTCGGCAGTTCTCACGCATTACAGCCCTGAGAGACAGGAGAACAATTATTATGCGGCCATCACGGGATTTCTCAGGGAAATCGGCGTCTCGGCTCCCGCCGTCATCCGCCACGATCCCGGGAAACAATTCATTCTCATGGAGGATCTTGGAGAGTCGGATCTCTGGTCGTTCAGGAACGAGCCGTGGGATATGCGGCGGACGCTGTACAGGGAAACGCTCGTCCTTGCCGACAGACTTCACTCATTCGCCCTGGAAGATTTTCCCACGGAGACGGTTCCGCTGATGGAGGAATTCGGCCCGGCTCTTTATCGCTGGGAGAGGGATTACTTCAGGGAGAATTTCGTTGAGGGCATCTGTCATGTAAAGCTGGGCTCCGAAGAGGCTGATAAACTGGAAAAGGAACTGGCATCTCTGGCGAGGCGCGTTCATGACGGAGCGCGAGCCCTCGTACATCGCGACCTTCAATCCCGGAACGTGATGATCTGCCGCGGGGTCCCGGTGCTCATCGATTTTCAGGGGATGCGTTGGGGCAGTCCTTTCTATGACTTGGGGTCTCTTCTCTACGATCCATATGTCTTCTTCACCGCTGAAGAGCGCCTGGAGCTGCTTTCCTATTATTACGTGCTATCGAACCGCGCCCTCGACTGGAAGGGATTCCGGAAAGCATTCTATGAGGCCTCGGCGCAGCGCCTCATGCAGGCCCTCGGCGCTTATGGATTTCTCGGCATGAAGCGCGGCCTGTCGGACTTTCTCGGATACATTCCCCGGGGGCTGGGGAATCTTATCGATGCGGCGGGCAGGGTGAGAGGTCTTTCCCGACTCCGGGAACTGGCGCTGAAGTGCAGGGAAAAGTTCCAAGTTTAGCAAGCTGTTGAAAAACGCTCATCTGCGGCGTTTCCCTCGTCCTTCCCTTCGGCAAGCTCAGGGCAGGCTTTTCTGTTTGTCATGGTGAGCTTGTCGAACCATCGGGGGCCTTGCATCTAAACGTTTTTGAACAGCCTGCAAGCAAATTGATTACTGGGTAGGGGGAGATCCTGAGTTCATCGAAGGGCAGGCTCCCTGACTTGGGGAGCGTAAACGCTCCCCTACCCGCCTTACGCTTTACGGTTTTAATGAACGCTACGAACGCGATGACGCAATGAACGCCAAGACGCAATGAACGCCAAGACGCAACAGATGCCTCACGCGTTATGTAATGCCCTTTGCCTTTAGCCTTTTTATATGGCATATATCATGAAGGCTTTGCACAATGACAAAGAGGATAAATTTGTCATGCCGGACTTGATCCGGCATCCAGTATTCCTTTGTTGTCATGGTGAGCTTGTCGAACCATGGATTCCGGCTGGAGTTTATCCCGAGCCCTTCGACAGAGCCTGTCCTGAGTTTATCGAAGGGCTCAGGGTGACATATCGAAGGGCCGGAATGACAAAAAAGGCGGAATTGAAAAGTATAGAGAAGAAACGCTTTTCTCGCCTTTCCCGCATTTCGACGCTACGAACGCAACAGACGCGATGGACGCAATGAACGCAACAGACGCCCAACTGACCGTCGTTATCCCTTTCAAGCCCTGTCAGGCCTTTTTCCGCACGCTTCAGCAGTTTATTCTGTCTCCCTTGACGGATAAAGTGATCGTCCTCTCCGAGCGTCCCCTTCAGTCGTCCCATCCCAGGTGCCACGTGCTGAAGGCCGGGCCGCTCACCTCGGGAAGGGCGTTGAACGCGATCCTCAAAAGGGTGAAGACAGAATATCTTCTTTTCGTGACCACCCCCGACGCGGAAATACAACCGGGACCGGGCGCCGTCGCAAGGTTCCTGGACGCGGCGGAATCCACCGGGGCGGGGATGGTCTATTCGGATTATTACGATGTCAAAAGCTCGCCCTCTCCCTGGCCCTCTTTCTTCGATGATGAGGGGGACCGGCTGGCGGAATGGGCTTCCCATCCGCTCAACGACTACCAAACGGGGAGCATTCGCGATGATTTTGATTTCGGGCCGCTGATGCTGTACAGCGTCCGCTCAGTTCACGGGGCCCTGAAAAAGCACGGGGCCGTTCCCGGCTTGAAGTGGGCGGGACTTTATGACCTCAGGCTCAAGGTCTCCATCGATCACAATATCCTTCACCTCCGTGAGTTCCTTTACACCCGGATCGAAACGGAGGAGGGCCGGGAAGGGGATCGGCTTTTTGATTACGTGGATCCGCAGAACCGCATCGTCCAGAAAGAAATGGAGAAGGTTGCCACCGGGCACTTGAAGCGGATCGGCGCCTGGCTCCGTCCAAGGTTCAAGAAGGTTCCCGCTCCGGAAGAATCCTTTCCCGTGGAGGCGAGTATCGTGATTCCCGTCCGCAACCGGGTGGAGACGGTTGCCGAAGCGGTGTGGAGCGCCCTCTCGCAGAAGACCGATTTCCCGTACAACGTGATCGTCGTGGACAACCACTCCACCGACGGTACGACCCTGCTGCTTTCCCGGCTGGCGGTGCGTTACCCGGCTCTGGTCCACGTTATTCCCTCGCGGTTTGATCTCAGCATCGGCGGATGCTGGAACGAGGCGATCCATTCGGAAAGCTGCGGGCGGTTCGCCGCTCAGCTTGACTCCGATGATCTTTACAGCGATGAATACACCCTGCAGAAGATGGTGAATTTTTTCCGGAGCGGTGATTACGCCATGGTGATCGGGTCCTACACCCTCGTCAATTCGAGTCTGGAGATAATCCCGCCCGGCTTCATCGACCATCGGGAATGGACGGACCGGAACGGGCGGAACAACGCGCTGCGCATCAACGGCCTGGGAGCTCCGCGGGCCTTCGACACGTCGCTTCTCCGCGCCGGGGGTTTTCTGAATGTCGGTTACGGCGAAGATTACGAAGCGGCGCTTCGCCTCTCGAGGGGGCATCGCATCGGAAGGATCTATGAGAACCTGTATTTCTGCCGGCGCTGGGAAGGGAATACGGACGCCCGTCTCTCCATTGAAGCGGCCAACCGCAACGATGCCTTCAAGGACCGGATACGCACCATGGAGATCCTCGCGCGCCAAAGGATGAACCGCGTAAAATGACCGACACAAAAGTCGAGGACGGAATATTCGCGCGGTTTGACGGCCGGGCCGGGCCGTCTCTTGCCGGGTTGTGCGGTGATCTACTGGCGGATCAGAAAAGGACATGGCCGTCTCTTGCCGCCGGTCATGAAGCGCTGGCGGCGGTTCGCCTTCGCGACATTCCCTGTCCGGGGTTTTCGGTCAGGGTGCAGTTCAACCCGCAAAGGATCGTGAGCTCGACGGCCAGGGTTGATCCCGAATCGATCCGGAAAAGAAAGTGCTTCCTCTGTTCCGGGAATCTGCCGTTGCCCCAGAAGGGTATCCTGTACCGGCGGGAGTATCTCATTCTCTGCAATCCCGCCCCCATCTTCCCGCGGCATTATACGATTGCATCCCTGAACCATGTTCCCCAGTCGATAGATGATCATCTGGATGTCCTGCTTCTGCTTGCGGAGGATTTTTCCGGAGATGCGACGGTCTTGTACAACGGGCCCCGGAGCGGAGCCTCGGCGCCGGACCATTTTCACTTTCAAGCTGCTCCTTCGGGGGCCATCCCGATAGAGGGCATTCTGGATGAAAAGGGGCGGAAAAAACGGATCCTCCGCGTTGACGGTACTTCTCTTTCCCGGGGAATGAACCTCGGCCGGCCGGCCCTGATCGTGGAGGGAAGCGATGCCCGGGGCGTCGTGGATCTGACGCTGGTCGTCATCGATGAGATGAGAAAGGTATTGCAGGAGCCCGGCGAGCCCATGATGAATATTCTCTGTTCCCATTGGGAAAGCGGATGGCGGGTTACGCTATTCCCCCGCGGCAGGCACCGGCCCGACATGTTTGACCGCAGCGGGGACGAACAGGTCCTGATCAGTCCGGGAGCGGTGGACATGGGCGGTCTCATCATCACTTCCAGAGAGAGGGATTTCAGGATTCTCGATTCTAAAATGGTGCAGGCTGTCTTCAGGGATGTTTCTCTCGATGAAGCGAAGACAACCGCCCTGGTGAGGGCCCTGCAGGGAAAAAAGTCACGGACCCTCGAGCGTTTTGGAAACCGCGTGGGAAAGGTGGAGGCCCGGCCGTGAAGGATTTCAAGGACCATCCCCCTGACATATTCAAGGACGTCGGGAAGATCACTCTCGCGGATGCCGGTGAGGAGGCCGCGGCTCTTCGGGAGGCCGTCGAGCATCACAACTATCTCTACCATGTGAAAGACCAGCCCCGAATCTCCGACGCCGCTTATGACCGCCTTTTCCGCCGCCTGCAGACCCTGGAGGAGGCGTTCCCCGGGCTGCAGACCCCGTCCTCCCCGACAAGGAAGGTTGGTGCGCCGCCGGTCAGCGAACTCCGCAAAGTTCGTCACACGGCGCCCATGCTGAGTCTCGACGGGGCCATCGATGAAAAGGATATCGGGGATTTTGACCGGTTCATCCGCAAGAATACGGGCCGGGACGACATCGCCTACGTGGTGGAGCCGAAGTTCGACGGCTTCTCCGTGGAGGTGGTCTACAGGGACGGAACCTTCCAGTACGGAGCCACGCGGGGCGACGGCGAAATGGGGGAAGACATCTCCGGGAATCTGAAGACCGTCGGCGCGCTTCCCCTGACGCTGAGAAAAGGCGCGCCCTCCTTTCTCGCGGTCCGGGGCGAGGTTTACATGCCCCGGCGGGGCTTCCGGGAACTGAACCGCGGCCGGATTGAAGCGGGCGAGGAACCCTTCGCCAATCCGCGGAACGCCGCCGCCGGCATCATGCGGCAGCTCGACTCCCGGAAGGTTGCCGATAAACCCATGGACATCGTGTTCTATGAGATCCTTCAGCAGGAGGGCGGGACCTTCACATCGCATTGGGACGTTCTCAAGGAGTTTCGGGAATGGGGACTCAAGACGAACCCGGGAAACAAGTACTGCTCCTCTTTCGAAGAGATCGGCCGGTATCACGGGGAGCTTTACGAGAAGCGGGACGATCTCGATTTTGAGATAGACGGTGTCGTGATCAAGCTCGACGATTACCGGCTAAGGACCGATCTGGGCGCGCGGGAGCGGAGCCCCCGCTGGGCGATGGCCTGGAAATTCCCGCCCCGGGAAGAGATCACCACGCTGGAAGAGATCGTGATCTCCGTCGGCAGGACAGGAGTTCTCACCCCGCTCGCCCTTCTGGAGCCCGTCGATGTTGGCGGGGTCACCGTGAGCCGCGCAACCCTCCACAATGAAGACGAGGTGAAAAGGAAGGACGTCCGGCCGGGAGACAGGGTCCGTGTGGCCCGGGCGGGCGACGTGATTCCCGAGATCGTGGAGAGGATCGCGGATCCCGGACGGAAAAGGGGAGAGCCCTTTTCCATGCCGGAGACTTGTCCCGTCTGCGGAGCGAAGGTGGTCCGCGAAGGGGCGTACGCGGTCTGCCCCGCGGGACTTTCCTGCCCGGCGCAACTGATCGGCGGGATCACTCACTACGCGTCCAGGAATGCCATGAATATTGAGGGCCTCGGACGAGAGACGGCGAAGCAGCTCGTGGAGAAGGGGAAGGTCAGGAACATCGCGGACCTCTACCGCCTCACCATCAGCGAGCTCATGGACATGGAGGGTTTCGCGGAGAAGTCGGCGACGCAGCTCCACCAGGCCATCAAGGCGGGCAGGAACCCGAGGCTGGACAGGTTTCTCTATGCCCTCGGCATCTCCCAGGTTGGGGAGCGGACGGCCCGCATCCTGGCCCGGCGCTATGGAAGCCTTGCCGCCTTGAAGGAAGCGGGCATCGAGGACCTTCAGGAAACGCCGGAGATCGGACCGGAGATCGCGTCGAGCGTGGTCCTCTTCTTCGCCGAAAAGGAGAACAGGGATGTCCTGGACGCCCTGAGCAGATCGGGTGTTGAAGTCCAGACCCTGCGCGAGGAAGGGGCGACCATGCCTCTTCGGGGGAAGACATTTGTTTTGACCGGTTCCCTTGAGCGCAGCAGCCGGGAGGAGGCAAAAGAAAAAATCGAGAGCCTTGGAGGAAGGGTCGCGTCCAGCGTAAGCAAAAAGACCGATTTCGTGGTGGCCGGTGCGGATCCGGGGAGCAAGCTCGAAAACGCCCGGAAGCTCGGCGTCCGGATCATTGACGAAAAGGAATTTGAGGAAATGCTGAGTGCTCCAAATTCCCCCTCTTGACCCCTCACCCCAACCCTCTTCCGCACACAATATCCCATCCCTTTTCCCTTGACCCATATCCCAACTCATTGTATAAATTAAAAAAATGTCTTTAATGTATTAATAAACAGCCTTACTCTCCAAGAAAAAGAGGTCCCTTACCCGTGAACAATTCTGTCCATAGAATCATCGATACCAGAAAAGAACTATTCTGGGATAAAGGTCCGTTGGATCCGGAGAAAGATAAATTTGTTATCGTTGAAAGGATTCTTGAGTTTGGAACGGAAGAGGAATCCCAGGAGATTGTTTCCTGCTACGGCGATGAATTCGCCAGGGAGGTTGTCCGTAGCAGTCGGAACCTCAGCCCTAAAACGGTTAATTATTTTGCCTGGCTATTAGACATTCCCCGGGAGGCCACAAGATGTTTCTCCGATGTATCACCGCGGACATGGCAGCCATTCTGAAAAACCCGTTCCTGAGGAAACTTCCCCCGCAAACATATCTGGCGGGCGGCACTGCAGTGGCTCTTCATCTTGGCCATCGTCTTTCCGTGGATCTTGACTTTTTCACACCTCATGATCTTGACAGCCTGCTATGGTACAAAGAGCTGCTCAAAGCCTTTTCCGGCATTTTTAAATTATCTGCAGAAAAAATGGAGAGGAATACCCTGGTTGTCACTTTGAACAACACGGGATTCAGTCTTTTTGTCTATCCCTATGACCTTGTGGAAACTCCTGTTTCAGATGACTCCCTGCCGACACCGGTAGCCTCGCTCCGCGATCTGGCCCTCATGAAGCTAATCGCTATCAACCAGCGCGGGGCGTGCAAGGATTTTATAGATCTGAAATTCATAATGGAAAGCACCGGTCTTGATTTTGAATCTCTCCTGCGGGATCTCAGCCGGAAATACGTCGTGGGCGAAGAGATATTATTTCAACTGAAGAAGAGTCTGATCTATTTTGACGATGCCGAGCGGGATTTGAATGTGAACATGTATGCAACGGACAGCGGACGCTTTGAACGCCTTGCTGAACATACATGGCTGGCCACGAAACGTTATTTCGAGAATATGGTCATGGCAGGAAAATTCGGGGGATGAAAACTGCAAGGATCAAGTCTGTCCTCGACTTGATCGGGGATCCAACCCATCTTGTCATCCCCGCGGAGAGACAGTATCGCAATTCTCTTTTTTGTCATTTCGAGTAAAACGAGAAATCTTTATTTTAAATGATATTAATCCTTTTCAGATTCCTCACATTCGTTCGGAATGACGTTTTTCATTATTGCGACACAGTCTCGAAGGCGGGGATCCATGGTTCGACAAGCTCACCATGACAACAAAGGGAACGTAGATTCCCGCCTGGGCGGGAATGACAATGGTCGCTATTTTTGTATCAACACGGGAAGGTGATTCCATAAGAAATGCCTTTTGTATCCGTCTCGAATTTGAAGATGCACTATGAACATGCCTGTGCCGGGCCCGCGGCCGTGGTGCTCGTGCACGGGAATTTTGCGTCCTGGCGGTGGTGGCTGCCCCTCCTTCAAGATCCGCCGGCCGGATATACGCTCTATGCCCCCGAAATGCGAGGCTACGGTGATTCGGAGCGGACGGCGGATGGTTACAGCGTCGAACAATTCGCGCAAGATCTTGATGGATTCGCGGACGCGCTCGGGCTCGATCGTTTTCATCTGGTGGGACACTCCCTGGGGGGTGCCGTGGCTCTGCAGTATGCGCTGCTGTTTCCCGGCCGCCTCGAATCGCTCTTTCTCGTCTCGCCCGCGCCGGCCCAGGGGATGCCGAACCTGACCGTGGATTTCAAGACCCGATATGTCATGAACCTCCCACCGTTAGCCGGGACGGAAGATTTGCCTTCTTTCATGGGGAATTCCCACGTGAACCGGGCGATCCTTTCCCGTGTGCTGTCATCCATCACGCCCCAGCTGAATCATGAAAGCCCTGCCTTTTCCGTTCTCATTGAAGATGCCGTGCGCGTGGCGCCCGAGGCGCTTCAGGGCATCGTCCAGTCCCTTCAGAAATGGAACGTGGAAAAACAGCTGCCGGGACTTCGCCTGCCCGTCATGATCCTGTGGGGGAGCAGAGATCCTGTCATTGAAAGGCGTCCGCTGGAGCGGATGGCGGCCGCGTTGCCGCGTGCCGAACTTGTTGTCTGGGAGGGTACGGGGCACGCGCCGCAGCTCGAACAGCCTGAACGCTTTCGCTCTTTATTGGCCGCATTTCTGAGAGGAGACAGGGTTCCCGATGAATTGCGAGGGAAGGGTAAGCGGCCGGGGCTCTCCTGGATTGCGGAACTATGGAGGCGGCTGAAAGCAGGACGATCCTGATCTGGATATTTCTCCTTTGACACCTTCATGAGGGTAAGCTATCCTTCGGGCGTAGAAAAGGTTTTTTTCAGGACGCCATCACGGTCACTCAACCAGCATGAACCTCTAATCTTTGTTTCCTTTTCAGTTCACGGTGAATGTGAGCACAGGGGTTCACACCATGAAAGATCAATCCAGGACAAAATCGGTTTTAATCCAGGAGCCGGCTTCTCTAAGGCAGACGAAAGCGGTTCTCGTCAATCTATTGAATCCTGATGGCATTGGATTCTGGAACATAGCGACGGACGCTGAAGGTCATCGGATATGAAGAATCGAGACCTTTGCATAACTCCTCTATTCGTCATTCCGGGCTTGACCCGGAATCTAGGAAATACTTGATAATACTGGATTCCGGCTTTCGCCGGAATGACAAAATTGCCGGTTTTATACGGTTATGCAAAGATCTCGAATCGTTATGCTCGTAAACGGCGGGCGTGGAGATTATGATGAGCGGAAGGATTCGCAACGTCAGATTAGGGATATTCCTGAATGCGGGTATGGGTATCGTATTCATTATCGCTGCGGTCATTGTTGTCATCTCCGTCAACCACAGCATGCGCCAGCAGGCGCTCATTGAGGTTCAATCAAAAGCCAGACTCATCCTGGACAGGAACCTGGCAACCCATACCTATTTCTCACACATTCTGAAACCCGGAATATTTGAGTGGAGCAAGCCGTTTAGGACGAAGGAGTACTTTGACCCGGCCTGGATGTCCTCCACCTATGCGATACGTGAGATTGAAAAATATTTTAAGTCGATTAATTCTACTCCGACATATTAT
>DFZO01000035.1 GCA_002383495.1 Syntrophaceae bacterium UBA4054 | reverse complement strand
CTCGTTGATGATGGTTTTTTCTTCGCGAAAAAACTCTATCACCCTGATTTATCAGGATCAACGAGGTTCTTCATTTTTCTTGGTGGTGGATCAAGGCCTTATCAACGGGTTAAAACGGTTTCACAATAGAAGATTGACATTTTGGGAGAGATAGTATAGGAAGAACGTCCGATGATAATGGCGGTGTAGCTCAGCGGGTTAGAGCATACGGCTCATATCCGTAGTGTCCGGGGTTCAAGTCCCTGCACCGCCACCAGTAAAATTGCCGCTTTACCCAAAGGGTAGGGCTTAAGATAAGAAAGACGCGGCCTTTCGGCCGCGGGACACCATTTTTTACTGGGGGATCGTTCAACGGCAGGACAACGGACTCTGACTCCGTGAATATAGGTTCGAATCCTATTCCCCCAGCCATTCATAAGGGCCTCCGCAGGGAGGCTTTTTTGTTTTAACCGACCAAAATCACTCCAACCCTCCTCAGAGACAAATGCAGCTCACTGAAACCAGAAAATATCCATTGACAGACCGGCCATATTGCCCGTAAATTTGTAAGAAAAATCTGACCACATGATGCTGCCATTATTGAAGTCCGTCAGAAACAGTCGAAGCTCTGGCAAGAAAGTTTACCCCGAGCCGGGCTCGATCTTACATGAAACTCAGAACAAACCCATTTGAAAGGAGGACCATCATGAGACATTACAGATCAACAACTGGTTTGACGTTTGCCTTGATAGTTGTCTTTTCCTTTTTTCTGATTTCGAGTTCTGTTTCGGCAGCGGATGTGGCCTCGACGCTGGCCGGGAATTACTTCAGCAAGACCCCCGCAAAGGCGCTGGACCCGGCCCTGTCGCTGGAACAGGCCTACAAAATTCAGAAACAATTCATAGCGAAGATCGGCAAAGAGTACGGGAAAGTCGTGGGATATAAGGCGGGGCTCACGAACCCGGCTGTGCAGAAGGCGTTCAGCGTGACAGAGCCCGTCCTCGGGACACTTCTGAAAAAGATGCTTTTGAAGAGCGGTTCTGAAATCGAGGCAAATTTCGGCGCCCGCCCCCTGAGCGAAGGAGACCTGATTCTCCGCGTGGGCAGCGCAAAGATCAACGGGGCCAGGACGCCCGAGGAGGCACTGAAATATATCGACGCCGCCATTCCCTTCATCGAATTGCCCGATCTGGTCTTCGACAAGAGCGTCAAGATCAACGGCCCGGCGCTGGTGGCCGTCAACGTGGCCGCCCGTTACGGCATTGTGGGAAAACCGATCCGGATCAAGGCGACATCGGAGTGGAATGATCGGCTGAAAAACTTCACGCTTCAGATCCTGAATGAAAAGGGAGACGTGACCATCGAAGGCAAGGGAAGCAACCTTCTGGATCATCCCCTGAACGTGGTCCTCTGGATCAGGGATGCCCTGAAGGCGGACGGGAAAAAGCTGAAGAAAGGCGATTTGCTCTCCCTGGGAACGATCACGAAACTGGTTCCCACGAAACCCGGCATTACCGTCAGGGCGAAGTATATCGGGCTTGATCCGAAAGGACCGGTGGAGATTTTCGTCAAATTTAAATAATTAGAATAAAGGTCACCATCCACTACAGAAGATCTCCATCAGCAGATGGGAGTAACGGGAGAACTGTTTATGAAAGTACTCGGGGCAATTCTTATATTCTTTGCCTTTTGTGTGCTGCCCGCCTATGCCATTGACGAGGGTACGGCGCAGGGCATACTTGCGATAAACGATGAAAAAATCATGCTCACACACTCCTATGCTCATTTTCATGACAACGCGGAGGGCCTGCTCGACCGGTCGGCGGAGCTCCGTATCGTGATTTCAGATCGGGAAATCCCACATGAATCACTGCGAGGGATTGTGTTTCTTCCCGTGGAAGACATGGCAAGAGAAAACCGTGTTCGTGGACTGCTCATGCAGCTGGATCCCAGTGATCAGAACAAGGTTTTGGTTACGCTTCTCAAACAGCCTTCCAGTCCCGGCCATTCCCTGATGACGCTCACACTGAGCGTAACCGGCCAGAAACTATTTAAAAAACTGCTTCTGTCAAATGTACGGGTAACCGGAGAGATGGAATATGCGGACACTCGTAAGGAGGGAGATCAGGACCTGCCGAGACTCACCTACGATGTGAAGTTCAGCGCGCCGCTCTTCAGAGAGCTGCCGGTAACAGCGGATTTGAGGGGCGATGAAGCCCAAAACAGCCCCCAGGCGATAATATACCGCGAAAAGATCAACGCGCTTAAGAGGGGGGATTTTGAAGAGGTAAAACGCCTGTCGTCCGAACGGGCGAATCGCCGTGATACCGCAATGCTTGCACGGATGGATGATCAGACAAAGAAGGCGTTCGCCGCAGAGGCTGCGGCTGATATGGAACAATCGCTGAAGCTGATAAAACGGGTGGTGGTGCGTGGAGAGAGCGCCGTTATCATATTTTCGGAAAAGCACTGGGCCACTTTTGTTCACGAGGGCGGCCGATGGAAGACGGGTGATTAAGTCAATGTCGACCTAGCCCGGTGAACCCACAAATTCCACTTTCGGCTGAAAGTCAAGATGAAGGCGATAGCTTTCCCGCATAACTTCCTGTACTCCACAAATCCTCAACCTCGCCAAAAATGCAAGACTTCGAATAAGCGTCAATCCAAAGT
>DFZO01000001.1 GCA_002383495.1 Syntrophaceae bacterium UBA4054 | reverse complement strand
CCGGCCGATTTCAGCGGAATAACCAGAGAGGGAAACAAACCATGAGTTACGAACCCCCGGAAGAGTGCGCTTTGATCGGATGGCGGGCCATTGCAGCTCTTTTCAATGTTTCTGAAAGAAAAATGAGAGGTATGAAACAGGAACTTTATGATTCTGGGGTTATCTTTTATATGAGGGTAGGGAGACCGCCGAGAAAAAGAGTTTGTGCTTTCCCATCTATTCTAAAAAAGTGGGTAATTTTGAAAAGCGGGAAATACAACGAAATTATATGAGTGTAAAGAGGCATGAAGGGTAAATGCGAACCGATCTTGAATCACAAGACATTGAGCGCATAGCCAACAAGGTGATTGAAAAGCTGTTGCCGATTATTCAGGTGCAGCAGCCGGATAGAATCCTTGTTGCCGACGAAAGAGCTGCAAAAAAAAGAGAACATGAAATTAAAAGAGATGGAAGGCGTAGAATGCTGTCTGTCCGCGAATCCGCTGGATACTTGGGCATTGCCGAAAAAACCCTTCGGAATAGATTAGGGCTAAAGGCAGAGAATCCTTTTCCTGTAAAGCCGAAGCACATCGGGGGAAAGGTTCTTTTTGATGTGAAGGATTTAGATTCTTATCTTGATGCCTTGCCCACTACATAATTAGTGTAATTGCCATATTTAATCATTAATGGAATTAATATCATGGAGGACATTGGTCAACGCATGGTCAACGCATGCAGAAAGAAAAAGCTTGACATATATAGGCGTATAGTCTATATATCGATCATGGAACCGCAAGAACTGAAACAATGGAGGGAAAAGACGGGATACTCGCAAGGGCAGTTAGCCCGTATCCTGGAAGTGGATGTGATGACCGTTTCCCGATGGGAGCGGGGCATTATGCGGATACCTTCTTTTATGAAATGGGCTTTAGCCTATCTCGAATTGAAGGGTGAGGAGTTGAAACCTAAACTAAAGAGAACGAGAACGGGAAAGAAAGGAGGAAGGGAAAATGGCAGTACTGGCAGAGTGTCCGGTTTGCCGCAGAAAGCAAAGCGTAAGAACTAAGCTTTGTCGCTGTGGCGAAAATTTAGACAAGGCGAAGCGGTCCGAGCGGGTCCGGTTCTGGATCAGCTATCGTTTCCCTGGTGGAAAACAAAAACGTGAATACGTGGGTTTCTCCATTGAGGAAGCAAAGGATGCCGATGGAAAGCGGCGAAGTCAGAAACGAGAAAACAGGATATTCGATATCAAACCCGAAGCGAAGATGACCTTCAATGAATTGACAAAGTGGTATCTTGATCTTGAGAGCGTGAAGAGGCTAGCCCGATATCCGATATTGACATTCAATCTGAAAAGCTTCAATGCGGTTTTTGGGGATACCGTAGTTAATCAGTTAAAGCCCGTTGACCTTGAGAACTATCAAGCGAAACGGAAAGTAGAGGGCTATGCTGATTCTTATGTCGATCAGCATATAGCAATGGCGCGGGCTATGATTAACAAGGCATTCGATAATGATCTTGTCAGTGGTGACACGATAAGGGTCTTTAAGAAGGTCAAGAGGCTTCTAAAGGGTGATTCCAATGCGAGAGACAGAATCCTCAGCAGAGAGGAATTTGATCGGTTGATGGGAAAGATGCCATCTCACACAAAAGGGATTCTTGCCACGGGATATTTAACAGGCATGAGACGCAGTGAGGTTTTGAATCTCACATGGGATAAGGTTGACTTGAAAAACCGTCTGATAAAACTTGAGGCAAAGGACACGAAAGACCGTGAAGCTCGTAAAATTCCCGTCTGTGATGCCCTCTACAACGTCTTGAATGGCATTCCTAAGGCCATCCACGATAACCATGTCTTTCTGCACAACGGGAAACCCTTAAAAGATATTCGTACGGGTTTAAGACGTGCTTGCCGTGATGCAGGTATTGCTTACGGAAGGGCAGTGAAGGGCGGCTTCGTCTTTCATGATACCCGTCATTCGTTCAATACCTATATGAGAAAGTCCGGTGTCCCTGAGTCAGTCATCATGAAGATCACCGGGCATTCAACAAGGGAAATGTTTCTCAGATATGACACAGTGGATGATACGGATACCCGGAAAGCTGTTGACCAATTTGAAGGCTTTTTGAAAAGTGTTGACCAAAACGTTGACCAAGCCCATCAAAACGAAAGAAGGGTTAACTCAACTTCTGAGCTAACCCCCCATCTTTATTAGTGGTGCCGAAGCCGGGACTTGAACCCGGACGGGTTGTGCCCACTACCCCCTCAAGATAGCGTGTCTACCAAATTCCACCACTTCGGCACTTGAGATATTCTTTGATCTCATGCTATTTTTTTTTCGTGACTTTGTCAATAACAGAAAAGCGTTTTTCGAATGCTCATCAATTTATTTCGCAGGCGTTCCCGTCCCGCCCGGCGTTGCCGGAGTCGTGGGAGGCGTCGCGGGCTGACTCAGGGGCTGTTCGACACCGGGTCTTGCTGCGCCTTCCATCAGGGACGTCCGTTCCTTGTGCACGGCGAAATAAGCCAGATAGAGAGAGGTCAGCATGAAGACAACGGCGACACCCGTCGTGATCTTGCCGAGAAATGTGCCCGGTCCGCTGCTTCCGAATATGGTCTGGCTTGATCCGCCGAAGGCGGCTCCCATGTCGGCGCCTTTCCCCTTCTGCAGAAGGACGATCAGGACCATGAGGACACAGACAATGATATGCGTTGCTGTGGCAAGAATATACAATTTAAGGGTACCTCACTTGAATGTTATGATTCGTGCGAAGGATTCCGCCTCCAGGCTTGCGCCGCCTACAAGGACACCGTTCACGTCCGGCCGTGCCATGAGGCTGTCGATGTTGCCGGGATGGACGCTGCCTCCATAAAGGATCGGCAGACCGCTGGAGACCTTTTCTCCAAAACACGTTTCAATGATTTTTCTGATAAAAGCGTGGGCTTCCTGAGCCTGTTCCGGGCTCGCCGTCCGCCCCGTTCCTATGGCCCACACGGGTTCATAGGCAATGACGGCCTGCCTTATATCATCAAAAGAAATGTTCTTCAATCCCTCTTTTAGCTGTCCTTCAAGGACGGGAAAAGTATTTCCCGATTCCCTCTCCGCCAGGGTTTCGCCGATGCAGAAGATCGGCTTCAGTCCGGCCGGGAGGGCGGCCCGGATCTTGCGGTTTATATCCGCGTTCGTTTCGCCGAAGAGGGCGCGGCGCTCGGAGTGGCCGATGATCACGAATTCGCAGCCGCAATCCAGCAGCATCCCCGCTGAGATTTCTCCCGTGAAGGCCCCCTTCTCCTCCCAGTGGAGGTTCTGGGCCGCGGTGTGAATAACCGTTCCCCTTGTTTCCTTTGCGACCGAGCGGAGGGCCGTGAAAGACGGGGCGATAACCACACCCCGGTCCAGTCCATCCGGCAGCACTTCCTTCAGCCGTTTCACAAAATCGAGGGCTTCGGATACGGTCTTGTTCATCTTCCAGTTTCCCGCGATCAGGGGCTTTATCATGGGTTATCCCTTGAAACCTTTGCCCGCCATGTAAACAGCCAGATCTCTCATCCTGCAGGCGTATCCGATTTCGTTGTCATACCAGGCGAAGACCTTGGCCCAGTTTCCGCCGTGAACGTTGGTCAGGGGGGCGTCCACAATGGCAGAATAGGGACTGCTCGTGAAATCGATGGAAACCAGCTCCTCCTCGCAAAAAGCCAGGATCCCTTTGAGTTTGTTTTCGGAGGCTTCTTTCAGGGCGCCGTTGACCTCCTGAAGGGTCACGTTTCGGCCCAGCTCCGCCACGAAGTCCACCAGCGAGACGTTCGGTGTGGGGACGCGAAGCGCGATGCCGCCCAGCTTTCCTTTCAGGTCCGGGATGACCTCGGCGACGGTTCTCGCGGCGCCGGTCGTTGTGGGGACGATGGAGAGGGCGGCCGCCCGTGCCCTTCTCAGGTCCTTGTGGGATCCGTCGAGCAATCTCTGGTCCATGGTGTAGGAGTGAACCGTTGTCATGAGACCTCTGACGATTGTGAAGTGGTCATGAAGGACTTTAACGACGGGCGCGAGGCAGTTCGTCGTGCAGGACGCGTTCGAAACGATGTGATGCCTGTCCGGATCATAGCTGTCTTCATTCACGCCCATGCAGAATGTGGCATCTATTCCCTTTCCGGGGGCGGCGATGATCACTTTTTTGGCGCCTGCCGACAGGTGGGGAGCGCATTGATCCCTCTTTCTGAATTTTCCCGTGGACTCCATTACGATATCCGCGCCCAGGGCTTTCCAGGGAAGATCGGCCAGATTATTCGTCACGTTCGTGACCTTGATCTCTTTCCCGTTCACGATCAGCGCGTCGGCCTTTGATGAAACATCGGCCTTGATGGTTCCGTGAACGGAGTCGTATTTCAGCAGGTGGACAAGAGTGGCCGCTTCAGCCCTCGTGTTCACGGCGACAATTTCGATGTCGCTGTGCCCCAGGCAGGCCCTGACAATGGACCGACCCACTCTGCCGAAGCCGTTGATGGCGATTCTGACAGTCATGTTTAACCTCCGTACCGTGGGAACTGTAAAAAGCGAGAAAGAATATCCACAGCCCCTGACTTTAGTCAATACTTTTCTCTTCCTCAGGTGTCGGAACCGGAGAGTTTCTTCTTGACAATCTGAAAACGCTCCTGATATAAATACTTATATGTAAAGGTTTTTCCCCTCGTTCAGACTTCCTTGAGTGCCTGTCTAATTTCTGAGTGTTATGGTTTTTGACTTTTCAGACAAATGAAATCCTTATGGTCAATCATTCGTTATGGACGCGGTTCTTCCGCTTTGCGCGGCGCCTTTTTCCCATTGAAAGATCGGAGGGGATCATGAAAGAAGGGGTCAGAAAATCGATCCTTGCCGGAACCTGGTATCCCGGCAATCCTGATGTCCTGCGCCGGGATGTCGAGAATTTTCTTGCGAAGGCTTCGGTTAAACCCGAGGGGCAGATCGTGGGTCTCATCGCGCCTCACGCGGGGTATGTCTATTCCGGGGGCGTGGCCGCACACGCCTATAAGCTTATCCGGGGTGAGGTTTTCGATTCCGTGATTGTTGTCGCCCCGAGTCACCGGGCCCATTTCCGTGGCGCCTCTGTTTACGACAGGGGGGCATACGAGACGCCCCTGGGCCTCGTTCCCGTAGACGAGGATCTGGCCAGGGAAATCATGGCCCGGAGTGACAATATCTCTTATATCCCGGGAGGACACGCGCAGGAGCATTCCATTGAAATCCAGCTTCCCTTCCTTCAGGTGTCCCTCGGCTCTTTTAAATTCGTGCCCATCGTCATGGGAGACCAGGGACGGCGGTCCTGTGAAGAATTGGCCGGAGCAATCGTCGAATCCGTCGGCAGGAAGAGGGTGCTTCTGGTAGGAAGTTCGGATCTTTCTCATTTCCATGATTATGACCGCGCGAAGAAAATGGATTCCAGGGTCTTGAAGCACCTGGAGGCAATGGACGTGGACGGTCTCTTCAGGGACCTTGAGGACGGGTCATCCGAGGCCTGTGGGGGAGGGCCCATGGCCGTTGTCATGATGGCGGCGGGAAAGCTCGGGGCCGACAGGGCAAGGCTCCTGAAGTACGCGAATTCCGGAGATGTCACGGGAGATCGAAGCGGTGTCGTCGGATACGCCGCCGCCGTTTTTTTTCGGAGCGGTATGGAAGATACGAAAAAAAGCAACAAAACTGATGGGATGGACAGAGGCCTCACAGAAGAGGAGCAATCCAGGCTTCTCACCCTTGCGAGAGAATCCATTGAGGACCGCCTTCAGGGGAAGAAAACCCCGGAGGACGAAGGAGACTCCGCTGCCCTGAAGGAAAAAAGAGGGGTTTTTGTTAGTCTCCATAAGAAAGGAAGACTGAGAGGCTGCATCGGGTGCATTGAGGGTCGGAAACCCCTTCTCAAGGCGGTCCGGGAGATGGCACAGTCCGCGGCCTTCGAGGATCCGAGATTCTCGCCCCTTCACCGGGAGGAGATGAAAGATCTCGATATTGAGATATCCGTGCTGACTCCTCTCAAGGAAATTAAGGATATCCATGAGATAGAAGTCGGGACACACGGGATCTATCTGGCGAAGGGTTTTTTCTCGGGACTCCTGCTCCCCCAGGTGGCGACGCAGTATGGATGGGACAGGGTGACATTTCTGGAGGAGACCTGCCGCAAGGCGGGGCTCCCCTCTCAGGCCTGGAAGGATAAAAATACCAGGATCTGCATCTTCACGGCCGATATCTTTGGCGAGAAAAAGTGACCGGCCTCACCGAAAATGGACAAAAAAATTGTTAAATAATTCTTGACAAAAAAAAATAATCACTTTAAATTCGAAAGTTCCTTTTTCAGATGTCATTTTTTTTCGCTGTGTTTCAGTTTAAGTATAAAAGAGGAGTTGTTTTGCTGGCGTAGCTCAACAGGTAGAGCAGCTGATTTGTAATCAGCCGGTTGCGGGTTCGAGTCCCATCGCCAGCTCCAGTTCAAGCTATGAAAAATGGAGGGGTTCCCGAGTGGCCAAAGGGAGCAGACTGTAAATCTGCCGGCGCAGCCTACGGAGGTTCGAACCCTCCCCCCTCCACCATAAGGAACAGTTCAGGGTTCGGAGTTCCGTGTCCAGAGTTAAAGAACTCTAGACTCTAAACTTCGAACTCTAAACAGTTGTTTCGGGCGGGAGTAGCTCAGTGGCTAGAGCGTCAGCCTTCCAAGCTGAGGGTCGCGGGTTCGAATCCCGTTTCCCGCTCCATTTTTCGCGGTGAACTGAATTCGAAACGGGAAAAGGACAGAGACGGAAGGATAAAAGGTCAGGCAGCACGAATCAACGGCCCACGTAGCTCAGTTGGTAGAGCACATCCTTGGTAAGGATGAGGTCACCAGTTCAATCCTGGTCGTGGGCTCCATCTAAGTGAAAGCAGGGTTCAAGATTCATGAGAAGCATTATCACGCTGGCCTGCACGGAGTGCAAGCAGAGAAACTACTCGACGACAAAAAACAAAAGGACCATGCAGGATCGCCTGGAATTGAAGAAGTACTGTAAATTCTGCCGGGCCCAAACGATCCACAAAGAAACAAAGTGATTTCTTTGCCGGGGCGGAAACGTTCACGGAACAGGCCAGTAGCTCTAACGGATAGAGCGCCGGACTCCAAATCCGGATGCTGGGGGTTCGAATCCCTCCTGGCCTGCCATTTATTTTTACAGGGCGAATAAAATGGACAAAATCAAGGCGGTTATCTTTCAGGTCAAGCAGTTCCTGAGAGAAGTGAAATCCGAACTCAAGAAAGTCACTTGGCCGACAACCAAGGCGGCTATGGCTTCCACTTCGGTTGTGATCGTCGTGGTCATCATTGTTTCCTTATTTCTCGGTCTTGTCGACATGGGTCTTACGAGACTCGTCCGATTGGTATTGGGGTAAAGAGGGCCCATGGCTTTTAAGTGGTACGTCATTCACACCTATTCGGGATTCGAAAACAAGGTCAAGCGATCCCTTGAGGAGCGGATTGAGACCTCAGGGATGAAGGACAGTTTTTCCGACATCATGGTGCCGGAAGAAGACATCGTGGAACTCGTGAAGGGAGAAAAAAAGACCTCGAAGAGGAAATTTTTTCCGGGTTACATCCTTGTCAAGATGGAAATGAATGAGGACACCTGGCATATCGTCAAGAACACACCCAAAGTGACGGGTTTCATCGGCAGCAAAGACAAGGCATCGCCGATCTCTGATGCCGAAGTGGAAGCGCTTCGGGTCCGGATTGATGAAGGAACCTTGAAGCCCAAGCCGAAGTTCAAGTACGAGACGGGAGATCACGTGCGCATCATTGACGGGCCCTTTACGAACTTCGACGGGATCGTGGATGAGGTCAAGCCGGAGAAAGGAAAATTAAGGGTCATCGTGAGCATCTTTGGCAGATCCACGCCGGTGGAACTGGATTTTATCCAGGTGGTTCACGGTTAAGCCGCGGTGTTCAGTCCGGCTTGAAATGATAAACGATTTACGAAAAACTTCAGGATGGTTGCATTATGGCAAAAAAGGTTATAGCGGGTATAAAACTTCAGATCCAGGCGGGGAAAGCGACACCATCGCCTCCCATCGGTCCGGCCTTGGGCCAGCACGGAGTCAACATCATGGAATTCTGCAAGGCATACAATGCCATGACGCAGAATCAGGAGGGGACGATCATACCGGTCGTGATCACGGTCTACGCGGACCGGTCCTTCACCTTCGTGACGAAGACACCGCCGGCCTCCGTTCTGCTCAAGCAGGCGGCGAAGATCGCCAAGGGAGCAAGCGACCCGAAAAGGGAGAAGGTGGGCACCGTGACCTCGAAACAGGTCAGAGAGATTGCCGAGTTGAAATTGAACGATTTAAACGCCGTGGATCTGGAGGCCGCCATAAGAATAATCGCGGGAACGGCGAGATCCATGGGGATTGAAATTTCCGGTTAGGATGAGTCTGGAGTGTGATGATGGCTAAGAGTGGAAAACGCTATTTAGAAAAGAAAACGATGGTTGAGGCGGGGAAACGTTATTCCCTGAAAGAGGCCGTAGACATCCTTGTGGGTACGGCGAGAGCCAAATTTGACGAGACCGTTGACGCGGCCATCCGGCTCGGGGTGAATCCCAAGCATGCCGATCAGATGGTGAGAGGAAGCGTGGCCCTTCCGAACGGGCTTGGGAAAACCGTGCGGGTTCTGGTTTTCGCCAAGGGGGAGAAGGAAAAAGAGGCCATGGATGCCGGGGCGGACTTCACCGGTTCGGACGATCTCATCGAGAAAATCAAGGAAGGCTGGCTGGATTTCGACCGGGTCGTCGCCACACCCGACATGATGGGAAGCGTGGGTAAGCTGGGAAAGATCCTCGGCCCCCGGGGTCTCATGCCGAACCCCAAGGTCGGCACGGTGACCTTTGATGTGGGCAGGGCCGTGAAAGAACTCAAGGCTGGCAAGGTGGAATTCCGGGTTGAAAAAGCCGGCATTGTTCACAGCCCGGTGGGGAAGGTTTCCTTCGGTGCGGAAAAACTGACCGAGAATCTCCTGGCGCTGGTTGAAACGATTATCAAGCTCAAGCCGGCATCGAGCAAAGGGACGTATCTTAAGAACATTTCATTGTCAACGACCATGGGTCCAGGCGTCAAAGTGGATCCCGTGGATGTGAGGAATATTTTAAAATAAATTAGATAATAGACGGCCCTGAGAGGGCCGGGTCAAAGTCAGAGACAGCAGGTATGGTTTTTAAACGATCGACATCGGCCTGCCGAGACGGCGAATGAGCGTTTGAATATGCTTTCCTGTATGGCACTCTGACTTTTCAGGGATTTTCTAAATCGAAGGGATCCCGGAAATATAGAGTGAAAGGGGGTTAGATATTGGATCGGAAGACGAAAGAGAATGTGGTTGCGGAACTCCATGAGAAACTCAAGGGCGTGAAGCTGGCCGTTCTCGCGAATTACAGCGGCATGAGCGTGGCGAAGATCACGGCGCTGAGAAATGAACTGCGGAAAACCGGAACAGAGATGAGAGTGATCAAGAATACTCTTTTAAGAATCGCTTCGAAGGACACGGATTTTGTCGTTCTTGACGATTATCTGAAAGGGCCTATCGCCGTCATCCTGAGTTACGGTGACGCCGTCGAATCGACAAAATCTCTGGTCGAGTTTGCGAAAAAGAACGCCGAGCTTGAGATCAAGGCCGGTCTCATGAGCGGCAGGCTTCTGAGCAAGGATCAGATCAGTGTCCTGGCCGATCTCCCGAGCCGGGAGGTTCTTCTGAGCAGGCTTCTCTCCGTCATGCTGGGAACCCAGACGGGCCTGGTCAACGTGCTGAGCGGCGTGCAGAGAAACCTCGTTCAGGTGCTTGAAGCGTATCGTACAAAGAAAGCAGCATAAAACTAAATCAAACATACAGGAAGGGAATGAAAATGGCAGAAAAGATAACGAAAGAGGACGTCATTCATTTTATTGAAAACATGACCGTCATTGAGCTCTCGGAACTCGTCAAGGAACTGGAACAGAGACTCGGCGTGACGGCCGCCGCCCCCGTGGCAGTGGCCGCAGCGACCGCCGGCGGACAGGCCCAGGCAGCCGCTGAAGAGGAAAAAACAGAGTTTGACCTGGTGCTGACGGGGTTTGGTGAACAGAAGATCCAGGTGATCAAGGTTGTCCGTGCTCTGACGGGACTGGGGCTTAAAGAGGCCAAGGATCTGGTGGAGGGCGTACCAAAGCCGGTCAAAGAAGGTGTCTCGAAGGCCGAAGCCGAGGATATGAAGAAGAAACTCGAGGAAGTCGGCGGAACGGTCGAGATCAAATAAATAGATAGATAGAGAGAACGCGAGATGCAGGGTGAGTCCTGCCGGACCGGCCGGGCCGTCCAGTTTGCGGATCAAAAAATAAGGAGTCAGGAGCCAGAATCTAAGAGTGCCCTTTATTCTGCCTTCTGACTTCGCTTCTTTAACGGAGAGTTTTTTTAGTAGCGTGAGATACCTTTACAGCCGGTAACGTGTAACTCATTTGAGGATGACTATGGGCGAATTCAGAAAAAATTTCGGACATATCAGGAAGATTATCGACATTCCGAATCTCATCGAGATCCAGAGAAAATCCTATGATAAATTCCTGCAGATGGATGTGGATCCAGAGAAGAGAGGCAATATCGGTCTCCAGGGCGCCTTTAAGAGCGTGTTCCCGATCAGGGATTTCAGCGGAAAATGCTCTCTGGAGTTTGTGAGTTACAAGATCGGAGACGTGAAGTACGATGTCAAGGAATGCATTCAGAAGGGGATGACCTATGCCACGCCCCTGAAGATCGTGGTGCGGCTTGTTGTGTTCGACACGGAACGCGGCAACGAGCAGAAGACCATCCGGGACATCAAGGAGCAGGAAATCTACTTTGGCGAAATTCCCCTGATGACGGAAAGCGGGACCTTTGTCATCAACGGAACGGAACGGGTCATCGTGAGCCAGCTCCACCGTTCTCCCGGTATCTTTTTTGACCACGACAAGGGCAAGACCCATTCCGGTGGAAGGCTCCTTTACTCCGCCCGGGTGATTCCCATCCGCGGTTCCTGGCTCGATCTCGAGTTCGATACCAAAGACATTATCTACTGCCGGATCGACAGAAGGAGGAAGATGCCCATTACCATCCTTCTGAAGGCCATGGGGAATACGACCACCAACCTGCTCAATTATTTCTACGACGTGGAGAAGGTCTCCCTGGAAGGACCAAAAATCATTTTCCAGGTTAACGATGCCCTGGTTGGAAAGAGAGCCCCCAGGGACATCCGGGATTCGGAAGCGGGTGAGGTGATCATCAAAAAGGGGAAAAAGATTACCGAATCCACCATTAAAAGGCTTTTAAAGGCAAAGAAGATCCGGATCACCGTGGACGAAAGCTATATCCAGGGTCGCGTTTTGGCCGATGATGTCATCGATCCTGAAACGGGCGAAGTCCTGCTCAAATGCATCAACGAGGTGACGGCGGAAAAGACGGCGCTGTTCCGGAGCAGGGGCGTGAAGGAACTGCACTTCATCTGCCTGGAGGAGGACGGTTCGAATTCTTCCTTGAAGGATACGCTGTTGATGGACAGTGTGCAGGCGGAAGAAGACGCCATTCTCGAGATCTACAGAAGGTTGAGGCCCAGCAATCCTCCCACGCCCGAGACGGCGCGCCGGTTTTTCAAAAGCCTCTTCTTCGATTCCGAGACATACGACCTTTCCGATGTGGGCAGGGTCAAGATGAATTACAAGCTCCACCTCGATGTTCCCACGGATCTCACGATTCTCAGGAAAGATGACATCCTGGCCGCCGTCAAGTACCTCATCAACCTGAAAAACGGTGCGGGAGACTGCAGCGTGGACGATATCGATCACCTGGGCAACAGGAGGGTCCGATCGGTGGGCGAACTCATCGAAAACCAGTACCGCGTCGGCCTGGTGAGAATGGAGAGGGCCGTCAAGGAGAAGATGAACATCCAGGACATCGAAACCATGATGCCCCACGATCTGGTGAATGCCAAACCCGTCTCCGCCGTGGTGAATGAGTTCTTCGGTTCCAGCCAGCTTTCGCAGTTCATGGATCAGACGAACCCGCTTTCGGAGATCACCCACAAGAGAAGGCTGTCGGCCCTCGGTCCCGGCGGATTGACCCGCGAACGGGCGGGATTTGAAGTGCGGGATGTTCACAATACCCATTACGGCCGTATCTGCCCGGTGGAAACCCCGGAAGGACCCAATATCGGTCTGATTGTGTCTCTCAGCGCCTATGCCCGGGTCAACGACTACGGTTTTATTGAAACGCCTTACCGGGTTGTCGAAAACGGCCGCGTACGCAGCGAGATTCGTTACCTGACAGCGATCGAGGAGGAAAAACACATCATCGCTCAGGCCAATGCAACACTCGATTCATCGGGAAAGCTGGTGGATCCATTCGTTTATGCCAGAAAGGGCGGGGAGTTCAAGACCGTTGATCCCAAAGAGGTCCAACTGATGGACGTCTCACCGAATCAGCTGGTCAGTGTCGCCGCGGGATTGATTCCATTTCTGGAACACGATGACGCCAACCGGGCTCTCATGGGTTCAAACATGCAGCGGCAGGCCGTCCCGCTTCTGAGACCGGAGGTTCCGCTCGTGGGGACAGGCATGGAAGCGGTCGTTGCCCGCGACTCCGGAGCGGTCATCGTGGCCAGGAGAGCGGGAAGGGTTGAGAGTGTCGATGCCTCAAGGATCGTGATCAAGTGCGATGAGGCGGAGACGGACAACGGATTTGATATCGGCGTGGATATTTATAATCTGACGAAATACCAGCGCTCGAATCAGGACACCTGCTTCAATCATAAACCCATTGTCATTGTGGGAGACAGGGTCATGAAAGGCGATGTCATCGCTGACGGACCTGCCACGAGTCAGGGCGAACTGGCCTTGGGGCGAAACGTGATGGTCGCTTTCATGTCCTGGGGCGGATACAATTATGAAGACTCCATCCTGGTCAGCGAGCGGGTAGTCAAGGACGACATCTACACCTCCGTTCACATCGAAGAATTTGAAACCATGGCCCGCGATACCAAACTCGGTAAGGAAGAGATCACCCGTGACATCCCCAACGTGGGGGAAGAGGCTCTGAAAAACCTTGATGACAGCGGGATCGTGCGAATGGGAGTGGCCGTGAAGCCCGGCGATATCCTGGTAGGGAAGATAACACCAAAGGGTGAGACGCAGCTTTCACCGGAGGAAAAACTTCTTCGCGCCATCTTCGGCGAAAAAGCGGGAGATGTCCGTGACACCTCGCTGCGCATCCCTCCGGGAGTGGAGGGGATTGTCATCGACACGAAAATTTTCACCCGCAAGGGTGCCGAGAAGGATCGGCGGTCGCAGACCATTGAAGAGGAGGAAACTCAGCTTCTCATGAAGGACCGGGATGATGAGATCCGCATCATTTCAGAGAGCGTGAAGGGAAAGATCGCAGATCTTCTCGAGGGAAAGATTTCAGCCACCAAGATCTCCGACCCGAAGAAAAAGAAGCTTCTCCTCAGAAAGACAGAGGAGATAACGGCGGACGTTCTAAGCAGCATCCCCTTCAGCCGCTGGCGGGAAATCTCCCTCCTGGATGATGAGGCCATGGAGGAGAAAGTCAGGACGCTCTTTGAAAATCTGGATCGGAAGATCGATTTCATCGAAGCCTTTTTCATGGAGAAAATCGACCGGTTGAAGGCCGGAGACGAACTGCCGCCGGGGGTCATCAAGCTTGTCAAAGTCTATGTGGCGATCAAAAGAAAACTCTCGGCCGGCGACAAGATGGCCGGTCGACACGGAAACAAAGGGGTGCTCTCGAGAATCCTTCCCGAGGAAGATATGCCTTTCTTCCAGGACGGGACCCCCGTCGATATCATCCTCAATCCCCTGGGTGTTCCATCGCGTATGAACGTGGGCCAGATTCTCGAGACGCATCTGGGCTGGGCAGCCAAAGGGCTTGGAGAGAAGGTCGGCGCTCTTTATGAGAAGAGCCGGGATCCCAAAGTCGTCAAGGCGACCTTGAAGCGTTTCTATTCCACTCCGGAATTTGACCGCTTCATCGACGGTGCCACGGACGAGGATATTCAGAGGTTCATGGGCCGGCTCAGGCAGGGCATTCCCATGGCCACGCCAGTCTTTGACGGAGCCAAGGAAAACGAGATCAGCGACATGCTGTCAAAAGCGGGTCTCCCCGTTTCCGGCCAGGTCCTCCTCTTCGATGGAAGGACGGGAGAGCCTTTCGATCAGGAGATCACCGTGGGGATGATCTACATGCTGAAGCTTCATCATCTGGTGGACAACAAGATTCATGCCCGGTCCATCGGGCCTTATTCTCTCGTGACGCAGCAGCCGCTGGGCGGAAAGGCCCAATTCGGCGGCCAGAGGCTTGGAGAAATGGAGGTCTGGGCCATGGAGGCCTATGGAGCCGCTTACGCTCTTCAGGAATTCCTCACCGTCAAGTCCGATGATGTGGTCGGAAGGACCCGGATTTACGAAGCCATTGTGAAGGGAGAACACACACTGGAACCCGGGCTCCCTGAATCGTTCAATGTGCTCATGAAGGAACTGCAAAGCCTGGGTCTTGATGTGGAACTGGTCGAGAAAGAGTAAAAAAGCAGTGTTACGCGGTGAGTGGTCCACGATCACATCAAACTGCTAAAACATAGGAGATAAAGAGTGGAAGACATCTTCAGTTTTTTTGAAAAACCAAAGGATCCTATCCGGTTTAACGCGATCAAAATATCGCTGGCCAATCCCGAGAAGATCCTCTCCTGGTCTCACGGGGAGGTGAAGAAGCCGGAAACGATCAATTACAGAACCTTCAAGCCGGAAAGGGACGGTCTTTTCTGCGCCAAGATCTTCGGTCCCGTCAAGGATTACGAGTGCCTCTGCGGACGATACAAGCGAATGAAGCACCGGGGCGTGATCTGTGAAAAATGCGGCGTGGAAGTGATCCAGTCGAAGGTCCGGCGGGAGAGGATGGGGCATATCTCTCTGGCGGCGCCGGTCGCCCATATCTGGTTCCTGAAAAGTCTTCCCAGCCGGATCGGAAGCATTCTTGATCTCACCCTGAAGGAATTGGAGAAAGTGCTTTACTTCGAGCACTGGATTGTCCTGGACCCCAAAAACACGCCGCTTAAAAAAATGGAACTCCTCTCTGAGGAGCGATATGCGGAGTTGAGGGAACTTTACGGAGCCGATGCCTTTGAAGCGGGAATCGGGGCCGAGGCGGTGAGAACGCTCATGGAAGAGGTGGATCTCGACAAGCTTGTCGCTGAACTCAGGGCGGATCTGAAAGAGACCTCCTCCGATACGAAAAAGAAAAAATTGGCCAAGAGGCTCAAGGTTCTGGAGGCCCTGAAAAAATCGGGAAACCGTCCGGAGTGGATGATCCTCACGGTTCTGCCGGTGATCCCGCCGGACCTGAGGCCCCTGGTCCCGCTCGATGGCGGACGTTTCGCCACATCGGACCTCAATGATCTCTACAGGCGGGTGATTAACCGCAACAACCGGCTGAAGCGGCTACAGGAGCTCAACGCGCCGGAGATCATCATCCGGAATGAAAAGAGAATGCTCCAGGAAGCGGTGGATGTCCTCTTCGACAATGGGAGAAGGGGAAAGGCGATCACCGGTTCAAACAAGAGACCGCTCCGTTCCCTTTCGGACATGCTCAAGGGGAAACAGGGCCGGTTCAGGCAGAACCTCCTGGGAAAACGGGTGGATTATTCAGGACGCTCCGTCATCACCGTAGGTCCCGACCTCAGGCTTCACCAGTGCGGTCTCCCGAAGAAGATGGCCCTGGAGCTTTTCAAGCCCTTCATCTATAACCGGTTGGAAGAAAAAGGGTTTGTGACGACCGTGAAGAGCGCGAAAAAAATGGTGGAGCGGGAAGACCCGGCGGTCTGGGACGCCCTGGATGAGGTGGTCCGCGAATACCCTGTCATGCTCAACCGCGCGCCCACGCTTCACAGACTGGGCATCCAGGCCTTTGAGCCTGTTCTCGTGGAAGGAAAGGCCATCCAGCTTCACCCGCTGGTCTGCACGGCCTTCAACGCCGACTTTGACGGCGATCAGATGGCGGTTCATATTCCCCTTTCCATCGAAGCCCAGATTGAGGCCCGGGTCCTGATGATGTCCACGAATAATATCCTCTCACCGGCCCACGGGAAACCCATTATCGTCCCCAGCCAGGATATCGTTCTCGGCATCTACTACATGACGAGATCAAGGCCCTTTGCCAGGGGGGAAGGCATGAAGTTTTCAGACCCCGGCGAAGTCCGGCGGGCTTATGATGCCGAGGTTGTGGACCTCCATTCGAAGATCCATGTCCGCATGGATGGTCAGCTCAAGGAGACCACCGTCGGACGCATCCTCCTCTACGAAATCATCCCTGAGGAGATTCCCTTCGATATCATCAACAGGGTCATGAACAAGAAGGAACTGGCGGGTCTCATCGACTACTGCTACCGCTCCTGCGGCGATAAGACCACTGTCCTCCTCTCGGATCGGCTGAAAGATCTTGGATTCAAATTTGCTACGAAATCCGGGCTTTCCATCTCCATTAACGACATGGTCATCCCGGAAACAAAGAGGGAGATCGTCACGCAGGCAGACAAGGACGTTCTTGAAATTCAGAAACAGTATATGGACGGACTCATCACCGACGGCGAACGTTACAACAAAGTCATTGATATCTGGGCGCAGGCTACGGAGAAGGTGGCCAACGAAATGCTCAAGGACATCGGGACAGAGGAAGTGACGGGTGAAACCGGTGAAAAGAGGCGAACCGAAAGTTTCAATCCCATTTACATGATGGCCGATTCGGGTGCCAGGGGAAGCGCTGCGCAGATCCGGCAGCTCGCAGGCATGAGAGGCCTCATGGCCAAACCGTCGGGCGAGATCATCGAAACCCCGATCACGGCGAATTTCCGGGAGGGGCTGACGGTTCTTCAGTACTTCATCTCGACCCACGGTGCACGCAAGGGTCTTGCCGATACAGCCTTGAAGACGGCCAACTCCGGTTACCTCACGAGACGGCTTGTGGACGTGGCCCAGGATTGCATTATCACGGAAGACGACTGCGGGACCCTCGACGGCATTGAGGTGTCAGCCCTCATGGAGGGAGGCGAGATCATCGAGACGGCCGGAGAACGTGTCCTGGGACGGGTGACCCTGGAAGACATAAAGGATCCCTTCACCGGGGAAGTTCTGGTCCGGGCAAACCATGAGATCGACGAAACGCTTGTTGAAAGAATCGACCGGGCCGGTATCGAAAAGATAAAAATCCGGTCCGTCCTTTCCTGCCGGTCCAGAAACGGCATTTGCGCCAAATGTTACGGCAGGGACCTGGCTCACGGCCATCTGGTCAATATCGGCGAGGCGGTGGGGATCATCGCCGCCCAGTCCATTGGTGAGCCGGGAACCCAGCTGACCATGCGGACGTTCCATATCGGCGGAACGGCGAAGTTTGAAGAACACTCCACCCTGGAATCCAGACATGACGGCACCGTTCGCTTGGTGAATCTCAATTTTGTCAAGGGCCGGGACAGAACTCTCGTGGTCATGAACCGAAGCGGAGAGGTTCATGTTCTTGACGAAGAGGGACGACCCCGGGGCAAATACCCTGTGACATACGGGGCGCACCTGAGAGTGGTGGAAAAACAGAAGATAAAGAAGGGCGAACGCATCGCGGAATGGGATCCCTTCTCTACCCCCATCCTTTCGGAGGTGGACGGAACCATCAAATTCGGGGACGTCATCGAAGGCAGAACGATGCAGGAACAGGTTGACGAGGTCACGGGTCTTTCACGAAAAGTGGTCGTGGAATCCACGGACACCGATCTCCGCCCCCGGGTTTCCATCAAGGACAAGGAAGGGAGGACATCCCGCGTCCCCGGCACGAACGCCATGGCAAGATATCTCCTTTCGGTGGGGACCAATATCGTGGTGTCCGAAGGGGATCGGGTCAGCGCGGGGGACATCATTGCGAAGATTCCCCGGGAAACAACCAAGACGAAGGACATCACGGGAGGACTTCCCCGGGTGGCGGAGCTCTTTGAAGCGAGAAAACCCAAGGAGTATGCCGTTATCGCCGAGATCGACGGGATTGTTGCCTACGGCAAGGATGTGAAGGGCAAGAGGAAGATCGTCGTCACGCCCGAAGTGGGCGAGGAGAAGGAGTATCTCATTCCCAAGGGGAAGCACGTGAGTGTTCAGGAAGGCGACAGGGTTATCGCCGGTCAGCCTCTCATGGATGGGGCGAGCAATCCCCACGATATCCTGACGATCAAGGGGGAGAAGGAGCTTTCCAAGTATCTCGTTGATGAGGTTCAGGAGGTTTACAGGCTCCAGGGCGTTAAAATAAACGATAAGCATATCGAAATCATCGTCAGGCAGATGCTGCGGAGAATCAAGGTGATCGACTCCGGCGATACCACCTTCCTTGCAGATGAGCAGGTGGAGCGCACCATCTTTCAGGAAGAAAACGACAGGGTCATAGACCGCGGCGGGAAACCCGCTGTCGGGGAACCCATACTGCTGGGCATCACCAAGGCCTCCCTGAGCACCCAGAGCTTCATCTCGGCTGCCTCCTTCCAGGAGACAACGAGGGTTCTGACAGAGGCGAGCCTCTCAGGGAAAGTCGATCACTTGAGGGGTCTCAAGGAAAACGTGATTATGGGACGTCTCATACCGGCGGGCACAGGGCTCCCCATGTACAAAAAGGTGGGTATCATCGTGGACGATGATGAACGCAAAATGACGGGAGAAGCTCAGATAGAAGAGAAAGCAGGTGAGAAAAGTCTTGACATAGAAGCTGCGAACTGATAGTCAATCTTGCTTTTCGTACCCCTGAAAAAGGGCGGTTTAAAATCAGGTTCCGGAGGAGTAATGCCCACAATCAATCAGTTGATCCGCAAGGGAAGATCAAAGATTCAGAGGAAGTCCACAACGCCGGCGCTTTCCGGATCACCCCAGAGACGGGGCGTCTGCGTGCGCGTGTATACGACGACCCCGAAGAAACCCAATTCCGCGTTGAGAAAAGTGGCGAGGGTGCGCCTGACAAGCGGCTATGAAGTGACGGCCTATATTCCGGGAATCGGCCATAACCTTCAAGAACATTCCGTTGTCCTTGTGAGGGGCGGCAGGGTGAAGGACCTTCCCGGTGTCCGGTATCATATCGTGCGGGGAACACTGGATACCCTCGGGGTTCAGGACAGGAAACAGGGACGGTCAAAGTACGGGTCCAAGAGGACGAGCTAAGCGGGGATAAGATAGATGCCGAGAAGAAGAGTCATAGAAAGAAGAGAATTGCACCCGGATCAGAAATACAACAACCGCCTGGTGGCGAGATTTATCAACAATCTCTTCACGAGGGGAAAGAAATGCACGGCGGAATCCATTCTTTATGGGGCCTTTGATATCATAGAAAAGAAAACGAAGGAAGTGCCGGTCAGCGTGTTTGAAAAGGCTGTCGATAACGTGAAGCCGGTCATTGAAGTGAAATCGCGCAGGGTCGGGGGCTCGACCTATCAGGTTCCCACGGAGATCATGCCGGAACGGAGGGTCGCTCTGGGGATCAAGTGGATCATCGGCCACGCGAGGAAGCGAACCGAAAAAACGATGAAAGAGAAGCTGGCTGCCGAGCTGATCGAAGCGTATAACAATAGAGGGGCTTCCGTGAAGAAGAAAGAGGATGTCCACAAGATGGCTGAGGCAAACAGGGCCTTTGCTCATTACCGGTTTTAGTCCGGTCTTCTTCGGAAGGCCTCTGGTGAATCCAATTGGCAAGAACTGTTCCTTTACATAATATTCGCAATATCGGCATCATGGCCCACATCGATGCCGGCAAGACGACAACGACGGAAAGAATCCTCTTTTACACCAAGGTTTCCTATCGCATGGGAGAAGTTCATGACGGAACGGCTGTCATGGACTGGATGGAGCAGGAACAGGAAAGAGGGATCACCATCACCTCCGCTGCTACGACATGCACCTGGCAAAATCATCGAATCAATATCATTGACACGCCGGGTCATGTGGATTTCACCATCGAGGTGGAAAGGTCCCTGAGAATTCTGGATGGCGCCGTCGCCCTCTTCTGCGCCGTGGGAGGCGTGGAGCCCCAGTCGGAAACAGTCTGGCGTCAGGCCGATCGATACCGGGTTCCAAGAATCGCCTTTGTCAACAAGATGGACCGGGTCGGATCGGACTTCGGGAGGGTTCTTTCGGGAATCAGGGAGCGATTGGGTGCGAACCCTGTCCCTGTTCAGATCCCCATAGGGAAAGAAGAGAATTTCAGGGGGGCCATTGATCTTGTGCGCATGAAGGCCATCACCTTCGACAAGGAATCCCTGGGCGCCGATTATGCGGTGGGTGATATTCCGCCGGAGTTCATGGCGGCCGCTCTGGAGGCAAGAGAAAAACTCGTCGAAACCCTCGCCGATTACGACGAGGAACTGATGAAAAAATATTTGAACGAAGAGGCTCTTTCAGAAGAAGAAATCGCGAGAGTGATCCGAAAGGCGACGCTGGCTTTGCGGATCACCCCGGTGCTCTGCGGTTCCGCTTTCAAGAATAAGGGGATTCAGCCGCTCCTGGACGCGGTCATCGATTTCCTGCCCGCCCCCTCGGACATGCCGCCCGTGACGGGAAAAGGCCCGGTGCGCGAGACGGAGGAGAGATCCCCGAGCGATGAAGAACCCTTTTCCGCCCTGGCGTTCAAGATCATGAACGATCCCTTTGTCGGGCAGCTGACCTATTTCAGGGTCTATTCAGGGGTTTTGAAGGCAGGTTCGTATATTTACAACGCCTCGAAAGACAAGAGGGAGCGGATCGGCCGGTTGCTCAAGATGCATGCCGACAAGCGAGAGGATATCGATGAGGTGCGGACCGGTGATATCGCAGCTGCCGTTGGATTGAATGCAACAACGACGGGGGATACGCTCTGCGATAAGGATCACACCCTCAAGCTGGAGACACTTGATTTTCCGGAGCCCGTCATCGCCATAGCCATAGAGCCCAAGACGAAGGCGGATGAAGAAAAACTAGACGTGGCCCTTGGAAAGATCGCGAAAGAGGATCCCTCCTTCAAAGTCAGGGTCGACCGGGAGACAGGGCAGAAGATCATCTCAGGAATGGGGGAGCTTCACCTTGAGATCATCGTGGACCGGCTTTCCAGGGAATTCGGTCTGGGGGCCAATATCGGAACGCCACAGGTGGCTTATAAAGAGACCGTCCGCAAGAGTGTCCGTTCGGAGGGTAAGTACGTCAAGCAGTCCGGTGGCCACGGGCAGTACGGCCACGTATGGCTGGAAATCGTGCCGAACGAACAGGGACGGGGTTTTGAGTTCCGAAACAAGATCGTCGGCGGCGTCGTGCCCAGGGAATTCATACCGGCCGTGGAAAAGGGAGTTCGGGAAGCCCTGGAAGAAGGCGTGCTTGCGGGATTTCCCGTTGTAGACGTCGTGGTCAGCTTGGTGGACGGTTCCTATCATGATGTCGATTCCTCGGAACTGGCCTTCAAGGTAGCGGGATCCATGGGCTTTAAAAACGGTGCCCGGCGAGCCCACCCGGTTCTCCTGGAACCCATCATGTCCGTGGAGGTTCTTGTTCCAAAGGAATACATGGGGGACGTGATAAGCACCCTCAGCTCCAGGCGGGGCAAGATCGTGAGCATCGAATCAAGGCCCGGCTCGGAAGCCATCATCGCCGAGGTGCCGCTGGCTGAAATGTTCGGTTATGCAACGGACCTCCGGTCGAGAACCCAGGGCAGAGCGGCCTACACGATGCAGTTTCTGAATTACAATGCCGTGTCGGAGGATCTGGCGAAGGATGTTGTTGAAAATAAGAGTCGAAAGGGTATGAAATAACGGATAATAAAAGATCAACCATGTTTAACTGAAGGAGGTAATGGAGATGGCTAAGAAAAAATTTGAAAGGACGAAGCCACACGTCAACATCGGGACGATCGGACACGTGGATCACGGCAAGACGACGCTGACCTCTGCGATCACGAAGCATCTGGCCAAGAAAGGGTTGGCGAACTTCATGGCCTTTGATCAGATTGATAATGCCCCTGAGGAAAAAGAGAGAGGCGTTACGATCAACATCGCCCACGTGGAGTACGAAACAACCAAGCGGCATTACGCCCATGTTGATTGCCCTGGGCATTCCGACTATATCAAAAACATGATCTCCGGGGCCGCCCACATGGACGGAGCGATACTGGTCGTGGCCGCCTCCGATGGCCCCATGCCCCAGACGAGAGAGCACATCCTCCTTGCCAGGCAGGTTCAGGTTCCCTACGTTGTCGTCTTCTTAAACAAGGTGGATCTCGTGGATGATCCGGAACTTCTGGACCTCGTTGAGTTGGAACTCAGGGAGCTTCTGACGACCTATAACTTCCCGGGTGATGATATTCCCATCATAAGGGGATCGGCTCTGAAGGCGCTGGAGTCCGATGATTCGGCCTCAGAGGATGCGAAGTGCATCTGGGAATTGATGGAGGCTGTTGACAGCTACATTCCGGAACCGACTCGGGATCTGGATAAACCCTTCCTGATGCCCATCGGCGACGTGTTCTCCATCTCCGGCCGTGGCACCGTGGTCACAGGCAGGGTGGATCGAGGAATCGTCAGAACAGGCGAGGAAGTGGAAATCGTTGGAATCAGACCAACCTTCAAGACGGTCTGCACGGGTGTTGAAATGTTCCGCAAGACCTTGGATGAAGGCCGGGCCGGTGATGACATTGGAGTTCTTCTGAGAGGCACGAAACGTGAAGAAGTGGAAAGAGGCCAGGTCGTGGCGAAACCGGGTTCCATTACCCCTCACACGAAGTTCAAGGCCCAGGTTTACGTCCTCACAAAAGAGGAGGGCGGCAGGCACACCCCCTTCTTCAGCGGATACCGTCCCCAGTTCTATTTCCGGACCACCGACGTGACGGGCGTTTCGACCCTGCCTGAAGGCGTGGAGATGGTCATGCCCGGCGATAACGTGGAACTTGATGTCGAACTGATTACCCCTATCGCCATGGAGGATCAGCTCCGTTTCGCCATCCGCGAAGGCGGCAAGACCGTCGGGGCCGGTGTGGTCAGCAAGATCATCGAATAACTGAAGGATTTGGTTGAAAAGTGATGGAAAATCAGAAGATCAGAATCAGGCTGAAGGCTTACGACTACAAACTGCTCGATCGTTCCGCCGAGGACATCGTCGATACGGCAAAGCGAACCGGTGCGCGAGTCGCCGGCCCGATCCCGCTTCCCACGGAGATCAACCGGTATTGCGTCAACCGGTCGCCTCATGTGGACAAGAAATCGAGAGAACAATTTGAGATCCGGACGCACAAGCGGTTGATTGATATTATTGAACCCACTCAATCCACGGTCGATGCGCTGATGAAACTGGATCTGTCGGCCGGTGTTGATGTGGAGATCAAGCTGTAAGTTGAACCCGGGAGATGGTTTTTCAAAGTCCATCTCCTGTTTTTTCGTGAATATAACGCTGAAACTGTGGATGCTATGGAAAAGGGATTGATCGGACGAAAATTGGGAATGACACAGGTGTTTTCCGATGAGGGTGCTGCCATATCGGTGACGGTCATCGAGGCAGGCCCCTGTGTGGTGATACAGAAGAAGACCCGGGAAACGGACGGATACGATGCCGTCCAGATCGGTTTTGGCCGAAAAAAAACCAAACGAATAACGAAACCCCTCCAAGGCCACTTCAAGAAGGCGGACAAAGGATTCTTCCAGTTTCTTCGGGAATTCAGAATCGACAACGCCGGAGAATATGAGGTGGGCGCCGAGTTGAACGTGGATATTTTCGCCGTGGGCGATTACGTCGATATTGTGGGAACAAGCAAGGGAAGAGGTTTCGCCGGAGGCGTGAAGCGGCACGGGTTCAAGGGCGGCAGAGCCACACACGGCTCCATGTTTCACCGTGCCCCGGGGTCCATAGGCGCGAGCGCCGACCCCTCCAGGGTTTTCAAAGGGACCAAGCTGCCGGGACATATGGGCGACAGGCGCGTGACCGTGCAGAACCTCGTTGTATTCAGTGTCCGTCCTGAGAGGAATCTGATTCTGGTCAAGGGGTCGGTTCCGGGGAGCATGAACGGATTTGTCCTGATCAAGAACGCAGTCAAGAAATCTTAATTGGATGTGTGGAGAAGGCAATGCTTGTTTTGGGCGTGTACGATATTGAAAAAAACAAGGTCTCGGAAATCGAATTGAACGATTCTGTTTTTGGGGCCGAAATCCGCGAGGATCTCCTTCACGACGTCGTGAGGATGCAAATGGCGGCCCGGAGGAGCGGAACCGCGTCAACGAAGGAACGGAGCGATATACGCGGCGGAGGCAGAAAACCCTTTCGTCAGAAGGGAACAGGAAGGGCGCGCGCCGGCACGACCCGGTCTCCCATCTGGAGAGGGGGCGGCACGACGTTCGGCCCTCATCCACGGGATTATTCCTTCAGCCTGAACAGGAAAGTGAGGAGAGCGGCACTCTGCTCCGCCTTGAGTATGAAGGTGAAGGGAGAGAAAATCCTTATCTTAAGAGACTTCCCCATGAACGAAATCAAAACGAAGGCCTTCAAGGATGTCCTCGACAGATTTGGGGTGGAGAGTGCACTTTTTGTCCTCGACAAGGAGAATCCTGCCCTGGAGAAGTCTTCGAGAAATTTAAAGGACGTAAAAATGATGAGATCAGAGGGCATCAATGTCTACGACCTCTTAATGTATGACACCCTTGTCCTTATGGAACCCTCTGTAAAGATGATCGAGGGGGCATTGTTATCGTAATGGATCTTTATTCTGTCATCAAAAGGCCGCTTATCACGGAAAAGAGCACCATCGCCAGAGACGATGCGAACAAGTATATTTTTGAGGTGGACCGCAGGGCCAATAAGATTGAGATCGAGAAGGCCGTAGAAAAACTCTTCAAGGTAAAAGTCGTGACTGTGCGGACTATGAACATAGAAGGGAAGAAGAAGAGAACGGGGAAGGTCATGGGCAAGAAAAACGACTGGAAAAAAGCCGTCGTGACTCTTGCTCCCGGTCAGAGCATTGAAGTCTTCGAGAAAGTTTAGGATAGAGGATCAGGGACATGGCAATTAAAACATACAAACCCACATCACCCGGCAGACGAGCTCAGACCTGTTCAACCTTTGAAGAGATTACCGCCTCCACGCCGGAAAAAAGTCTCCTGAAACCGTTGAAAAGATCGGGAGGACGAAACTCCTACGGCCGGATTACGAGCCGTTACATCGGAGGTGGACACAAGAAAAAATTCAGAAGAATCGATTTCCGGCGGGACAAGCTGGATGTGCCCGCAAAGGTCGCCACGATAGAATACGATCCCAACCGCTCCTCACGGATCGCCCTTCTTCACTATCTCGATGGTGAGAAAAGGTACATCCTGGCTCCCCTGGGACTCGGTGTGGGGGATACGGTTGTGAGCAGCGACCGTGCCGACATGAAGCCCGGCAATACACTGCCATTGAAGAACATTCCCACCGGTTCCCTGATCCACAATGTGGAACTTAAGATCGGGAAAGGCGGGCAGATGATCCGGAGCGCCGGTTCCTACGGTCAACTCATGGCCAAGGAAGGGGGATACGCTCAGATCCGAATGCCTTCGGGAGAGGTCCGAAAAGTTCTTCTGGAATGCAAGGCGACCATCGGGCAGGTGGGAAATATCAGCCATGAGAATATCAGCATCGGGAAGGCCGGCCGGACGAGATGGCTGGGCAGAACGCCCAAAGTGCGCGGTGTGGCCATGAATCCCGTGGATCATCCCATGGGCGGGGGAGAAGGAAAGACGTCCGGCGGAAGGCATCCCTGCACGCCCTGGGGTGTCCCGACCAAGGGGTACAAAACAAGGAAGAACAAGGTTTCCGATAAGTATATCGTCAAGAAGAGAGGTTAGAAGTGGCGCGTTCAATCAAGAAGGGCCCGTATGTTGAAGAGAGTCTTTTGAGGAAAGTCAGAAGAGTGCAGTCTTCCGGAGACAAGAGCGTGATCAAGACATGGTCCCGCCGCTCGACGGTCACGCCGGAATTGATCGGGTTGACCTTCGCGGTCCATAACGGAAAGAAATTCATTCCCGTCTTCATTACGGAGAATATGGTAGGTCACAAGATGGGAGAATTCGCGCCGACCAGGACGTTTTACAGTCACTCCGGTGACAGGAAGTCCAAGCTGCGCAAGTAATCATAACATAGACAGGAAATTCGGCACCCGGAGTTCAGGAAAGATATGGAAGCAAAAGCCGTTGCTAAATATGTTCGCATCTCGCCGCAGAAAGTAAGACTCGTGGTGGATCTGGTAAGGGGTAAGAAGGTCGAAGAAGCCCAGAAAACACTTCTTTTTACGAGAAAGGTTGCCGCTGGCATGGTGGGGAAGGTTCTAAAATCGGCCCTCGCCAATGCCACGCAGAATCCGAATATCGATGAAAAGATTTTATACGTCAAGGAGATTTTCGTTGATCAGGGTCCTTCGCTCAAACGATTCAGAGCCAGGGCTCAGGGGAGGTCAGCCGGTATCAAGAAGAGAACGAGCCATATCACCATCATACTGGATGAACAATAGCAGATAAGGAGGACATCGTTTGGGCCAGAAGGTACATCCTATCGGTTTCAGGCTGGGCGGAATAAAGAAATGGGGATCCCAGTGGTTCGCGGAGAAGAACTATAGTCAGCTCCTGCACGAGGATCTTAAGGTCAGGACATTTCTCAAGAAGAAATTCTATCACGCGGGGATCTCCAAAATTGAGATAGAGCGGGCCGCCGACAAGGCGAAGATCAATATCCATTCCGCGAGGCCCGGAGTCATCATCGGCAAAAAAGGCGCGGAGATTGAAAAGCTTAAAAAGGAACTCGAAGACATGATGACGGGTGAAGCCATCATCAACATTCTGGAGGTCCGGAAGCCTGAAATCGTCGCACAGCTCATCGCGGAGAATGTGGCCCTGCAATTGGAGAGAAGGGTGACCTTCCGTCGGGCCATGAAAAAATGTGTGACCTCCGCCATGAAGTTCGGTGCCAAGGGGATACGGGTGACGAGTTCGGGAAGGCTTGGAAATGCGGAAATGGCCAGGACTGAGTGGTACCGTGAAGGAAGAGTCCCGTTGCACACGCTGCGGGCGGACATCGACTACGGTTTTGCCGAAGCCAGGACCACTTACGGGCTCATCGGGATCAAGGTGCTGGTTTTCCACGGCGAAGTGCTGCCCGACAAGAAGGAGACGGGCGCTCAGGCTTAGCCATGAGCGGCGGATCGTTCAAATAGATCGGATGCCGGGTTTTCACATCAGGACGGGAGTTTTTGAATCATGTTAATGCCGAAAAGGGTAAAATACAGAAAGCTGCAGAAGGGCCGCATGAGCGGCATAGCGACCCGGGGAGGCCGGGTGGACTTCGGGGAATTCGGCCTTCAGGCCACAGAATGCGGCTGGCTGACGTCTCGTCAGATAGAAGCAGCCCGTATCGCCATGACACGCCATGTGAAGCGTGGAGGCAAGATCTGGATCAGGATATTCCCCCATAAATCCATTACCAAGAAGCCTGCGGAAACCCGTATGGGAAAAGGGAAAGGATCTCCTGAGGGGTGGGTGGCCGTTATAAAACCGGGCATGGTTCTCTATGAAATGGCCGGCGTCTCCAAGGATGTGGCGCGAGAGGCCTTCAGACTGGCGTCTCACAAACTTCCCCTTGCCACGAAGTTTACCACGAGGGAGATTTTCGATGAAGATTAGTGAAATCAGGGATCTCAGCCAGGAAGAGCTGAAACAGAAGGAGAGAAATCTTGTTGATGAACTCTTCAAGCTTCGATTCAGGCATGAAACCGGCCAGATTGAATCCACGGCCATGCTCAGGACCATCCGCAGGGATATCGCACGAATAAAAACCATTCTCAGGGAAAAGGAGCTTCGAGGGTAGAACTATGGGTGAACGCGGCAACAGGAGAGAGATGCAGGGTGTGGTCGTGAGCGACAAAATGGATAAGACGGTCACCGTGAGAGTGGAAAGGGTCGTGCAGGACTCCGCTTTTCAAAAATACATGAAAAGGCATGTGAAATACAAGGCCCACGATGAGAAGGATGAATGCGCGGTAGGCGACAAGGTTTTGATCGTTGAATCCCGTCCCCTGAGCAAAGAGAAGAGATGGCGGGTTCGAACCATTCTGGAAAAGGCAAAATGATACCGGGTTGCAAGAGTGATCTTACGTGATCCGGACGGGGTGAGTTATGATTCAGATGCAGACCATATTAAACGTGGCAGATAATTCGGGGGCCAAAAAGGTCTTTTGCGTGAAGGTTCTCGGCGGCTCGAAGAAGAAATATGCGACGGTGGGCGATGTCATTGTGGTTTCGGTCAAAGAGGCCATTCCCAATTCCAAGGTCAAGAAGGGGGATGTCATGAAGGCCGTTGTGGTCCGAACGGCGAAAGAGGTCCGGCGTCCTGATGGAACCTTTCTGAAATTTGACGATAATTCAGCCGTGCTCATAAATAACCAGATGGAGCCCGTGGGAACGCGAATATTCGGCCCTGTTGCCCGGGAACTGAGAGCCAGGCAATTCATGAGAATCGTATCTCTGGCGCCCGAGGTCATATAGAGAGGATTTGGAAATGCTGGAAAGACGTCTTAAAAAAGGTGACACGGTGAAAGTGATAGCCGGCAAGGAGAAGGGAAAAACCGGCAAGATCATGAAAATCATCAGCAAGAAAAACCGCCTGACGGTGGAGAAGATCAATCTCATCAAGAAGCACCAGAAACCCGATGCGAAAGGGAAAGGCGGCATTCTTGAGAAGGAGGGATCCCTGCACATCAGCAATGTGATGTTTCTCTGCGGGAAGTGCAGCAGCGCCGTCAAGATCGGGTACCGGGCTCTGGAGGATGGAAAGAAAGTGCGTATCTGCAAGAAGTGCAATGAGCTGTTAGACGAATAGGCCGAGGTATTTTCATGGCGAGACTGAAGACATATTATGAAAAGGAAGTGGTTCCTGCTCTGGTGAAGGAATTCAAGTATAAAAACCGGATGGAGGTTCCCCGGATAGACAAGATTGTAGTGAACATGGGACTCGGCGATGCCATTCAGAACATAAAAATCCTCGACAGCGCCGTCCAGGAAATGGCCATGATCGTCGGCCAGAAACCGGTCGTGACAAAAGCGAAAAAGTCCATCGCCACGTTCAAACTCCGCAAGGGGATGTCCATCGGATGCGTGGTGACTCTGAGGCGTGAAAGAATGTATGAATTTTTTGACCGGCTTGTGAATGTTGCCCTGCCGAGAATCAGGGACTTCCGTGGGATTTCGCCGAAATCCTTTGACGGAAGAGGAAACTTTTCCATGGGGGTGAAGGAGCAGTTTATCTTCCCTGAGATCGATTACGACAAGATCGAGAAGGTCACGGGGATGAATATTACAGTGGTTACGACCGCCAGGTCGGACGATGAGGCTAGAGAGCTTTTGAGACGGATGGGAGTCCCTTTCAGGAGCTGAAATCTGGGGGAATGTGGAGGAATAGGTGGCGAAGAAATCCTTGATTGCAAAGGCCAAGAGAAAGAGTAAATTTTCCGTCCGGGAGTACAACCGCTGTCCGATTTGCGGGAGACCGCGGGCGTACTATAGGAAATTTGACATGTGCAGAATATGCCTTAGGAAGCTTTCCCTGTGCGGGGAGGTTCCCGGTGTAATCAAGGCGAGCTGGTAAAGAAGAATTCTGAGGAGCTGTACTATGGGGATGACCGATCCGATTTCGGATATGCTGACGAGAATCAGAAATGCCAATCAGGTAAAGTTGAAGAGCGTGGATGTCCTGCTGTCACAGGTGAATTTCAATATAGCCAAGGTCTTGAAAAAAGCGGGTTATATCAGTGGTTTTAACGTGAAGAGGGACAGCAGCCAGAAAGGGATCCTGAGAGTGTACCTCCGATTCACGGATTCCAAAGAAGGCGTGATCACGGGGATCGAAAGAGTCAGCAAACCGGGAAAGAGAATCTACGTGAAAAGCGAGAAGATACCCAGGATCCTGAACGGATTCGGCATTGCCGTTCTGTCCACTTCAAGGGGAATCATGACCGACAGAGAGGCCCGTGATCTCAAAGTGGGCGGAGAGATTCTCTGCAAGGTATGGTAAGCCACTCTTCAAACGGATAAGGGTTCAGGAGATTTATTCATGTCGAGAATTGGGAAAAAACCGATCGTGGTTCCTCCTGGCGTGAAGATCAGTCAGGCGAAACAAACCATAAAAGTCGAGGGTCCTCTGGGGAACCTGTCAAGGGAGATCCCGGGCGGAATCGAAGTTTCTGCGGAACAGGGTACCATTACCGTCAGGAGGCTTGATGAAAGCCGCCAGGTGAGATCGCTTCACGGTCTGGTGAGGACATTGATAGCGAACATGGTGACGGGGGTGAGCACGGGATTTAAAAAGACCCTCGAGATCTCCGGCGTTGGTTACAGGGCTGAAGTGGCTGGGGATAATCTGAAATTATTTCTCGGTTTTTCAAAACCTCTGGAATACAGGGTCCCCAAAGGGATATCGGTCAAGATTGACCGTCAGGTGAGCATGGTCTTTTCCGGCATAGACAAGGAATTCGTCGGACGAGTGGCTGCCGAGATCCGGGCGCTGAAGAAACCAGAACCTTATAAAGGCAAAGGCATCAAGTATCTGGGTGAGAAGATCAGAAGGAAGGTCGGCAAGTCTGCGGGGGCATAAAACAGCATTCAGTGATCAGCGTTCAGCGGTGAGGTGAGATGCCGACAGCCGGCAGCCAATAGCAAATAAGGGGAAAGACATTGTTAGCATCGACAAAGAAGATAGACAAAATCAGGGTGAAGCGCAAGAAAAGGGTGAGGGGCAAGATCTTCGGCACCGAGTCAAGGCCCCGCCTTTCCGTGTTCAGAAGTTCAGAGCACATTTATGTTCAGGCCATCGCAGATGATGTGGGCAGAACTCTTGCGGAAGCCTCTACCATGAGCAAAGATCTCCGCGGGGCGGTCGGGCGCCTGAAAAAGATCGAAGCGGCAAAAGAAGTGGGTAAAATGATGGCGAAGAGGCTTCTTTCCAAAGGAGTGACGGAAGTGGTTTTCGACAGGGGGCGATTTCTCTATCACGGAAGAATCAAGGCTCTTGCCGAGGCTGCAAGGGAATCGGGCCTTAAATTTTAACCAATCCTACATAGAAGGAAATGACCGTTGGCTATGATGAGAAACATGGAAGAATCGGAACTTCTCGACAGGGTAATCACCATTAAGAGGACGGCGAAGGTTGTCAAAGGGGGAAGACGCTTCAGATTCAGTGCCGTCGTGGTTGTGGGAGACGGAAACGGGTCTGTCGGCGCCGGACTCGGGAAGGCGAATGAGGTTCCTGAAGCCATCCGGAAAGGAACGGAGAAAGCCAAAAAAGCCTTGAAGAAGATATCCATCGTTGAGGGCACCATTCCTCACGAGATCATTGGGAATTTCGGAGCAGGGAAGGTCCTCTTGAAGCCGGCCTCGGCGGGAACAGGCCTCATTGCCGGCGGTGCTGTCAGGGCGATACTGGAAGTGGCTGGAATCCGGAATATCCTGACGAAGTGCCTCGGATCGCACAATCCCCATAACCTCGTCAAGGCTACTCTGGACGGCTTGAGCAAATTGAGGAATCCGGGTGAGATTGCTTTGCTTCGGGGGAAGGACGTTTCGGAAATCTAAGGATCGGGGGAGCAGGTAGTGACAAAAAAGCTTAAAATTACACAGGTGAGAAGTTATATCGGCCGCCCGGAAAAACAGAGAAAAGTTCTTCGAAGCCTGGGGCTCGGCAAGATGAACAGATCCGTTTTTCTGGCTGACACGCCCGAGGTCCGGGGAATGATCAACAAGGTGCCTCACCTGGTTTCTGTGGAAGAATTTGAGGTGAAACAGTAATGAATCTGAGTGAGTTGAAACCCGCTCCGGGTTCCAGGAAAAAAAGAAAGAGAGTCGGTCGCGGAGGCGCCCACGGGGGGACGTCCTGCAAAGGGCACAAGGGACAAAAAGCGCGATCGGGATGCAAATTGAAACCCGGATTTGAGGGGGGTCAGATGCCTCTTTCCCGGCGTTTACCGAAGAGAGGTTTCCGAAACAGGTTCCGCCGGGATATCGTCATTATCAATATCTCACAGCTGAAGGTTTTTTCTCAGGGCTCCGTTGTTGACGTGGAGACGCTCATGAGTCAGGGGATCATTAAAAAGCAGGGTGACGGCGTGAAGGTGCTGGGCAAGGGGGATATCGGATATCCTCTCGTGCTCAAGGTCCACATGATCAGTGCTTCGGCGAGGGAAAAAATCGAAGCCGCAGGCGGCTCCATAGAGGTCATCTGATTTGTTAGACGGTTTCAAAAATATTTCAAAGATTCCGGAACTGCAAAAAAGAATTCTGGTTTCTTTTGTCCTTCTTGCCGTGTACAGGATCGGGGCGCATGTACCGACGCCGGGCATTGATACGCAAGCTCTGGCGGCTTTTTTTGAGTCCGCCAGGGGATCCCTGCTGGGGCTCTTTGATTTGTTTGCCGGAGGCGCGCTGAGCAATCTCTCCGTTTTTGCTCTGGGCATCATGCCTTATATCAGTGCGTCGATTATCCTGCAGCTTCTCGTGGTTGTTATTCCCCATCTGGAAAAACTTTCCAAAGAGGGGGAATCGGGAAGGAGACAGATTACACAGTATACACGTTACGGCACCGTACTATTAAGTCTGGTGCAGGGGTTTGGCATCGCCATCGGCCTGGAGAGCATGGCAGGGCCTTCAGGGGCCTCCATCGTCATTGAGTCGGGATGGAGCTTCCGGCTGATGACCGTGATTACCCTGACGGCCGGCACATCTTTCATCATGTGGCTGGGTGAGCAGATTACGGAAAGAGGCATCGGCAACGGGATCTCTCTAATCATCTTTGCCGGAATCGTCTGCCGGGGACCCGCTGCCGTGGTGAACACCTTCAGGCTCATATCAACGGGTGAGATGGGGATCCTCGTGATCCTTTTCATCTCTGCTCTTATGATAATAGTGGTCGGCGTGATTGTGTTTGTTGAAGGGGGGCAGAGGAGGATACCGGTTCAGTACGCCAAGCGAGTTGTGGGGAGAAAGATCTACGGCGGCCAGACCACTCATTTGCCGCTCAAAGTAAATACGGCGGGAGTTATTCCGCCCATATTCGCCTCTTCCATTATCATGTTCCCGGCCACGATAGCGAATTTTGTTCCTCATCCCTGGATGAAAGTGGTGGCCGACTATCTCATGCCGGGGAGGCTCGTTTACGAACTCTGCTATATCGCCTTTATCGTATTCTTCTGTTATTTTTATACGGCGGTTGTTTTCAATCCCGCAGATGTCGCTGAGAACATGAAGAAATACGGAGGCTACGTGCCGGGGATACGGCCGGGGAAGAAGACGGCGGAATACATCGACAATGTCCTGAGCCGGCTGACCTTTGGCGGCGCCGTCTATGTATCGGCCGTCTGTGTGCTGCCGAGTGTTCTGATCAGCTATTTTAATGTGCCCTTTTATTTTGGAGGCACCGCATTGCTCATCGTGGTCGGGGTTGCTCTCGATACGGCGGGTCAGATAGAGGCCCATTTGCTCACACGGCAGTATGAAGGTCTTTTGAAAAAAGGGCGCGTTGCGAGAAGGCGTTGACGTTAGCCGCCGTTTCTGGAGGGTAGGGGATGGTCATCTTGAAATCTCCTGAAGAGATTGAAAAGATGAGAGCCAGCAATCTGATCGTGGCCGACATCCTTCAGGAACTGTCGACACTCGTGAAGCCGGGCGTCAAAACCATAGAACTGGACCGGTATGCCGAGGAACAGGCGCGGAAGCGCGGAGCCCGTCCGGCCTTTAAAGGATACAGGGGCTATTCTCATTCCCTCTGCACATCTGTGAACAATGTCGTCGTTCACGGGATACCTTCCGAGAGAGTCCTCGAAGAGGGAGATATCCTGAGTCTCGATTTCGGCATATACTATCAGGGATACTATGGAGATGCCGCCCTGACGGTTCCGGTAAGCCGGGTTTCCGAGGCTGCGCGGAATTTGATGCGGGTGACGGAAGAATCTCTTTACCGCGGGATCGAGCAGGCGAGAGCAGGGAATCGGCTGGGGGATATTTCGGCGGCGGTTCAAGACTGTGTTGAAGCAGAGGGTTTTTCCGTCGTGAGGGATTTTGTCGGTCACGGGATTGGAAAGAGCCTACACGAAGATCCTCAGATTCCGAATTTCGGCGTCCGGGGTAAAGGCGTTGAACTGAGACCCGGAATGGTTTTTGCCATTGAACCCATGGTGAACGAGGGTACCTACGAGGTCAAGGTCCTGAGTGACGGATGGACGGTTCAGACGGCTGATGGAAAACTTTCAGCGCACTTCGAGCACTCGGTGGTGATTACGGAGAACGGCCCCGTCATACTGAGCCGGTTGAGTTGAATATCAGGTCGTGAAGATTTTCGGAGATGAAATCGTATGCCGAAAGAGGAACCGATAGAAGTTGAAGGTACGGTGATCGAGACCCTGCCGAATGCCATGTTTCGAGTGGAGCTTCAGAACGGGCATCGCGTCTTGGCCCATATCTCGGGGAAAATGCGGATGCATTTCATCAAGATTCTACCGGGCGACAAGGTGACGGTCGAGCTTTCCCCCTATGACCTGACGCGGGGAAGGATCATCTATCGGGCAAAGTAACAGTCTGGAGTTTCGAGCTTCGAGTTATCACTCGAAAGAGTTGACTCATACAGCGTTCATGAAGGAGTTAAAACGGTGAAAGTCAGAGCGTCGGTTAAAAAGATATGCGATAAATGCAAGATCATCAAGAGACACGGGGTGTTGCGGGTCATTTGCGAAAACCCCAAGCATAAGCAGCGGCAGGGATAGAGAAACCCGAAAGAAGGGCTGTGAGGAGGTTTATTCGTGGCAAGGATTGCAGGCGTAGATTTACCGAAGAATAAGCGGATGGAGATTGCCCTCACCTATATTTACGGCATAGGGAGGTCAAAGGCCCGCGAGATCCTTCAAGAGGCAGGAGTTGATCTGGATCGGAAAACGGATGACCTTGCCGACTCTGAAGTAACGGCTATCCGGAATATCATCGACAAGGAACACAAGGTCGAGGGTGACTTGAGGAGAGAGATTTCCATGTCCATCAAGCGCCTCATGGATGTGGGGACCTATCGCGGCCTGAGACATCGAAAGGGACTGCCCGTAAGGGGACAGAGAACTCACACGAACTCAAGGACCAGGAAAGGTCCGAGAAGAACCATTGCCGGGAAGAGAAAGTAACACTGGAGGAACACCGCCATGGCTATGCCGAGGGGAAAAAAAGGGAAGAAAAGAGAACGCAAGAACATATCCGAGGGTGTGGCGCATATTCAGTCCACCTTTAACAATACGATTGTTACCATCACGGACCTGAGCGGCAATGTGATCGCATGGGCCTCTTCGGGGTCCCAGGGATTTAAAGGTTCGAGGAAGGGGACGCCTTTTGCCGCCCAGATGGCTGCCGAGGGTGCCGTGAAAAAGGCCGTCGAACATGGGATGAGGACGGTTCAGGTTTATGTAAAAGGACCCGGTTCGGGTCGGGAATCGGCGCTGAGGTCGCTTCAGGCGGCCGGGCTCAACATCAGCCTGATCAGAGATGTGACACCCGTTCCTCATAACGGCTGCCGCCCGCCGAAGCGGCGAAGAGTATAGGAGAAGCAAATCCGAAATTCTAATATATAAATTCTAAACGACGTCCAAAATCCAAGGGTCCAAGGGATTTCGCGTCGGTTGCTTGAACGATAATTCTGTTTTGGGTTTCGGAATTAGAATTTAGAATTTGATTTTAATGGGAGGATGATTTGGCCAGGTACAGAGGATCGTTGTGCAGGACATGCCGGAGCGAAGGAATCAAGCTCTTTTTCAAGGGGGACCGTTGCTATACGGATAAGTGCGGCTTCGAAAGAAGAGGCTATGCTCCGGGAGAACACGGGCAGGCGAGGAGGAAACACTCGGATTACGGTGTCCAGCTGAGGGAAAAACAGAGACTGAAGAGAATGTTTGGTCTCCTGGAGACGCAATTCAAGAACTACTTCGAGAAGGCCGAAAAACAGAAGGGCGTAACCGGAACAAATTTGTTGATTTTCCTGGAGAGAAGGCTGGATAACATTGTCTATCGTATGGGTTTTGCCAACTCGCGGGCGGAAGCCCGGCTTCTGGTCACTCAGAACCATTTCCTGGTGAACGGAAAGAAAGTGAACATCCCTTCCTATCTGGTCAGTGCCGGAGACGTGATTTCCGTGAAAGAGAAGAGCAGAAAGGTGGCGCGGATCATCGATTCCATGGGAACGATTGCCAGGCGGGGCATTCCGCAGTGGTTGGAGCTGGACAAGGATCATTTTCAGGGTGTCGTGAAAATGCTCCCGGCACGGGAGGACATTACCATGCCGATTCAGGAGCAGTTGGTGGTCGAGCTTTACTCAAAATAGCGGGATAACCATATGACACGAGGAAGCGAAACAATGCGAAAAAATTGGCGCAGTCTGATAAGACCGAAGCGAATCGAGGTTGACGAGAAAACCCATACACGATTTTACGGAGAATTCACATGCCAACCCCTGGAAAAGGGATTCGGCATCACTCTTGGAAACGCGTTGCGTCGGATTCTCCTTTCGTCCATTCGCGGTTCGGCTATTGTCTCCGTGAAGTTTGATACCGTTCTTCACGAGTTTTCCACGATCCCCGGGGTAAGGGAGGACGTGAGCGACATCATCCTGAATCTGAAAGGTGTGCGATTGAAGCAGAACCAGGAAGGGGTGAGAACCCTTCGTCTGGATGTCTCAAAAGAGGGCACCGTGACGGCAGGGGATATCATCACCGACGGAACGGTGGAGATCTTGAATCAGGATCACTACATTGCCACCCTTTCAGCAGGTGTTTCTTTGAAGGCGGAAATGGTTGTAAAAATGGGGAAGGGCTACGTTCCGGCCCGGATGGAGCGGGATCCGGACCAGCCGGAAGGAACCATGAACATTGATGCGATCTTTTCTCCTATCAAGAAAGTTGCTTACACCGTATCTCATGCCCGCGTCGGACAGATCACGGATTATGACCGTCTGGATATGGAGATCTGGACGGACGGCAGCATCCTTCCGGAAGATGCCATGGCGTACGCCGCCAAGATCTTGAAGGAACAGCTGGATGTCTTTATAAACTTCGAAGAGATCGAGCAGGAAGAAAAACACGACAAGATCGAAGAGAAGGAAAAGATAAATGAAAACCTCTTGAGAAGCGTCGATGAACTGGAACTCTCTGTCCGCTCCGCCAACTGTCTGAAGAATGCCGGCATCAGCCTGATCGGGGAACTCGTTCAGAAGACGGAAGCCGAAATGCTCAAGACAAAGAACTTCGGCAGAAAGTCATTGAACGAGATCAAGGAAATCCTGTCGGAGATGGGGCTGAGCCTTGGCATGAAGATTGATTTTCCTCCCTGGACCAAGACCGAGAAAGAGAAGGGCAAGGAAGCGAAGAGTTAAACGTTTTTTGTCTGACTGGAAAGGAACGAGATTCGATGCATCATAAAAAAGCGGGAAGAAAACTGGGAAGGACCACGAGCCATCGGAAGGCGATGCTGAGGAACATGGTGACGTCCCTGCTGAAAGAAGAAAAGATTGTGACGACCGATGCCAAAGCCAAGGAACTGAGAAGCATTGCCGAGAAGATGATCACCCTGGGTAAAAGAGGAGACCTTCATGCGAGAAGGCAGGCGGATTCTTTTATCAGGGAAGGCATGGTGACGAAAAAACTTTTCGAGGAACTTTCTCCCCGATACAGTGAAAGGGCGGGAGGCTATACGAGGATTGTGAAGATCGGCCATCGTCCCGGCGACAACGCCCCCATTTCTGTTGTCGAGCTCGTTCCCGTACCGGGCGAGAAAAGCCAGAAGAAAGAGCCTTCCACCAAAAAGAAGTAGAAAATCAATCCTATTCTGTTCATGAAGCCCTCCCGCGACCTCCGGATCGGGGAGGGCTTTCCATTATGTTTTTCCTTGATTTTTTCGGCAAATAAAAGCTATACATACACCGATTGCTCTTGTTTTCCTCATGGCATGTCGAATCAGCGGGTATTCGTTTTCCCATGAGCCGTGTGCCGTGAGAGTTGAACTCACCATTGAAAGGAGGTTCAGTCATGGCGGAATTGAAGGTTGGAGAGGTGGTCAAATTTTTCGCGAAACCAAGTGTTGCCGCTGTGAAGATCGTTGCCGGGGATTTAAATGTGGGAGACAAGGTGAAATTCACCGGTCATACGACGGATTTTGAAGAGGTCATTGAATCCATGGAAATCAACAACCAGAAGGTCGAAAAGGCCGTGGCTGGCGATTACATCGGCATCAAAACCTCTGACCGTGTCCGTCCCGGTGATGAAATGTTGAAGGTCACGCCGGATTAAGAAGAAAGCCGGTCCTGTCTGCTTCAGCATGTTCAAGCTCTTGGCACGGGGGCTGGTTTGTGCGGAACGACCCCGGAGGGGGGAGATTATAAGTCGGGGAGCCATGGATGACCGATCCATGGCTTTTTTAGTGTCTTTTTTATTGACGAAACCGGGGTGGATGGCCGATAAAGTATTGCCCTCGGGGGGAAGCTATGATAAGCGAAATTATCGCTTCAAAAGGGGTGGGGGATAAGGGCGATGGAAATAAAAGTGCTGGGTTGTTACGGGTCTCAGCTGCCCGGGTATAAAACCACAGGTTTTCTGTTGAACGGGCGGGTTCTCGTCGATGCCGGCACCGTCACGTCTGTCCTCACGATTGAGGAGCAGGCCAGAATCGATCATATCCTGATAACCCATGCTCATCTTGATCATGTGTGCGAAATGATGTTTCTGGCGGATAACATCAATATCAGCGCCGGAAGGAATTCCCCGATCACCGTTTTGAGCACTCCAGGAATCATCCGTGCCATGAAGGACCATCTTTTCAACGATGTCATCTGGCCTGATTTTTCATGCATACCCAGCATTGAGAAGCCCGTGATGGCCTTTGAGCCCCTGGCACTGGAGGTGAAACACTCTCTTGGTGATCTTTCAGTCACGGCGGTCAGGGTCAGCCATTCCGTTGAAACGGTGGGTTACATCATTGAATTCGAGGGCGGAACGGTCATTTTTGTGGGAGATACAGGACCCACGGAACGGCTCTGGGAGATTGCCCGGGGATATGAGGACCTCAAGGCCATCTTCATTGAGACGTCTTTTCATGACAGTTTGAAGAACCTTGCGGCCCTGTCAGGCCACCTCACGCCGTCCTGCCTTGACACGGAGCTCAAGAAACTGGGGGACCATGCGCCGGACATTTATCTCTTTCACATGAAACCCATGCTCGACCTTAAGCGCATCGGGGACAGCATCCTCCGGATCAGCAACAGAAATATTAAAATTCTCAAGGACGGAGAAGTGATAAAGCTTTGATCGATGAGGAGCTCACGGGATCCCCTGACATACCTTCGTTCGCTGAAAAGTCTTGGCATTCGCACGGACCCGGCTCCCCTTTCGAGAGTTCTCAAGAGATTCCATCACCCGGAGCGTGATTATCGATCCGTTCTCATTGCCGGCTCGAACGGCAAGGGATCGATTGCAGCGATGGTTTCCTCCATATTCATTGAGGCGGGGCTCAAGACAGGCCTCTACACCTCACCTCACCTCACGGACTACAGGGAGCGAATACGGGTGAACGGCCTCATGATCTCACGTCGGGATCTCCGTGAGCTGATAGAAACGGCGCGATGGGGCCTGGACGAAGAACTGACTTACTTCGAATTCACCACGCTCCTGGCTTTTCTCCATTTTTCCCGCTGCGGGGTGGATATGGCGGTTCTCGAGGTTGGAATGGGAGGGAGATTTGATGCCACCAATCTCGTGACTCCTGAGGTTTGCGTCATATCCAACATTTCTCTGGAGCACCGGGAATTTCTGGGAGGCAGCCTTGCGGCCATTGCGCGGGAAAAGGCCGGAATCATAAGGAAAAACGGGATATGCCTGACCGCTGCGAGGCAAAAGAGTGTCAGAAACGTCCTGGAGGATATCTGCGTTGAACGGGGAGCCCGGCTGTATCGTCTGGGCCGGGATATCCTCATCCGGAAAAGGGGAGAGGGCGCTTTTTCCTGCAGGGGTATCGGCCGGAAATACAGCCGAATCGATGTTCCTCTCAAGGGGCGGCACCAGATGGAGAACGCCGCCCTTGCTGCGGGCGTATCGGAGGTCCTCCATTCCCGCGGCCTTCCGGTTGCGCGGGAGGCTGTGATCAAAGGTTTGAGGGCGGCACGATGGGAAGGGAGGCTCGAGACCCTTCAGGAGTTCCCGACTCTGCTGGTGGACGGCGCCCATAATCCTGCGGGTATCGCCACACTTCGCCGCGCTCTTGCGAGGGAATTTTCTTATCGGCGCCTGATTCTTGTTTTCGGTGTCCTCCGTGACAAGGATTACCGCACCATGCTGAAAAAAATGGAACCGGCCGCTCACCGGCTGATCCTCACCCGGCCCAGGAGCGAAAGGGCCATGCCGCCCCGGGACCTCCGGGAAACGGTTCTGAAAGATGCGGGCCATGTCATGGTCGTGGAAGATCCGCGCGAAGCTCTCCGGGAGGCTTTCCGCCTTGCAGGCAGGGAGGATCTGATCTGCGTCGCCGGTTCTCTCTACCTGGTGGGAGAAATAAAAAAGGCCTTCTCCCGCATGAAGGGAATGGAAACAGCGAGACTGAAGAAACGTCAGTGATCTCCATCAGGACAAAAGGGATATGAAAAAAACGTGTTTTTTTGACACCGCTCTCCTGTTGACAGGCCTCCTGGCGTTTTTTTCATTCGTCCCCCCGTCCATCGCCGCTGAAAGAGGGATCAAGGGGGCGGTGAATATCGAATCGGATCAGCTGAGCTATGACAAGGAAGCGGATTCGTATCACGCCTCGGGAAACGTGATTGTCACATTCACGGACGGTTTTCTCCTGGCCGACTCCGTCGTTTATCACCGGAAGACGGGAGATGCCTTTGCCGACGGAGATGTCTTTATCACCAGCAAGGATGATCTCCTGGAGGGGGACAAGGTCCGCTATAACCTTTCATCCAAGACGGGTGTTGCTTACCAGGGCAAGGCGTTTCTTTCCGAAAACCATCTCTATCTGAAGGGAAAAGAGATCCAGAAGAAAGGTGAAAGCACGTATTTCATCAAGGATGCCACCGCCACGACCTGCGACGGCGACCATCCAGCCTGGAGATTCACCGGAAGTGAACTGGACGTGACCATCGAAGGCTACGGCACGTTGAAGCACGGAACCTTCGACGTGAAGAATTTCCCGATCTTCTATGCGCCCTACTTCATCTTCCCCGCCAAGACCAAGCGTCAGTCGGGATTCCTCTTTCCCAAGGTGGCCTTTTCAAGGGATGTGAACGGCTGGGATATAGAACTTCCTTTCTTCTGGGCCATCTCCGACAACACGGATGCCACCTTCTATCAGCGTTATCTGGAAAAGAGGGGATGGAAGGAGGGGATGGAATTCAGGTACGCTATCAGCAAGGATTCCTTCGGGACGTTCTATGCCGATTATCTGAATGACACCAAAGACATCGACTCCATAAACAACACGTCAATGGAAGACGGCCTCGGGAGGATCTGGAAGGGAAACCAGAGGAGGTGGTCCTACTACCTGAACCATGAAACCACCTTTACGCCCGGTTTCTATCTGAGAACCGATATCGCCCGTGTCTCGGATCACTGGTATTTCAGGGATTTCACCGACTCCAATTACTACCTGGACAATTATTCGCAAACGGGCGCCAACAAGTATCAACGGGTTTCTTTTTTCGGCGATAAGTCGCTGGCGTCGCTCGATTCAACGGCCCGCATTGTGAAGGATTGGCAATTATACAATCTCACGGTGATGGGCAAATACACGGATAATCTGGCAACCGTGACCAATAACGCCACGCTTCAAAGTTATCCCAATGTCACCTTTACCGGTTTAAAGCAGCCGATCTTCAAGAGCCCCGTGTACTTTGAACTGGCCTCTTCCTATCAATACGCCTACCGGGTGACCGGGGAAAAGGGACACTGGACAGATGTGAACCCCGTCTTTTCTCTTCCACGAAGTTTTGGCGATTACCTGCAGATGACGCCCGCTGTGGGCCTGAAAGGGACCGCCTGGGAGGGGAGGGGCGGCGTGGAGGACAAGAACGGCGATCGCGCGCTTTACACTCTCGGGTTGAATGCCTCCTCGGAAGCACATCGCATCTTTGACGTCAACCTCGGATCCATCAATAAAATCCGGCACGGCATCAAGCCGGAGATCACCTACAGCTACATACCCTATGTCAAGCAGGACAATATGCCCGATTTTGTCACCGGTGTTCCTGAGACGAACACCATTACTTACGCCCTGACAAACACGGTCATCGCCAAGGTGAAAGAAACGAAGGAAAGGAAACCGGGCGAAAAAGAGAAGGCCCGAGCGGTGAAATTAGATCCGGATAAATTCACCTATCTCGAGTTTTTGCGCTTCAAGCTGAGCCAGACCTTTGATGTCCGCGAGTATCGAAGTTCAAAAGGGGAGGCGGAACGGAGGCCGTTCAGCCCCGCGTCCCTGGAGTTCGACCTCCTGCCCGCGAAATATCTCAGTTACCGGTCGCTGGCAACCTATGATACGAACGACGGTGAATGGAAAACCGTCAATCACGATCTCACCGTCAGTGACGGACGCGGTGATTCGGCCACTCTCGGGTACCGCTACACCCAGGATTCCCTTCAGGAGATCAATCTCGACCTGAAGGCCAAAATGACCAAAGCTGTTGATTTAAGGTACATTCAGCGGAGAAACGAATTCGATCACAAAGACCTCGAAAAGACCTTTATCCTGGATTATCACAAGCAATGCTGGAGCGTGGAGTTCTCCTATTCAGACCTGGATAATGACCGGCGGTACATGGCGGTCTTCTCTCTTTATGGTCTGGGAAAAGTGGGGGGAGTAGGGGCTAAACCGGAGTCCATGCGCCCGTAATGAGTAGATAATTTCCGGTCATTTTTTCCCTTGACAGACGCCAATATATTACGTATCTTTCTCCTTTAAATTTTTGAAGGCACGGTGGTTTCATGAAGACGTTCATTGCTAAAAAAGAGGGTGTAAGCCGGGACTGGTACCTCATTGACGCCCAGGATAAGGTTTTAGGAAGACTTGCCGCGGAGATTGCCAGTCGCCTGAGAGGAAAGCATAAGCCCGAATTCACGCCCCATGCGGATACAGGCGATTTTGTGGTGGTCATCAACGCTGAGAAGATCGCGCTCACGGGAAAGAAGCTTGACGACAAGGTTTATTACCATCATTCCGGGTATCCGGGAGGCATTAAATCCATCACGGCGGGGAAGCTGCTCAAGAAAAAGCCTGAAGAGGTTTTGAGGATCGCGGTGAAGGGGATGCTTCCGAAAAATTCCCTGGGAAAGTTGATGCTGAAGAAGCTGAAAATATATGCCGGGACCGATCACCCCCATGAGGCGCAGACACCCCGGTCCCTCGACGTCAAATAAGAAAGATTCAGATCGGGAATCATCCCGCATCGATCTTCACATCTAATAGAGTTTCTGGAGAAGGAAATGGCAGCAAAAAGTTATTATGCTACAGGCAAGAGAAAATCCGCCATCGCCAGGGTATGGCTGAAGGAAGGCAGCGGTGCCATGACGATCAACAAGAAGCGTCATGATGAGTATTTTACCCGGGAAACCCTCAAGAACCTGATATCGAGACCCCTGGAACTTACGGGAAAGAAGGAATCCTTCGACGTTCATGTCAATGTCCAGGGCGGCGGAATTGCCGGACAGGCCGGAGCCATAAAGCACGGCATCGCGCGGGCGCTCGTGGAGTTCGATCTGGAATTGAGGTCGGTTCTCAAAAAGGCCGGCTTCCTCACGAGAGATTCCCGGATCAAAGAAAGAAAAAAATACGGTCAGCCCGGGGCCCGGAAACGGTTCCAGTTTTCAAAGCGATAATCAGCAGGAAATCGAAAAGGGGGCCTTTAGCCTCCTTTTTTGTGTGTGGAGTGAAGACATGCTCAAAATCGGGATATACGGAGCAAGCGGATATACAGGACAGGAACTCCTTCGATTGCTGCTCAGGCACCCCGATATCGAGGTGTCGGCCCTGACGTCGCGGCAGTTCAAGGGCATGCCTGTTTCTCATGTCTATGCCGTGTTCGAGGGATTGACGGACCTGCGATTTATTGACGCGTCTCCCGAGGACGTGGCCGATCTGTCGGACTTTGTTTTTCTCGCCATGCCCCACGGTTCCGCCATGGATGTTGTTCCTGTCTTCCTGGAAGCGGAAGAGAAGGTTGTCGATCTGAGCGCCGATTTCCGCCTTCACGATCAGAACCTCTACGAGCGCTGGTACGAGAAGCATGAAGCCCCGGAATTTCTCAAGGATGCCGTTTACGGCCTTCCGGAACTGCACCGGGATGCCATCAAAGCAGCGCGGCTCGTGGCCAATCCAGGCTGCTATCCCACGAGCGCCATCCTGGGTCTCGCACCGCTCTTGAAGGAAGGCTGGATCGATCCGTCCACGATCATCGTGGATGCCAAGTCCGGCGTCAGCGGCGCCGGGCGGGAAGCGAAGATCGGTTCCCTCTTCTGTGAGGTCAACGAGGGATTCAAGGCATACAATGTATTCAAGCACCGCCACAACCCGGAGATGGAGCAGGAACTCAGCCTCGTGGCCGGGTATCCCGTCCACCTGTCCTTTACCCCGCACCTGCTGCCCCTGGACAGGGGAATCCTGAGCAGCATCTATGCCACGCTTCGCGAGGACCGGGCAGCGGCGGATATCCTGGAGCTTTACAGGGAATTCTACGATGGGGAAAAATTCGTCCGGATCTGCCCTGAAGGAACGTATCCCAATCTCCTGTCCGTGAGGGGTTCGAACTTTTGCGATATCGGCGTCACCGTGGATGCCAGATTTAGAAGGGTCGTGATCTTTTCGGCGATCGACAATCTGGTGAAAGGGGCCGCGGGCCAGGCCGTGCAGAACATGAACCTCATGTGCGGTTTCAAGGAGGCCGCGGGGCTGGATCTGGTCCCGCTGTTCCCGTAATGACCTTTAACGATGGGGGCGCCTGCGGCGCCTCGCTCATCTTATGCTGACAGCCTGAAGCTTCACGAGGTGGTCCCATGGCTATGAGATTCTACAACACCCTGAAGAGAAGAAAGGAAGAGTTCAAACCCATTCGAGAGGGGAAGGTGGGCATCTATGTCTGCGGCATCACCGTCTATGACATCTGCCATGTGGGTCACGCGCGTTCCGCCATCGTTTTCGATGTGATCACCCGTTACATGAAATACCGGGGATTCGATGTCACCTACGTGAAAAATTACACGGACGTGGACGACAAGATCATCAACAAGGCAAACGCGGAAAAGGTGGGGATCCGGGATATATCTGAAAGATATATCGAAGAACATGACCGGGACATGGCGGCCCTAAACGTGGCCAGACCCGCCATCACGCCAAAGGCGACGGAAAACATTGAGGGAATGATAGGCCTCATCACGCAGCTGATTGAAAAGGGCCTTGCCTATGTCATGGACGGCGACGTCTATTACGCCGTTGAGAAATTTCCGGGTTACGGCAAGCTATCCGGCAGGGCCCTCGACGACATGATGGCGGGCGCCCGAGTCGATATAGACGAGAAAAAAAGGAATCCCATGGACTTCGCGCTGTGGAAGGCCAGCAAGGGAGGAGAGCCCTGGTGGGAGAGTCCCTGGGGGAGAGGAAGGCCGGGCTGGCATATCGAGTGCTCCGTCATGAGCCAGCGGTATCTCGGGGATACCTTCGACATTCACGGCGGCGGAGAGGATCTCATCTTTCCCCACCACGAGAACGAAATCGCCCAGTCGGAGGGCGCCACGGGAAAAGTGCTGGCACACTACTGGATCCACAACGGGTTCATCAAGGTCAACAGCGAGAAGATGTCCAAGTCTCTGGGCAACGTTTTTGCCATCCGCGATATTCTGAAGCATTACCATCCCGAGGTCCTGAGGCTTTTCGTCTTGCAGAGCCATTACAAGAGCCCCCTCGATTTTTCCGAAGACTCTCTTTCCGAAGCCAGGATGGGAATGGGCCGGTTTTACGAGGCGCTTAAAAAGATGGAAGATATGCTGGCCGGGACGCAGGGCCATTCATCCGCGGCGGCGGAGAGCCTGGCCGGGAAAGACAAGGATGTTTATGAAAACGTCAGAAGCCTCACTGGGCGCTTCGTTGAGGCCATGGACGATGACTTCAACACGGCCAGGGCCGTGGGTTATCTTTTTGAGACCGCCCGGCTGATGAACGGTTACATGGGTGAGAAGAATTTCTCCGCGGCGGATCATGCGCTTTTCGTCGTTCATGCGGCGAAAGCCGCCATGAAGGAGATAGGCCATGTTCTGGGACTTTTTCTCGATGAACCTGACGCCTACTTCCTCAAAGACAGAAATCGCGAGGCGGAAAAACGGGGACTGGACACGGGGGAGATTGAGAACCTCATCAGCGAGAGAAAGGTTGCCCGGGATTCCAAAGACTGGAAGAGGGCCGATGATATCCGGAACAGCCTTGCCGCGAAGGGCATTGTCCTGAAGGATTCCCAGGGGGTCACGACCTGGACGATCGAGTGAGCTATCTTTTCTCTTTCCGCGTTTTTTCCTTTCAGTCGGACCCCGGTCCCCGGTAATCCACGGAATGATTCCGATGCAGGGTCCAGTTTTTCCGATACAGCTCCGCCAGTTCTCCTGATCTGATAATCAAAAGATTCTCCGCGTTTTTTTCCTCAGCGGCTTTCGTGAAATTGAACGAGCCGGTGATGACAATCCCGCCGTCTATGATCATTACCTTGTTGTGCGCAATGGCGTGCCTGTCATCTATGTACGTCGGTATTCCGGCGTTTGATAAAAACGTTGCCGACGTGTATCTTTCCCTCCTCTGACTTTTGTCCAGCACGGCCTCAACTTTTACGCCGCGTTTATGCGCATTCAGCAAGGCCTTTGCTATGGGAGCGGAGGTGAAGGAGTAGGCCTGAATGAGGATTTCCGTCTTTGCCCGATCGATCTCCGCAATGATGGCTTCCGTGCAGCCTCCTTTCGGGCTGAAGAAGACCTTGACAGGCGTGTTTCTGAGCGTCAGCTCAGCGGCGTGGGAAGGCGCACAAATATCCATGAAAGGAGGGATTATTGTATAGATGAATAATATTGCGGCTATGATTTTTCGCACAGTGAACCGACCCATGATTATTGAAGTTGATAAACGAATATTAAGAAATCAATGAAAAGTCAAGATATCAAGTCGATCGACTGACTCATGAAATCCATGTTTTCTGATATGCTTGAGAGAGACAGTTGTTGGGAAGGGATAAGAAGATCAGAAAAACAGAGTTCAGGTAGATTCCTCAAGCGCAGATATGCCGGGCGGTTAACGTTGGATGAACTAGGGGTTCATTAATCGACGGTGAGCAGGGGCTCAAGAGAGTTGAAGCGGGGATGCGTTATTGCAACGAATTGCCTCACATTAAATGTTACCCAGGGAGATGATTAATCGGACAGCAGTGGCTCCGCTTATCCGGAACGAACTTCGTGCAAATCTGTTGGAAAAATGACCAGAAAGTTTCTTGTGGGACTTCCGATTCAGGGGTGGTCAATACGAGGGCGTGATCGTGATGATGATGGTGTCGCTGTAGCTTCCCAGGGGTGCGCCGGCGATATCAATGGCGTACACATCGCTCTCCAGGATGTGCGAAATAGGATAAGATCCCGATCCAGTGCCGGAGTTGAAATTAATAACGAGATTGTAAGGGATATAGCTATCCTTGAACTCGTGTTTTATTCTTCTTCTGCCGCCGGCCTCATATAAGCCCATATTCATGGTGATTCTGTAACTGGATCCGTTAGTGCAACAGAAATGCGCATGGAAGACGGTGTGGACGTTGCCTATGGACGGATCGAGATCGGGGAACGACACTGTTTGTGGACTCGTCACAGAACATGACTGAATGACAGTGGTTGATACACGGGACGTCGTTTCAGCCCAGACTTCTCTATTTTCGGCGTGTGCCGGTCGGGGCGGAATAGATAAGACGGCTGAAATGAAACAGAAAAGGAGAAATGCTTTGCAAAGGTGCCGGCGTTTTTGGGCTGCGCGTTGTACGCGTCCGGGGAGATCGGTGGATGCCTTGAAGCAGGGGTGCATGGCTTCCCTCAATAGGACAGCGTGAAGGCGACGCTGTCGGTGTAGATGCCGGCCGGTGCCGCCGTGATGTCCGATCGATCGACCGTCACGGCGAACCGGACCCTGGCCGTTTCGGCGAGATTCGCACCGGCCCGTATGGGCGGGGGCGGGTTGAAGACGATGGAGTAGGGGAGGTAGGATTCCCTGTCCTGCAGGCGCATTCTATGCAGGCTTCCCTGACTCCACTGGCCGGGGCCTATCTGCCAATCGAGCAATGTGCCCGTCTCCGTACAGATGAATTCAAGCGAAGCATTTTCCAGGATATTCTGGGGGTAAAACGGATGAGGGGTCGGCAACGACACGTTCATGGAGCTGGTCGTAAACGAGCAATACGAATCCTTCGTAAGAGATATCGTGACGGTTGATTGAGACGTGCCCGCCGCGCTGGCGTCGGGAGTGATGTATTGAATAGCGAAGGTTGGAAGCAACGTTAAAACCGTCAGGAGAAGGAGCTTCATGCGGGCTGGTTTTGGGTTCATAAGTTTTGACCTTTCAAGGAGGTTCATTCAATATTCCGACCCGTAGCGGAGATTAAGACCTATAAGGTCGCTGTAAGATCCGTAGTATAAATCCCAGTATGTTTCTGGAGAGTAACGGGTGACTTTGCCCTTTATATTGAAGTTGCAGAATGTGTTGCCGCTAAAACATCCCTGCGTAATATCTATGTACGACGTGGACGATTCGATATCCACGAGCTCCATTCCGTCTTCTTTATACAGCCCGTAGCGGATATAATCGCTGGTCGTTGGATTGAAGCGTTTCATTTGCCTCGAAGATCCCACACTGTAAAAGCCCATTCGAACATACACTCTCATAACATATTGCGGCGTCCGGTTGCACTCGATGCGCCCGATTGCAGTGACTTCTTTTGTCGACGTTTTCCATACGTCGATGTATCCGAAGTCGACGTTGCCCATGGTAATAGTGCACCGCAGCGGCTGCGGGTCCTGGGCAAATGCCGAGGACAAACACGGGACGGCGGCTAACAACGCCGTAAATGTAATTTTAATTATAAGATTCACAGACAACGCCTCCCAGATCGGTGATGGGTTCATCGTTTGCCGGCACGTCGAATGTACAGGTGCGCATGCGGCCGTCGTACAGGAAAGACAGGATATGAGGGCCGGGAGCCATGTCTTCGATGTAAAACTCGCCCTCCCGGCCGGTCGGAATCGATTTTTCGACGCCGTCGACGCGGGCGGCGAGATCCTGGAATTCGACAGGGGAGCGCTTGCCGTGAGCCGTCACGGCGAGGGTGCCCGTGACCGCCTGGATCCTGGCCGGCGCGAAATCGACCACGGCGCCGCCCCTGTACCACGGGGATACATACTTGACGACGTTCGACACGCCGTAATTCATAGGAATGTCCGCGGCGTCCACGGCGACCTGGTTGCTGTAATAGGAGCTGAGATTCGGTAAGAAAACGCGGCCGCTTGAGTCAGTCTTGCCCATGGGCTGGTTGGCGGATAGTACGTTGATATCTTTGAGCCCTTCCAACTTGACCAGCGCGAAGCTGTCGTAGATGGGCCTCGTGGCGCCTATGGAACCGTCGATGTAAGCCAGTGCCCCGGATGCCGTCAGCTGCCCGGTTCCGGAACGATCCGACCCGGACTGTGTAGCACGATAATCGGCGGAGTAGATGCCGTATCGCCCGTTGTACCGGACATAGGGATTGAAAGTGTATGCGGCGTCCGACGCGTCCGTTTTGCTTCTGTCCATGGAGACCCTGTACCCGTATCCTTCTCCCTGGGGTACGGTCTTATCGATCTGCACGCCCTGTGTTTCCGAGTTCCCGTTCCTGGATGCCTTTGCGTAGACCTGGTGATCCCGCCAGGGATAGAAATTGAGGCTGACGAAGAACTGCATATCGCTGTTTGCTCCGTTTTCATGTCTAAACGTAACCTGCAGGGTGGACGATTTTCCAAGGTTGGTCGAGTACGTGACGGTCTCCGCCGTTGAGTCCGCAAGGGAGTCCCATCTTTCCGTGCGGGTATAGTCGAAGGACAGCGATCCGATCCTGCCCATGGAAATGCCGATGCCGCCGCTTGCCAGTGAACGCGGCATAGAAACAGGAGACAGGGTATTTCCGTTGTCGGACGCCGTACGGTAATCATGGCTGAAGCCCTGCAGAAGGAAGCGCGCACTGAACCATTTCCGCTGGAAGCCGTACGTGAGAAGTCCGGCCATGCCGTCCGCGGCGTCTCTTGCAAGACTGTACGCGCCCGCCAGCGTCACGATGCCGGCGCTGCCGAGTGTTATGGAGGTCTCCGGGCCTGCGTTCAACAGGTCGCCGGTGCCTTCACCCCGGAACCCGACAGTCCAGCGGTCGTTCATCCCGTAGCGGTGGTAAGCGCTGAATCCGGGGATGGTGTAATGGTTGCTCTCCAGACCATAATCATTTCGGATGAATCCGAGGTTGTAACTGAACCCATGGAGTCCCTCTTTGAGCATGATATTTGAGAAGTAAAAGGGGACCAGGATTCGCTCTTCTCTTCCGAAGGCATCCTTGAGGACGATTTCCACATTACGGTAGCCGCCGTAATAGGATAAGTTGCGCAGCTCGAAACGGCCGGGCTGAAGTTTCTGACTCCTGACGAGCATACCGTCTATGTAGAGGTCGGCCTGTGTCGCGAAGGGCGCGAGTCCCGAAAAATTGAATGCGGGATCCCTGACAAAATAGGGGTTGATGCGAAAGACCCGGGAGTAACTGACGCCGCCCATGTTCATGTAGCCGCCAAGGCTGCCTGAAGATGTAAAGAAATCACCGAAGGTGGTTCTTGTCATGTCGTTCCGTGAATCCCGGCTGAGACTGGACAGGAGCCTTACGAAACTTTTGGAATTGCGATTCTGTGAGTAGGATGATTCGGTGAGGAAAGTGTAATCTTTAATGTTTATTCCGAGCTGGTTTGAGATGTTGAAAGCGGCATTGCGCTGAAAGTCTTCGGTATCGTAGCTGAAGCCGTAATTCAGGAAGGCGCTGCGGTTGTTGCGGGGCACATGCACGTCTGACATGGGACGCGAGACGAAGTCGATGACCTGATTCGGGAGGAAAGACGGCGGCACCGTGACATCGAGAGTGACGGTCTTTTCATCGAAGCGGCAGATGACACCGGTTATGGAACGCAGCGATCTGAAAACACGTTTGTTGAATACCATGCTTCGAGACGAAAATGCGTTTATGCCGAACCTTTTCATATCTTCTTCGAGAAGGAAGAAATCACCGTCTTTGGTCATCAGCGCGTCGCAGTCTCCCTTTTCGATGTGATTAAGGACGAGCCTGATCGGAACCCATTCAAGTCCGTCCTGTGCGAGGCCGTAACCGCCCGAAACCAGGAGGATGGAAAGAAAGGCCGCTATAAAAACGTTCAACCCGCGCGGCGGGCGATCATGAATTACTGTTTGCCCTTGCCGCATGCGGCCCTATCCATGGCGACGGTATCTTTGAGGATCAGATCGCGTGCCTTGATTGTGATATCCGCCGTTGCCAACCCTGCGCATTTGTCCGCGGGGACAGGTACGGAATAAACTTTTGACGCGCCGGCCAGGATATACCAGCCCGTAATGGTTTTCTCGAAGAGGATCTCGTCTTTCAAGTTCTTCCCCTGAACAGTTACGGAATCAACGCGAAACCGGGTGTTCCCTTCGTTCGATACGGTCGTCCGCACCTCTCCGCCGGACACTCCGCTGTTGAGAATCTTTCCCTTTACGACCTTGTTCGGAGGGAGGACGAAGAAGGGAATCGAGAACTGAAATTGAAAACTCACGCCGGTGGCCTTAGGCTCGCTCCTGTCTGGGAGTTCTGCCACAATGAGCCGGTAGGTTTTTTCGTTACGCACCGCGGGCGTCCGGGCAGCCAGCCGGATGATCCTGGATTCATTTTTGGGGATCTTCAGAAATCTCGGGAAATAAATGATGTCCTTTGTGGGAGACTGGACATCCTCTCCCCTGTCGTTCTGGCTCCACTCCGTGACCTTCACCTCGAACTCGCCGGCCCCCTGTCCCTGGTTGTAAATAGTGACAACGGCGGAACGAACCTTGCGGTCGAGATCGATCGTGACGGGAGAGATGGCCCATTTCCCGGAGTATGCAACGGCGGGGCGAGCCTGAGATAGGCAGCCGGCGATTGCGGCAAACAGAAAGATGAAAAGGACGCTCCCGCGCAGGATCCGGGGCTGCGTCGCATCAATTGGTCGCTGTAATGGTAACGATGACATCGTCGTTGTACTTTCCCACTGGGTTGTCTTTCAGGGATACGTTTTTGGAAATCGTTCCCGTGATATCGCATGACACCTGGGAACCTGTTCCTGTACCGGTCGAGCAGGGAGTGCTCAGGCCGTAAACAATGTAATTGTCCTTGGATTCGTGCTTCATTCTCTTATCGGTGTCCTTGTAGTATTTGCCTTTGTCCAACTCGATCTTGTATGTCGTACCGGAGCTGCAGGTGAAGTTCAGCGCGCTGGTGTTTGTGTGGTCCGTTGCTGCATCGAGGGGATTGACGTCGCCGAAATTGATTTCGGGAGTGTTCTGTATGTCGCATGACCCCACGAGATTCACCTTTACCGGGACCGTAACGGTGTTGCCACCGTAAGACACGCCGGCGGTCGCGACAATGAAAATGCTCAGGAAACCGAGCACGGATAAAAGAAACCCTTTCTTATTCTGTAACATGGTGAACCCTCCTTTCAAATAGGGTGACGAAAAAACAGATCCGACGGCCTTCATGCTCCGTCTTGGGATTGTTATTTTGCTTCGATGGTGACAATAACGGCGTCATCGTAGTCTCCAACGGGAATAGTCTTGAGCGTTGATTTCTGTATGGTCCCGGTGAGGGTGCTCGTGATTTCCGTCGACGTTCCCCTTCCCGTACCGGATGACGGCGACACGGCGAGATCGTAAGGAATGTATTCATTTTTTGATTTATGCTTCATCCTCCTGCCGCTGCCGTAATGGTTCCCGTCTCCGATGGTTATCGCAAAAGGGATATCCGCGGTGCAGGCAAAGGCGATGGTCGTCTCACGGGTGATCGTCTCCGGTCCGGAGATGCCGTCCTGGTTTCCGAACTGCAGAGTGGGCGAAGCGGCCTCGGAAATGCTGCAGTATCCTTTGACCCTGGCGGTCACGGTGAGGCTTATCGTTGAGATTTCGCCGACCTGGGCGTGCACCGCCCCCGGGATCATCAGCATGGCAGTCCACACAATGAAAAAAGCGGTCATAAGACGAGGATTGCATACACGAAACATGGAAGTCCCTGTTCTTATACCCGGCAAAGCGACCGCAGGAGTTGATCCGGTTGCACTTGCGGAACAATAACGGATTGAGCTTAATCTGAAGTCACATGCGTGGCAGGTGTGACCCGGCTGCCTGGGGAAGACCAGCATCCTGAATCACTTGATGACATTTACGGAATGGAAAAACAATACTTGAAAAACTTTTAATTAATACGGAAGAAAACCAAGTGGAATAAGTGAAACAATGGGTCATGCAGGATCACATTATTACTTTCGGGAAGCCCGTTCGCATTCCTTCCAGATATAATCGAAAAGATATTTTCCGAAATCAGACACAACGACCGTTTTCGACGGATCTATCTTCACATTGTTGAGATACTGGAGACGCAAAAAATCTCCGTTATCGAGTTCGGGAATCATCCCGGCAAAGAAGAACCCCAGCATTTCCGCCGCCGCGCAAGATTGCGCCGTGGCGGGGTCTGAGAGCGGCAGGTCCAGAAAAATGCAGTCGACTTTCTGCAAACACATGTCGCGCAAATGGTAACGGATGCAATCCTGAAAATCCTTTCCATACTGTATCAATTTGAAGAAGGCCATTCCCAGGTCGTGACTCGCGTTGATTTCCACATGCGAAAGTAATTCCATCCCGTCCCGGGCTTTCGCAGCCTCGCCGAAGGTGCGGTGGAAGCCGCCGTTCTCATAGATTTTCCCGATGACGGTCCGGTGCTGATAGGGGGGGTAGACCGTGCGGTCCGGTTCCCGGTTGAGCCTGTTGTACATGAGGACAACGGCCTGGCGCTGCTCCGTCGCCTCATCGATCTTTTTGAACGAGATGCGCATCGGGAGATAACCGAAGAGGATCCCCGTTTCCCTGGCGCCCAGCGCCCGGTTGGCCTTCTGGGAGTAGGGATGGACCGCCACGGATTCGATGAACAGTCCGTAAAGCCCCTGATCGCGCCCGTAATCGATGCTCGTCTTCTTTATTTTTTCGAAGAGCCCCCGGCCTCTGTATCGGGGATCAACAATACCGGCTCCCATTTCGGCAACGAGGCTGCCAAGATCGCTTTTCTTGTAGCCCTGGTGGGCAACAACTTCATTTTCCGGATTCAGCGCCACCATGGAGACCTGGAGCCCGCTTTCAATCAGATCCCTGATCTTTTCGGGAAAGTACGCATACTCCATGTAGGAGTAGCCGTAGACGCGGTATAGGCATCGGGCAAGGGCGGGTCCTTCATCGGGTCGCATCGATCTGATGGCGATTGGAACATCCTCACGGACGATATCGGCCGCTGCGCCGGCATCGTCGCGTTCTTCGCCTTCCGCCCGCAGGCTTTTCTCCCGCGAGAAATCCTTGATGAACTCTATCCGTTTTCCCTGAAGCCCCAGATTGATGAAGCGCACCTCATCGGTGAATGCCTTGATGAGCCGTATGCCGAATCCGACCCGTTCATCCCCCGCTATCTCTTTCCAGTCCATCGGCAATCCCCTGTCCTCCAGGGCGACCACAAACCTTGCGGGACGGGTCTCGACGATGACATCAAAATATTCGTCAGGCTTGTCTTCGAAGGCATGCTGAATGACGTTCAGGCATGCCTCTTCCGTGACGATCTCAAAATGCCCGGCCTCCTCAGCGGTCAATCCCTCCAGCAGGGCATAGTCGCGGACAAGGCCGCAGACGGCCGGCAGGTATTTTTTCCGGCTCATGACGGTGGCCCTGAAAATGATGTGAGAGGACGGTTTTTCTGCGTTCATGGTGAAATCTCCTTTGCTGTTTTCTTTGCAGCGGCTCCGGTGAGCCAGGACGTGATCACGCCGGCGACGCTGATGACACCAAGTGCGAAGAAGACATAGCGAAAACCGGCATAGAGATTATCCGCTGAAAAGGCCGGACTGTCCAGGGTATGATTGCTTCCGGTCTGGTGAATGATCTGGGAAAAGACGCTTTCAAAGAGAACGACACCAATGGTTGCCCCCAGAAAGCTCACCGTATTCAGAACGCCCGAAACGGCGCCCTCGTCTTTTCCGGAAGAAGCCTTCATGATGAGCATGTGGTTCGGCGGGACAAACATGCCGTTGCCGATCGCCCTGATGACAAAGAAGGCAACCACAAAGAGGAGTCCCCCGAGATGAAGGGTGAAGGAGAAAAAGAAAAACGAAAAGGCCGTGATGACCATGGCCAGAGAACTGATCATGACGGGATTTGTTTTATCGGAGTATTTTCCGGTGACGGCGGGAACGATGACGAACACAACGGAGTAGATCATCAGAAAAAGCCCGATGCGGGACGGGGTCATGTGTTTGAGCAGGTCGAGATAGAAGGGCATCAGAAAATTGTGCCCCGCCATGGTCATGTAGATAATAAAATTCGCCATGAGCGGCAGATAAAGCCGGGCATCGCTGAACAACGAGATATCGATGAGAGGTGAGGCGAATCTCTTTTCTCTCACGACAAAGGCCGCACCGCAGAGGGCGGACAAGACGAAACCCGGGACGATCTTGATGGACGTCCAGCCGCATTCCTGGCCGTTGTTCAGGGCAAAAAGGAGCAGGGATATGGCCGTCAGGATCAGGAAGGCACCGAGAAAATCAAAAGATGCGGCGGTTCCTTCCTGCCCGCACGGGCTTTCGCTGGGAATGGCTTTTCCGGCAACAAAGATCGCGGCAATTCCTATCGGTATGTTGACGAGGAAAATCCAGTGCCAGGATATGAATCCCGTTATGAATCCGCCCAGAGGCGCTCCAAGAGTGATGCACAGGGCGCTTGCCGAGGTGAAGATCCCGAAGGCCATCCCGGTTTTTTCCGGGGGAATGTATCGCGACAGGATAGCAAGGGATGTCGCGGACAGCATCGAGCTCCCCATTCCTGCACGAAGCGTGAAACGATAAGCATATGGATGCCGGTGGAAACGCCGCATACCAGCGAACCTGCGGTGAAGAGAAAGTAGCCCCAGAGGAAAAGTCTCTTCAGCCCCGTTCTGTCCGCCAGTTTTCCGAACAACAGGAGGGTGCTCGACATCGCCAGGACATAGATAAAAACAACCCTGGAGATGTCGCTCAGGCTGGAGTCGAAATACCGTGCCATTGTCGGCAGGGATACATTGACGATGTAGCTGTCCAGCCTTCCCATGAAGGTCGCGAGGGCGACGCTGAAAATGATCAGGGCATCCTTGGAATTTTCGTTAGCGGGCATAGAGCCTTCTTGCGCGTCTATGGTTGTCCAATATGATTATGTGCATCTGCGGCTTTAAGACCGCAGTGCCCTGATGGGGTCGAGTCTTGAGGCTGTTCGGGCCGGATAATAGCCGAAAAAAATTCCCACGGCGGCGGCCACGCCGAAGCCGAGGGCGATGGACCCGTAGGATATGAGGAATTCCCACTTGGAGATCAGCGCAAAAACAAACGACACGACGATGCCGAGAAATATGCCGATGATGCCGCCGAACAGGCAGAGCGTCACCGATTCGATGATGAACTGCGTTTGAATATCCTTTTGCTGTGCCCCCAAGGCCCGGCGGAGGCCAATTTCTCTGCGCCGCTCGGTCACGGAAATGAGCATCACGTTCATCACGCCGATGCCGCCTACGATCAGGGCGATGCTGCCGATGGCGCCCAGGAGGATCGAAAAAAGCTGCATCTGTTTTTTCATGCCCGCGATCAACTCTTCCGCCGTATTGACAGAGACCCGAAGTCCCCTCGCTGTTTTTGTGAAGTAACCCTCGATCGCCGCTTTGCTCTCGGCGGTTGATGTCTTCCCGTCAAGGCGGGCCATAAAACTGTTCAGCGTCTGATCCTGAAACGATCTTCCGGCCGTCGTGATGTGCATCATGGCCGAACTGTTGATTCCATAGGGCCTCATTCCGCCCTCCGGGACGGTCTCGAGGATTCCCACAATCGTGAAAATCCGGTTGCCGAGGGGGATCTGACGGCCGATGATGTCCGTCGCACCGTGACTTTTCAGGTAATTACTTGTTTCCCTGCCGACGACACAGAAGTACCTGTACTCGTCGAGGTCCGTGATGAGCCGGCCTTCGCTTGCCCTGATTTTGTTGAGGTTGAAAAAGGACTCCGTGACGCCCATCTGTACCAGATCCAGTTTTTTACTGCCGGAGCCGTAATCGCCTTCCGCGGTTAGAAAAGGAGCGACCTCCAGCACTGCGGGGACATGTTTCTTCAAATCGAGAATATCCTTCAGGGTCATTTCCGCGGACTTGTCGGAACCTGTTTTTCGCACCATGGCGATGTCGACGCCCATGTCCCGGAATTGCTTGAGCGCTTCGTTCTCGACGATGGCGCCTATGGAAACCATGCCGATGACGGAGCCGATCCCAATGATGATTCCGATCAGCGCAAGGATTGTCCGCTGCTTCGTGCTGGCAAGGCTCCGGAAGGCCTCCGTTATGTTTGTCTTCAGTATCATGAACCTTTCATCATTTCACGATCAGCCCGTCGGACAGCTCTTCCCTGCGTTTGCACTGCGCGGCGATCTTCGGGTCGTGGGTGATCACAATAATGGTGATTCCTTCCTCCTCGTTCAGATTCCGGAAGATGTTCATGATTTCCTGACCCGTATGCGTATCGAGAGCTCCCGTCGGCTCGTCGGCAAGGATGAGAGAGGGGTTCCCCACCAGGGCGCGGGCGATGGCCACGCGCTGTTGCTGGCCCCCGGACATTTCGTCGGGTTTGTGTCCGGCCCGGTCTGTCATTTCCAGTTTTTTGAGGAGGGCCATGGAGCGCTCCTTGATCTCGGTGTCCTTCATCCCGCGATAAACGAGAGGGATGCCCACGTTATCCAGGGCGGTGAGCCGCGGGAGCAGGTAATACTGCTGGAAAACGAATCCGATCTTCCGGTTTCTGAGGCTTGAGAGCTCCTGATCGTTGTCGTAACTGATCTTTTCCCCTTCGATGTAATAGTCCCCCGATGTGGGCTGTTCGAGGAGTCCCAGCATGTGCATCAGGGTAGACTTGCCGCTGCCGGAAGCCCCGACGACGGCAAGCAGTTCTCCACGCTCCACTTCCAGGGAAATCCCCTTCAGAACGTCGATCTTCGTGGGTCCAACGTTATAGGTTTTGTGGATATCCACGGCTTTGAGCATGGGCATGACATCCATTCCATTCCGTCAATTCAGGACAACCTCGTCCCCGCGGTTCAGGCCCTTGATAATCTCCACGGAGTCCAGGGTGGTGATCCCCGTTTCCACCTTGACCGTTTTTCTCTCTCGGTTTGTCTTATCGATCACCGTCACGACGCGGTTATCCCCATCCGTCCGGACGGCGTTGATTGGAACCAGAATAGCATCTGGCTTGTTCAGGATGAGAATGGACAGATTCGAGGACATGCCGAGACGCACCATGTTCGCCGCCTCCGGAGAGAGAGACGCCACGGCGATGCCGATGTCAAACGTCGCGACTTTTGGCCCGTCCCCGTCGCTTGCCTTGACATTGGCCTGTGAGGAGATATAGTTTACCGTCCCCTTGAGCGAGATGCCGGGATAAGCCTCCCCGGTAATCACGACCTCCTGACCTTTCTTGATTTTCGTGACCTCCATCTCGTCCACGGAAGCCGTCACGGAGAGCCCGCTCGTGTCGCCGATGGATACCAGCATCTCACCCTGGTTGAAAGAGGCGCCTCTCTCGATGACCTTTTCTTTTTTGTCCTTGTCCGCCAGTCCGGAGCGGATAACCGTGCCGGAAACGGGGGCGCGGACAACCGCCCCGCTCAGCTGAGACTGAAGTTCGTTGAGTTTTGCTTTCGCGTTGTCATATTCCAGCTTTGCCAGGATCAGGTTTTCTCCCTCTCCTTTTGCCTGGGTGGTCCTGAAGGTCTGAAGTTCATTTTCATAGTTGGTTTTTGCATCATCGTATTCATTGGCAGAAACGATGCCTTTCTTGAAAAGGATCTCCGTCTCCTGGAATGTTTTCTTGGTCTTGTCCAGGGATCGTGTCTCCTTGGCCATCTCGTCGCTCTTCTGCCAGTTCATGACTTCCCGATATTTTTCGCCGGCCTTGATGAAGGCCGCTTTAGCGTCCCGGTACTTCGATTCCGCCTCCGTGACGTCCATGCGGATGAGGATCTGACCTTTCGCGACCGTTTCGCCGTATTGGAACAACTTTTCCTTCACCGTTCCCGTGAAGGGGCTCGTCACGTTTACCACTTTTATCGGCCTCAGGTTTCCCTTGAGAGAAATGCTGTCCGTGAGATTTCTGGGCACGACGGTATAGGTCATGGGGGCGCCGTCTTTTGTTCTCTTGAGCGGCATGCCGTCTGATTTTCCATGGTGGGTCCTTGTCCAGGTTACAAACCCGATGGCGACGAAAAGGAGGATGATCAAAGCGGTTGCCGTGACGCGGATCATCTGCACCTTCTTGAGAGCGGTCTGGAGAAGGGCATTTGAATCCTCCAGTTCAAGGTAGGATTTCTGCAATTCCTGGTGCCGGGCCTTGATTTCTTCGTTCAGCTCGCTTTCTTTTTGACGAAGCTGTTCTATCTCTGTACGGTCGCTGAAAACGACGATGACGGCCGCGCTCCTCTTCTCTCCCTCCGGTGCGGATCGGAGGAAGGATGTGGTGACGGAAAGGGCGAGCGTCTTTTCTTCCGTGTGGTAGCTGACGGTGCTGTTCTGTGACATGGAGGCGTCGTAGACGGCGCTCAGAATGGCCTGATTGAAGTCGTCGTTGCCTTCCCTGGTCAGGAAAACCTCACCGAAGAGGCGGTTGATGACCTCTGTTCTCTTGAGATTCAGAATCCGTTCCGCTGCTTCATTGAAAGTGAGGATGTGGCCGTCGAGGCCAATCGTCATGACCCCGTCGGACATATTTTCAAGAATGTTCCTGTAGATGATTTCGTCCTGTCCCATGATTTTTACTCTGCCTTTGCCGACACCTTCTGATTAGCCGCTTTTTTCTCCGTCTCGGGCAGTTTAACGTCCACGTCTTCGCGTTTGACGGCTATGTTCCAGCGGTTGAGGATAATGCCCAGCGATTGGTCCAGGGCCGTCAAGGAATTGAGATAGGTGATCAGGGCCTGCAACTCCGTCGTTCGCTGGTTTCTCACGTCGTTCTGGAAACTGACCAGTTGGAAATTGGTCGTCCGGCCGAGTTTCAGTTTTTCCTGTTCGATCGCGAGTTTCTTTTCCGCGAGTTCCCGTCCTTTCTTTGACAGGATATAGCTCCTGTAATTGACATCGATGTCGCGGAGCTTGTTCTGCACGTCGATCCCGATGTCTGCCGTCAGTTTTTTCAGGTTGATCCGGGCTTTTTCCCATGCGACCTTTGCCGACACATAGGTGCTTTCCGTTGCCAGGTCCCGCAAAGGAATGTTGAGCGTGAGCCCCACGTTCCAGTTGCTTTTCCCGGGCGGCTGATCCCCGAAAGCCCCCCGGTAGGTGTCATCCGTGCCGGTGCGGCCGGCGCCTGTCACCAGCGAAAGATCCCAGAGGAGACCCCGTTTCTTGACGGCCATGTCCAGGTTTGCTAGATCGAGGTTCTGAACCGCCTTGATGTAGTCCGAGCGGTTCTTGATCGCTATGGCGATCGCCTCCTGCAATGACGGAGGGGATACCTTCTGCTCCGGCTCCTCAACGGGCAGGAACCGGGTGTTTCTGTCCAGGTCGAGCGTCTGCAGCAGTGTCAGGAGAGACGAGTCAATACTGTTCCTGGCGGTGATGACGCTCAACTCCTGGTTGGCGACATCGTTCTCCGTTTGGATAATTTCCGTCTGGGCCATCCTTCCGGCTGCGATCAGCGCTTTGTTCGTTTCGAGGGTCTGCCTCGCCGTTTCGAGACCCTTCACCTGAATGTCGTAGCTGCGCAATGCCGACAGGTATGCCCGATAGTTCGTGACGGTCGTCGTGATCGTGCTTGTGAGGGTGTCTTTCAGATCAAGAACGGCCTGTTCCTCGGCGATTCGCGCCTGCCGGACGGATTGGGTGGCCGCATCGATTCCGGCATTCTTGAGGATCGGCTGCGTGAAGGTGACGCTCCAGCCCGAACTGTAGCCGTAATCCTGCCCCACATCCGGTTTGTTCGCCGGATTGTCCCAGGTGAAATTAACGGCGCCTCCAGTAGGAAGCGTCAGGGTGGTCACAAACTTGGCGTCCTGTGCGGCAGCCTGCGTCCGGGTATTATCGGTGTTGTAGTTGGATGTGGTTGTAGTGGAGAAGGAGAGGGACGGCTGCGGTATGAATTTGTCCTCCGCGACGCGGAGGAACATCCTCTGGGAAATTCTGTCCAGATAAGCCGTGCGGATGGCCACGTTGTTCTGCAGGGCGAGCATGACGCAGTCGGCCAGGGTGAGGGTCCTGACTTTTGCGTCCTGTGTCGCTCCGGAAATCTTTTTGTCTTCACCAAGGGCCGGAAATGCCTGGAGGAAGACAATGATCATTACCGCCAGGGTCAGGCGGTTCATCCAGCAGGATTTCAACCACAAGTAAACCATCGGGTCCTTTCACGATTCTTGAATGTCTTTCCTTGCCCTTGCCTGTGTCTGTGATTTCATAGCAGGTTTCTCATGAGGTTTCAAGATGCGTCAGGGATGTCCGCCTTTCTTATTTCTGGGTATTGTAAAATTCTTCAAATTCCTTTCCTCTCGCCCATTTTCTTCGGTCTTTCGAGGCCGCAAAGGGAAACTATGTTTTGCCGGATTGAATATTATTTTCATTCCAGAAAAGCCGCATGGCCTTATGGTCATTCTCTATGTGCTCTGTGAGAGATGATGGTTTTATTTCTCGTCGTTCATGCATTTTTGACATGACCTATCTCTTTTCGATTTTCAGCACCGTATGGGCGACATAGGCGCCCTTCTTTTCGTCAAAACCCACGCGGACAGTGTCTCCCTTGATAATCTTCTTATTCCCCACGAAGACGGCCTTTGAGGTGTCAAAGGTGATGTCTTTCTCGTCAAGGACATACTCCTTGAGGTCCGTATTTGCCTCGTTTACGTAAAATTCCCCCTCCAGGATTGCCCTCACAGTCAAAGCCTTTTTCGCTTCATCCACTCCGGTAACCGTGCCCAGAAAAGTCCTTGTGACCGATCTGTCCCGCTTCGGCGGGATGTGGAGAACCGTGTGGGCGATCAGGGCTTCACCTTTGCAGTCATAACCCACCCGGACATGGCTGCCTGCGTGGATGTCCCCGATTCCCGAAAATCCCACAAGCTTCGCCTTGGCAATGTCAAAGGTTAGATCCACTTCGTCGGCGATGAACTCCCTCGTGGCGATGTTGCCTCCGCTGATGTGGTATTCCGTTCCGTACAATGCGCGAACGGTCAGTTTCTTTCCGGCTGCGTCCACACCGGCGACCGTTCCCAGAAAGGTCTCGATCACTTTAGGGGCTTCCACCTTTACTTTCTTTTGTTTTGTTGCCTTCTTCGTCGCCGCTTTGGCCTTATCCTGGGCCATGGCCCCCGTGATGAAAAAAACAATGGTCAATACTGCCGCACAGTAAATGATGAATCGTTTCTTCATGATTTTCCTCCTTTCCTATCTTTTCCCGATTCTCAGCACGATATTGGCGATATATTTGTCGCCCTTCCTTTCATAGGCTACCCGGACATGATCCCCCGTTTTGAAATCCTCCGCCTTTGCGCAACTTTGGGGACCGCATCCCGCGAATTTGGCTTCCGAGATGTCGAATGTGATGTCGTCTTCATCGAGCACAAATTCCTTCTCCATCATGAAGCCCGAATCGAAATAGTATTCCGCGGCGTAGCGCGCCCGGACGGCGAGCGTCTTTTCCGCCGTGTCTATCCCGGCAACGACACCCAGGAATGTCTCAATCACCTTCGGGACAGGCACCTTTACGGATCTTTTGGCTGATGCTTTCTGCTTCACGGGTTTTGCCTTCTCAGCGGCGATGAGATCGCCAGTCGAGAAAACGGCAAGGAAAGATAATGCCAAACAAAGAATAAAGATTTTTTTCATGGGCAGTGCCTCCTTTTGTTTTATTGGTGGTCAATCCTCCAAATTATACATCGAAACATGTCCACTCGGTGTTAACTGCCATTACCCTAGGGGCTGTTGTTGAGTTGTTCATTGCGCCTCGAGACAATAACCGGAGGGATGGTTCACTTCGGATCGTGCTTGTTTCCGTTTATATCATAGCAAACTTCATGAGAAGGATCTGTATCCCCACTCATCCAGCAACCCAAACAGTTCCCGAAATACGCACACGCCACTATTTTTTTATTGCACTGTTTGGCAGGGTATGCGTTGCCATGACACACTTTACACTCATTATTAGCCCAGTCGTAGCACCCGCCAACATAGACGGTGCCTACTTTAATGCTCCCTTCTATCTTACAATCCACCTCTATGTTACTGCAGCTTGCCCGGGCTGTTCCTATGTTAACAGCAAAGGAAGCAAAAACCATAATGACGAGCACCCCCAAAATCAAAACACATTTCTTCATGGTACTGTCCTCCTTTTTTCGTTTTATTTGTGGTCAATCCTCCAAATTATACATCGAAACATGTCCCCTCGGTGTTAACTTGCCATTACCCGATGGATAGCAGGTTTCAGTCCAATTCCCCCCCCTCGCTTCTTTCCAGCAACCCCAGCAGTTCCCAAAATACGCACACGCCACTATTTTTTTATTGCACTGTTTGACAGTATATGCGTTGCCATGACAAAAATTGCAACGAGTTGTTCTCCAGTCATAACACGTGCCAACATAGACGGTGCCTACGTCAATGCGCCCTTCTATCTTGCAAGACACCTTTCTGTCACTACAGCCCGCCCGGGCTATCCCTATGTTAACAGCAAATGAAGCAAAAATCATAATGATGAGCACCCCCAAAATCAAAACACCTTTCTTCATGGTATATGACCTCCTTTCTTGCCTGATACCTGATAATCGAGGACGTTCCATCAAATCCTATTTTATCGTTTTTGCCACGACGAGGTAAAACGCCGCCTCGTCCGTGGATCTCACGATTTCAAAGCCGTGCTTTGTCAGCATTTCCCGCGCCTCCGCTTGATCGGGCAGCAGATCCAGGTACAGGGGCACGTGCTAAAATTCATTTTAGCGCAATCCTCATCGGGCGATTCACACCCGATGTCATGCTGCAGCACGACATGCCAGCGAGGGCTAACGCTCACCAATTTGAATCATGCCTGTTACCATGCTTGTCCCAGCAGGTTCTATCGTTACCCTTTTTATCGTCACATGCCCAGCAGTTGAACAAACACAGTACATATTTGCCATTACAATGCCGGACCGGCTCCTTGTTCCCGCGACAAAAATCACAGCCATTCCCATTCCACTTCCAGCACTTGCCGACCGTGACCTTTCCTAACAGCCTCCCATTTCCGGCGTCTGCATAACAGAATCCATGCCAATCTGGGCAGCCGGCATAGCTGAATCCGACAAACCCTGAAAAAAATATCACCACAAACATAACAAATGCAATTGCCAAAGTTTTCATTTTCACCTCCGATGCGAACCGCCTTTGGGCGCATTAATTAATGATGTGTTATTCATTGAGTATTCATATTTTATCAGGAGCAATCACTTTCAGATGAATAGCATTCATTGTTACACTCCTTGTACTTCTTGTTGCACTTCTTTACAATCCCTTTGTAGCCGTGGCAAAGATCACAACCCGGCGGCGACCACTTCCAGCAATTCCCGACCGTGACCTTTCCGACAGAAATGGTTGTATTGTTTTTATAGCATGGGCACTTTGAGTCCGAACATCCCGCCGACGAGACTCCAGAAAAGGATACGATGAACAGACAAAGCGCAATCACTGCGATGGTTCCGATCATAAAACGTTTCATGGTATTTTCTCCTTTCTTATCTCTTTTCGATCTTCAGCACCATATGTGCCATAAAGGTGTTGTCTTCCCTGTCATAGCCGACACGCACCGTATTGCCGGCTTTGATGATCTTGTTCCCGACGACGATGGCCTCCGAGGTATTGATTGCGCCTCGAGACAATAGCCGTAGAGATAGTCTACTTCGGATCGTGCTTGTTTCCGTTTTGATCATAGCAAGCTTCGCATTTTTTCCAGTCCGTCCACCAACATTTCCCCATTATGCAACCCCAGCATTTCCCGACACACGCTATTATTTTTTTATTGCACTGTTTGGCAAAATATGCGTTGCCATGACACACTTTACATTTAGCATGTTTCCAGTCATAGCACTTGCCAACCTTGACGGTACCTACTTCCGTGCCCCCTTCTATCTTGCAATACACCTTCTCGTCACCACAATCTGCCCGGGCTATCCCTATGTTAACAGCAAAGGAAGCAAAAATCATAATGACGAGCACCCCCAGAATCAAAACACCTTTCTTCATGGTACTGTCCTCCTTTTTGTTGATTTGGTTGCCAACGATTCTTTCATGTTTATTGAAACAACTTTATTTCCTTCATAAGCCGGAATGCCCTTCTTGAGCTTCCCGCAGGCATCTTGTTCTATCGCTGCCGCCCCTATTTGACGGTCTCATTGCAGATGTGATGCCGCTTGCCGCGGAGAAACACTTTACCCTGTCGCCGGCATCAGTTTTCAGAGAACAGATGCCGTGAAAAGAACCATGAAATGGTCATTCTTCAGGACGGGCCAATTACCACTGCTCGAAAGTTCCGCATTTGACAGTCAGACGGCATCTGTTTCCACAATTCTTGAATTTCTCGTTGCATTCCCTGTCAAGCTCATGCCGGCTCTTGCAGGGTGCACAGGCAGAATTACGCACATTCCAGCACATCTTGACCGACATCGTCCCGATATGTTTTTGTGCCTTACAACAGGAAAACTTTTTGACCGAACAGCCCTCCGATGCCGAATTTGCGTCCGGCCATCCCGCCGACCCGACTCCCGCAAGGGGACCGAGACTCAGACACAATGTAATGATGATGATCCCAATGATAAAACGTTTCATGGCTATTCCTCCTTTCCTGTCTTTGTGATACCTCCTGTTTTGTTTTCATGGACCTCTGACAATATCTATCCCTTCTCGATCTTCTGGACAAAATGGGCAATGCAGGCGTACCCCTTTTCGTCGAAATCCACCCGGACCGTGTTGCCCGGCCTTATGGTCTTGTTCCCCACGATGAGGGCCCTCCTTTGATAGGGTATTTATTATGATCATAGTGATCAGGCTGATATTGGCAGGCAAAACGGAAGATTTTGCCCTGTCCGTTATGCCTGCCAAGAGTCATATCTGCAGGACAAAAAAACAATGCTTGAAATACAATTAATTAATGCGGATAGATAATAGGTATAGTAAACGGAATAAAATGTCGGACCCGATTCAAAAATTCTGTCATTTTAGTAGTGGGGAGGCCGTAAGGATTGGTATCAGCGAGAAGTTGGCGGCAGTTGTATCCGGGTATTGTTAAAATTCTTCAAATTCCTTTCCTCTCGCCCGCACCTCTCGGGAGTTCGTGGCCTCAGAGTTCACATGCAATCAGAATAAGTATGGTGATCGCAAAACAGGGACATCTTCATTGATCAGACTTCAGTTGCAAAATAGCAACATATAGTCTATATTAACGAAAGAGGTTCCGAACGATGATGAAAGACGAGATCATTCTGGCAGAAGTCGATGGCGAAGGCATGATGATTGATGTCGAGCGGAGCACAAGCTATTTTCTCAATGAGACAGCTCTCCTTATTGCCAAGATGGTCAACGACGGCAAGACGGTAGAGGAAATAAAATCGGCATTGCTTGAGCAATACGACGTTGGGGAAGAGGAGTTGGAAAAAGACATCCTGGATTTCATGGATAGACTTGAGAAAAAGGCACCCTCATGGAAAAGAAAAAATACATAAGACCCGATATAAGGGATGAGTCCCAGATTCTGACTGTCAGGGCATGGGTGACCAAAACCCAGTATGTCCTTGCAGTTTCCAATACTCCGGTGACCAATACAACCGTTGCTGCCATAGATACCTATGTGGCCAACGCGCAGGTCATTGCCGAAAGCAGTTACGCGGTGCTGCAACAAGTCACAGAATCCAATGTTGCCCTGCAGACCAATTTTACGAGGGTCAACTATGCATTGCAGAATGTCTTCACGAAACTGGCACAAAAACTATAAATCATACCGAAATCCGGTGGTGACCGGAAACCCGTTCCGCGGTCCTTGCCTTTCAACGTTTTATTCATGATATGCTATATAACATTGCCATAGACATCACGAATCATTGTAATTTCGATTGCATCCACTGCCTCAGGGACAAAGTGGCGCCCAGGGCGCATATGTCTCCCGATCTCCTCGATTTAGTGCTCAGGGAAATGTCTTCCGTAGGCATGATGAATGTGTGTCTTACGGGCGGCGAACCCGCTCTTCACCCCGAGTTGAACCGTGTCTGTGATCTTCTGGTCGATTATGGGGTTCGATTCAGCCTGGTCAGCAACGGTTTTCTGTTTGAAGATAAGATTCTTCCCCTCTTTGATTCTAAAGTGAGAAGACATCTCGACGGGGTCTGTTTCAGCCTTGATGGCGCGACATCGGCTTCCCACGATATGATAAGAAAAGAAGGAAGTTTCGACAGGGTCATCAGTTCAATCGAAGCCTGTGTGAAAGAGAAGATTCCTGTGTCCGTCAAAAGCATCGTTCACAGTGAAAACAGGAAAGACATCGTGGAAGTCGCCCATTTATGCGCATCGATAGGAGCAGGAAGCCTTGGGTATGTCCTGCTCACGCCCACGCCCCGTCTTGTATCGAGCAATCTCTTGCCCACGGCTGAAGAATATTCCGAAGTCATCAGGCAAATAACCGGCAGGATAATGCCGTCATTTTTATTGAACATCAGTATCGAAGGATTTGCACATCCGGATTACAGGGTTCCCCTCTGCAATCCCGCTAATGGAATCTCCTTTGACCACCTGGGGAATTTCATCTTCTGCTGTAATCTCTCCCACCCGACGAACGGAGACAGTCCGAATGTATTCGGAAGAGAATATCTGGGGAACATCCGGGAAATCGGCATCGAGGAAGGGATACTCCGGCATTACCGGACGCTGGCATGGTTCATGGATAAGGTCATGCGTTCGGACCTCAAAAAAGACTGGCCTGTCAACTGTACGAAGTGTTTCCGGCTTTTCGGAAAAATGAAGTGGATGGAAGCGGATGAAAGCGCCGACAATCGATATCGTTAATTTCTGCAATTTTACCTGCCGGCACTGCCTTGTGGCAAAGTCCGCAAAGCCCGTGTACATGGAAAAGGAGATATTCTCCGACCTCATGAGACAGCTTCGGAGTCTGGGATTCAGATATGCCGGCATCACCGGGTCGGGAGAGCTTTCGCTTCACCCCCAGCTTGAAGATATCTTCCAGAGCCTTGCCGAGAACACCATCGATTTCGAAATCCTGACGAATGGTTACCTCTTCAAAGATAGAATATTACCCCTCATACGAACGCCGCAAATCCGCAAACGCATTCAACTGGTGGGGTTCAGCCTGGATAGCGCCATAGAAGAAAAACACGACCGCAACAGAAAAGAGGGCAGTTTCCGGAGGGTAATAGAAGCCATCGGGATGTGCCGTCTGCTGGGTATACCGTGTTACATCAAAACGGCGGTCACAAATGACAACAAGGCAGAGCTGAGGGACATTCTTCTTTTTACATCCGGTCTGAATGTGATCTCACAGTCTTTCATGTTTATTCAGCCGACGAGACGCCTCATAGAGGAAAGACTGATTCCTGATCCCGAAGAGATATATCGGCTGTTTGTGCAGCTTGCCAATTGGCAGTCTATATTTTCGAGATTGAAAATCGAGGCATTCAATCCTGTAAACGACATATTTACCTGCAATGCCTTTTTCAAGTTTGGCGTGGACGAGGAGGGGAACTTCCTTTTCTGCAACAACCTGTGCAATGTGGGAACTTCTGAGGATAGTTACAAAGGGAAAGAATGCCTCGGCAGCATCAAGGAATTTCCATTGACGGATCTGATCGTGCGACATCTGAATTTACTGCCGGATGTCTTGAAATGGCGATTTGAAAGGAAGGATCTGATCAAAAAGGCTCCCCTTTCTCTGTGTAACTGGTGTTTTTTCCAGTTTGGGAAATTGGATTGGCTGAAGGAATATCCGGATTCTCCATGGGCTCGATACTTAACGTAAACATTTACGGCCTCAGGGCCCGGATTAATTGTTTCGACCGGGAAGAAAGAAATGACGTGGCACGACTGCTTTCTTTGTTCCTGAAGGATGAAATTGAAGAAGCAGAGGTTAGCCTTGACTTCAGGAAGAAAGAAACGCCACAGGAGATAGGGGGTCTTCTCTTTCCGCACCTTGCACGAAAAGGGATTTGGGCAATGCATTCGGGAGGTTTTCATTTCCATGGCGGCCACCTCACCGTGGGTCCCTCTGATTGCGGCAAATCGACGTTCAGTCACATGGCCATGAAAAACGGGCTTGATCTTCTGAGCGATGACATCACTCTTCTGAGAGAAACGCCGGACGGGTTTGAAATGCTTCCTTTTTACTCGACAATGTACCTGAAAAATGGAACAATTTCACCAGAGCGGGAACGATATAAACCGGCTGTCCTGAGATGTCTTCTCCTGCCCCGATCCAACAATCGTTCCATTTCTTTAAAGAAAGTAAAAAAAAGGATCGATCTGTTAAGGAAACTGGTGCCGCAGTTTTTATGGTCGTATAACAGAGATGAACAGAAAAGACAGAAGCGGTTTTTAGAAAAAATGTGTCATTATCCCGCATATGAAGTATACTGGGGCTCAGGGCTGTTCCATGATCACACCCTTTTCAAGAGGATCCTCGATGAAATTGTTCAAAGTGAAGGGTAATTCCATGTATCCCGTTCTGCGGGACAACGACCTCGTGGTTGTGAAAGAGACAGAACCTGAGTCGCTCCGTCTGGGGAATATTGTCGTGTATCACGAGGATAACGGACGATATATTGTCCACAGGCTTGTTCAAAAGGGGAAAGAGGATTGCTTATATCTTAAGGGAGACGGTTACAACCTGCCGCAGGTGGAGGCAAATGAGGCCTTAATCGTCGGAAAAGCCGTCGGGTTCGTTCGACATGGACGTTATGAACCTTTGAAGAGAAACAGGGAGCTGCATACCTGGTCGGTTTCGCTGCTGAAACAGTTCGTCAAGCGCTTCATGAGGGATGCCTTTCAACCCGGGCGGCGCTGATCGGTCATTGTAAAAAGGTTCGCTTTTCCGTTCAATCAGAGGAGGGTGATCATGGAAAGAAGGGATTTTATAAAGACGGGCCTTTTTGCGATTTTCGCTCTGTATGGTTTTCCCGAGAATGTTTTGAGCTCCAAATTGAGCGACATTCGGAAAACAAGTCGCGCGGAGGGAAAGAATTATCATTTGAACGGCGTTTATGCTGGAGCCATCGCGGACAACCGTATCTTAATGCCCGAGGCGCTTGCCAGGCCATTGCGCAATGAGAATCTTTATCTTTTTGCCGCCGAAAAAGAGAAGACCATCTTTCTCGTTCCCGAGAACAGCGCTGAATGGAAGGTGTTGGAACAGACTATCGACGTGCTGGATAAAAAGGATGTTCTGCATTTTCGCTGGCGGCTTGCGAAGCTTGATAAGGAAGGACGTCTCGATTTTCCGGCGCGCATGAGAAAATTCGCCGGGATTCAAAAACCGACTGTCACGATCACCGGTCAAGGCAACACGATCAGGATCGATGGTACCGAAACTCCGAGTTCATGAAACGGGAAGACAAACTCTTTCAGGTCATCGCGCGGCGGTCGCTGAGCCTTGGTGATGCCGCGTGGCTCAAAGAAAATATTTCGGAGAAATGGGATTGGCCTTCTGTCGAGGAGAGAATTTTTCAAGAGGGCCTCTCTGCTTTATTCTACAGCCATCTCCGCAGCCTCGATCTCCTTTCTTTTCTTCCTGGGGACATGAGAAAGCGGCTCGGAAGGATATACGCCGAGACTTCGCTCATCAATCGCCACCTGCTGAAGATCCTTGAAACACTAGAAGAAGCGCTGGCCGAACGGAACATGAAAGTCATCGTTTTCAAAGGGGCCGCGCTCCTGAACACGGTTTACCGCGACCCCGCGCTTCGTCCCATGGAAGACATCGATCTGATAGTGCGGGAGGAGCAGCTAGGCGTCCTGAAAGAGATTCTGGAGACCATGGGGTTCGTTCAGAACGGGCTGTATCCATACACCTTCAGCAAGGGGATCCTGTCGGTGGATCTCCACAGGGACTTCATCTCTTCGCACAGGATAGGAAGCCGCCGGGAGATATTGAATATCCATGCCGAGGATCTATGGAAACGGGCGGTTCCCCTCAGTGGAAGCCGATCCCTTTATCGGCTGTCGCTGCCCGACGAACTGACAGCCCTTTCCTTCCACCTGCTGAAGCACCGTTATGAACGCCTGATGTGGTTTGTCGATCTTGCCGAGGTGCTCAAAGATGTCGAAGCATCGTGGGCATGGCCGGACGTTATCGCTTCCTCACGTCAGGCCCGTTCCGAGAGGGTGCTGCTTTACGCGCTCCTGCTGGCGAGGCATCTGATAGATGTTGATATCCCCGACGATGTTCTGGACGATCTCGGTAAGGAGCGGCTTGCAAGGATCGAAAAATACCTTCTGCGGCTTCGGCTCATGAATGTTCCTCTCGGAACGGCGGCGGATATCTTATGGATGTTTCAGATTCATGGGGTCGCCGGGAAAATTCGCTTTGTGGCGGAAAATGTCTTTCCAAAGCGGGAGATCATGATGCAGATATTCCCGTCTTCCTCTCATCCCGCCGGCACAAGCTTCCGGAGGGCCGCTCTTATTTTTTTGAGGGTTGCGGGGGATCTTTTATCATCCGCGAGGTTTGTCCTGAAAACCGGTCTCCCGCCCCTGTAGGTTACCGCATCTTCCTGTCGTGAAACATCACTTCAACAGAAGGGGGCGCGCCATGATGATCCCCTGCAAACGTTCGTAGTATTTGTTCGAATATTTGCATTTTTTGGTACAGCAAAGGCCGTCTTTCCCGTCGCAATTGGTCTTCATGTTCGTGAGCGTGTACTTGCACCCGTCGGAGTGGTGCCATCGGTAATAGACCGGCCGGTTATCCTTTGGGTTGACACCATACCACATCTTGCCCTTGCCGATGCCGGTACTCCCCGCAACATTGTCCTGCCCCCTGCGCGTATCTTTGCCGTGTCCGGAACTTGCCGAATCTGCCACATAGATCGAGAATTCTTCTTTCGATGTGCGGACGGGGGGACTCCACGCGATCATCACATGGCCGGTGCTGGCGCTTCCGCACTTGTCAATCATCGAATCCTGCCATTTTTTGTCATATTTCACGACGATGATGTCGCCCGGCTGAATCTTTTCGATTGATTTGAAAACATGCCAGAAGGCGTTTCCGCTCTCATCCTTGTCCGCCAGGATTTCGTTGAAGTAGTCATAAAAGCCCCACGCTCTCGGATGTTCGTCATCTTTGCCCGAGTGGAATCTTTTCGCGTTGCGCGCGAGATCCTCATAATGCTGCGGCAAGACCTGCTTGAGAATGAAGTCGCCCGCGAAGCCCGAACAGTCATATTTATAGATGCCCTCATCTTCCTTCATGATCCTCTGGCGGTGGTGCACGTATTCGGTCTCGCGAAGATTACCCATGATGTAAACCAGACGATCGTAAAACATCCGAGCCGCTGTCCCTTCGGCTGGTCTTCGGCCGCCCATGACGGCTTCCTGCGGAAGCGAGTCATCACTATCCGTGCCCCTCTCTTCGCCGAGAATTTCATAGTCCGACGTACTGACATTATCCATTAGCACCTTCTTGTCGATGGTGTGTCCACATCCGCTTAACGTCATACCAACAAATACAAGAGCAAACATTAGATTTCGATATGCCGACTGCATGAGATTTTTCTCCTTTTCCACATTTTCCCGGATGTCCGGTCCTGCGGTACTCCGAATATTTTGTCCGAAATGGGGGCAGATCAATAACTGATAGATCCTTATCTCTTATTTAAAGGCTCATCTCCCAACTGAGTGGG
>DFZO01000020.1 GCA_002383495.1 Syntrophaceae bacterium UBA4054 | reverse complement strand
AGTCAATTTAATGTGCGACGTTACATCTGACGGGAGAAAATACACGGGTGAACTGGAAAACGGTCTTCCTCACGGTGAAGGGACGATGGTTTTCCCTGATGGACGGAAATATGCCGGTCAATTCAAAAACGGAAAATACGCGAGCAAAGGATGATCCACAGGGATTCACACGATGAGGGATAATGGCCGCTGCGGAGGACGAGGGGAAAGATGTTGAAGAGACTGAACAGGAAATTCTCTGAGGGAGAAGGGATTGAATTTCAGTGGAGCGATGATCCGCTTGATGTCCAGGGTGTTTATGTTCACCCTGACGGAAGTGTATATGAGGGTCAGATTGCGGAAGGATCTTTTGAGGGGAAAGGGGTCTTTACATGGCCGGACAGAAGTAAATATGACGGTGAGTGGAAAAGTGATCTTCCGCATGGAAAAGGCATCATGATTCTGCCGGACGGCCGTCAGTACGAGGGTGATTGGAAAGCCGGTGTGATCGGTGATACAGGAACCATGACATTGGCGGACGGAAGCACTTACAAGGGTCAGTGGAGGGAAGGTCAAAGGGAGGGAAACGGCATCTATATTTTCCCTGATGGCAAAATGTATGACGGCCAGTGGAAGGATGATATGTTTCATGGAAAGGGCATTCTGACTTTTCCGAACGGGTCAAAATATGCGGGAGAATGGAGGGAGGATACTTTTTACGGGAAGGGCGTCATGACGCTCACCGATGGCTCCAGTCAGGAAGGTGAATGGAAGGACGGCAAGTTCATACTCGCAGGAAAAAAGTCCAGGACAACGTAACACCCGCATCTCAGCATCCATTCCGATTTTATTACTCGAAAGAAAGTCTCTTGATCAGCCCCTTTGAACAGGGGGGACGAAGGACTTCAGCATGAGCGATAGTGTTATGATGGTCACGGAACTCATGGCCATGGCCAGTCCCGCAAACTCGGGTTTCATGGTGATTCCAAAAAAGGGATAAAAAGCCCCTGCAGCCAGGGGGATGAGGGCTGCGTTGTATGCGAAAGCCCAGAACAGATTCTGCCTGATCCTCGTCATGACCTTCCTGCTGAGTTGAACAGCCGCGGCGGCATCCAGGAGATCATCCTTTATCAGGACAATGTCTCCACTTTCGATGGCGATGTCTGTACCGCTGCCGATGGCGATTCCCACATTGGCCTGGGCGAGGGCGGGTGCGTCGTTGATGCCGTCTCCGACGAATCCGACCCTTTCGTTCGCTTCCATGAGTTTCTTCACCTCCGCGGCCTTGTCCTGAGGAAGGACTTCCGCGAGGACACGATCGATGCCGACCCGGCCGGCGACGGCCTGTGCCGTCCTCCTGTTGTCTCCCGTGATCATCACGACATGGAGCCCCATGTTCTTGAATGCCTTGACGGCGTCCACGGAGGTATCCTTCAGGGGGTCGGCGATGGCAATGAGGCCGATCAAGCGGCCGTCCATGGCGACGAAAACCACGGTCTTCGCATCTCTTTCAAGATTGTTTACAATGTTTTCGTAAGCGTCAAAGGGAATACGGTTTTCCTCGAGCAGGACCCGGTTGCCTATGAGGACTATTTTTTCAGATACGCTGGCCCGGACTCCCTTGCCTTCGAGGGTGTCGAAGGCCTCCGTCCGAACGAGTTCAATGCCCATTTCCCGGGCCTTTCTCTCAAGGGCTTCGGCGAGAGGATGGGAGGCGTTTTTTTCAACGCTTGCCGAGATTCTGATCAGTTCGCCTTCATCCATTTCGACACTGATAATATCCGTTACTTCCGGTCTGCCCTTTGTTAGAGTTCCAGTCTTGTCGAAGACGATGGTCGTGAGTTTCTCGGACACCTCAAGAGCCTCGCCGTTCCGGATTAGAATTCCCAGCTCGGCACCGCGGCCTATGCCGACCGTGACGGCTGTCGGGGTGGCAAGACCCAGTGCGCAAGGGCAGGCAATGACGAGGATCGAGATCAGAGCCGTCAATGAGAAAAGCAGGCTTTGCCCGACAATAAAATACCAGAGAAAAAAGGCAAGGGCGGCCACACCCAGGACAAAGGGAATGAAATAGCTCACGACTCTGTCGGCGATACCCTGAACGGGTGGTTTCGAACCCTGCGCCTCTTCCACCAGACTTATAATCTGCGAAAGGATAGTGTCCCTGCCCACTTTCTCCGCCCGGAAAGCGAAGACACTGTTTTTATTGATGGTGCCGGCGATAACCGCACGACCCTTTTTCTTGAGAACGGGTATGGGCTCTCCGGAAATCATGGATTCGTCGACATAGCTTTCACCGTCCGTTACTTCACCGTCCACGGGGATTTTGTTTCCCGGTTTGACGACGATGATATCACCCGGCAAGACTTCTTCAATGGCAACTTCAATTTCCCCGTTATCTCTCAAAAGGGTTGCCGTCTTCGGCTGCAGGCCGATGAGTTTCTTGATGGCTTCCGATGTTTTACCCTTGGCGCGTGCTTCCAGGTAGCGTCCGATGGTCAGAAAGGCGGCAAGCAGGATCGCCGTGTCGTAAAAGAGAAAATCGCGGGTGAGGACGATCTCGAAGGTCCCGAGAATGCTTGATATGAAAGCAACCCCTATTCCCATGGCGTACATCACATCCATGTTGAGTGTCCTGTTCCTCAAGGATCGGAGGGCAGCCCGGAAAACAGGCAAACTCACATAGAAAAAAACAGGTGTGGCAATGGCCATCGTGATATAGGCTGAAGGAACGGGCAGGCCGGAAAAGAAATGATCCGCAAACATGAGCGGGAATCCCACGAGAAACCCTACAAGAAAACGGTTTCTCTTTTCCTTTAAATCTCTTTCCCGGATGATTTTTTCCTGATCGAAGGATTCTTCTCCCTCAAGGCCCAGATACTGGTAGCCGGACTCTTCGATAACTCGCTTCATCTGTTCAATGGACACCTTGTCGGCATGGTAGGTCACGTAGGCCTTTTCGGACGCGAGATTGACCTGAACCGAAGTGACCCCGGGCAGCTCTTTCAGGGATTTTTCAATGGTGTTCACACACATGACACAGGTCATGCCGGCTATTTTCAGTGATGCATTTTTAATCATGAGAATTTATCCTCTTAGAATTTGCTGAATCCTATCACCATGGCCCTTTCAGAAACTGCAAGGCATTCTTCCTGGGATATGAGCGTCCTTTGAAAATTCAGCCTTGATACAATTTACAATATAGCTATTCATTGCCCTGTTTACAATAGAAGTGTATTGAAAAACAGAATACTTGACAGGAAAACATGAAGATGATAGGTAACGTCCCTCTTTTTAATCAATGTGTCGGGGCGTGGCGCAGTCTGGTAGCGTATCTGAATGGGGTTCAGAGGGTCGGAGGTTCAAATCCTCTCGCCCCGACCAATCGAGAAAGAAACCGCCTTTTCGGCGGTTTTTTTATAGGTGGTGGATCATCAGCGTAAATCCACACGGGGGGAATGATATTGACAATTCTCATGGCAGTTAATAGTATTAAAAAAAGCCCCGGCGAGAGTGGCGGAACTGGCAGACGCACTGGACTTAGGATCCAGCGGGTAAAACCGTAAGGGTTCAAATCCCTTCTCTCGCACCAGAAAGCGTGATAAGCTGTAATATTGATAATATAGAAGGAGCGTTGGAATGGTGAACGAGGTGAGTCATTGCGTGAAGGTGGAAGAGATCAGTCCGGTAAAAAAGAGATTTTCATTTGATATTCCATGGCCGGATGTAAAAGAGGAATTGGATTCTGCTTACCGCACCGTGGGTAAAAAAGCCAGGATCAAAGGTTTTCGGCAGGGAAAGACTCCCCGGAAAGTCCTGGAAACTTACTACAAGGACGAAGCGGAAGGCGATGCGATATCGAGGATCGTTAACAGGGTTTACTGGAATGCTGTTGAACAGGCCAAGGTGGTTCCCGTGGCTCAGCCGGTCATCGATCAGACGGGCATTGAGAAAGAAAAGAACTTTGAGTTTACGGCCACGGTTGAAATTAAGCCTTGCATAGAACCGAAGGATTACCTCAATCTTGAAATCGAGAAAGAGGAATTTGAGATAGCAGAAGACGATATACAGAACAGACTGGAGGGTCTTCGCCAGGTCTACAGCACGTTGGCAGACCTGAAAGAGGATCGGGGTATCAAAGAAGGTGACCATGCAATGATCGATTTTGAAGGGCGTCTTGATGGGACACCCCTTAAGGAACTGAAAGCGGATCAATACCCTCTCGAAATCGGTTCGAAAAGGTTCGTGCCGGGATTTGAAGAGCAGATGATAGGCATGAAGGCGGGGGAATGGAGGGATATCAAAGTAACATTCCCCGATGATTATCATTCAACGGATATTGCGGGCAAGGAAGTGGTGTTTTCCGTTACGGTCAAAGGGATAAAAGAGAAGATTTTGCCGGCCCTTGACGAAAACTTTGTTAAGAACTTTGAGAAATATGAGTCACTCGATGAAATTCGGGCAGACATCAGAAAAGGCCTGGAAGCGGAGATGGCGGCGAGGATTAAGGCGTCGGTCGTAAAAAACATTGTTGATAAACTCATAGAGCACAATCCCACGGACGTTCCCGAGGCATTCGTTGAGCGGCAGATTTACTCCTTAATGCTTGACGCCCAGAGGCGGATGGCCATGAACGGAATGGACCCAAAGAAAGCAGCGGATATCGCCGCAAGAATGCACGACAAATTCAAGGGTGAGGCGGAGAGGATGGTCAAAACGTCTCTTCTTCTTGAAAGTATTGCTGATAAGGAGTCTGTTCAAGTGGAGGAGGCAGACCTGGATGAGAAGATGAAGATCCTCGCGGCAAGATTCAACCAGAATGTCGAGGAAGTGAAAAAGCTTTATGATAAGGAAGACATGGTCGAGGCCCTTCGGACCGAAATCAGGGAAGAAAAAACCCTTGATTTTATAGAGGGGAAAGCTAAAATCAAAATCGTGAAGAAGAAAGAGGAAAACGTTTAGGAGAGAAGCGGATGGCATTGATTCCGATCGTTGTGGAGCAGGACGGCAGGGGTGAACGGGCCTACGACATCTATTCGCGGTTATTGAAAGACAGGATCGTCTTCCTCGGAACGGCGGTTGATGACGAGGTTTCAAATCTTATCATTGCCCAGATGCTTTTCCTGGAATCGGAAGATCCGGACAAGGAGATCTATTTCTATATCAACTCTCCGGGTGGACTGGTAAGCGCCGGACTGGCCATCTACGACACCATGCAATACATCAAACCTCCCGTCTGCACGGTTTGCATGGGCCAGGCGGCAAGCATGGGAGCCCTAATACTGGCCGCGGGAGAAAAGGGAAAGCGGCACGCCCTGCCTCACTCGAGGATCCTTATCCACCAGCCGCTTGGAGGCATTCAGGGACAGGCGACGGACATTGGGATTCAGGCGAGGGAAATTCTCAGATTGAAAAACGAACTGAACAATCTGATTGCAAAGCACACCGGCCAACCCTTCGAGAAGATCGAGGTGGATACGGAGCGGGATTACTACATGACGGGTGAGCAGGCCAAGGAATACGGGATCATCGATGAGGTGATCGTCAAGCGGGATATCGTTTTCAAGAAATAAAGGAGTTATTCATGGCGAAGAGGTACCGAGACAATGAGGGAACGCGGGGCATGCTCTTCTGTTCATTCTGCGGGAAGACGCAGAATGAGGTGAAGAAGCTGGTGGCGGGTCCTTCTGCCTATATATGCGACGAATGCATCGAACTGTGCCGGGGAATCATTCAGGAAGAATCCGAGATTCAGAGGGTCGACGAGTCTCGAAAGAGGATACCGGAGCCGAAGGACATCAAGAAATTCCTGGATCAGTATGTGGTCGGGCAGGAGAGGTCGAAAAAGATTCTTTCCGTGGCTGTCTATAATCACTACAAGAGGCTCTATACGGGAGTTGATCTTGATGGTGTAGAGCTTCAGAAGAGCAATATCCTTCTGATCGGTCCGACGGGTTCGGGGAAGACCCTGCTTGCCAAGACCCTGGCGAAGATGCTGGATGTGCCCTTTGCCATCGCCGATGCCACCGCTCTGACGGAAGCGGGTTACGTGGGCGAGGACGTGGAAAACATCATTCTGAGTCTGCTTCAGAATGCCGATTACGACGTGGAGAAGGCCTCAAGAGGGATCGTCTACATTGATGAAATCGATAAGATTTCAAGAAAAGCTGGAAGCCCGTCCATCACGCGGGACGTGTCCGGCGAGGGGGTCCAGCAGGCCCTTTTGAAGATTGTTGAGGGAACCATGGCCAACATCCCGCCGAAGGGCGGCAGGAAACATCCCCAGCAGGAGTTTATTCAAGTCGATACAACGAATATCCTCTTCATTTGCGGGGGAGCATTCGTCGGGCTCGATGATATCATCGAAAAAAGAATCGGCGTGACATCCATGGGCTTCGGGGCCAACATCAAAAGCAAAAAGGAAAAGAAGATCGGCGAGATTCTTTTGGAGGTACAGCCTGAGGATCTTCTGAAGTACGGATTGATCCCGGAATTCATCGGACGTTTGCCGGTCATTGCGACCCTGGACGAGTTGAACGAGGAAGACCTGATTCGGATTCTGGAGGAACCCAAGAACTCCATCGTGAAACAGTACAAGAAAGCCTTTGAACTTGAGAACGTGAAATTGAAGTTTACCGACGGGGCCTTGAGGGCGATTGCAAAGCTTTCTCTTGTCCGGAAATCGGGTGCGAGAGGACTTCGGGCCATATTGGAGAATATCATGCTCGATATCATGTACGACATCCCTTCGAGAAACGATGTGAAAGAATGTGTGATCAGCGAGGACGTTGTCATGAAAAAAGAGTTTCCCATACTGCTCTTTGAGCAGCAATCAGAAACAGCTTAAGTCAGATATGAATGGGTGTGAAAGAGATGTTTGGCATTAAAAAAAACAGCGAAAACGTGAAAGCATCTACGATTCCCCTCCTTCCCCTGAGGGATGTGGTCGTTTTTCCCCACATGATCGTGCCGCTTTTTGTGGGGCGGGAAAAGTCAGTCAATGCTCTCGAATCGGCGATGAAGTATGAAAAGGGCATCTTCATGGCGGCCCAGAAGAGTGCCCAGAAGGATGAACCGAAAGAAGAAGACATCTATACGGTCGGAACGATCGGTACCATCATCCAGCTTCTCAGGCTTCCCGACAATACCGTGAAAGTGCTTGTGGAAGGCAAGAGAAGGGCTTGTATAAAGAGCTTCATTCCCAACGAAGAGTATTATGTCGTGGAAATAGAAGAGGTGGAAGAACAATCGCCCGAGCATTCATCCCGGACGGAGGCGCTCATGAGGAGCGTCCTGGAAACATTTGAGAATTATGCGAAGGTCAGCAAAAAAATTCCCCAGGAACTCATGGGGACTGTGACGTCCATCGAAGACCCGGGGAAAATGGCCGACATCGTTGCGTCCCACATGAATATCAAGCTCGAAGAGAAACAAAAGCTTCTGGAGATTTTCGGGGTCGATGAACGGCTTGAAAAAATCTATGGCCTCATGCTTTCAGAGATCGAGATCCTTGAAATCGAGGAAAGGATCAAGAGGCGTGTCAAGAAACAGATGGAGAAGACGCAGAAGGATTACTATCTCAACGAGCAGATGCGGGCCATTCAGAAGGAGATGGGCGAAAAGGACGATTTCAAGAATGAGATCGAAGAGCTCGAAAAGAGGCTCAAGGCCAAGCGAATGGCCGAAGAAGCTCAAAAGAAAGTCAAGCATGAGATCAAGAAGCTGAAAATGATGGCCCCCATGTCAGCGGAGGCGACGGTGGTCCGGAATTATATTGACTGGATTCTTGATTTGCCCTGGCATGAGAAGACGGAGAATAAAAACACGCTGAAAGAATCTGAGGAGATCCTTGAAGAAGACCATTACGGACTCAAAAAGGTCAAGGAGCGGATTCTGGAATATCTGGCCGTTCAGACGCTGGTTGAAAAGAACAAGGCATCGATTCTTTGCCTGGTTGGACCTCCAGGCGTGGGGAAGACGTCGATTGCGAAATCCATCGCCAGAGCGACGAACCGCAAATTCGTCAGACTTTCACTCGGCGGCCTGAGGGACGAAGCGGAGATTCGAGGTCACCGGAGAACCTATATTGGGGCACTCCCAGGCAAGATCATCCAATTGCTGAAAAAAGCCGGTTCCAATAACCCCGTTTTCTGCCTCGATGAGATCGATAAATTGAGTTCCGATTTCAGAGGTGATCCGGCATCGGCACTTCTGGAGGTTCTTGACCCGGAGCAGAACAATGCCTTCAATGATAATTATCTGGAGGTAGACTACGATCTTTCGGATGTGATGTTTATTACAACAGCGAACATTCTCCAGACGATTCCCGCGGCGCTTCAGGATCGAATGGAGGTCATTCGGATTGCGGGATACACGGAACCTGAGAAGATGAATATTGCGAAAAAATTCCTGGTGGCCAAGGAGATGGGGGCGAATGGTCTGAAGACCGACAATATCAGTTTCACCGACGGGGCGCTCCTGACCATCATAAGGCAATACACCCGGGAAGCCGGTGTGAGAAACCTGGAGCGGGAAATTGCCTCCATTTGCAGGAAAGTGGCCCGAGAGATCGTGACCAATGGAGATCAAGGTCCGATCAGGATCAACTCCAAAACGGTCAACAAATATCTTGGCGTCCCGAAGTTCAGGCATGGTGAGACGGAAGGGAAAGACGCCGTCGGGCTGTCGATCGGACTGGCCTGGACCGAATTCGGAGGGGAACTGCTTCCCATCGAAGTGTCGATCATGAAGGGAACGGGCAAGTTGACCATGACAGGAAAGCTCGGTGACGTGATGCAGGAGTCCGCCCAGGCGGCCTTCACATACGTCCGTTCAAGAGCGGATGCATTCAATCTGCCGGAGAACTTTTACAAGGATATGGATGTCCATGTCCATGTTCCGGAAGGTGCAATACAGAAAGACGGCCCCTCTGCGGGAATTGCCATGGCCACATCCATCGCGTCCGCCTTGACGAGGAGGAAGGTCAGGGGCGATCTTGCCATGACGGGAGAGATCACACTGCGCGGCAGAGTTCTGCCGATAGGCGGATTGAAAGAAAAGATGCTGGCCGCACATCGTGGAAATCTCAAAACCATTATCATTCCGAAGGACAATGAAAAGGATCTTGTGGACATTCCGTCCAATGTCGTAAAAGCGCTGGAAGTTATTCTTGTCGAAAGCGTGGACGAGGTGTTGACTGTCGCTCTTCTGAAGGAACAGGATATTGAAAGAAAGAACAATACGGACGTTCCTGTCCTGCCGGGGTCTCAGGTGCAGGACAGCCCTATTCATGCATGAGAACGGCTTCTGCGATGAACGGCGGTGAAGCCATCGCGGTTGGCTCACAGACCCGATTTAATTCTTGACAACACTTCTTTTGCTGTGAAATATTACGCGCCGGCAGGACGTCAGCAGTGGGCGGATAGCTCAGCTGGGAGAGCGCCACGCTTACACCGTGGATGTCACAGGTTCAAGTCCTGTTCCGCCTACCATCGAAAAGACATTCGGGGCCGTAGTTAAGCCCGGTTATAACGCCGGCCTGTCACGTCGGAGAGCGTGGGTTCAAATCCCATCGGCCCCGCCATATCATAGAGGAGGGATTAGCCCGCAGCGGTTGATCCCTCCTTGATTTTTATGAAGTGCGGTCGCGGGAAAGGTTTCGTCCTCATGCTTGTTATTTGTCGATGACTGATATACATTTATACAAATAAATAAAACAGGCGCATCGGTTCGGACATGAAGATTACGGATGGGACAGAATGGTGTCAGATTTGTTTTGAAAACAAATCGGTTATCTACTGTGACGGATGTGAGAAGCCGCTGTGTGAGAAATGCCGCGAGTTTGATCTCTGGGGTTATGGATGCGGCCATGTGGATACCAAGGTGTTTTGCGCGGCCTGTTATAACGATATTCGTGTCAACCCGTACGGCGGAAAGCTGGAATAGAAAGAAGCCATGAAATACGAAGGAAGAATCATAAGGCCTCCCAGCGAGGCAGATAGCCTGCTTATCCAGGTGACGGTCGGATGTTCCCATAACCGCTGCACCTTCTGCGGCGCTTTCAAAGACAAGACATTCAGAATAAAAACACATGAAGAAATCGAGGAGGATATCATGAAAGCCTCCCGATTTGGGAGGCACGAGAGGGTTTTTCTCTGCGACGGCGATGCACTGATCATTCCCCAAGACCGGTTGGTGAGAATATTCGAATCCATAGGCCGGAACATACGGGGCGTAAAGAGAATTGGTTTGTACGGCAATACCAAGAGCATTCTGAGAAAGAGCAGGGAGGAACTGATTGAACTGAGGGAACTCGGTCTTGGAATCGTTTATCTCGGCGTTGAAACAGGAAGTGAAGAGCTACTGAAGAAGATTGTAAAAGGGGTCGATTACGGGAAGATGGTCGAAGCCGCACGCAGGGTCAAGGATGCGGGAATCATGCTCTCCGTGACCGTTCTCCTGGGGATCGGCGGCGTTGACGGCGGGAGGCAGCATGCTCTGGAAACAGCTAGAATTCTGACGGACATGGACCCCGATTATGTAGGAGCGCTCACGGTTATGCTGGTGCCGGGGACGCCGCTTTACAGGGACCATGCGGCGGGGAACTTCATGCTGCCCGACGCGTTTGGTTTTATCGAAGAATTGGGCATCATGATCGCGAACGCTCAATTGACCGATTGTTTCTTCACATCCAATCATGCCTCCAACTATCTGCCGTTGCGGCTGAGACTTCCTGAGGAAAAGGATAAAGCCCTGAGCCTCATCGGCAAAATATTGCAGAAGGGCGACCGGAGCGCTCTGAGGCCGGATTGCTTTCGCGGTTTATAGAAAAGTGTCGATGAGATTGTTCAATCCATGAAGATTCATAGGTTATTGCGAAAGGCAAGAAAGAAAGATCCCGCACGCATTGAGCGGCAGCTTCAGCATATTCTCGCCGAGGGCGAAGAAGAGGGCATCATTGATCCATACTCGGGACAGATGATCAGGGGTGTGTTGAAGTTCAGGGATACGGTGGTCAGGGAAGTCATGATTCCAAGAACGGAGATGGTCGCCGTACAGAGAGACGCTCCGATCCGGGATGTTCACGAACTTCTTGTCATGCACGGTTATACGAGAATACCTGTTTACAGCGGCACGATAGACAACATCGTCGGGATACTGAATGTAAAGGACCTTCTAAAATTATGGCCGGGAGACATTCAGGAGGGGGACATCGTTTCAAATATGAAGAAACCCTATTACATCCCTGAAACAAAGAATGTCAATATTCTCCTTCACGAGTTCAAGCGCGACCGGCACCACATGGCCATCGTGATGGATGAATACGGTGGAACATCAGGACTGGTCACCCTTGAGGATTTGATAGAGGAGATCGTGGGCGAAATCTTTGATGATTATGACGGGGAAGAGAAAAAAATGATGAAGCTGCCGGACGGTTCGGTTCTCATGGACGGCAGAATCGGGATTGAGGAAGTGGGGGAGTATTTTGAAATCCTTCTTCCCGAAGGGAAGTATGAAACACTTGGAGGTTTTATTCTGCACCTTGTTAGAAAGATACCGGTTGCGGGAGAAAAGATAAATTATGAAAATCTGGAAATGACCATCGAAGCCGCGGATGAACGATGCATCAAAAAGATCAGAATGAGGAAAAGGGGAGACACGGTCAAAGACACGGGGGGCGGGGGCACGAAAAGGAGCAATGAATAAAAAAGACCTGATGCTGCCCGTCCTTTCGGGGATTCTGATATTTCTATCCTTCCCCCAAATCGCCTTCTCGATTGCTGCTTTTTTCGCCCTGGTTCCTCTTCTCCATGTGTTGCGCGGGAAGACCCCGAGAGAAGGCTTCGCAGCGGGAGCCCTCACCGGCCTCATTGGAAATATCGGCATACTGTACTGGGTCACTTTTGTCGTTGTGGAATACGGATATCTTCCCGTTTACGCGGGATTGGCGGCCATGCTTGCGTTGGCGGCGTTTCTCAGTTTGTACACGGGGCTGTTCGCCGCAGGCGTGACCTGTTTCAGGGCGCGCGGCCTCCCGGACATTTTGACAGCCCCCCTTTTGTGGACCTCTATTGAGTATGGAAGGTCACACCTGTTGACGGGATTCCCATGGGAGAATTTGGGCTACTCCCAGTATCTCAACACGTATCTTGTGCAGATCGCAGACATAACCGGCACGTACGGTATTACGTTCTTTATCATTTTTATCAACGTGGTCATCTACGACTTTCTGATCATACGAAACCTCCGGAATAAAGCGCTTCTCGCGGAGGTGATCGCGGGCATCGTACTGGTTTTATCCATAGCCGGTTACGGTTATTATCGTGTCGGCGTTATTGAGAAAGCGTTCAAGAACCGCCCGTCGAAAGAGATCCTCATCGTTCAGGGAAATATCGATCAGAGCATCAAGTGGAACCCCGCTTATCAGAGAGAGACGCTGAATATATACGGGGGCCTTTCCCTTCAGGGATCGCAGCCCAAGAAAGACTTGATCGTGTGGCCTGAAACGGCGGCACCGTTTTATTTTCAGGATGTGAATGATCTGCACCGGGATGTTGTTGATACTGCCGTGCGGTCGGGAAGCTATCTCCTCTTTGGAAGCCCCAGTTATGTTCCGGACAGCCGCGAGGAGCACGTTCAGAACAGCGCGTTTATCGTGTCTCCCGCAGGCCGTGTGGAGGGAAAGTACGACAAGGTGCACCTGGTGCCCTTCGGCGAATATGTTCCGTTGCGTTCCGTCTTTCCGTTCATGGGAAGACTCGCGGCATGTGTCGGCGATTGCCTTCCGGGAAAGTCGTTCACGCCGGTGCGGATGGGGGACGTAAAAATCGGGGTTCTGATATGTTATGAAGGTATCTTTCCTGAGATCGCGAGAGATTATATACGGAATGGCGCAAGCGTGCTGGTCAATATCACGAACGACGCATGGTTCGGGCGAAGCTCCGCGCCCTATCAGCACCTTTCCATGGTCACGTTCAGGTCCATCGAAAACCGGATATACACGGTCCGTGCCGCAAACACGGGCATCAGCGCGATCATCGACCCGGTAGGCAGGATAACAGCGAAGACGAAAATCTTCGAAAGAACAACGCTCAGCGGAAAAGTTCATTTGAGTGACGGGCAGACGTTTTATGCGAAACATGGCGACATCTTTGTTTACGGATGTTTCAGCATGCTGGTGCTTGTTGCACTTATCACTATGAGAAGGAGAAAGAAATGATAGAAGAAATACCCGATACCCTCATGGATTTGAAGAGAAGAATGGACCATCTCGGAGAATATCTTTGAGGTCGCGAAAAAAGAAGAGAAGATCACGGCGCTGGAAAAGGTAACGGGAAGGGAGGATTTCTGGAGCGAACCCGAAAAGGCGAAAGAAATCCTGAAGGAAAAAAATCGTCTGGAAACATCCGTCCAGGACTGGAAGCGAAAGAAGAAAGCACTGGAAGAATTGCAGGATCTCTATGGTCTTGCAAGAGACGAAAACGATCTGGAGACCCTTGAAGAAATTGACAGGGATCTTGAAAAACTGGTTCATGCCGTACGGAATCAAGAGTTCAGGGCCATGCTCGGGGGAGAAGATGACATTCGCAATGCCATCATGACCATTCACGCTGGCGCCGGAGGAACGGAGGCTCAAGACTGGGCCCAGATGATCCTGCGCATGTATTTGCGATGGTCGGAGCAGCGAGGCTTCAAGACAAGCATCATCGATTTTCAGCCCGGGGATGAGGCCGGTGTGAAAAGCGTTACCGTGACCCTGGAGGGCGAATACGCCTATGGTTACGCCAGGGCCGAAATCGGCATCCACCGCCTGGTCCGCATTTCACCTTTTGATGCGGGAAACAGGAGGCACACGTCCTTCGCTTCCGTTTTCGTGTATCCGGAGGTGGACGAAAAGATACAAGTCGAGGTTGACGAGAACGATCTCAGGATTGACACCTACCGGTCCACGGGAGCGGGAGGACAGCATGTCAACAAGACCGACTCGGCTGTGCGCATCACCCATATCCCCACCGGCATAGTGGTGCAATGCCAGAATGAACGCTCTCAGCATAAGAACAAAGCCATGGCCATGAAAGTCCTGAAGTCGAGACTATATGAAATCAAGCTCAGGGAAAAAAACGAAAAGCTCAGCGAAATGGAGAAATCGAAAAAAGACATAGCCTGGGGAAGCCAGATCCGCTCGTATGTCCTTCATCCATACAAGATGGTGAAAGACCACCGGACCAACCTTGAGGTGGGCAATGTCAACCGGGTTCTTGACGGAGAGATCGATGACTTCATTGAAGCCTTTCTGATGATGAAAGATAGCGCTCCATAGAAATGAAAGCAGCATCCCGCACGTAAGAATCAAAAAAGCGTGCAGAAGAGTCCGGAGGATTGAAGGAGGATCAAGTTGAAGGGAGACAATCTCATTCACGAGAGAAGAATCACCATTAAGACGCAGGAAACGGGTGAAAACAGAATACGCATTGAAGGAACGCTCACCGACGAGCGTTTTTGTCATTCCTTTCTCTATTCCATTATGAACTTCATAAAACCGGGCCGGGTTCATCGTATCATCGTGATGATGGAATTAACGCTTCCGGATCTGATGATCGAGAAAGCAGAAGCAAAAATGCAGACAGTTCCCGTCGAAATGTGCAGAGAGGCCGGAGACGTTGTGACGCAACTCATCGGACTGAGGATGACGCGAGGTTTTACGAACAGAATCAGAGAAATCATGGGTGGTCGGAAGGGATGCCTTCACATGACAAATCTGATCCTCTCCATGAGCGCCGCCGCGATGCAGGGTTCCTATGCCTATTATACGCGGGTACGGGAAGACGGCCGGATTAAGAGCCCTGATTTTGACGGTTCGATCATTTTGAACAGCTGCCATATATGGAGAGAGGGTGGGCCCTTTGCTTCTCGATTGGAAGAGATGAAAAAGGCGGCCCGAAACGTTCGATCGCCGCAGCATTCGGAGTGAAACCTGTCAGACGTGGATCTCGACAAGGAAGGATCCGCTTCGAAGAGAGTATGTGACCTTGTAACCAAGATCCGTGAGAAGGGCTTTAATCACTTCATTTTGAGGGGCAATAAGCGATTCGAATATGGAAATGCCATTTGTTTTGCCAATATCGACAATTTTTGCAAGCAATGGTTTGCCAAGCCCGAGATGCTGCCAGTCATCACGCACGGCGACGGCAAGATCAGTCAGATGCGTGTGAACATCATAGGCGTAACGTCCCACGGCTATGACTGCGTCTTTCCCGCCCTCCTGAACCAATCCGAGAAGCGCAAAATCCGTCTTATAATCGACATGGGTGAATCGATAAACCCATTCTTCCGGAAGGGAAGGCAGATTCGAAAGAAAGCGCAGATAAACGGACTCCGACGTTCGACAGTTGTGGGCA
>DFZO01000067.1 GCA_002383495.1 Syntrophaceae bacterium UBA4054 | reverse complement strand
AATTGGATTATTGAACAGGCTCAAAGAGCAAAAGTGTCATTCCGGCGAAAGCCGGAATCCAGGAAAAGACTGGATGCCGGATCAAGTCCGGCATGACGGCCTTTGCCATATTTATTTGCCGGAGTAATAAAAGCTTGTCCAGTACTTGATACGGAACGTTCAGATGCGAGGCCCCTCCTTCGACTGGCTCAGGACAGGCTCCGTAATCTGTCATGGTGAGTCCTTCGACGAGCTCAGAACAGGCCTTGTCGAACCATGAGGGAAACGAAGCAGATGGACGTTTTTAAATCGCCTGATCAGAAGCGGTAGGAAGCGCTGATGGAAACGAAGGGGCCGTCGTTTACGTCCAGGCGGTTCCTGGCGCGGTCGCCGTAGTCTTTCCCCTCGAAGTAGAAGCGGTCGAAGGAATACCCTCCCGAGAGATCCAGCGTCATCCCCTTGAAGAGATCCCACTGAATGCCCGCTGTTCCGCGCTTTTCGTAATAAAAGAGACGGTAGTCGTCATCGGCGCGGTCTCTGCGGAACCAGCTCTCATGCCGCCAGTCGAAGGCGGTGTATACTCTGAAGGGACCCGCGATCCTGTATGAGACGCCGGCATGAACGGTCCGCACGGGGAGGTAGAAAAAATCCAGGGTCAGGCCGTTCGCAGGTTTCACTTCGAGCATGGCAAAGGGAATGCCAAGGATGAGCCGGTACCGGTCGTTGGGTTCGAACCAGTAGCCGAGGCTGGGAAATGGTATGTTGTTCATGAATTCGCGGTTGTTGGAATAGGTGAGCAGAAAGAGCCAGGCGTTTTTATCGCCGTCGGGAATCCGGGTGAAGACGGTGGCCTGAAGCTCCGTTTCCTTGCTGCCGGCGAAGGGTTTGTCGCTTGCGGACCCAATGGATACGGAGCCGCCGCCGATCCATCCGTTGTCCAGCTTCTGGCGGTAGAGAGTCCCGACGCGCATGTCCCAGAGCGTTCCGGGAAAGGTTTCGCCGGTCGTCGGCAGGACCGCGTCGGTTTTGACGTCGTGGGCACGGACGTTCGCCGCCGCCGACCATTCGCTCCGGTCATCCTGCCGGATGGGCGAGAAGACCGTTCCGGAGTGTTCCGTCAGCCTGAAATCCCTGTGCTGATCGGATACATCGTTATTCCCATAACCGGTCACCTTGTAACTCACGGCGGACTTCATGCCGCCGATCTTCGGGCCGAACCACCGGAGCCAGTCTCCCTGTGCATGGGCTGGCCGGGGGAAAAGGATCATAAAGGCGATGCCGAAGAGGATAACGAGAAGGGAGAGGTTCTGCTGATCGCGGCGCAAACGGAGTTGCTGCATGGGCGCTCTTCCTGTCACTTTCTGAGTTCGTCTATCTTTTTCACGTATACGTCTATCTTGTACTTCCGGTGCAGGCCGGCATCGTTCATATAGCGCACCGTTCCGAAGATGTCACGCTCTTTCCACGGCCGGTCGTGCTTCCCGAAGCACCAGGCGATGCCGGCGAAACTGTTGGGGTCGCGGCCGTCGAGTTCGTACTTATTGTTCAGGTACAGGGCGGTCTGAAACGCCTCCTCCGGTGTCGCGCTCCATTCCAGGATTTTCTTTCCCCAGTACATGCGCATGGTGTTGTGCATCTTCCCCGTGACGACCATCTCCCGCTGGGCCGCGTTCCAGCAAGGGTCGTGAGTCCGGGCCTTTTCCAGTTCTTTCCGGCCGTAAAGGTAAGGCCTCCTGTCGCGGGAATGCTTTTTCAGAGTCTTTATCGACCATTCGGGCAGGGACGCGTAGGTGTCGTAGGAGTCGTTGTAGTGAACGAAGTTCAGGCTCAGTTCACGCCTCACGATCAGTTCCTCCAGAAAGGCGCTTTTCGCCTCCTGAGGGATGGCTTTTAACGCCCGGATGCCCAGAGCAATGTGCAGCGGCGAGATATGTCCGAAGTGGAGATAAGGGCTCAGCCCCGATGAATAATCGGAAGACGGGTCGGCTCGGCGCTCCGCGTAGTGGGACAGCTTGCGCGCAATGAAGTCGTCCAGGTGTTTCTTCGCCCGTGACGTCCCGCCCTGAAAGGCCTTGGCGGGTGGAACGGAGCGGTCGATGGATAGAGAGCGAAGAAGGTCGTCCGTCGGCTTTTTCATATTTAAGGACGCCAGCTTGATGTCCAGGGAGTCCCGCGTCACCTTCGTTTCCATCAGGGGGACAAGGAAACGGCCCAGCTGCTTGTTTATTCTGGGGCGGTGGACCGCGGCGGAGTACGCCTCTTTTTCCGAGGCTGTTTCCACGGGCACCACGGCGTCCGTCTCCACCTGGATCATGGCGCAGGGGACCCTTGAGGCCGCCTTCTCCCGCCAGCTTTTCTGGATGCGGAGATAGCCCCGATCCGTGACCAAGAGAGATGCCTCGGCTGCAAGATCAGGGAGCAGTTCTTCAGGAGAGCCGTGCCTCACGACGAGCCGGATGCCCCGCCTGTCAAGAGCCATGTATGCGTCCTGAAGTCCCTCCACGAGAAAGGTGTAGTGCCGGAGGTTGGCTTCGGGGAAGTTTTCCGTGAGACCGAAGAAGGCAACAACGGGGAGCTTCTGCTCGTTGGCCTCGCGGACGGCGTATTCCAGGGCGTGGTTGTATTCCGCGCGCTGCGAGGCCTGCATCCAGTAAAGGACGTAGCGGCCCCAACGGGGCGGCTTGTCGTTGAGCTTCCGGATTCTTTCGAGCTGGATCATGGTTTCATTTCCCTTCCCGATGAAATCTCAGGACATGTTCCTTGATATCGTTTCCTTATGACGGCTTCAGCGCCTTCCCGAGGGCGAAGGGGTAGGGCGGGCAGCCTTTTATGTATTTATCGAAGGTCGGATCAGCGGGGCAGCAGTTTCCGAATCCTATTTTCAATCCCTTCACGTCCTCTTCGAAAGGAACCTTCGTTCCCAGATAGATATCCAGATTCTTCGGCACATCCTTTTCCATGACCTGCAGGGAAAGCAAAAGCGCGTTCATGCAGGAACTGCAGGCGTCTCTGTCATGAATCCGGCAATCTTCCGGAACAATAGTGCTCAGCGCTGCCTTCTTGAAGGGGCGTTTGACGCCGGATATTTTTTCCCCCAGCATTTCAACTCCGTTGAGATTGATTTTGTTGGATTCCACATAGTATTTTAGATGTTTCACTTCATCGAGCGTGAAGTCCATGATCCCGATGCCGGTATAATCCACCTCCGCCGGATCGGCTCCGGCGATGATCAGATTGAGATTGAACAGATCGCCCCCCCGCGGTCCCATGCCTTCCATGCAGGTGATGCCGTCGACAATATGCAGGGCCGGACGGATGACGCTGTTCAGATCGACAATGGCCCTGTCCAGGCCGGTCTCGTGAAAACGCCTTTTCTCATCGCCTACCAGCAGTCCCTTCAGATTCTTCAATGCAAGCGTGACGGCGGTTGCGTAATGAACCTTCATGACCGGGAGATTGATAATGCGATCGGCATCGAAGGCTTCGCGGGCGATCTTGATCTTGTCGATGATAAGCGGCTCGGGTACCGCCGCCTCCACGATTTCAGAGTGGTTCAGGTTGATGAGCGGGATATGGTATTTATCCGCCAGGTCGGTATAACCGTTTTTTTTGAAGAACATGTCGGTGAACTGGGCCGGGCCGAAAGCGGATTCCGCGATCATGATATCTCTGACGTTCAAATCGAGCAGCATCTGAATAAGCCCTTCCACCAGTTCAATATTCGTGACGCCCTCTGTTCCGTTCAAATTGGGTTTGAGCATGACCTTATCGCCCTTGCGGACATAGGTCTCCAGCCCGCCGATCAGCGAAAGAGCGTCCGACAACGCTCTTTTGATGTTTCCCTTTGTTCTGGTAATGCTCACGCACCCCATTATTCGATGCCTCCGGTATGGATGGTATTCATTGAGATTTCACCTCAGGGAAAAAGCGTGCCGACCGTCTGCCGGACCTCCCGCAGCCATTCCTTTCGCTCGTCTTCCGTGCTGGTCACGACAATGCTGAAGGTTCGCCGATGGACGTTTTTCACGCCGCACAGATCGAAGACGCAGTTCTTCCAGAGCGTCTCAAGGGGATCTCCGAAAACCCTTATTTCTCTTTCCGGTTCCGTGTTCGCCGTATTGAAAACGATGGCCGTCTTCGCTTTCAGCAATCCCCGGGGGATGCCTTCCCCCTGGTCGCCGTCCAGGAATTCATAGGCGACGCCCGGACGGACGATCCGGTCTACCCAGCCTTTCAAGACGGCGGGCGGCTGTCCCCACCAGTTCGGGTGAATGATCACGATTCCTTCGGCCTCGGAAATTTCCCGGCAATGCTTTTCTATTTCCGGGGGCAAGAACGCCTCTCTGGGGATCTCCGTCGCCGGCAGCAGGGGATCGAATTTTTCGGCGTAAAGATCATGAAAAGCAATGTCGTGCCCATGCAGCCGGAGTTCGCCAACGGCCGCCGCCGCGATCGCGTGATTGAGACTTCCCGGATCGGGATGAGCGAGAATGACCGAAATTTTCATGCCCGGGGTAGAAGATCTCATCTTCCCTGGCGCTTGTATCTGCCTATCAGCTGCGCTTCGGCGAGAACATGGCCTTTCATCGCCTTCAGGACCTGGTCTTTCGTTGCTCCGGGTTTCAGGTCCAGCAGTGCGTCGAGGGCATAAAACTTGAAAAAATACCGGTGCGTCCCGCTGGGAGGACAGGGACCGCCGTAGCCGATCCTGGGCCAGTCGTTGCTGCCCTGGATCATGCCGTTGCTGAATTCTTTCTCGCCTTTTTTGATGTTCTCATCGAGTTTTTCTGCGTCCGGCGGGATATTGTAAGCGACCCAGTGCACCCACGTCCCGACCACTGCATCGGGATCATCGCAGATGAGCGCCAGGCTTTTCGTGCCGGCGGGGACATTGCTCCATTCCAGGGGCGGCGAGATGTCCTGGGCGTCACAGGTGTATTTCGCCGGGATCATTCCGCCTTCCTTGAATGCGGGGCTCGTGATGATCATCTTTCTTCCTCCTTTCTTCGCGGCCTGCGGCTCCATCAGGGGCACAGCCGCCAGGACCAGAACCAGAACACTTATTAAGAAGAACGATCGTTTGGATGAAATCATGCTGACGACCTCCTTCCGTGTTTCTTTATTTTCCTTCAAGCATCTGCTTTGAGCCGAGCCTGTAGGCGTCTATGACGGCAAAGAGCCAGCAGAATATCATAAACCAGAGAATGGCCTGGAAGGAACCGGTTGTATCTTTCGCATGGCTCTGCGCGAGAGCCGTGAGGGTATCCGCATTGACCTGCCCCCCTTGCGCCTGAATCGTTCTCAGGCTCTCCATCGCACCCGCAGTGGCCATGGCCACAATGAGGACAAGGCCGAGCAATACGGGGATCATGAAGAGCAGCCCCCGGCCGAATCGTTTGAGGTACATCTGACCGACGCCCGGAAATACAAGTCCGGACAGCAAGGCGGCCTTCATTGCCGATTTCATATGGCACCTCCGATTATTTGATCCAAAAGACTGTCTTTTGACTGTGGAATGCTACATAGAATGCCCGTTTTTGACTTCGATTTCAAGTAAAGCTTTGCATATCCTCCATCTTGCCGAAGCAGAAGATCCTGTCGTTGAGATCAATTGTTGTGTCGGCGGGCGGATTATGGATGACCTCATGCTGTCGTTCGAGGGCAAGCACGTTTACTCTGTGTTCGGATAAAAGGGATTGCGATATTGCCTTGTTCAGAAGGGGGCTTGCGGGCGTGATGTCGATTCGGGCCACGCCATAACCGGTTGATGTGATGAATAATTCCTCGAACGGGACCGATTTCATATATTTCTTTTTCAAAAGATATTTTCTGATCCTGTCCCCGAGGCCCTTTATAAGGGCGGCATTCGTCGCTGTCTTGTAGATGAAATACCCGGCCGCGCCGAGTATGGCAAGATTGAGGAGGATAATCAGCACGGGCGGAAGAAAGGACGGCAGATACGACGGCGCAAAATTAAAAAGAAAAGACTGGGGATTCAGCGAATTGGCGAAAGCCGCTATCATGGTCACAAAGCCTGCATTGCCGATGATCATGAGAAACATGGCGATCCTTCGTCTCAAGGGATAGAGCGTGATCTGTTCAGACTCCTTCGTGGTAAAACCGGTGCCGGTAAAACATGACAATGCCTGAAACTGGGAGGATGATCTTTCAAGCCCGGTCAATTCAAAGGCAATGGCCCCTATCATCACGACCAGAATGGAAACGATAATCACCGCGATAAAGAGTATCGTATGCATATTTGAGCCCCCTTTGATTTATGAGACTGTTTTTTGGCTGCGGAATATTGCAAAGAATGCCCATTTTTCACTTCGATTTCAACCTTTAGTTGTTTTAACGCGTAGACCCGCCGTCAATTGTCATTCCAGCCCTTCGAGCCGCTCAGGATAAACTACAGCCGGAATCCAGTCTTTTTTCTCTCTTTTTAACACTTCACGCTTTACGCCTTACACTTTACGGTACTATGGACGCAACGAACGCTACGACGCAACTGACGCGATGGACGCAATAGACGCCCATAGCGGCTTAAGAATCAGTAATTATTCAATATTTTTTCAGAGTTTGGTTTCTGATATGTATTTATAATCAAAATCCATTCCAAACGAAGGAGACTATCGTGAACAATACTATAAATAATTCTTTGCTTTCTGTTGAGCGAATTGAAAAAAGCATATTCTTCTTACGCGGCCACAAAGTTATGTTAAGCATCGATTTGGCGAAACTGTATAGCGTGGAACCCAAGGCATTGATTCAAGCCGTCAAAAGAAACATCGAAAGATTTCCATCTGATTTTATGTTTCAACTGACAAATCAAGAGTTTGCAATCTTGAAGTCACAAATTGTGACTTCAAGATGGGGCGGTATTCGTAGAGCTGTGCCATATGCGTTCACCGAACAAGGCGTTGCTATGCTCTCAAGCGTGCTCAACAGCCCAAGAGCCATCCGTGTCAACATCGAGATTATGAGAACATTTGCCCGGTTGCGTCAGATGCTGTTGTCCCATTCTGATTTAACTCGTAAACTTGAAAATCTGGAGAAAAAGTACGATGCCCAGTTCAAAGTCGTTTTCGATGCCCTCCGCCAGCTCATGGCACCACCCACGAAGCCCAGGCGCCGCATCGGCTTTTAACTTTCTTATCCTTGACAGTATCATGAAAATGGAATATTATTTCATGAATACGGGAGGTGAGAGATATGGCCAACTTACAGATCAAAGGTGTTGACGACGGTCTTTACGAGCAGATAAAAGATCTTGCTGCGAAAGAAAACAGGTCCGTCAGCCAGCAGATCCTGTTCCTTGCAAAAGAATACCTTGCCAAGAGAAAAACAATTCAAAGCACGAAGTCTCCTGCCAGGGTCCTGCTGGATCTCGCTGGTTCATGGGATGACACTAGATCCGCGGAAGACATCATCAAAGAAATCAAGGGAGCCCGAAAAAATACAAAGAGATTGCGGAGGGGACTGTGATGTATCTGCTGGATACCGACACCGTTATTTACAGCTTGAAAGGCCATGAAGCCGTGAGCGGGCATCTGCAGCGTCATCTGGACGATCCGATAAAAATCAGCATCATCACCTGCATGGAACTCTATTATGGCGCACACAAGTCAAAGCAAATTACAGGGAACCTCGCAAAGATCAGAACGCTTGAGCGATCTATTGAAGTAAAACCCGTTGGACAGGAGTCGGCAGAAACCTATGGGATGCTCAAAGCCCAGCTTGAAAAAAAGGGAAGCCGCCTCGATGATTTCGATCTCATCATAGCCGCATCCGCCCTGGCCCATAACCTGACTCTGGTGACGAACAATACCGACCACTTCAAGCGTATCGACGGCCTCAAGCTCGCAAACTGGACAAAATAATCCAGTCTATGTCGCATCTTCCTGTCTTCTATCTTTTCCCTATCTTCATTCTTTATAACTGTCATCCCCGCCCCTCTTGTCATCCCGGCCCTTCGAGCCACTCAGGATAAACTCCGGCGGGGATCCAGTCCTTTTTCTCTCTTTTCAACACTTTACTCCTGACACCTTACACTTTACGGCATTATAGACGCCCATAACGGTTTGAAAATCAGCAAATGTTCAATATTTTTTTAAAGGATGAATCATGATAAACAGACTTTAAGGCGCCATTTTGGCGCCTCAAGTTCTCAAGGAGAGGACGTGGCCGATTCTGGCTTTATCCCCATGGAACACATCGAGCATACAAACTTAATTATAAAATTGTTAACCTTTGGGGTTAATAGTTATTGACACAACGGAAAAGGCATGATAATAACTTTCTTAAATCGCAAACTTGAAAAAGAACTCAGCAGTGAAGCAGCGCTCATCAAACGGTGGGGCCCGGAGCAGGCAAAAAAAATAAAGAGGCGCCTGATCGACCTTGCCGCCGTGGAGAATCTTGAGGTCATGAAAACATTGCCTCAAGCCCGTGCGCACGAGTTGTCCGGCAATCGCTCCGGGCAGATTTCTGTCGATGTAAAGCATCCCTATCGTCTATTGATTACCCCTGATCACGAAGAAACCCCTCGCAAGGAGGACGGCGGTCTGGACTGGAAGAGAGTGACGAGAATCAAGGTATTGGGAGTGGAGGATACCCATGAGTAGTAAAAGTGAAACCGGTTTCAGGCCGGATTATGCTGTTCCGCCGGGTGAAACGCTCAAAGAGACCCTGGAGTCTCTCGGCATGACCCAGGCGCAGTTGGCCGACCGTACAGGACGGCCCAAAAAAACAATCAACGAGATTATTAAAGGAAAGGCAGCAATCACGGCAGAGACGTCCTTGCAGCTTGAGAGGGTGCTGGGCATCCCGGCTGCCTTCTGGAATAATCTGGAAAGAAATTATCAGGAAACCCTTGCCCGGCTCAGGGAAGAAGACAAGCTGCGATCACATGTTGAATGGCTTAAAACCTTTCCGGTGAACGCCCTGATCAAAGCAGGATGGATAAAAAAAGCAGCGTCGCCCGTTCAGCAGCTTCAGGAGCTCTTGAATTTTTTTGGCGTGGCCGGTGTTGCTGAATGGAGAAAGCAGTGGGAAAGCCCGCAAGCCGTTTATCGGAAATCTCTCGCCCATGCAAGCAATGCCCACGCTATTGCTGCCTGGCTCCGCAAGGGGGACATTGAGGCATCGAAAATGACCTGTCAACCCTTTGACGCAGCGGCCTTCCAAAAATCGCTGGAGCAGATCTGCCGTCTCACCATGGAACCGCCTGAAAAATTTCAACCTCGATTGAAAGAGGCATGTGCGGCTGCGGGCGTTGCCATGATATTTGTCCCGGAGCTTCCGAAAACACGCATCTTTGGCGCAACGCGCTGGCTGACTCCCAATAAAGCGATCATACAACTGAGCTTGAGGGGCAAAAGCGATGATCACCTCTGGTTCACTATTTTCCACGAGGCGGGGCACATTCTTCTTCATGGCAAAAAGGCCATATTTATCAATATGGGAGAGGACGGATGCGCTGATGGAAACCTGAAGAACAGGGAAGAATTGGAAGCCAACCGTTTTGCGAGCGACTTCCTCATACGGCCGAAGCCCTACAAAGAATTCGTCGGCAGAGCAAGATTTGACAATTCATCTATTAAAAGTTTTGCGAATGAGCAGGGCATAGCAACGGGTATTGTGGTGGGGCGTCTCCAGCACGACAGGGTTATTCCTTATTCGCGGGGAAACAGCCTTAAAAAAAGACTCAGCTTCGCCCGCCAATAATTCTTCACCCCCAGTTGTGTCATTCCCATATTCCAACTTCGCATCTTCCATGAATCAGGCGTTGGACACCAGGCATCTATCACGTCTTGTGGCGTCTATGGCGTCTTCGGGTAGGGGAGTCTTCAGGCTCCCTGACTTGGGGAGCGTAAACGCTCCCCTACCCAATCCTTCTACTCGTTTCTTTTACTTGGACTCTCGAATCCTTGAATCCTCGAACCCCGTCGCTGTCGCATCTTCCCATCCCCGTTCCTTTTAGCTGTCCGTCCCGCCCCTCTTGTCATTCCGGCCCTTCGAGCCACTCAGGATAAACTCCAGCTGGAATCCAGTCCCTTTTCTCTCTTTTTAACACTTCACGCTTTACGCCTAACGGCATTATGGACGCCTTACACTTTACGGTATGATGAATGCGATAAACGCAATAAATGCAACTGACGCGACGAACGCAAAGGACGCGATGGACGCAATAGACGCCCATAACGGTTTAAAAATCAGCAAATGTTCAATATTTTTTCAGAAAATGATTAATGCTTAAGTCCCCATGAAGGCATTTGACAAACGTGAAGTGCCAAACTCGAAAATCAAGTTACAGGAGCCTAAATATGAATGATAAATATCCTATAATTCCACCAGAGCGTATTGAAAGAGCCATTTTACTGATAAGAGACCAGAAAGTAATTTTGGATACGGATCTTGCAAGATTATATGGTGTAACTACTAAACGATTAAATGAACAAGTTAAACGTAACTCAGGGCGTTTCCCCAGTGATTTCATGTTTCAACTGACTGCCGAAGAAAAAGCCAAGGTGGTCGCAAACTGCGACCACCTTTCAAAGCTAAAGTACTCGCCGGTACTCCCATATGCATTCACAGAACACGGTGCAATCATGGCCGCCAGCGTTCTCAATACACCGAAGGCAATTGAAGTAAGCGTGTATGTCGTCCGGGCCTTTGTTCGAATCCGGGAGTATCTGGCAACACATAAGGAATTGGCGCGAAAATTAGCGGTCCTCGAAAAGAAATACGATGCCCAGTTCAAAGTCGTTTTCGATGCCCTCCGCCAGCTCATGGCACCACCCACGAAGCCCAGGCGCCGCATCGGCTTTTGATATAAATTCTGAAAGGGTTTGACAGATGAGGATGAAAGCTGTACAGTGTTCCGGTACAGAAAAAAGGGAGGAATCAGACATGCCTATTCAGACCACCTATACCCAGGCCCGCGCCAATCTGGCCGAATTGCTCGATGAAGTAACGGAAAATCGAGAGATTGTCATTGTTCGAAGGAGGCGCGGTGAAGACGTTGCCTTCGTGGCGGCTGACGAACTGGCTGCCCTGACAGAAACGGCCCATCTGCTCCGTTCACCGAAAAATGCAAAAAGACTGATTCAAGCTCTAACCCGTGCTCAGGCCCGGACGGAGAAACCGCAAGGATTGGAAACCCTCAGACAGGAAATCGGCCTTGGAAAAACGACATAAAAACGTCGGGAAACAAAAGGCCCGACGGGAAGCTGTTTTCCAGGTCGAATTCCGGGAAGACCTGCGCTATTGGGTGGAAACGGACCGTAGGGTTGCCCTGCGCGCCCTGAACATCGTTGAGGCCGTCATTCGTGATCCCTTTACCGGCATCGGCAAACCCGAGCCCCTGAAATACTTTGCACCTGACGTATGGTCCCGCCGTCTGACCCAGGAACACCGCATTGTTTACCTTGTCAGCAAAGACCGCATTGACTTCCTTCAGGCGCGCTATCATTATTAGCTTCCAATTTCCTTTTTTCCCCACCTCCCATCTTGTTCCTTTCAGTTGTCATTCCCGGCTCGGAGACTGTGTCACAATAGCAGAAAGTGCTATCAACACCGTCATGCCGGCGTAAGCCGGCATCCAGAACTTGCTGAAAATACTGGATTCCGTGTCGCGCTTCGCTTGCACGGAATGACAAAAATGGTAATTGCG
>DFZO01000018.1 GCA_002383495.1 Syntrophaceae bacterium UBA4054 | reverse complement strand
CTCAATTTATCACGACCATGAACAGGCATTAGCGCTCCTATCAATTGCCGTCTTCTTCTCAATTGTGCTCTGAAATCTCCCTCTTATTTACAACTACATCTTATTTCCAGTTAGAAGGGTTCCGAAATGGGGGCTACTTCATTCTCTTCAATTAGTGGGCAGCTACGGACAAAAGAGCATCGTTCATAAAAGGCTGCCAGTTCAATTGAATCTTGATGCTTATCTTTAAGGAAGGTTAAAAAATGCGGAAATAGGAGGGACGAACCCGCTGCTCTAACCTTCCCCGGAAATGGCTCTTCGGTCATATGAAGTTCATAAACCGTCAAGCCAGTCGTATCGCTATAGCTATTGCGCAAGGCGCGTATCCGCCGTATGGCACAGCGGGTACAGAGAGGGAGGATTTTTACCTTGGCAATAGCTATAATAGTGATTGCCAACACACAGTTTTTTTGACAGGCATATCCTTCGCCACGGCCATCAAAAAAAACTAATTATCTTTTTTTACCAAAGCGGAGCGCAACTCGCGCCGTTCATCACGAAATCTGCCATACCTTATTTTATTTGAAACAGTCGTTTTACTTGGTCAGGATCTGAATGCCGGCGACAACAGGAGATTCAATCCCCGTCAGTACACCGCCCAGCATCTGGGCCAAGCCCACCCTGGCTCCTTCAACCTGATTCGCACCTGCCTCGCCCCAAAGCTGCCGGGCGACATCGTTGACCACCCGAACGCCCGAAGCGCCCAGCGGATGACCCATGGAGAGCAATCCGCCGCTGGGATTGACCGGACACCGGCCCCCCAATTCCACGGCACGGGAGCGCGCCAGTGCAATTCCCTCGCCCGGTTTGCAGAGGCCCAGCATTTCATAGGCCGCCAGTTCTTCGCCGGAAAAGGCATCGTGCAGCTCGACGACGTGAATGTCCTTTTGCGCCTCCACGCCCGCCATCTCGCAGGCATCTCGGGCACCTTTGATCACGACCTGCATCGCTAGAGGGTCGTAGGAAGCGTCTTCGACACCGCTGACCGAAATGACAGAACCCGCTACTCTGACCGGCGCGCGGTGTCCTTTCTTATTATGCCGCTTGTAATAGTCTTCCGAGCAGAGGATGACCGCGGCCGCACCGTCACTCTGCGGGCAGCACTGCAAAACGGTGATCGGATCCGCAATCATCGGCGAAGCCATGATCTTTTCAACGCTTACTTCTGTTTTATACTGCGAATAGGGGTTCGTCATGCCCGCTTTGTGGTTCTTGACGGAAGGATAACAAATGTCCGCTATGGTCGCACCGCGCTTCTCCATCAAACGATTGCACAGCTTGGCGAAAAAAGCGGGCATGCTGAGGGCCAACTGGCCCTGCAGGTCGCCCTCGATCGCAATCAGTCCCTTGCCAAACTTCCTGTTAAAGGTCGACAGCGACTCCACACCCAGCGCCATGCCCACCTCACGGGCTCCCAGGGCGATCTCCTGAAACAGAAGATGCACGGCGGAAGAGCCGCTGGCACAGGCGTTCTCAACGGTATACATGGGGATCCGATCCACGCCCAGACGGATGAGAATAGACTGGACGGGCGTCAGCGGGCTATAACAGGTTCCACAATAAGCGGCTTGCAGCTCCTTTGGAGAAATTTCCGCATCTTTAACGGCGGCCAAAGCCGCGGCGGCACCCAGATCATTCACTGTTAAATGATCATGCTTGCCGAAAATCGTCTGACCGATACCGAGTACATATACGCCTCTCATCACTCTGCACCTCCGCCTTCCGCCTCGCAGGGCACATAATAATAGCCAAGCACTTCCATGCCGTCTTTCTCCGTCCAGAGAACGCCTGTCTCCACCTTTACTCTCATGCCGATCCTCACATCTTTCAGGTCTGCGCGAATCTGCCCGAACAGCCGGGTGCCTTCAGGCAGGTCGATGTAACCTCCGATAATAGGAGGCTTGAAACGGCCTACGGGAACCCGTGTGACGCTGAAGGAAAACAGCGTTCCGACCGGGCTGAGAGGTACCTTTTCCACCTGCTCGGAGGAGCAGAAAGGACAAAGCTCCACCGCGGGATAAAAGGTCTTTCCGCAATCTCTGCACTTGTTTCCCATCTGGACAAGCCTGCCGCCCTTCTCCTCCAATGCGCCCGGGTAAAATATATTTTGTTGACTCATGGTTCCTACTCATACCTCTCTTTCTGGAAACTAGCTCACTTTTTTAACGTCTATCTTTATTTCGCCGCCATGCGGATAGCTCCGTCCAAGCGGATCACCTCGCCATTGAGCATCGGGTTCTCGATGATGTGGCAACACAATTCCGCATATTCGGAAGGATTCCCCTATAAAAACCGGCTGATGACCATCCTCTGTACCTCGGAGGTCCCCTCCACGATCTGCAGTATCTTGCACCCTTTGTAATAGCGCGATACAGCATACTCGTTCATGAAACCGTAGCCCCCGTGTATCTGATAGGCGTCGCTCGCAGCCTTCTCCACCATCTCCGATGCAAAGAGCTTCGCGTAAGCCGCCTCCAGCGTATGGGGCAGTCGCGTGTCCTTGAGCCATGCCGCCTTGAGATACATGTTCCGGGCAAGCTCAATATTCATGGCCATGTCGGCCAGCTTGAAGGAAACGGCCTGAAAACTGTAAATGGGCTTCCCGAACTGGACCCTTTCCTTGGCGTACTGCAGGGATTTCTCCAGACAGGCCTGGGCCATCCCCACGCTTATCGCTGCGATGCTGATTCGTCCCGTCTCCAGAACAGCCAAGTGCTGGGCAAATCCCCGGCCCTCTTTCCCGAGAAAATTTCCGGCAGGAATACGGCAGTCCTCAAAAATGCACTTGTGGGTCGCTGAATGTCTCCAGGACATCTTGTCGTATTTCTTGCCCAGGCTGAACCCGGGCGTCCCTTTGGACACAATGAACGTGTTGATCTGGTCCTTCTCGCCCGGTTTTTCCGCCTTTGTCTTCGCCGTAATGATGACCAGGGAAGCGTTTTTGAGCCCGATGTTGGTGACAAACTGCTTGGTGCCGTTGATCACCCAGGCATCGCCGTCCCTGACGGCGCTCGTCTTCGTCGCCCCGGCATCGGAGCCCGCCCCCGGTTCCGTGAGGCCGAAGGCCCCGATCTCTTTTCCCCGCACCATGGGGATGAGCCACTTCTCTTTCTGTTCATCGGTGCCGAAGACGAAAAGCTCCTGGGCAACGACGCTCGTCGTCACATCCAGAAGCGCTCCGAGCGTCACATCTCCTCTGGACATTTCCTCGATGCACAGGTGCATTCCCACCCAGTCGCCCCCGCTCCCACCGACATCGGCGGGAAACGGAATGCCCATCATACCGAGTTCCGCCATCTGATCCATGATGTCGTAAGGGTATTCCCCCGTGGCCTCGAGTTCCTCGGCCCGGGGCTCGACCACCTCATCCACGAACTTCCGGGTCATGTCCCGGATCATCTGGTGCTCTTCACTCAGTCTGAAATCCATCTTATTTGAGCCTGTTGCACGAATATTTGAACAGCCCGTTTATGGTCGCCCATCCGAGGTGACGGCAGGCCGATTTACTATACGGGCAAGGC
>DFZO01000003.1 GCA_002383495.1 Syntrophaceae bacterium UBA4054 | reverse complement strand
AATTGGATTATTGAACAGGCTCAAATCTTGTTTAATAGTGTCGTGTCTCGTAAATTCATTTAATAAGTGTCATTTCGAGCGTAGCGAGAAATCTTAATAATTTTAGAGTTGTGCAAGATATCTCCCGGAGTTTACCCTGAGTGAATCGAAGGGGTCGATATGACAATTTATTTTTGAGACACGACATTAGTAGCATAGGCGACTAATGGCTTCTTGTCAACCCTTTCTTTGTAGGGATTCCCTGACAGAAAAATCAGGGTTCCTTGACAGACAAATCCCGAAAATAACAATAGATTTACAATGAGAAGGACCCTCTCCCTGTATCCCTCCCGCCGGGGGAGGGAAAATATTGGAGCCCTCTCCCCTGCGCTATGGAGTTCAACTCCGCAATGGCATGAAAAGAGATCAAGTGACAAAGGAGCAAGGACATGAAAGACGAAACAAAATCAAAGCTTAATTCTCTGATAGAGATGTATGATAAAAAGTTGGCTAAAGTAAAGAACACACTGGAGGAGCATAAAATAATACAGGAAGATATATCATCATTAAGCGAATTTATCCGTATTCGAAAGGATGTGATACATCCCGTAATGGAAGCTTTGAGAGCCGAGCTGATGCGAAACGGCCACGATTGCGTCATATCTGAAAATGATGGAGCCTATGATTCAAAAGGCAAGATACAGACGCCAAGAATAATCATGAAAATATTGCCGAAGGATTACGGCGAAATCGGCGACAGAGAAGATTTTATACCTCACGTGTCCTTCTTTATTTCTTATAAGAGGGAAAAGACGATTTTCATGCATGTCAGCAATATCTTGCCGGGTCGAGGTACAAATACCGGATCGCTTAGTGAATTCAATTTAGAAAAAATCAACAGTGATCTTGTCGAGCAGGAGGTAATAAAATTATTGGATGACATATTTAATCGATAAGTTCTTTAATTGATGAAGGAACCCCTCTCTGTATCCCTCCCGCCGATGCCCTCTCCACTTGCGGGAGAGGGTTGGGTGAGGGGTAGGTGTCGATGTTTCATATTTTGTCTGCTGTTCTACTGAAGCCGTTCTCAAAAGGTGTCTGCCATGAAAGTCTTTATTGTGGATGATTCGAAGATCGTGTGTGACGGGCTGAAGAAAATGATTGAAGGAATGGATGAGATTGAAATAGCCGGGACGGCCGGAAACGCGCAGGACGCCATTCGTTCCATTGCGGAGCTCAAGCCGGACGTCGTGATCCTGGACATCCGCCTTCCCGGCCCGAGCGGCATCGAGGTTTTAAAAGATATCAGAAAAAAGAAACTGCCGATCAATGTCATCATACTGACCAATTATCCCTATCCCCAGTACCGGAAGAAGTGCGAGGAACTGGGGGCGGACTATTTTTTTGACAAGGTGACGGAAATTGAGAAGGTTCGCGATACCATTATTGCAATGAAGAAAATGACATGACCGCCTCGACGCGGCCATTCGTTTTTTGAGCATTCACGGACGAACAAGCAGAAAACCCGAACAGGAGCAGTGAGGAATATCGACCATGGCAAGAATCCTGATTGTTGATGATGAATTGGATGTCTGCAATATTCTGAAGGATTACTTTGTCTTCAAGGGCTATGATGTTCACCTGGCTCACGACGGTCAGTCTGCCGTGAAGCTGGTGAGAGAAATCAAGCCCCACGTCATTATGCTGGACATTCTGATGCCGGGGATGGGGGGCATGGAGGCCCTCAGGGAAATCCGGAAGATAAACACCACGGCAAGCGTCATCATGGTGACGGCCATTACGGATGAAGAGATCATCAGGAAAACCCAAGAGCTGGGGGCCGATGATTATATTGTCAAGCCCTTTGACCTCCATTATGTCGAAACCTCCGTTATGGGAAAGATATCCAGCGCCCTCGATCAGGCAGAAGAAAAACTTCGCGAGAGTTATGAAAAATTGCAGAAGAACTTCGATGCCGTCATTAAAACCCTGGCACGGGTCGTGGAAACAAGGGACCCTTACACATCGGGCCATCAGGAAAGAGTCGCGGTGCTTTCGGAAGCCATTGCTGACGAGATGGGTCTCTCCGCCGAACGTGTCGGCATTATCAGGATGGCAGCAATCATTCACGATCTCGGAAAAATCTACATCCCGGCGGAGATTCTCTCCAAACCGTCAAAGTTGAGCGACGTCGAATTCGAAATGATAAAAAGCCACCCGCTCGTGGCCTATGAGATCCTGAAAGATATGGAATTTCCTCATCCCATCGCGGACTATATCTTTCAGCATCACGAGCGGCTGAACGGTTCCGGCTATCCCAAGGGGCTTTCCGACGGAAATATCCTTCTGGAAGCCAAGATCATAGCGGTGGCCGACACGATAGAGGCCATGGCCTCCCACCGGCCCTACCGTCCGGCCATCGGTCTGGATAATGCCCTGGAGGAAATCTCCATCAACAGGGACATTCTCTATGATCCAGACACGGTCGATGCCTGCCTGAGACTTTTCAGAGAGAAGAGGTTCACCTTTTGACGGAAAAAAGGTGCTGTTAACGCAGGGATAAAGATGATGGAAAGGACATTACGGAATCGATATCTCTCCGGCGCATTGTTTCTGGCCGTCTTTTCAGGATTATACCTGACCGGACGGTACAGCTATGTCCTTTTTCACAGCCTTGCGGAACTGTTCAGCGTCGAACTGCCGGCAAAAGAGTAAGGGAAACAATATCCCGAAAACAGAGGTGCAGCATGAGGAAGACAATGAGGAACATGACCGGACAGGTCGGGTTATCGGGAATCCTCTGGGGCATGATGGTTCTGTTCACATTTGTTGTCTGCGCGGCCTCCTGCAGCAAACAGGAAAGGCCCGCGGAACCGAAGAAAAAGGTTACCGTGGGTGTGGCGTCCGCGACGTTGTCCGCGCCTGTTTTTATCGCTTATGAGAAAAGGTTTTTTTCGGACGAAGGGCTTGATGTTGTTTTAAAATTGTATCCATCGGGCAAGAAAGCCATGGAGGGCATGTTTGCGGGGGAAGTCGATCTCGCCACCGTTGCAGATACACCGATCGTGTTGGCAAGTTTTGCCCGTGAAGATTATGTGATCTTGGCCACGTTTGTGCATAGCTATGACGATGTCAAGGTCCTTTGCAGAAAGGACAGAGGGATCATTCGTCCGGCGGACCTGAAAGGGAAAAGAATAGGAACTTCTCTGATGACATCGGCCCATTTTTTCATTCATGTCTATCTGGTGGAGCACGGGATCCGGAAATCGGAGGTGAACGTTATCGACGTTCCGCCGCAGGAACTGCCGGAAGCCCTGAGGCATGGAAAGGTCGATGCCGTCGCGATCTTTGAGCCCTATGCCTATCAGGCCGAGAAGGCGCTGCCCGGCAATGTCGTAAGGCTGCCGAAATCGAGCTTGTACAGAGAGACGTTTAACCTGGTGGCCATGAAAAAATTTGCGATGGATAATTTAGAAGGCTTGAAAAGAATTCTGAAAGCGGTTGACCGGTCGATCGAATTCATACACCGGAACAGAAAAGAATCCATTTCTTTGTTGGCAGGAGCAACGGCCGTGAACGAGACGTTACTGGTTTCGGTCTGGAGCGATTTCATTTACGGGCTGTCCCTGGACCGCTCGCTGCTGACCTCCATGGAAGACGAGGCAAGATGGGCTATGAGAAACAGGATAACCGAGGTGAAAAAGATTCCGAATTATCTGGACTACATTTATCTGGATGCCATGAAAGCGGTCAGGCCGGAATCCGCGACCATCATCAAATAGGAGACGCGCTTGTGAAGATCAGAACAAAACTGCAGATGATCATCCTCCTCAGCATCGTCGCTTTCACCGCCATAATGCTTATCAATCAGTCCATGGCTGAACGGGAGGACGGGCTTCGGGAGAGGGCGAACACGGTCAGCGAGCTGAATTTTACCCTGTTCGAGCAGGATCAAATTGGAAATGAATATCTGATGTACCGGGGGGAACGGTCGAAAAAGCAGTGGTATTTATTGCAGGAAAAAATCACAGCCCTTCTGAAAAAAATGGATGAAACATTTCAGGACCCTCATGAAAGGCTTGCCTTGGAAGCGATTGCCGTCTTGCATGGCAGTCTATCCGGTCTCTTCCATCAGCTGGTCGGGATAGGCGAAGGCATGGATGTGAACGCTGCGAAGAAGGAAGAATTCAGCGAAAGAATTGTCAGCCAGATATTTGTGCGCTCCCATTCTCAATACGTGGAGGCGTTGAAATTGAGGGAAATCGTCCATGAAAAGAGAAAACATCAGCTGGTCAAAATGCATTTGTACGCCAACATTGCCATAGGGCTGATGTCCTTGTTTATTGTTTCCTTTGCCGTGATGATATTGCGCAACATCGCTTATCCTCTTGAGGGGCTTTACAGCGCGACGGAGCGGGTTGCAAAGGGAGATCTGGATTTTAAAACGAATATCAGGACGCCCGATGAGGTTGGCCGGCTGTCTGAAGCGTTCGATGCGATGACGGACAAGCTGAAAACCATCACTGTTTCACGGGATGAACTCAATATCGAGATTGAAAAAACAAGAAAGGCGGAAGAGGCTCTGCAAATCAGCGAAAAACGATTCCGCACAATCCTGGACCAGGCCGCGGACATCATCTTTGTGCATGACCTTCAGGGCCGGTTCGTGGATGCCAACCAGGAGGCCTGCAAAAATCTTGGATACAGGAGAGAAGAGCTGCTGCAGCTCAGCGTATCGGACATCGACCCTAAAGCAATCGCGGACGCGAAGGATGCTCTCTGGGACCAGTTGATCGCGGGGCAGAGATTGACATTTGAGAGCAGTCACCAGCGCAAAGACGGGACCGATTACCCGGTTGAGGTCACTTTGGGGTCCATTCTTCTGGGTGAGGAAAAGCTGGTCGTCGCCATAGCGAGAAACATCACGGAACGCAAGAAAATGGAGGCACAGCTCCAGCAGGCCCAGAAGATGGAGGCCATCGGGACACTGGCGGGAGGGATTGCCCACGACTTCAACAATCTCCTCATGGCGATCCAGGGCTATACGTCGTCCATGCTTCTGGAGACCGATCCGGGCGATCCCCGCCACGGGAAACTCAAGGTGATCGAGGGGCAGGTGGAGGCCGGAGCGAATCTCACAAAGCAGCTCCTGGGCTTTGCCCGTGCGGGAAAGTACGACGTCAAGCCCATGAACCTGAACAGGGTTCTGGAGAAGAGTTCCTCCATGTTCGGACGGACGAAGAAGGAGCTCGTCATTCACAGGAGGTTCCAGGAAGATCTCTGGGCCGTTGAGGCCGATGCCACCCAGATGGAGCAAGTCTTCATAAACTTTTACGTCAACGCATGGCAGGCCATGCCCTCCGGGGGCGATCTCTATCTGGAGACGGCCAACCTGACTATCTCGGAGGCCGACGTGAAACACCCCTACATGGAACCCGGACGGTACGTGAAGGTGTCCGTCACCGATACAGGCACGGGGATGGACGAGAAGACGAAAGAGAGGATCTTCGAGCCCTTCTTCACCACCAAGGAAATGGGCCGGGGGACGGGTCTGGGGCTGGCCATGGTTTACGGGATTGTCAAGGGTCACAAAGGTTTTATAAACGTCTACAGCGAGGAAGGCAAAGGCACAACCTTCACGATCTATATGCCCGCGACGGAGAAGGAGGCGATCCTGGAAGAGAAGCCTTCCGCGGAGATCCTCAAGGGCGGGGAGACGATCCTTCTGGTGGATGATGAGGAAGAGATCGTCAATTCGATGAAAGAGATCATGAGGTTCCTGGGATATCCTCTTTTGACGGCCGGGAGCGGCCCCGAAGCGCTCAGGATTTATGAGGAGAACAAGGACGGGATCGATCTGGTCATTCTTGACATGATCATGCCGGGGATGGGGGGCGGAGAGACTTTTGACCGCCTCAAGGCGATCAACCCCGATATCAAGGTCATCCTCTCCAGCGGCTACAGCATCAACGGTCAGGCCTCCGAGATCATGGCCCGGGGCTGCAGGGGATTCATCCAGAAACCCGTGAACATCGCCGACCTCTCCCAAAAGATCCGAGAGGTGCTGGATGAAAAAACATAAGATCTTCGTCGGCTATTACAGTTGCAAGCCTAATATTGTTTGATGTTTAATAAAACCCGCTTAAGGGCCCTGCGATGCAATTCAGAGATTTAAAAGAAAGAAACAAGATCATCGTCATGGCCGTTCTTTTTTTGTGCGCCGGGTTTCTTACGTATTACTATCATGCCATACTGGATGCCGATGTCATATTCACCCATCTTTTCTATATTCCCATTGTGCTGGCGTCGATCTGGTGGAAACGAAGGGGAATCGCGGTGGCCGTTCTCCTTGGATTGCTTCTTTTGGTCAGCCACGTTCTTTTCGCTCCTGACCTCCCCCTTGTCCCCGACCTGTTCAGGGCTGCGATGTTTGTCGTCATTGCCGCCGTCGTTGCAGTGCTGAGCGAGCAGACCGCCTCCGCGGGTTTATTGTACAAGTCTCTGGCCGGCAACAGCCATACGGGCGTTTACATTCTCCAGGATGGAAAGCTTCAGTATGTAAACCAGCGTGCCATTGAATATACAGGGTTTTCCGAAGATGAGCTGATGCAGATGTCCCCCCTGGATTGGGTCCATCCCGACGACAAAGAGGAGACGCAGAAAAATGCCATCCAGATGTTGAAAGGGATTCGGAAAGCACCCTATGAGTTTCGGGTTTTCGCCCGGGACGGCCGGATAAAATGGATCCTGGAGACGGTGACGCCGATTCAATTCCGGGGCAGAAAGGCCATCCTGGGAAATGCCATGGACATCACTGACAGCAAGCGGGCTGAGGAGGCGCTGCGGGAGAGCGAAGCGCTTTTCAGGAAGCTGTTCGAGGACCACACCGCGGTCAAGCTGATCATCGATCCGGATACCGGAAGCCTTATCGACGCGAATGAAGCGGCCGCCCAATATTACGGGTGGTCGCGTGAACGGCTCAAAGCAATGAAGATTGCGGAGATCAACACGCTTGTCCCCGAAGAAGTCAAAAAGGAGATGGAAAAGGCCAGAGCCAATAAACGAACACATTTTGAATTCCGGCACCGGCTGGCGGATGGGTCTATCCGGGACGTGGCGGTGTTCAGCAGCAGAATCGAAGTCAAAGGAAAAGATTTCCTCCACTCCATTGTTCATGACATCACCGAGAGCAGGCGGGCAGAGGAGGCCCTACGAGAGAGCGAGGAGAGATTTCGAAGATTAGAAAATGCGACCTGGGAGGGGATCATTATTCACAGGGAAGGCATCATCATGGATGCCAATGAATCGGCATTAAAAATGATTGGATACCCTGCTGAAGAGGTCATAGGTCAAAGCGTTCTTATGCTTCTTGCACCTGAATCCATAGAACCTGCGTTGCAGAAACTTAAGGAAAGTATCGATACTCCTCAAATATACTTTGAGGCAAAGGGGTTAAGAAAAGACAAAACCGTCTTTCCTGTCGAAGTGATGGGAAGACCGATCAGATATAGGAATCTTGATGCGAGAGTCATAGCCCTCAGGGACATCACCGAGCGCAAGGAGAAGACAGCAGAGATTGAGATGAAATCAATACTGCTGGATAGTGCCAGCGATTCTATCATCGTGATGGATCTGGAGGGCAGCTTTCAATATATGAATGAAAGTGCATACAAAAGTCGAGGTTACAGCAGGGAAGAACTGATGGCCATGAATCTAAAGGAATTGGATGACCCGGCGTATCGAGACGCGATCCCTTCCAGATTTAAGGAGATCATGGAAAAAGGAATGGTCATTTTCGAGTCGGCTCATCGTCGTAAAGACGGATCGGTAATGCCGGTCGAAGTCCACTCGCGCCTCATTAGAATGGAAGGCCAAGAATTATTCTTTAGTATTATTCGGGACATCACGGAGCGCAAGCGAGTCGAGGAGGCGCTGCAGGAGAGCGAAGAAAGATTCAAGAAGGTCAGCGGCTCAGCCAAAGATGCCATTATCATGATAGATGATGAGGGGATCATATCTTTCTGGAATGAAGCCGCAGAGAATATGTTCGGGCATTCGAGCCAGGAGGCGGTGGGAAAGAATTGTCACAGGCTGATCGCTCCGCAACGGTTTCACGAAGCCTATGAACAGGGTATTATCGGATTCAAGAACACGGGCCAGGGTTTTGCCATTGGCAAATCACTGGAATTGGTAGCGCTGAGAAGCGACGGAACGGAATTTCCCGTAGAGCTTTCCCTGTCGGTAACACAATTTCAAAACAGGTGGAGCGCGATTGGGATAGTTCGCGACATCACCGAGCGCAAGCGGGCAGAGGATGCGCTTAAGGAAAGCGAAAAAAAATATAACGAACTTGCGCATTTCTTACCCCAGATCGTCTTCGAAGCGGATATTCAAGGCAATTTAACATTCGTTAACAATGCTGCCTATTCCATTTCCGGTTACTCACCTGAAGACTTCAAGAAGGGACTGAACGCATTGCAGATGCTTGTTCCCGAAGATCGGGAGCGTGCAGGATTGAACATGAAGCGCATAATGCGAGGCGAAGAGATTCAAGATAACGAGTATACCTTCCTGAGAAAGGACGGTAAAACTTTTTCCGTCATAACCGAGAGCATTCCCATTGTTCGGAATAATCAAATCGTGGGCTTGCGCGGAATCATCATAGACATCACCGAGCGCAAGCAGCTCGAAGCCAAGCTTTCCCAGGCCCGCAAGATGGAGTCCCTTGGCCAGCTCGCCTCAGGCGCCGCGCATGAGATTCGGAATCCTCTTAACATCATGTCGCTGCGGCTGCAGATGCTCGATGTGACCGGGAAAGCCCTGGACGACGATGTCCGGAAAGCCATCGATACGTGCAATAACCAGATACGCCGAATCACAGGTGTTCTGGAAGGTTTGCAGGAATTTTCCAGGATTTCCGAGATCCGGAAGACCCGGGATGACCTCAACAAGATTGTGGAAGAGGCTATGACATCCCAGGCCGGGCGCTTGAGGGGCGAGGGCGTCACAGCGGAGATACGCTATGGAGAGGATATCCCCCTTCTTATGATGGACAAGGAAAAGATGGTCACGGCCATCAACCATCTGATTTCCAATGCCGCGGATGCCATGAAGGACCGGGAGATAAAAAAACTCCGAGTCTCAACCGGAAAAGCACCCTCGGGTGAGAACGTTCGCGTCGTCGTTTCCGATACGGGTCATGGGATAAAAGAGGCGGACCGGGCCCGGATATTCGATCCCTTCTTCACGACGAAGGATCCGGACAAGGGGAAGGGCCTGGGTCTTTCCATCGCCTACAGGATCATCAGCGATCACGACGGAACCATTCGGGCCGAGAACAACGAGCAGGGCGGCGCCACGTTCATCGTTGAGCTGCCGGCGTGAAAAAGACGGAAGCTGAGAAGATGCGAAAAAGATAAGGTTCAAGGATTCAAGTGAAAGAAATCACCCTCACCCTGCCCTCTCCCGTCAAGGGAGAGGGTTAAATGATTTCTTCTCCTCAAAAGGGAGGGGCTCCATAATATTCCCTCCCCTGGCGGGAGGGAACACAAGGGAGGGGGAACGAAGTTACACTTTACGCCTCACGTTTCACCCCTCACGGTTTTGAGAAGATGCGAAAAAGATAAAAGGACTGGATTTCCGATCGAGAGACTGTGTCAAAATAGTAGAAAGTGCTATCAACACCGTCATGCCGGCGAAAGCCGGCATCCAGAACTTGCTGAAAATACTGGATTCCGTGTCGCGCTTCGCTTGCACGGAATGACAAAAATGGTAATTGCGACACAGTCTCCGAGCCGGAAATGACAAAATAGAGGGCGGGGATGACCGAAGGGACGCGGGCATGACAAGATGTATGGATTGCCATCATGGAGAAGATCATGAAGACGAAGAAGGGCAATAATAAAAAGTCACGAGGATCTCTCAATTCGAAAAAGCTGGAAGAGCCCGATATCGGTTTCCCCATCATCGGGCTGGGCGCTTCAGCAGGTGGGCTTGAGGCCTTTGAGCAATTCTTTCGCCACCTGCCGCCTGACAACGGAATGGCGTTCATATTGGTTCCCCATCTTGATCCGGGACATGCGAGTCTGTTGACGGAGATCCTTCAGAGAATCACGGCGATGCCCGTTGTCGAGGCACAGGATGAGATGAAGGTGGCGAGGAATCATGTTTACGTGATTCCGCCGAACAGGGACATGGCCATTTTTAACGGCGCTCTCCAACTCAGTGTCCCCGGGATGCCGCGCGGTCAGAGGATGCCCATCGATTCTTTCTTTCGTTCCCTGGCGGAGGATCAGGGAGAAAAGGCGATAGGCGGGATTCTCTCCGGAACCGGCACCGACGGAACGCTGGGGTTGCGGGCCATTCACGGTGCAGGGGGTGTTTCCTTTGTGCAGGACCCGGCCACGGCAAAATATGACGGCATGCCCTTGAGCGCGGTGCGGAGCGGTCTCGCCACATATATCTTGCCTGTGGAGAAGATACCGGCCCAACTGATGACCTATGTGAAGACCCTCTTCGGCAAGAAGGTAAAGCTGGAACCGCAAGTTGTTCCCGCCGCCTCGGGCGCGCTCAACAAGATCCTGATGCTGCTGCGATCCAGGACGGGTCATGACTTCTCATTATACAAGCAAAGCACGATCCACAGACGCATCGAACGGCGGATGACCATCCACGGCCTGGAGGATACGGGCACCTACGCCCGTTACCTCCATGAGCATCCCGAGGAGGTTCATGCCCTCTTCAAGGAACTTCTCATCAACGTCACGAGCTTCTTCAGGGACCCGGAAGCCTTTGAAGCACTGAAGAAGGACATTCTGCCGAAGCTCTTTGAGAACAAGCCCGAAAATTACGTCTTCAGAATCTGGGTACCGGGATGCTCAACGGGGGAAGAGGCGTACTCCATCGCCATGATATTCAGGGAGCACATGGATGAGACCAGACAGGAGTTCAAGGTGCAGATCTACGCCACGGATATCGATGAGGACGCGATCGCTCAGGCCCGCTCGAGTATTTACCCGCCCAATATCACCATGGATGTTTCACCGGAGAGGGTGAAGCGGTTTTTTATCAAGGAGGAGAACGGCTACCGGGTCAAGAAGGAGATCCGGGAGATGAACGTCTTTGCCACCCAGAATGCGATCAAGGACCCGCCCTTCACCCGGCTGGATATGGTCAGTTGCAGGAATCTGCTCATCTACCTCGAACCGGTCCTTCAGAACCGACTGATCCCGACCTTTCATTACGCCTTGAAACCAGACGGGGTACTCTTCCTCAGCCCCTCGGAAGGCATCGGAAGCTACACGGATCTCTTCAAGCCCATCAGCAAGAAGTGGCGGTTCTATCAGGCCAGGGTATCTATTGGTGCTGCCCGCCCCGTGATGACGGAGGCTCTTGCCTGGGCCGGTGACCAGGCCGGGAAGGGGCCGGGCGAGGCGGTGAAGAGGGCGAAGGAGATCAACCTTGCCGACCTTGCCCGGAAGGTGCTGCTTCAGTCTTACGCTCCTCCTTCGGTCATAACGGATGAGGAAGGCACTATACTTTACGTGCACGGTGACACCGGAAAATACCTGCGGCCGGCGCCGGGTCAGGCGAGCCTGAACATCATGGAAATGGCACGTGAAGGACTGCAGCTGGAACTGCGGACCGCCATCCACAGCGTAGCCAGACATAAAAAACAGGTGGTCTGCAACAATTTGTCCGTCAGGACAAATGGCGACACCCGGGGGGTGAACCTTACGGTGAGACCGCTCACAGATTCGGAAGAGACCCGGGCGCTCCTGATCGTATGCTTCCAGGAGGTAGAAACTCACGCAAAAGGAAAACCGACCCGGGGGAAACAGTCTGCCCGGCAGGGTCCGTCGAAACGCGTGGAGGAACTGGAGCAGGAACTCTTTTATACGAAAGAAAACCTCCAGGCCACCATCGAGGAGCTGCAGGCAGCCAACGAAGAACTCAAATCCTCCAACGAGGAGCTGCAATCGACGAACGAGGAATTGCAATCCACCAATGAAGAGATCGAGACCTCCAAGGAGGAACTCCAGTCGGTCAATGAAGAACTCATGACGGTCAATGCGGAATTGCAGTCCAAGATAGAGCAGCTTGCGGGGATGCAGAACGATATGAAGAATCTCCTCGACAGCACGAATATCGCGACGATCTTTCTCGATGAGGACCTCGCGATAAAACGGTTCACCCGCGATGCCGCCAAGGTGTTTCGCCTGGTTGCCTCTGATGTCGGCCGCCCCCTGGGCGATATCAAGTCGAACGTTGAGGGCGAGGATTTTCTTGATGATGCGCAGGCCGTGCTTGATTCTCTCGTGCCCCGGGAAAAGGAGGTTCAGATGGCAGGCCATGTGTGGTATCTGGCCCGGATCATGCCCTATCGGACACTGGCGAATGTGATCGAAGGGGTGGTGCTGACCTTTACCGACATCACCCGAATGAAAGAAATCGAAGAGGCCGTTCGGGAGACTCGCGACTACGCAGAGAATATTGTGGATGCGGTCCGGGAGCCCCTGATCGTGCTGGATGGAGACTTGAAGGTGGTCTCCGCCAGCAGCTCTTTTTATCGAATCTTTAAGGTCTCGTCCCGGGAGACCATCGGCAGCTATATCTACAACCTTGGCAACCGCCAGTGGGATATTCCCCGGTTGCGGGAGCTGCTGGAGACTGTTCTGCCTCGCGATACGAAGTTTGAAAACGTGGAGGTGAAACATGACTTTCCGGCCATCGGGCGCAGAAGGATGATGCTGAATGCCCGGCGCATCGTCGGAAAAACGGGCAATACGAAGTTGATCCTCCTTGCGATGGAGGACGTGACCGACCAAGACAGGGACAAGGAGAAACTCTCGTGAAAAAGAAGGAAAAGAAAGGGGATCGCGGCCGTCAGCTCAGGGACGCCGCCGAGGAGAAACTTGCCCGAACCCCCGGCACAACTCCGGCGATAAAAGATAGAACTCTTGAAGAGATCGTTCATGAGCTGCAGGTGCATCAGATCGAACTCGAGATGCAGAACGAGGAACTCCGGAGGGCTCAACTTGCCTCAGAGGAGTCCCGGAGCAAATACATAGACCTCTATGATTTTTCTCCTGTCGGATACTTTACCTTTACCCCTAAGGCCCTGATCGCGGAGGTGAACCTCACCGGCTCGGCCCTCCTGGGCGCTCAGCGTCAGAAACTGATCAACGGCCGGTTCAGGCGTTTTGTCACGCCCGGGGACCAGGACCTGTGGGATCAGCATATCATGAGCGTGTTAAAGAACGGTGAGAAGCAGAGTTGCGATCTGGTGCTCAAGCGGGTGGATGGTACCATGTTTCATGCCCGGCTGGACAGCATCCGGATGGAGGGGGATGGTGAAACCCCTCTGGTTCGAACAGTCATAAGCGACATCACCGAGCGCAAGCAGGCGGAGGAGGCCTTACAGAAGACTCGGGAAATGCTCGTTCAATCCGAGAAGCTTGCTGCTCTGGGTAAGTTGACGACCGGCGCGTCTCACGAGATCCTCAATCCCCTGAATATCCTTTCCCTGCGGCTCCAGGTTCTCGAAATGACGGAAACCATTTCGGAGAAGACGAAGGAAGCCCTCAAGATTGCCAAAGTGCAAATAGACCGGATTGTGAAGATCACAAAGGGTATCAGCGAGTTTTCACGTACCACGGCTCTTTACATGACCACGGTAGACCTGAGAGAATTGATGGAGGATGTTTTTTTACTTACGGCGCCCCGATTAAAGGCGGAAAATGTGACATTTGATTTCCAGCATCAAGCGGACATTCCTTCCTTATCACTGGATAAGTTCAGGATCGAGCAGGTCATCCTGAACCTCGTGAACAACGCGATTGATGCCATGAAAGACGGGAAGGAAAAGCTCTTGCGAGTGACCGCCGCATTGGATTCGTCAGAAGAGAAGAAGAATGTCCGGATCACTTTCTCTGACAATGGGACAGGAATTAAAGCAGAGGACATGAACAGGATTTTTGAGCCTTTCTTCACCACGAAGGAGCCGGACAAAGGGAAAGGACTCGGATTGTCCGTCTGCTACGGAATCATCCAGGACCATCACGGCAGGATTTGGGCCGAGAATAACGAGCAGGGCGGGGCGACGTTCATCATAGAGATGCCGGTATGATAATAATACTTATTCTGACGCTTTCCATTCTCCTGCAGTTCGTCGCAGCAATCATGGCCTTCAGGCTTATTCCCCTTACCGGCAAACGGTTAGCCTGGAGCCTCATCTCAGCTGCCCTGATGTTTATGGCTCTACGACGATGCGTCCCGCTCATCCGCATACTCACAGGAGACTCAACGATCCGGCCCGACCTGAACGCCGAACTCATAGCCCTCGCGATATCACTTTTAATGGTGGTCGGCATCTCAAAGATCGCTCCAATCTTCACCGACCGCAAAAGGGCGGCGGCGGCACTTCAACAATCAGAAGCTTTCCTTAACAGGATTATCGAAGAAAGTCCCAACCCCATGTGGATTTCGAATAAGCGTCAATCCAAA
>DFZO01000019.1 GCA_002383495.1 Syntrophaceae bacterium UBA4054 | reverse complement strand
ATTTATGTGTCGGAGTAGAATTAGGTAGGATCATGAATCAAAGGAAAACAAAATATGTCCAGCCCAAGGATGCGTCGACCGTCATGCTCCTCCGGCAGCGAAAAAACGCGGCCGAGGAGGCGATCGAGCTCCTGATGGTCCTGAGGCATCCGGACAATAAATTTGTGGCCAATGCCTACGTTTATCCGGGAGGTGCCTTGGACAAGGAAGATTGCGCGTCGGATATGGACGCTTTTTGCCGGGGAATGAACCGGGAGAGGGCCACGCAGATCATGCCCGATATTCCCGCAGAGAAGGCCCTCGGGGCCTGGGTGGCCGGTATCCGCGAGAGCTTCGAAGAGGTGGGCATCCTCATCGCCTACGATAAGAACGGTTCCCTCGTCTCGTTTGATAAGGAAGATAATAAAAGGAGATTCAGTGCTTATCGCGATGCCCTTTGCGGAGGCAAGGGAAGCTTCAGGGACATGCTGACAAGCGAAGGCCTTGCACTCGCGACGGACCGCGTTCATTATTTCTCACACTGGATCACGCCGGAACCGCTTCCCATCCGTTATGATGTCAGGTTCTTCGTTGCCGAGGCGCCGGAGAAGCAAGACGCCCTTCACGACGGCTGCGAACTGATCGAGCACGTCTGGATCACGCCGCAGGAAGCCCTGAATGCATACGAGTGCGGGAATTTCGGCATCGTCCTTCCCACGATCATGACGCTCAAAGAACTCTGTACGTTCAAGACCGTCGGGGACGTCATCAAATCGGCGACCCATAAAAACATTCCGAGGATCCTGACGAAAATGACGCGGAAGGGCAATGCGTACGTGGAGATCATGCCCGACGGGTCTGTCTTCGGGCCCTCTCCCGTGTGATAGAAATTAAAAAGGTCGTTCACTCTATTAACGTTGCAGGAGGTCAAAATGAAGCTCAATGAACTGTTCAGCCTGAAGGACAAAACGGCCCTGGTGACCGGCGGAGGAAGAGGGATCGGGAAATTCATCGCCACGGGGCTCGCCGAAGCGGGCGCCGATCTGATCCTCGTCTCGAGAAAGATGAAAAATCTGGAGAGTGCGGCCAAAGAAATTTCAGAGGCCTTTGGTGTTCAGGTTTATCCCATTGCCTGCGACATCGCCAAGGCGGAGGATATAGAAAACATGGTCAAAGCGGCGACGGAGAAATGCCCCAGGATCGATATACTCGTCAATAACGCCGGGGCTACCTGGGGCGCGCCGACCCTGGAATTTCCTCTGGAGAGATGGGACCAGCTTTTCAACGTGAACGTGCGCGGCGTCTGGATCCTCACCCAGAAGATCGCCAATATCATGAAAAATCAGGGCGGCGGAAGCATTATCAACATCTCCTCCGTTATGGCGTTCAGGGGCTCCGAAGAGATGGCCCATCCCGCGGTTCCCTACAATTCCACGAAGGCCGCGATCAATCTGCTGACCATGAACCTCGCCGTGAAGCTCGCACCTTACAACATCCGGGTCAACGCGATCGCTCCCGGTTTCTTCCGCACCGACATGATGGCTTACATTGAAAAACCCGAGTTCAAAAAGGCCTATGAGATGATTCTCGCCCAGATCCCCCTGCGACGGGTGGGCGACCTGGACGACGTGAAGGGGCTCGCCGTATTCCTCGCTTCCAACGCCTCGGCCTACATGACCGGCGCCGTGCTTGCCAATGATGGGGGCTATCTGGCGAAATAAGAAACCCGTTCAGGGTTCAGAGTTTAAAAAAAGTTTAAGAATAGAACGGAGGCACGCGATGTAATTTTCGCGTGCCTCCTTGTTGTTGAAAAAATATCCTCGTCATTCCGGACTTGGAGACTGTGTCTCAATTCTCTTTTTTGTCATTTCGAGTGAAACGAGAAATCTTGATACTTAATAATATGAATATCTTAAGATTCCTCACATACGTTCGGAATGACATTTTTTGTTATTACGACTCAGTCTCTTGATCCGGAATCCATGGTTCGACAAAGCCTGTCCTGAGCTCGTCGAAGGGCTCACCATGACAAAAAGACAGATTCCCGCTTTCGAGACTGTGTCGCAATAGCAGAAAGCGCTATCAACACCGTCATGCCGGCGAAAGCCGGCATCCAGAGCTTGCTGAAAATACTGGATTCCGTGTCGCGCTTCACTTGCACGGAATGACAAAAATGGTAATTACGACTCAGTCTCTTGATCCGGAATCCATGGTTCGACAAAGCCTGTCCTGAGCTCGTCGAAGGGCTCACCATGACAAAAAAAATCGGATTCCCGCTTCCGCGGGAATGACACTTCGGTGGAACAACAGCCTGTCAGAACTTTACCTGCGGGGCTGCCTTCGCCGCCGCCGGCGCCTCGAAGAACGCCGCGGATTTGAAGCCGAACATCCCCGCCAGGATATTGGCCGGGAAGCTCCGGATCTTCACGTTGTATACCTGAACGGTTTCATTGTAACGCTTTCTCTCCACAGCGATGCGGTTTTCTGTTCCCGCCAGTTCATCCTGCAGCCGGATGAAATTCTGGTTGGCCTTCAGATCGGGATACCGTTCCACAACGAGGAGCAGGCGGCTGAGAGCGCCCGACAACTCATTGTTTGCCTTGATCTTGTCGTCGATCGTCCCGGCACCGCCGACCTTGGCCCTGGCATTCGTGACCTCCGTCAGGGTATCCTTTTCGTGCTTCGCGTAGCCCTTCACGGTCTCCACGAGATTGGGAATGAGATCGTAGCGCCTCTGGAGCTGATTCTCCACCTGCGACCAGGACGCCTTCACGGCCTCATCCATCGTAACAAAGGCATTGTACGTTCCCTGTACAAACGAAAAAAGCATGAATCCGACAACCAGCACCACACCGAGCGTGATGAGCAGAACCTTCTTTCCCTGGGTCATATCAAAACCTCCTGAATGTTGTTTATTTAAAATCGCAATTTGGAAACCATCTTCTTAGAAAAAGTCTGTTTTGTATAGTGCTTCTTTTCCTAATTCCCCTTCCAGATTTTCACTACAGGAAAAGCATGGGCAGCAAGGTTCTGAGAGGCGAATAGATCTTTTTTCGGGTCACCATGCTTATCGATGCGGAGCGCCCGAAAGTTCAACTGTCTGAGTCCGCCGGAGGCGGGCGAATTTTGAACTTTCAGCAAAGCGAGGTTTAGCATGGTCGAAAAAAATCTCCTGAGCATCGAAGAGCCCTGTTGCACATGCTCCTCTTTTCTAAACGTCCATCCGGTCCACCCTGTCCGTCAGCAGGGCCAGTTCCCCCAGATAATTTTCGAAAATCTTCTCCATCTCCGATAAGGAAGCGCGTCCCCGCTCTTCCTTGATCTCCACGCATTTCAGAAAGGCCCCGGCGTTGACCGAAAATGTTCCAGAGACGGCCCGGACAACCTCACTCCGCCCTTTCGGTATGTCCATCCCCTTCAGATAAAGAAGGGCGTTGAAGATGGAAACAAAAGCGGTGATGGATTCCCTGATGAGATCCTTTATCCGGTCCTCCTTCCCCTCCGTCTCCAGATATCTGACCCGGAGAAGCAGTATCTTGCCCTTCAACTCCCGTTCCGCCTGGAGCCGCAGCGCCGATTTGCTGAACGTAAGCCCCTTCAGGATGTCCTCGCCGAAAACGGGCACGTAATGTCTCTTCATATTGAGAAATTCGATGGGATAGGAATCCAGGGACGGAAGAATGAAGGCCTTCGTCATGATGAGCGGAATGGCCACCCGCCTTTTTCTCCATTTGGGGAGGACGGCGTGGACCTTCTTGAGATCGCCGATGCCCTCCTCGGAGAGGATGATGAGGAAATTGAGGTCCGACTTCCCCGGAACGTAATCCTCTCTCGCGCCGCTCCCGTAAAGACTGATGGAGATCAGATGGGCGCCGAAGATCTTCTGAAAGTCCGCTGTGAATTCGGAAAATATTTCTTCCGGTTTTTTCGGTGCTTTCGCCATGTTCCTCTCCTTTCTTCAGAAACCCCGGCCGGCTCCGCCGCCGCCGCTTGACCCGCCCCCGAACCCGCCGAACCCGCCGCCGCCAAAACCGCCGAACCCGCCGCCGCCACCGCCCCGACCGCCGCCGGTCAGGAACAGGAACAGAATCAGGGGAAGGATGTCACGGCCTCGACGCGTACCCAGAAGCAGGACGGCAATGATTATAAGGACCAGCAGGGATGTCACGTTGCTTGTCCGTGAAACGCCACGTTGCTTCCGCGAAGCGACGGGCTTCATGTCGCCGGACACCTGCGGCCGATCGCTGAGAGACGCCTTCGCGTCTTTTGCAATGACCCTTGATACGGATACCATGGCATTCAGGAGCCCACCGCCGTAATCGCCCTTTTTTAGGTGGGGCGTCACATCCCGGTCGAGGATCTCGCCCACAAGCCCGTCCGGGAGTATCCCCTCAACCCCGTAGCCTGTCTCGATTCTTATTCTGCGCTCCTTGAGGGCGAGAAAAATCAGCACGCCTTTGTCTTCGCCTTTTTTTCCTATTCCCCAGGCCCTGTAAAGACCGTTCGCGTAATCCGTCGGGTCGTTGTCCCCAACCGTTGGAAGGGTGACCACGACGACGGACGTCCCCGTTTTTTCAAGAACCTCATGAGCCAGAGCATTCATCTCCTGCCGGTACTGCGGGGAAATCAGGTTTGCAAAATCGTTCACCGCACCTATGGGTTTTGGAAATTTTTCCGCTGCTTCCGCAAGCGGCAGGCTCAGGAAGAAAGAGGCGGCAACCGCAATCAGGATCAAAGGAACGATGGGTCTTTTAACTCGTCTGATCATGAGAGGCAACTTATCACAACCATCAAATAATTCTATGGATTTTTTCTCCTGTTTAATATATCAAGGGAAACAGCCAGATAATGACTTTATGCCGGAGAGGAGGAAGGTATGGTAAGGAAGTGTCTATGGATAGCGGGCATCATCATGATTTTCCTTTTTTCAGGCTGCGCTTCGCTCAAGTGCCTCGACGGAAGCTGTGAGCGGCAGATCAAGGAACTGACGATGACCAGCGATGACCTGAAGAAAGAGATGGCGAAGCTGGACGCGGATAACAAGGAGAAAGAAAAAATTATAAGCAGCAGGCAGGAGGAGATCGCGGCCCTTCAGAAAGACCGGACAGCCCTGAACGCCAGGATCAAGGATCTTCAGGACGATATGCTGAAAATGCGAAAACAAAAGGATGAAGGGACGGCGGCGATCAAGAGCGAAGCCATCACCGAAAAACAGGCGACTCCAAAAGCGGAAGGGGCAGCCGATGCCAGTGACAGGAAAACGGAACAGGCGAAACCTCTGAAAATCAAGGTGCTGGCCGGCGACGGACGCCTCGTTTCGGCAAGGCTGATGGCTCGGAAGATTGAGAAGACAGGGCTGAAAGTGGAGATCGTGGACCTGGCCCCCCGGGCCGATTTCTCTGCGGATACCGTTTACTATCTCCCCGACTATGAAAAAGAGGCGAAGGAAATAGCCGGCCGCCTGGGAGAGAAAACGCTTTTGAAGCCCATGACCTGGCCTTCCGCCTTTAATGTCATCGTGGTGACAGGAAAGAAGTAGCCGTTGTCTGTCAAAAACGATCCGCAGTCCCGGCCTATGAAAACAAAGGAAAAGGACTACGCCGGCGTCTATCAGGGGAAGGCGCTGATCGCCGATCCCATTTACCAGTACGCCTGGTTCACCGTCCCATCTCCGGATTTTCCCTCCGAGAAAACAGAGAAGGATATCATCGATTCCCCCTGGATCCAGCGCCTGCGCCGGATCAACCAGCTTCAAAGCGCCCGCTGGGTATTTCCATCCGCTGAGCACAGCCGATTCCAGCATTCCCTCGGAACCATGCACATCGCCGGAGAGTTCGGCAGGTATCTCTACCCCAGCCTCAAAGAGGTTTGCGGGGACGCGCCTTCCGTCAATTTCGTCGAGGAAATCCTCCGCGTAGCCGGGCTCCTGCACGACGTGGGACACGGACCCTACGGCCATTTCTTTGATGACGAGTTCCTCGAGCAGTTTCATCTGAACCATGAAAGGATCGGACAGGAGATCATTCTGAGAAAGCTTGGAAAAACCATCCGGGCGATCCGGAGAAGCCCGACAGGCTCATTTCAAAGCGGCGAAACCCTCGATCCCGGGCAGATCGCCTTTCTCATCAAGATGCCGGAAGGAAGCGACCGAAAACAGCCGCTCTGGCTTCAGCTCCTGCGCCAGCTTTTTTCAGGCGTTTACACGGTGGACAATCTGGACTATGTCCAGAGGGACGCTTACATGACGGGATTTTCCCTGGACATGGTGGATATATCGAGACTCCGTTTTTATACCTTCTTCACGAAAGAGGGCCTCACGCTCCATCAGGCGGGAATATCGGCGCTCAGCCGTTTTCTGAACGCGAGGCTGAATCTCTACACCAACATCTATTACCATCGCACCACGCGGGCCCTTGATCTCCATCTCCAGGAGATTTTTCGGGACACCATGAACATCCTGTTCCCCAACAATCCCCTGAAGGCGCTCGACGCGTACCTGCAGCTCGACGACTGGTATCTCTTCGAACAGGTGCGCGAATGGCCGGGTTCTAAGAATGCGTCCAAGCGCGGACTGGGCAGGGAGTGGGAGAAGATTCATGCGCGGGCCGTCAAGTGGAAGATGTCCTATTCAGCCGAACTCTCCGTTGAAGAAGTCCGGAAAGGCACCCGGTTTTCGCGGGCGGAGGACTATGAAAGGCAGATCCGCTCTTTCCTGCCGGGTCCTCTGAAGGACCTCAAATTCCGCGTAGACCTCGCCACCCAGGACCCCCGGCCGATCAACCCCATGGTGGAGGGCGAAAAAAGGATCAACATCTACAATCCCCTCATGGGGATGACATCACCGGAACCGCTCAAAGACATCTATCGCTTCATCCCCGCTCGGGTCGTCCACTTCCGTGTCTTCTCCCCCAGCCACGACCACGACCGCGACCTCTCCCTCGCCGCCGAAAAAGCCCTTGGCACCATGGATGCGGGTTTCAAGACGAATATCTAAAACCTCTTTTTGCACAACGATTTATGTCACATTATTGCAAACAATTGCGCACAAAAAAGAAGTCAATCACACCTTCACGTTGAGATTGGCTTTTCGAATGCCTTAATAGAATATCTCTCAATCTCATCGAGTTTTGGTACAGCCATTAATTAACAAGTTCGTCGAAATCCTTTATTGTCTTGATGTCTGGTTTCAATCGTCGCGCGCAGGCGTCATGAATTGTTTTTAGTGCAGAGTCCTCATTCTTGTATCTTTTTATTCGCAACTCAAATTCAGCAACTTCCTTGACGGCTTCCTTTCGTAACTCAGTTGAGTTCCGATAATAGGTTTTTCTATTAAATTTTACCCTCGTGATTGATAAAACTGCTATTACATCGTTCACTCTGTTTTTCTGATATGGCATGGCAAATCTCCTTTCACGTTTACGTGATCAGCAGACCTATTATTGCCTCAACACTTCGTCTACAACTTGAGCGTGATTCTTAAATTTTGACTTAAGAATTTCTCGCAACTCACGAAGGTCCGACTCTTCCAGTAATTTATCAAATTGGTTGGTAGTTAGGTTAAGCTGCCGACAGTATTTATCCAAAACTGTCTGTGGAAAAACATTGTATCGCTTTGCTACATATCTCGTAGCTAAAGTTCTGCTATAGGCACCACCACGCACTAATAAAACCACCTCTATAATATGTCTCAGTGCTTGAGGAATGTGCTTTGGTAAAGGAGGAATTGTGCTGGAAGCTTTGGTAATAGGAGTCTCTTGCCCATCAGCATGGGTTTTTTTCACCTGAATGTCTGCAAGTGGCAACAGGCGCTTTAACGTAGAATTAAAACTGTCCACAAGTGGCTCGGCATGTTTTTTTACAAACTGATAGACCTCGTCATCTACCTCTACTTGATGGAAATGCATCATAAGTCACCTCCTTTGACTTTTGAATAAAGATTATCAAAGTTCTTTAAGTACTGTCAAGTACTTTTTGCAAATTAAAAATCCGCCCTCGACAAGGAACAGCGATACCGCGGATCGCCAAGAATGACCAGAGGCGCTCCTGCGTAATCACTAAAACGATTATTCGGGCGCTATTCTAATAAATTAGGATCTGTAACAGTCGAGCATCCACCGGATCATTTTATGAACGGGATATCAGATCAAATTGATGAAAGACACTGATGGTGACTTCGGATGTCACTTACATTATGGTGAGTATTTGAAGTTTTTCTTTTAGGGGAACAAGGTCATTCCTGCAAATTTCCCAGATGAGTTCTACGTCAATTGCCGCATAATCGTGCACAATGCGATTCCGCAAGCCAGCCATTTCGGCCCATGGAACATGCGGCTGATCCTGTTTGAAAGCCGCCGGCAATTGGCGAACGGCTTCTCCGATAATCTCCAAGTTACGCACAACCGCATCCACTGTCTTCTCATCGGAAAGAAACGCTTTCCGACTCATGCCCCTGATATATCGCTCAATTTTGTCGAGTGATGATAAGACGTCTGCGATGAGCAATTCAGCGTTTCTTCTAGGCGTCAACCAGATCCCCCTCTATGGCTTTCATCATCGCCGGATTGATGGCGCGCAGGGATACAAGATCAACCTTGCAGTGAAGCAAGCTTTCCAGTTCATCGGCAAGGGTTACAAAGCGCAGGCCAATGGACGGATCCACGTCGGCGATAATATCGATATCGCTTGTCTCGGTCTGCTCGGCCCTCGCAACAGAACCGAACAGCGCCAGACGCCGAAGCGGATATTTCTCAAACAGCCGCGGTTTTTCTTTTCTCAATAATGTCAGGATATCTTCTCTATCCATATACCTTCTCTTGCCTACCGCCATAATCACATTTAAAATAAACGATAAGTCCATGAAGATCAAGGAGAAAATAGAAAACGGCGGTCGAGAATTCGTCATCACGGATGAATTAAAGCAAAACACTTACGCCTTTCCCGCGCAGGCATTCCTTGACCTGGCGGATGCTGAGGATGCGGTAATGGAAAACCGAGGCGGCAAGGAGGATACTGGCTCCACCATCCTTCACGGCGTCGAAGAAATCGTGGAGCTTTCCCGCACCGCCCGAGGCGACCACGGGCACCTTCACGGCGTCGGCGATGGCCCGGGTGAATTCGAGATCATAGCCCGCCTGCGTCCCGTCGCCGTCCATGCTGGTCGGGAGGATCACACCCGCCCCCCGCGCTTCGCATTCTTTTGCCCACGCTATGGCGTCCTTGCCGACCGGCAGGGTCCCGCCGGAAACAACGAGTTCGAAACCGGACGGCATCACCTTGTTCCTCCGAGCGTCAACGGCCACCGTAATACGCGCCGAGCCGAATTTTTTGACGGCTTCTTTCACCAGGTCCGGGCGCTTCACAGCCGCGCTGTTCATTGAGACATTGTTCGCGCCTGCCGCGAGCAGAAGATCGATGTCCTCAAGGGAGGAGATTCCGCCGCCCACCGTGAGTGGAATCTTGATGACGGAGGAAACGCTTTTCACCCATTCGAGCCGCGTCTTGCGATTTTCAAGGGTGGCGGCAATGTCGAGCATGGCCAGCTCATCCGCCCCTTCGCGCTGATAGAATGCGGCGTTCTCCACCGGATCGCCGGCGTCCTTCAGATCCACGAAGTGAATGCCCTTGACGACCCGTCCGTTTTTCATATCCAGACACGGCATTATTTTTACGACGGTCATAAGATCTCCTTTCCTATCGTTTTGGCTTTACAGGTTCTCATTCTAAGAACTGGATGCCGGATCGAGTCCGGCATGACGTTCCTGATACGTTATTGTTGTATTCATATGAAAAATATTTTTGTGCAGAAGACCATAATGGAAGCTGAAGGGGCTGTCAAGAAAAAGGCCCGTCAAAGTAGCTGTTGCCCGCTGAAAGGCAATGGGGTATAAGACCACAAACTCTGAACTTTGAACTCTGAACCCTGAACTCATTTATGATTGACAAAGAAGCGACAGACATCACCCTTTTTGTCAGAACGTCGAATGAAGAGGTCGTGGAATGGGACCGGCGGAGGATCGTGAATGCCCTGATCCTGGAGGCCGGCGTCGATCTGAAGACGGCCGAAGAGATCAGCAAAGAGGTCGAAAAACAGATTTTCTCATCGGGAATCGGAACCCTTACGGCGCCCCTCATCCGGGAACTCGTGAACGCGAAGCTCATTGAGAGGGGCTATGAAGAGGCCCGGCGGATGCACACCCGTCTGGGCTTCCCTCTTTATGATATCGGACAATTGATCCTCACCAAGAACAGGGAAAACGCCAACGTGCCGCACTGGCCCGAGGGAACGAACCTCACGCTGGCTGAAGGCATCAAAAAGGAATTCGCCCTCCATAGAGTATTCTCCAGGGATGTGGCCGACGCCCATCTCTCCGGGGACATTCACCTTCACAAGCTCGGCTATATCGACAGGCCCTATTCGTCGATTCAGTCCCTTGAATACGTGAAGAAGTTCGGCCTCAGTCTTCCCGGCTCACCGTCCGTGGCAAGACCCGCGAAGCACGCCGATGTGCTCCTCGCTCACATGATACGGTTCAGCGCCGCACTCCAGGGAAATTTCGCCGGTTCCCTCGAGTGGGATGCAGTTAATCTCTCCTTTGCCCCCTATCTTTCACGAATGAACGAGGGGGAAGTCAGTCAGCTCGCCCAGAGGCTGGTCTATGAATTCTCCCAGCTTGCTTTTGCCCGGGGCGGCCAGGTGATGTTCACCGACATCCACCTCTTCTGGGAAGTCCCGGCCCGCTTTGAAGATGCCCCTGTCATCGGTCCCGGGGGGGCGCCGGTTGAAGGAACCCATGAAGAATTCCTCGGGGATTCGCAGAGATTTCTCCTCGCGCTTTTGGATGTCTTCAAAGAAGGCGACGCGACCGGCAGACCTTTTTTCTTCCCCCGTCCTGTCATTCACATCACTGAAAAATCTTTCAAGATTCCGGGATGGAGGAAGTTTCTTGAAGAAGCATGCGATGTAGCGGCAAAAAGGGGGAATATCCACTTCGCTTTTGACCGTGCCGGTAAAAAGAAGGGAGAAGAGTCGCTGCCCCCCTGGAAGATGCGCCGGGCCGCCGTCCAGAATGTGACACTGAACCTTCCCAGAATCGGTTACCAGGCAGAAAAAGACGAAACCAGACTCTTTTCCCTCCTTTCAGAGCGGATGGCCACCGCGGCCAAAGCTCATGTCCAGAAGAGGGATTTCATTGAAAAACTCCTTTCCTACGGCGATGACGGGCCTCTGTCTTTCCTCACCATGAAGCGGGATGACTATCCCTATCTCCGGATGGATCAAGCTGTTTATCTCATCGGAGTGGTGGGACTCAACGAACTCGTTCAGATTCATAGGGGGTGGCAATTCCATCAGTCGGAGGAGGCGGTTCTTCTCGGGTTGAAGATCCTCACCCACATGAAGACAGAGGCTGAAAATCTGAGCAAAAAATACGGAATTTGCTTCATCTTGGAACAGACACCGGCCGAGAGCACAGCTTACCGCTTTGCGAGACTTGACCTGAGGCTCTTTTCGCCCCGATCGGGCCGCTTCGTCAGGGGAGACATCTCCAAGGGCGAGGTCTATTACAATAACTCGACATCATTCAATGTTTCGGCGGATATTCCAGCGATGGAACGCACCCGGGGCGAGGGCCGGTTCCATCCTTTCATCAAAGGGACGGCTGTCACCCACATCTGGCCCGGCGATAAAATACCCTCCAAAGAAATGCTGGCCCGGTTTATCGAAATAATATTCAAAGAAACCAACAATAAAAGAGTGACTCTTTCACCCGAGTTTACAAGCTGCATCTCCTGCGGCCGGACGTCCATAGGACTAAAGGACCGATGCAGCCTGTGCGGTTCGGAAAACATCGAGAAAATCACCAAAATCACCGGATATTTTGCCAGAGTCTCGGACCTGAACAAGGGAAAACTCGCCGAACTGAGGGATATCAGAAGAAACCCGCTGTAGAACGCCTTCCATTTCCCGTTCATCCGGGCGTATGCCCTTCAGGTCTTTCTTCAGGAAAAATCAATACCATAAGTCAAATTGATTTCCCGACTGCTCTTGACACCATGGGGGTGGATAAATATATTAGAAACGTGTTTTGAGATTTCATCAGTAATTTGAAATATATCAGTATATTTAAGGTGTTAGATGGAGTACGTCGAGGATATCATCGTCAGGATATTCAGGGAGAGCATCCAGATCAAAGAGGCTTTCCTGAATGAGAATCTCAGCAAAATCGTAAAGGTCGTTGACGCCGTCACGGCTGCCCTCAAGGGCGGCAACAAGATTCTGCTCTTTGGAAACGGCGGAAGCGCGGCGGACGCGCAGCACATCGCGGCGGAATTTGTAAACCGGTTTATCATTGAAAGACCGCCTCTACCGGCCATAGCTTTGACCACCGATACGTCTATTATAACAAGCATTGCAAATGATTACGATTTTTCAGAGGTTTTCGCCAAACAGATTCGTGCGATAGGACAGCCGGGTGACGTGGCCTGGGGATTAAGCACCAGCGGGACGTCTCCGAATGTGGTCAAGGCTCTGGAGGCAGCCAAAAAGGTGGAGATGATCACCATCGGCCTCACCGGGCGGGACGGGGGACATATAGCCAGGATCGTTGATCATTCTCTTATTGTCCCCTCAAACATCACGCCCCGGGTTCAGGAGGTTCATGTCACCATAGCTCACGTCATTTGCGAAATGGTCGACTTCAAGCTCTTTCAGAGACCTGAATCGAAATAAACCGCCCCTTTCGAGACCCTGAAAAATCATAAAAGGACTTCCGGTCCCTGATCTGATGGAGGAGAGAAAGCCGCGGATGGCACAGGAAAAGGCATGAAAAAGAAAGCGGAATCAGGAAAGAAAGACCATGTGAAGAATATCGAGATACGGGACCCCGGGGAAATACATCTTGATGCGGGCACACCGGATCAGCTGAAAGTGGATCAGGACTTGCCCGCCAAGCTTCTCGAAAAGGAAAAAGAAGCGGAGGAAAACTATGAGAAATATCTGCGATCCATCGCGGAACTTGAGAATCACAAGAAGTTCGCCGCAAAGGAGCGGGCAGATCTCATCAGGTATAACAACGAAAACATCATCCGGGACATCCTTCCCATTCTGGACAGTCTGGATCGGGCGCTGGATCTTGCCGGCACCTCAAAGGATGTAAATGCTTTTATGGACGGTGTCCGGATGATTCAGGAACAGCTTCTCAATCGTCTGGAAAAATACGGGGTCAGGAAGATTGAGGCGGCGGGCAGGGAGTTCGATCCGAATTTGCACGAGGCACTTTTACAGGTTGAAAGTGACAAACATGAAGATAACCACGTGGTAACGGAATTTGAGAAGGGATATCTCCTGAATGATCGGCTGCTGAAGCCGGCGAAGGTTTCTGTTTCGAAACGCCCTTCAGGAGAAAAAGAAATCGAAAAAGGAAATGATTAGAAATAAGGAGGTTTAATTCAAATGGGAAAAATTATCGGAATTGATTTGGGGACGACAAATTCCTGTGTCGCCGTCATGATAGGGGGAGATCCGGTGGTCATAGCGAACCAGGAAGGTAGCCGCACGACACCTTCCATGGTTGCTTTTACAGACAAGGCCGAGCGCCTGGTCGGACAGGCCGCAAAGCGCCAGGCCGTCACCAATCCCGAAAACACCGTCTATGCGATGAAGAGACTCATCGGGCGGAAATACAGCACCAAAGAGGTTCAGTATGATAAGACGGTGACCGCCTACAAGATTACGGAAGCTTCAAACGGGGACGCCCAGGTGACCATCAAGGGACGAAATTACAGCCCCGCCGAGATATCCTCCATGGTGCTCGTTAAGATGAAGCAGACGGCAGAGGATTATCTCGGTGAGAAAGTCACCGATGCCGTCATCACCGTCCCGGCCTATTTCGATGATTCGCAGAGGCAGGCCACGAAGGATGCGGGAAAGGTTGCCGGTTTGAACGTTCTGAGAATCATAAACGAGCCGACAGCTGCGTCCCTCGCCTATGGCCTTGACAAGAAAAAAGATGAAAAGATAGCCGTGTTCGATCTGGGTGGTGGAACGTTTGATATCTCCATTCTGGAACTGGGTGAAGGGGTATTCGAAGTTAAATCAACAAACGGGGATACCCATCTCGGCGGCGAGGATTTCGATCAGAAACTTCTCGATTACATCTGCGACGAATTCAAGAAGGATCAGGGAATCGATCTCAAAAAGGACCGAATGGCCCTTCAGCGGATCAAGGAAGCGGCGGAGAAGGCGAAGATGGAACTGTCCACCGCCATGGAGACGGATATCAACCTTCCCTTCATCACCGCTGACGCTTCTGGTCCAAAGCACCTGACCATGAAGCTCACACGTGCGAAACTCGAGGCCCTCGTGGAAGACCTCATCCTCAAGCTGGAAGGCCCTTGCCGGACGGCTTTGAAGGACGCAAATCTTACACCTCAGCAGATCGACGAGGTGATTCTCGTGGGCGGCATGACCCGCATGCCGAGGGTCCAGCAGAAAGTCAGAGATGTCTTCGGGAAGGAACCTCACAAGGGAGTGAATCCTGATGAGGTGGTGGCCATCGGCGCAGCCATTCAAGCGGGTGTTCTCGGCGGCGAGGTGAAGGATGTCCTGCTGCTGGATGTCACGCCGCTTTCTCTTGGGATCGAGACGCTGGGAGGCGTTCTGACCAAGCTGATTGAGAAGAATACCACCATCCCCACGCGAAAAAGCCAGATCTTCTCCACGGCAGCCGATAATCAGCCGGCCGTGAGCATCCACGTCCTCCAGGGAGAGCGAGCCCTGGCGGGGGATAATAAGACACTCGGGCGCTTTGAACTGGTGGGCATACCGCCCGCACCGAGGGGACTCCCCCAGATCGAGGTCACCTTTGACATCGACGCGAACGGTATCGTCCACGTCTCGGCAAAAGACCTCGGGACGGGGAAAGAGCAGAGCATCAAGATCACGGCCTCCAGCGGCCTCTCCAAGGAAGAGATCGACAAACTGGTGAGAGAAGCCGAGTCCCATGCCGACGAAGACAAGAACCGGCGTGATCTCGTCGACGCGAGAAATCATGCCGACTCCATGGTCTACGGCATCGAAAAGAATATCAAGGAATTCGGCGACAAGATAGGGTCTGACGAGAAGTCCAAGATCGAAGAAGCCATTGCCAAGGTCAAGAAGGCCATGGAAGGCAACGACGCGGCTGCCATCCGGAACGCCCAGGAAGAGCTGACCCAGGCCTCCCACAAGCTCGCCGAGGCCATGTACGCCAAAACGGCAGAGCAGCAGGGAGCCGGAGCAGGTGCCGGCACCGGTGCCGGACCGGAAGCACAGGCGGGAGCCGGCAAGAAGGACGACGATGTCGTGGACGCCGACTTTGAGGAAGTGAAATAAGAGGCTAAAGGCAAAGGGCTAAAGGCAAAAGGCCGTAAAAAACAAGAACAGGAAAAAGCCCGGAAAAGGCAGGATTGATTTTCCGGGCTTTTTCCGTTAAGAAGGGTTCATGGTAAATCTTCTTTTGACCAATGACGATGGAATCTACGCCCGAGGGCTCAGCGTCCTTCGGGAAGAACTTTCAAAGGATGCGAACTGCCTCATTGTAGCGCCGGAGACGGAGCAGAGCGCCGTGGGACACGCCATAACCATTTCGCGCCCCCTAATGGTCAGGCGGGCGAAGAAAAACGGGGCATTCTGGGGGTATGCCGTTTCAGGCACTCCGGCGGACTGCGTCAAGATCGGGGTCAGAGAACTTTCGGAAAAACCCATTGATTTTGTGGTTTCAGGAGTCAATCTCGGCGCCAACGTGGGAATTAATGTCATCTACTCGGGAACCGTCTCGGCAGCAACAGAAGGGGCCATTCTGGGCGTGCCGTCCATGGCTATCTCCCTAGACACCCACCGCGATGCGGATTTTTCCTTTGCCGCCCGTTTTGCCCGCCGGATGGTCAAATTCATGATCGAGGTCAATACTCTGAGGAATATTCCCCTGAACATCAACATTCCTGCCATCCCCGAAAAAGACATCAAGGGAATTGCGGTGGTGAAACAGGGACGGGCACGGCTCATGGAGAATTACGAGAAGAGGGTTGATCCGAGAGATAACATTTACTACTGGCTTGCCGGAGAAACGCAGCTTCCGGAGAAAGAAGACCTTGACTCCGACGCCTGCTCCCTCCGAAAAGGGATGATTACGATTACTCCCATTTACTATGACCTCACACGCCACGATGCCCTTCCGTCCCTTGGTGAGTGTTTGAAGCACCTTGATCTTGAAAGGCTCGCTTGAAATTCAATAAGCAGAAAGTCAATCCGTCACGGTTTCAATGAATAACGAAGACCGGTATCCGGCTGCTCCGAATCACATGGGTGGTGGTGCTTCCGAGGAAAAGATCCCGCAGGCGCACGTGGCTGTGGGCCCCCATCACCATCAATTCCACGGCGCCCTCTTCGATGTATTTCGCGATTTCCCTGTCCGCCTTCCCGCTTAGAATGATCATCTCGTTGTCAATCTCGTAAGGTTCAAGAAAATCCTCCACCTTCCGGGTGAGTTCAGCGGCCATCTTCGAGTCGTCACAAACGGTGATCGTGGTGAGGGGCCACCGCGCTTTTTTTGACAGTTCAGCGGCCATTTTTAGCGCGTGATCGGCGGGGGGACTTCCATCATAGGCGATTCCCATGCTCTCAATCTCCTTGAATTCCGCGGGGGTTACCATGACAGGGGTTCTGGACTTGCGGACAACGGAACCTGCCGTGGACCCAAGAAGTCCACCGGTGGTCAGGTGGTAATGTTCGCCCCTCTGGGCGAGAAGAATCCAATCGGCTTTCTTTCCCTCCTCGACGATCATCTCATCGATGAGCCCCGTGACTTTTTTGACTTCCACCGGTGTGCGCGTTTCCCGGCATCGGTCCTCAAAGGCCTTGAGAATCGTGTCTCCCCGCTTATTGAGGGCTTCCTCAATCCTGGGCAGAAACTCATAATAGGCGGGCATGCCGCTATAGAAGGCAATATCGCTGAAAAGGGGGCCCTGCACGATCTTGACATCGACAACATTCATGCCGATGAGCCGGGCTTCCAGGTATTTCGCGATATAAATACCGTATTCGAGGGCCGTCTTGCTGTAATCAGAGCCGTCTGTGGGAATCAGAATTTTCCTGGCCACGATATTCCCCCTTTTTACAGGATATCGCCTATTGCTTTTCGAAGTCCTTCAGGTTTTTCAGGAGGTCATCAAACTCCCTGTTTTTTTCTTCCATGGACTCTTCATCAACCAACAGGGCTTCCTCTTCCTTTCCTTCTCCCTCCAGCCTTTTTCCGTCTTTGCCATGGGTGATAAATTCGCCCAGAAGCTTGTCGTTCTTATAGACGGCCTTTGCCCGGATCTGGCCGCTTTTATAATAGGAGGTGAACTCCCCTTCCCGTCTATCGTTCTGAAACGTTCCCCTTTCCCTCACTTCACCGGTCTTGTAATAGGACGTGTAGGGGCCATGAAACTTCCCATCCAGGAAGTTTTCCTCTTCCTTGAGTTGCCCGTCTCTCAGATAAAGGATATAGGGGCCATTCAATTTTCCGTCCCTGTAAGATTCCCTCTCCTTGATCTGTCCATTTTCGTAATAAGAGACATATTCACCCGTGAGCTTGTCCTTCTGAAACACCCCTTTTTCCCTGATCCGACCGTCTCTGTAATAGCTGACGGCTTCTCCTTCTCTCATGCCGTTCTCATATTGCAGTCTCAGCAGGATCTGGCCGTTTTCATAATAGGACTCATAAACGCCGTCAAGCCTGCCTTTCACATAGGCTTTTTTTTCTTTTATCGCACCGCTTTCATACCGATGGATGACATCTCTGGTCTCCCTGCTGGATTTAAAGAATGGCAAGGGCATGTTCTACAGTCCAAGCTCTTTCCTGATTTTATCCACCGGGAACACGGGGTGGCCGTCGTTTTTCAATCCCAGACGAAGTACTTTCTCGTTCTCATTTTCGAGTTCCTTCAAGAGATCCGTGAGCCGTTCCCTGCCGTCGGGCGCCAGCGCCGCCTCCCGAGGTGTCATGCCCCCGAGGGCGGGCACCTCTTCATCAAGCCAGTTTTCGTAACCGGCTTCCGAAGCAGAATGGTCTGCCCGAAGACCGTCCCAGAGAGGCATGCGAACCTCCGGATCCTCATAGATCGTCGTCCGGTGCTGGACAAGGGAGCCGAACATTTCCTCCAGCAGATTCTTCAGCCTCTTCGCCCGCTCCTTGGAGTTGCACTCGGCCCTCAACCTGTTTTTCTCCAGCTTCAGAATGCCGAGAGGAGGCGTGTCGTATATCTTCAGCCCCTCCCTCGCCTGACGGATCCACGTGTAGGTCTCCCTCGGAGATGAAATCTTTCCCCCGGTGACTGAAGATGCCCTGCTGAAAAGGGGCGATGGGTTGATTTTGCTGATAAATGCGGCGGGATCGGAGATCCGGTAATGAAGGGTTGCCAGACACAGGAGATCCCCCTCACTGTTCCGGAGGGGTTCTTCCGAGAAATTGTCCAACGCCTTTTCGATCATGGCCCCTATTCCAGCAGAATGGATTCTCAGGAATTCCTCGAGAGTCTCATAATCCTCACGCTCCGCTTGAAACATTTCGAGAACACTTTTTTCCAGGTTTCCTTTCAATCGCGGCGGGATAATCACGGGATCGAAACCGCTCATAAAGCTCAGTCCCCTCCCGGACACGAAACCCGCGTAGATCACGTCCCACTTGCAGAGAATTCTGGAGTAGGAAGAATCCTGAACGCGGCAAAGCCTGGCGGTAAAAAGGTCTTTCACCTCAAACCCCTTCCCGGGTTCCACCTGCTGGACCTCGTAGAGACCGATGTATGAACCGGCGTAACTCTTCAGAATCTCTTCTTCGAAGGGCGACAGCTGGCATCTGTGCTGCTGCCGGTAGAGTGCGGGAAAGGTCTTGTTCTGCCCGTCGGTTATGAAATACAGCGAATACCAGGACATGAACCTTTCAAACTCTTCTTCGTCCCGGAAGAACTCGTCGGGCATCTCTCCGTCCTCAATGAAAATATCCCGCCACTCAAAGTATTCGTAAAGCGCCAGTTCATATTCTTCGTAAAACTTATCCATCGTGGCGCAATCCGAGATCCGGAGATGGAGATCCAGAAGGATGTCTTTGCATTTGGCAAGATCGTAGCTGATAATCAGGGCACTTTTCTCTGCGGTGCCCATTTCGCTCTTTGGATCATGGCGACTGAACATGAACGTTACAAAAACCTCCCCCTTTATCAGGAATCGTGAATTCGAGAATCGGATATGGGTATTTTGAAGCCTTCGGAAAAAAGCCTATCCCATTTCATGGGACAAGTCGAGCAAAAAACAGGTCGAGAACGGACAGGCAGAATGGGGAAATCACTGCGGATCTCCCCCGGGTCACATTTCCACCCGGGTCACGACACCGTGGAGTTTTCTGGACGGAAGTTTGTGAAATTGGACAAAGTTCGGACTCTGTTTTTTTATCATACTGAAAAGACGCCATAGGGGATTCTGCGTCGTGATATCCTCAACCCCGTAAAAGATGATCTTTTCCTGAATACCATTCTGCTTCAAAAGATTTTCCACGTCCACGACTTCCATGTAACCGGCTTTTATTTCCAAGACATCGAGCCCGGTCCCGACACCCTTTCGGCAGGAGGTATCAACACCGAAGGGATCATCTGTTCTATTAATGGAAATGAACACATTCTTTTCATAAATGATCTGACTGCCGATGATGCAGTGAATCACATAAGGAGGCACGATATCCCATTGCCGGGTAAAGAAAAGGGCCGTCCCGTCAATATTTTTCCCTCTGGCGTAGATCTGCTCATAGCTGACCAGGAAGGATTCCATGGAAAGAGGCCGCAAGCGCTGAAAGAGAAACCGCTGCCCCTTGGTCCAGATCAACATCATGATGAGTGGAATGGACGCAATGACAAGCGACCAGTAAGCGCCCTCCGGCAATTTACCGAATGTGGACAAGAGGTAGATGAAGTCGATTATGACGACCGAGACGGCCAGAGGGACTTTCCATCGGGTCGTTTTGGTGAAGATCAAAATCATCATGATGCCGGTGACGGTCATGGAGCCCGTTACGGCCAGTCCATAGGCTGAGGCCAGATTCTCTGATCTTTTAAAAATCAACAGCATCAGGATAACGGCCATGAGAAGAAACCAGTTCACCGATCCTATGTAGATCTGTGTTTGAAGTCTGCTCGATGTATATTTGATCTTCATAAGCGGCATGAGCCGTGTCGTGATCCCCTGGTAAACGACGGAAAACACGCCGCTGATCATGGCCTGGGAGGCGATGACCGTGGCCGCGATGGTCAGAACCAGAAAGGGGATGTAAAGAAAGGACGCCTGATGCTGGACCATGCCGAACAACAGGTTCTTCGCCTCCGGATGATGCAGGGCAAAGGCGCCCTGTCCCAGGTAATTGATAAGCAGGGCTGCAAAGACGAAATACCAGGCATGAATGATCGGTTTTCTCCCCAGATGCCCCATGTCGGCATAAAGCGCTTCTCCGCCCGTCGCGCACAGGATGACTTCCGACAGCACAAAAAAGGAGGCCAGCCCGTTTTCCTGAAAAAATTTTATGGCGTAATAGGGGCTGATGGCCTTGATGAGCTGCGGCGCCGTCAGAAGCGATGCCAGACCAAATAAAACAAGCGCCGAGAACCAGATGAGCATGATGGGGCCGAAGGTCCAGGCCACCCGGTCGGTTCCCCTGGATTGAAAAATGAACAGGGCAACGGCGATACCTATGGCGATCAGTATGAGCATCTCCTGTCGGACCGATCCCAGTCCCGGTATCAGCTCTATCCCCTCAACGGCCGAGAGAATCGAAATGGCGGGGGTTATGACGCCGTCTCCCAATAAAAGAGAAACGCCGATAAACGTTATAATACCGCCGAACGACACGAGGCGGCTCGATTTTGTCACGTTGAAGAGAATCTCCCTGAGCACGATGGCCCCGCCCTGACCTTTGTGTTCAAGGCTCATCGCAAGCCAGACGTATTCCACCGTCACGAGAATGGTCAACGTCCACACGACAAGAGATAGTACACCGAAGACATTATCCAGGGTAGGTTTGGTCAGGGCAAAAACGACGGTGAGGGTATAGATGGGGCTCGTCCCGATATCACCGAAGACCAGCCCCATGGCTTTGATAATGCCGCCCCAAAATGAATCGCTTTCTTCGGGCTTCAAGGGGTCACACTCTGGAGGAATGTTGAATCATTGTCCTGCGCCTATCAGAGCAGCCTATAAACTCTAAACTGTTTATGGCTATGCCCCATCTACCCCGTGATGTTCCTTTTTCCGGTACCAGGAGACGGGATCGGTCATCAGTTCCTCAACATCTTTCAGGGATAGAAAATGCTCCCGCTCCATCTTTGACAGAAGGTCGAAAAACGCCTTCTCCCCGGGATCGGTTACTTCATCCCGGAGTTTTGCATAGTACTTTTCGCCCTTCGCCTCAAAATCAATGGCCGTGCGAACGGCCTTCAGATCATCATCATCTCCTTTGGGCATTTTCCCCGCTTTTTTGACCGCATCCTTGAGAACATCCCTGACAATGGTATCTTTTACTTTCAGAGGAACTTTTTCCGGCCATTTTTTCGCCTTAACCCAGGTCTCGTGGAGTTGTTTGAGCCTTTCGTAATGCTCCAGTTCATCATCCCCGATCTGTTTGAACATGGCCTTCCCCACGGGATTCCTGGTCCTTTTGGCGTTCTGGTAATAGAATTCCCGCTCCCGCAACTCGTTATTGAGGGCGACTTCCAGTGCATTCAGTCGTTTCTCACCTTTCATGGCACTCCTCCTGAGGTATCCTTTTAGTCCTTTTGGATTCTTTTCTTTGCCGTTCTGATTTTTTCTTTCTGTGTCCGCTTCTTTTCTCTCAGAACTCTTGCGATATCCTTCTGCCTCCGGGTGGTCCTCTCGCCTGCCATCCCTGCCGCCTCCATTCTCACTTCGTCGCGCCCCGATGGATGGCTATCTTCCATTCGCCCTTTTCCTCGACCATATCAAAGACGTCCGTTGTCGTCTTCATGGGAATTCCTTTGTCCCGGTATTTTTTAACATGCCGCCCCAGCAGGCCTGAAACATAAACATGAGCATCAAGGTTTCCCGCAGGGAGATCTTTGACAGCCAGGCTTGACAAGATATCCTTCATGATCCGGTCATAATCGGGCGCTGTTATGTCGACGCTTGCCTTCGCCTTATCCCCCGAAATATTTATATCCCTGATGGTATAGCTGATTTTTTTTGCGATCACATTGCGGACGAGTCCTTCCTCATCGGCCCTTTCCGCGATAAAGGCCTTCAAAGTTTTCTCGCTCCGGTCCCGGGAAGAAAGGCTTTGATAGGCATCCTCAAGACGGCCGCTGATCGTGGCATCGATATAGGCTGAAAGAACTTCCTTCGGCCCCCGATCAACCTTCTTTTCCGGGCCGCAACCCGCCAGGATAAGCAAGCCGGACAACAGAACAGGCCATACGAATTTTCGTGACGCTGCATGAAGGGGTGTTTTCATCGCTTTTTATTGAACACAACCTTATCGAAGAAGAAATAAAAGGCAAGCAGGATGATCACGACAAAACCGATCAATCGAACCTTCATTCCGATCCCCCATACCTCTTGAGGCAGTGCTTCTATGGGTGTATAAATCCAGACAAGGACGACTATGATGACGGCTCCGATGACATAGGCGACTTTTTGATTCCTGCTCATGAGGAGACTCCTTGAAGCCTTCAATGAAAGCGGCGGATCCGTTTATGCGTTTATGTGTCGTGAATTATATATCAGAACGTTGAAAGCAGTCAAGAATTAAGGCCCGCGGTATTCTTCCGGATAAAAAACTTGGATTGATATAAGCAAAGGACTGAGGTAAAAAGGAAGCGTATCCATCCTGAAAAAAACAGGGAATTTAAAATGCCGAAAGACCGGAAGATTACGAAAATACTGATTGCGAACCGGGGAGAAATCGTCCTTAGAATTCTAAGGACGATCAAGGAACTGGGACTTCAATCGGTGGTCGTTTACGAGAAACCGGACAGTGACGAATATTTCATCCGGATTGCCGGTGAAGCTATCCTGATCGGGGACGGGCCGAGGAAAGATTATCTGGATATCGAGAAGATGATCTGGGCAGCCCGTAAAAGCGGCGCCGATGCGATTCACCCCGGATTGGGCTTCCTGGCAGAGAACATCGACTTTTCCGAAGCCTGTGAAAAGGCCGGGATCACTTTCATCGGGCCTCCGGCCCATGTGATTCGCAACACGGGCAACAAAGTCGCAGCGAGAGAACTCATGGAGAGGACCGGCATACCGGTTATCCCCGCCACAGGTGTCCTCCCCAGGGGCAGCGCCGGACTCCAGGAAGCACTCGCTTTCGGCCGGAAACACGGTTATCCAATCATGCTCAAATCGGCCTCCGGCGGCGGCGGCAGGGGCATCCGCAGGGTGCAAAATGAGTCGGAATTCGTTGGTAGGATGCTCCGGGTGAGATCCGAGGCCCGCAAGGTCTTCAGGGATGAAAGCATCTATGTAGAGAAATGCCTCGATTCCCCAAGGCATGTTGAGATCCCCATGCTCGCGGATCACCACGGGAACATCGTCCACCTGGCATCCCGGGACTGCTCGATTCAGAGGAGGCATCAGAAACTCATGGGAATCGCGCCGGCCAATATTTCCCCCGACCTGCTTGAAACGCTCACCCAGGCGGCGACGGCCGCCGTTCGCGCGGCAGGCACCGTCAACGCCGTGACCGTGGAGTTTCTCGTTGACGAAACAACTAAGAAATTCTGGTTCATCGAAATCAACACGCGCCTGCAGGTGGAACACGCCGTGACGGAAGAACTGCTCAATATCGATATCGTGAGGGAACAGATCCGGATCGCGGAGGGCCATCCCCTGAACATCCCCGAGGAGCGGTTAAATTTCACCGGCAAATCCATTCAAGTCCGGATCAACTGCGAAGATCCGAAAAACAACTTCATGCCCGACGGGGGAAAAACGGTCATCCTCTATCTGCCGCCCGGCGGACCGGGGATCAGGCTGGATGGGATTGTCTATCAGGGATACAAAATCCCCACGGAATACGATTCCATGATGATCAAGATGACGGTCAGAGCCTATAACTGGGAACAGGCGGTGAACAAGCTGAAAAAAGCCCTGGATCTTTATCTTATCGCCGGGCCTAAAACCACCATCCCTTTTTACGGGGCCATCTGCGATGAACCCGATTTCCAGGCCGAAAAATTCGATACCGGCTACATCACGACGCATCCCGAAATCTTTAACTATATGGAACCCGGCCGCGAAGTCACCCGGCTGGAACAATTTTTGACGGACATGCACACCTCGGAGTTCTTCCCTTACAGCTGGCTCTGACAGGCTGTTGAAAAACGCTCATCCCCGCTTTCGCGGGGACGGTGTCTGCATGCTGCGCTGCGTGGTTCGACAAGCTCACCATGACAGATTTCAGAGCCTGTCCTGAGCCAGTCGAAGGACGCCTTACAAATAAACGTTTTTGAACAGCCCGAAGAAAAACGTGTTCTTCAACAGCCTGGGCGGTCCTGGTTCCTGTAGACATACCCCTTTGAATATTGAATGAGTCCCGCAATGCCCGCCAGTATAAGCACGATAAGGCCTCCCGAAACGAGATAGACCGCTTCGAGACTCCATGCGTCCTTGATCCATCCGACCCCGTAAACGGCGAAAGACCCGACGCCGAAGATCAGGATGGATGTGATCCCGTAACCTGTGCTGCGCCACTTGCCGGGGGTGAATCTCGCGATCAGACTGTTTTCGATAGGCTGAATACCCAGTGCAAAGAAAACGTAAAGGCATGCGGCCGCAACGAGGAACTGTTCGCCGAGAACGCTCATGAGAATGACAAAGGGAAGACTCCAAAGGTTGAAGGAAAGATAAAGCCTGAGCAGGTCACGGCGATCCGCCATCCTTCCCCCGGCAAGCTGTCCGAAGATTCCCACGACATAGACAAAAGAAACCAGAATGCCTGCGGCCATCGTGGTCATCCCGGCCAGATTTGAGAAAGGGAGACCGGTGAAGAACCTCGAAAGAAATCCTGCCTTGAATTCAAGATAGGCGGGGAGAACGATAATATTGATGCGGTAGGCAAGCCCTCCGAGGGTGACGATCCCGCAAAGGATCAGGAAACGTCCCAGGGCAGACCTTGAATGCTCCTCACTTTTTTCCGCGTGCCCGGTCACCCCTCTTTCGATGGGGGTTTCATCGATGGGAACGAAAAACATGAGCAGCCCCCAGCAAATACCCGCAAGACCTAAAAGGAGATAGGCCATCTTCCATCCCACCAGCCAGTTCAGGAAACCGGCAATGAAGGGCGCGGAAGCCAGGCCGATAGAACCGGCCACGCCGTTGATGCCCAGGGCCATGCCTCTGTTTCGAACGCCGAGAGAGATCAGTCCCATTCCCGCGGGATGATAAATGCCGGCAAAGAAACCGATCATGGCGAGAGAGAACATGATCGAGGCGCCCGTGGAAGAAAGCGCCGTGATGACAGCCCCCAGTCCCGTCCCGAAAAAAAAGATGATCAGGGCCTTGCGGTTGCCGAACCGATCGGCGAACATGCCCCAGGGCAGCGAGAAGAGTCCGAAGAGGAGGTACATGGGGAAGCCCAGTTTCAGGACGTCTTCCAAGCTCATCTGCAGGGACAGCATGAGCGGGATGGCGAGAGCGGGAAATGCCAGTTCGTAAAAATGAAAGAAGTAATGGGCTACAAAGGTATAGAGGATGATTTTCTTTTCATTATTCATTTGCAAGATCCTCAAGGGAGGGGAATCATATCAGTAAAATTTAAAATTGCAAATTGGCAAAGACTTCAATAAGAGATAGGAAAAAGATCCAATGGGCTGTTACCCCAATCCCTTTTCCGCTTGCCTGAAATGTTTTTGATAAATTCTATGGCTCGCTTCAGGCGATTTCAAAACTCGTCCGCCTCCGGCGGACTCAGACAGTTGAAATCGCTGACCTTCCGCTTCGCCTAGATTTATTGCAAAAACCTTTCAATGGCCGCTAAAAAAAGGTATTGGGGCAACAGCGCAGAGTGGACTCGATTGAATGATCAGGAAAATCTTTTCTTGATCTCTTGAACTCTTGAACCCTTTTCCAAAGGAGCTGCCATGAAACAGAAACGATTTGTGGACCTCAGCATCACGATCGAAGCTGAACTTCCCAGTGATCCTCCCATGATGATACCGCAGATCGATTACGTGGATCATTCAATGGGCGCGGAGCAGATGAAAGATTTTTTCCCGGGGGTAAGAAAGGAACAGCTGCCGGGAGGGCTTGGCTGGGCCCTGGAATTCATGCACCTCACCACCCACAGCGGTACCCATCTGGATGCCCCCTATCACTACCATCCCACCATGGACGGGGGCAAGCCTGCCATGACCATAGAAGCTGTTCCGCTGGAGTGGTGCTTCAGCGACGGTGTCCTTCTGGACTTTCGTCACAAGAAAGACGGGGAGCGTATCACGGTGAAAGACCTTGAGGGCGCCCTGGAGCGCATCCGCCACGAGATCAAGCCGCTGGATATCGTTCTTATCCAGACCGGGGCGGATCAGGTCTGGGGCAAACCGGAGTATCTTGTCAGGGGCGCCGGCATGGATCGGGAGAGTACGCTCTATCTGACGGAGCGGGGGGTCCGGGTGGTCGGGATAGACGCCTGGAGCTGGGACCGCCCTCTGCCCTTTCTTGCGGAAGAGTTCCGGCGCACGGGAGACCCTAAAGTCATCTGGGAGGCTCATTTCGCGGGGATCGAGATCGGCTATTGCCATATGGAGAAAATGGCGAACCTCTCGTCCATCGGGCGTCCTCATGGCTTCATGGTGTGCTGTTTTCCCGTGAAGATCAAGGGGGCAAGCGCGGGATGGGCTAGGCCTGTGGCAATCATAGAAGAATAGTTCTGCAGGCTGTTGAAAAACGCTCATCCCCGCTTCCGCGGGGACGGTGTCTGCATGCTTCCCTCATCCTTCCCTTCGGCAAGCTCAGGGCAGGCCCTGTCGAACTGCGAACCATCGGGGGCCTTGCATCTGAACATTTTTGAACAGCCTGAGAAAAAGCATTTTTACAACACCCTATTGTGGTTCAAAGAATCATAAAAAGACAACGTGATGCTGAAACGGATTATTGAAAGCCTTAATCGATTTCGCGGCAGGGCCGATCTGGAAAAGGACGCTGGTTCTTACTGGGGCCTGAGCGATTCGGATGAGCGGGTCCAAGACCAGTCCCACTGGTGCGGGGTGATGCGATGGAGCCGGAACCGCTGGTTCGAATACGGCGATTTTCATCTCCGTCTCATCCTGAAATACTTAGAGAAATTTGCCGGCCCGGACTATGCCGGCAGTCTCTCCGCGAAAACCGCCATGGAATGGGGCTGCGGAGGCGGATCGATCGTGAGACCGCTCTGTCAGAAGTTCACCCGCGTCTACGGTGTTGATATCTCGAGGGCCTCCCTGGAGGAGTGCACGGGGCAGATGAAAACGTGCGGCTTGCCGAACTTTCTGCCGGTCTTTTTTCACGCCCAGGATCCGGAATCGGTCCTCCACGGCGTAACGGCTGGATCCGTGGATGTCATCGTATCCGCGGGCGTCTTTCAGCACTTCCCGTCAAAGCTGTACACGCAAAGAGTCATCAGCGTCATGGGGCAGCTCATCAAACCGGGCGGTTTTGCCCTGATCCAGATCAGGTATTTTGACGGCTCGTCAAAGCTCCGCCAGAAAGAAAGCGATTACGCGCAAAACGTGATCTACATGACCTCTTTCGCTCCGGAGGAATTTTCGCCTCTTCTTGAGGAAGCCGGTTTCATTTTGCTGCAAAGGGCTCGCGATCCCGACGGCGGCGGGGCCTGCCATGACTATTATTTCGCGCGAAAAAAATAAATCCAACGCCATAAAATCCTTGACCTCTCTGTCTTTTTATGTTTAAGAAAAGGCGCTTTAAAACGGTGAGGGTGAGTCAGTTTTAACGAGAACAAGATAAACTATATGGAACCTCCTAACTGTAGACGCAAGATTGAAGTCCGGTTGCTGCCCCGTGAAACCGGCAGAAAACACCCGTCCCATGAAATGACCACCGAAAGACCTGCCTGACCGCTTCTCTTTTCTCTGGCGCATTTCCGGGACAGGGCTATCAAGCCGAAAACGGAGCCGCGCCGGGACCCGATTCTCTCAAAATTGATTCTGCGTCTGACCGACTGCTTTGGTTGCGGGGACAAATGTTTTCTCGCGAAGACATCGGTACCCCCGCACGGGAAACCATTCGCCATGTACTGGATCAGCAAGGGCATTCACATCATGAATCGCACGCGCCGGCAGTTCATTATTTTCCTGTCGGTGCTCGGGCCGGGAATCATCGTCATGGTGGCGGACAACGATGCCGGCGGAATTTCCACCTATGCCGTCACGGGATCCAAATACGGGTTTTCACTCCTCTGGATTTTCTTCATCCTCTTCCCGATGGCTTACTTCGTTCAGGAGATGACGGTGCGGCTGGGCGCCGTGACCAAGCGCGGACACGCCGAGATCATCTTCGAAGGCTTCGGGCCTTTCTGGGGCTGGTTTTCCCTCATTGACCTCGCCGTCATCAACTGGCTGACCCTCGTGACGGAGTACATCGGGATGACGGCTGCCATGAGCCTCTTCGGCGTACCCCCCTGGCTGACGTTCATCGCCGTGACGGCTATTTTATTCGCCGTGGTTCTCACAGGAAAATATTGGACCTTCGAGAAAGTGACGCTCTTTTTCTGTCTGTTTAACCTGGTCTATATTCCGGCGGCCTTCTGGGCCATGACCACGCCCTCCGCGCCGGAATGGGATGAAGTTTTTCGAGGCTTCTACCGCCCCGACATGCCGGGCGGACTCTCGGGGGAGATGATTTTTTTCATCCTCGCCAACATCGGTACCACCATCACGCCGTGGCAGATTTTTTTCCAACAGAGCGCGGTGGTGGACAAGGGGCTCGACATTCACGACATTAAATTCGGGAAGATGGATACCTTCTTCGGGTCCATGCTGACATGTCTGGTCGCCATCTTCATCATCATCACCACGGGCGCGGTATTCTATTACCACGTGCCTCCGATTTTCATCGAAGATGCGAGGCAGACCGCCGAGGCGCTGGTGCCGCTCATGCCGGCGGGCCAGGGCGACCTGGCCCGCACACTTTTCGCCATAGGACTTTTTGACGCCGGATTCCTCGGAGCCCTCTGCATCTCCCTCTCGACCTCCTGGGCCGTGGGAGAGGTTTTCGGCTGGGCCCATTCTCTGAATCAGAGGGTCAAGGAAGCACCCTGGTTCTATTTCATCTACCTTTTCATGCTTTTCACTTCCGGAGCCGTGGTTCTCATCCCCGGGGCGCCGCTGGTCACGATCACCATGTTTGTCCAGGTGGTCGCGGTGACGCTTCTTCCGTCGTCTTTGATCTTCCTGATTCTGCTGCTGAACGATAAATCCTTTATGGGCGAACACGTCAACACGGGCCGACAGAATTTCATCAACGGCGCGATCATCGTATTTGTCGTTATCATGTCCACGCTGATGGGTGTGGGCACGCTGTTTCCCGGTCTTTTTGACTGATGTCTTCGGAGGTGAGCCATGGCTGAACGTTTCAACTCTAAATCAAGAATGGTCGATATTCCCCGCGGCATCGGCAACTACCGATTCATCTATTTTTCGGATTTGAGCAAGAAACCGGTTTGCAAGGGAAAGATCAAGAACCGCATCGGGAAACTGACGGATCTCGTGTTCACCCTGTCGGAACCCTATCCGGAGGCCTTGGGGATTTACATAGAACATGGCTGGGGGAAACCCACGGAATTCATCCCGTGGGAAAAAGTCGTGAAAATCGAAGACGACGCCGTTTTCGTCCACCCCCCCGACAGCGGCGACATCTTTCCGCCTTTTGTGGATCAGCCGGGATGGATCCTCCTGGACAAGCATCTGATGGGAAGGACCATTCTGGACATCGACGGCCGGAGAAGCGAAGTCGTGAACGACGTTCATCTCCTGGAAACGAGGGGGCACCTGCTTCTGGTCCATGTTGATATCTCCATGGGCGGCTTCCTGCGCCGCCTTGGAATTGGCAAGCGACGCTGGGTCAAGGACAATCTCATTTCCTGGAAATACGTTCAGCCCTTCTCCGTGGAGGACGCGGTCATCACGGACAAGGTGACGCTGTCGGTGACCCGCAAACAGATGCTGGAACTCCCCAGCGAGGATCTGGCGGATGTTCTCGAGGAGCTGCCCGGCGATGAACAGCAGGCCCTCTTTTCAGCCCTCGATTCGGAAAAAGCGGCTGAGACCCTGGTGGATGCAGAGCCGCGGGCACAGCGCCAGATCATCGCGAGTCTGCGCGCGGAAAGGGCCCGCAACATCCTGTCCGAGATGACCGTTCCCCAGCTGATCGGTCTTTTTTCGGTCCTGCCCCATGACGACGTGGAGGAGCTCATGGTCCTGCTCAGCCCGGAGCAGGCCGATCGTGTGCGGGACATCATGTCGGAAAGGGAAGTCACGGCAGGAGATATCATGTCGTCCGACTTCATGATCGTTCTCAAGACGGAACGCGTCGGGGACGTGCTTGAGAAGTTAAGGCATTCCGGCAGGGAACCGGAAAGCATCTCCTATATCTACGTGGTCAATGGCGACGGGAAGACGCTCCTGGGCGTCGTGGACCTCCGAGAACTCGTCCTCACCGCGGACCACGTGAGCATGACGGACATCATGATCTCGCCCGTGGTCGCCGCTGAAGAGAATGATCTTCAGGAGGATGTGGCGGAAATGTTCACCAAGTATCACTACCGCATCATTCCGGTGGTGGACCCCCAGGACCGCATCCTGGGGATCATTAATTACAATGATATCATGAAGTGAATCGTGACCCGGGTCAAAATGTGAGGGGAATCCCATGCCGCGCGTAAAAATGACGAAATTCACCCGTGTGCTCCTCCTTTTTTTGAGCGTCTACATTGTAGTGCTGTTCATTCTGATTGTGGTGAAGTTTCTGAGGGTCGTCCAGGGATAAGCGTCAGGGACACCTGCTGAGATTTAATTGAGGTTGACAAAAATGACCGGTGTCGGATAATATTCAATCACGGTGATGGAGTTCACCCGATAACCGCCCGAAGGGCTGATAACTCCTGCAGAGGAAGCAGGAGTTTTTTATTATGGAGCACACACCACAACGCCCATCGCTTACCCGTATCCAGGATGCCTCCGGTCTTCTGCTGGACGACGTCCGCGGGATCTGCAGGCAGTTCCAGATCATCTCCCTGAACCGTCAGATCGAGGCCTGCAAAGGGCTGCTCGCCGAAAACCCGCCGATTGACGTCGCGATCCTCGGCCAGTTCAAGGCCGGGAAGAGTTCCTTTCTGAACAGTTTGATCGGCAAGCTCATCCTTCCCGTCGGCGTCATCCCAGTCACCACCGTCATTTCCCGGCTGACTTACGGTGATAGAGAGAAAGCGATGGTGTCCTTCTTTGACGGTACCCGGTCCGAGGTGGACATCAATCGTCTTGACGATTACACGTCGGAGGCGAAAAACCCATCCAACCAGAAAAACGTGGAGATGGTGGATATTGAGCTCCCGTCTCTGAAGGATTACGCCGGCCTTCGTCTGGTCGACACGCCGGGCCTGGGGAGTGTTTTCAAGTACCACATGGAGACCTCAGAAAACTGGCTTCCCGAGGTGGGAGCAGCGCTCCTTGCCGTCAGCGCCGACCGGCCGCTCTCTGAAAACGACCTCCAGTTGATCCGGGAGCTGATGCAGCATACCCCGAAGATCGTTCTGCTCCTGACCAAGGTGGATCTCCTTTCCCAGGAGCAGCAGGCCGAGGTTATCCGATTCTTCGAGGACACCCTGAAACGTGAGCTGAATCGGGAATTCCCGATCTTTCTCTATTCGACGCGCGCCGAGACGGAGAAATTCCGTGACCGCATGGAAGCGGGACTTCTTTTCCAGCTTTCAATCAACCGTGATTTCGAGTTCAGGAAGATTCTTCAGTACAAGATGCAGTCTCTCCTGAAGGGCTGCCTCAGCTACCTTGATATCGCCCTGAAATCGTCCCTTCAAGCCGGCCGCGACAGAGATGGGCTTCGCAAACAGATTCTCGATGAGAAAGTGAATGATGATCTTGTTCGTGAAGAGCTATTCATCATCGGACGAGAGAACCAGCGGCAGACGCGCATCCTCATCATGAGTTACCTTGATCAACTGCAAAAGCCCTTGCGAGATAAAGTGAAAGGCAGGCTCCTCGAGGAGATGCCGGCCTGGCAGGGAAACCTCTGGCGGCTGACCCGACAATATGAGGAATGGGTGGCCGATACCATGACGGAGGAGATGAGGCGCATCTCGAAGACGGAGCACCGGCATTTCTACGGGACGCACAAGAAGGCCCATGCAAGCTTTTCCCGATCCCTCGAAGCCTTCAGGAGCCTACTGGGACAGAATATCGAAAAGGTTCTGGGGGTCAGGCTTGCCGAGGCGGACTGGAAAATCGAGGTCTCCGAACCCGAACATCCGGACATCAAGGCCGTCAGACCCTTCGATTACCATTTTGACCTCATCTGGTTCCTTATCCCCATGTTCATCTTCCGCCGGCTCTTCGAGAAGAACTTCCTGAGCAAGATCGCTCACGAAGTCGAGGCGAACCTGTCGCGTCTCGCCGCCCAGTGGGAAGACCGCATCAACCGGAGCATCGAGGAGATGCGCAAACAGGCCTTGAAGTATGTTCAGGATGAACTCGCCACCATTGACGCGCTCCTGTCTCGGACCGAGGGACAGTCGGAGGAAATCCGCAGGCTCATCCTTGAGCTTCAGGAAAAGTCAGGACAACTCAAGGCTTAAAAAAGTTGTAAAATGCGGAACATCTCGGTAAAAAGCAGATTATTTATATCTCAGGGGGAAGACCATGTCTGAAAAGAGTGAAGAGAAGTGTGTGTTCTGCGACATCGTGGCGGGGAAGGCAAAGGCTTACAAGGTTTACGAGGACGAATTATCCCTGGTCATCCTGGATATTCATCCCTACACGAAGGGCCACTGCCTGGTCCTCTCGAAGCGGCACGTCGCCTGGTGGCACGAACTGAATGAAGACGAGACGGCGAGCCTCTTCAAGTGCGCGAACGTCGTGGCGAACCGGATGATGAAAAAGTTCGACCCCGACTTTATATTTCTCTACGCCCGGGGGCGGCGCATCCCCCACACCCACCTTTTTCTCATCCCCACATTCAGCGGCGATGTCCTGGACCGGTTCTTCAACGCCCTGGAGAATTTTCAGGAATCCCCGGCGGAAATGACAAGGCTCAAGGAGCCGGCATCCATGGAGGAAGCCGCCGCGCTGCTGAAGGAAAACTGACGCAAACTTTTTTCATGCAGGACTCCGTATCAGGTACGGGGCAGGCCCGATCCGGCATCCACATCTTTTGTAAGAACTGGATCCCTGCTTCCACAGGGATGACAAAAAAAACAAGGATGATAAATTACAAAATTTTCTTGAACCCTTTTCTATTTTTTCCTCTCCTCCATGGCTTCTTTCTCGAAGTTTCCCGCGATCAGTGAGCCGTGGTCGCTGACATATTCCATGTGCCGGTTGCCCCTGCTGTCGAATTCGTGGAAAAGGGCGTCATGGCGGCCGTCGAATTCGAGGGGTTTCACGCCGAAGCGCCTGCAAAGCGAAATATTGAAGGTGGGCGTCGCTTTCACCCAGCGGCCGTCGAGAAACAGTTCCGAGAAGCCGTGCCAGGCGAATATATCCGTCCGCATCAGGCTCTTGAGCCGTTCCGTGGCCAGGTGGTTGATGACATCGGCAAAGCCGAGGCGCGCGGGAATGCCAATGGCCCTGGCCGCCGCTGTCAGCACGATCGCCTTGGCCACACAGTAACCGAAACGCCGCTCCAGGATGATGCTCGCTTTCAAACCCTCATGGGTGATGCTGATGTTATAGGGATCATACCGGATCTCATCCCGAACCACATAGAAGAGCTTCACCGCTTTTTCAACGTCGCTCTTCGCGTCGCCGATGGATTGTTTCGCGAATTCCACGATGGACGGTGAATCGCTGTCTATAAAGGGGGTCGGCTTCAGATAGAGCTCAAGATTTTCTTCCGGTGGCATTTCCGTTTTCCGCCTTTCTGGTAAAAGATGAAAAGGATCTTTTTTCATGGGTCTGTATTGCAAATCTCTCCTGGAATTTCAAGCCTCAATTTTCGCCGGCGTCCTTTTCCTTGATTCATGGCCTGTTTCGGACTACGATGCCTCATAAACTTTGAATCGGAGGTTCACATGGGAGTCGATTTCACGAAAGAAGGCCACATCGCGAAGGTGGGGATCAATACCCCGGAAACGAGAAACGCCCTCGGTCCGGATACGCTGCTCGATCTGTTCAAGGTCTGGGAGGAATGCCAGAACGATGATTCCATCCGGGCGATTGTTCTTTATTCCGCTGTTCCGGATATCTTCTGTTCCGGGATGGATCTAAAAACGGCAATCCCCATTCTCACGGGCGCGCGCAAGCCCGAGACGGAGGGCGAGAAATGGCTCATCTCGGACAACAGGGCCGTGAGCAGGGCCATGCTGAAAATCAGGGAGCTTGACCGTCCGGTCATTGCGGCGGTGCACGGCTATTGCCTTACCGGCGGATTCGAAATGGTCATGGGCTGCGAACTGCGCGTCGCTTCCGAGGACGCGATTTTCCAGATGCGGGAAACGACCCTCGGCATCATGCCTGTCGGGGGTTCGAATGTCTTCCTTCCCCTGCAGGTCGGCCAGACGCGGGCTCTGGAAATTCTCCTCACGGGCGGCAACTTCAGCGCGGCGAAACTCCACGAGTGGGGTTTTCTCAACCGGGTGGTGAAACGGGAGAAATTGATGGATGAGGCCCTGTCCCTCGCGGAGACCATCGCGAACAACGGGCCGCGTTCCATCCGCGCGATGGTGAGCTTTTCCAGACGCATCCAGGGCAAGCCTTTCCTCGAGGCCCTCGATCTGGAGGTGGAGGTTGGCATGCCGGTCTTCATGAGCGATGACGCCCGAGAAGGCGTCAGGGCGCAGAAGGAGAAGCGAAAGCCGAATTTCAAATGAGGGGTTTTCCGCCGTTGAGCCGTTCGTAAACCCGGATATAGGAGTTGATCATGCTGCCGGGGTCATATTTTTCCCGGGCCTCTCTCATGATTCTCCTGATCTGGGGCTCCCGGACCTCTGGCGGCTTTCTATGGAACTGGACACTTTTTTCCAGTCCGTACCAGAGCCCGCTGGAATCATAATCCCGGAAGAGAAACCCATTCCCCACATCCTGCGGAAAGCCGTCCAGGGTGAGTCTCAGCTCCCTGATCTTGTCGTGGTAACCGCCCGTGTCACGGTTCGTTGCCGTTGCGCCGAAGAGATTCCCGATCTGGTCGATCTGCCCGCAGGGCTCATAGAGCGAGGCTCCGAACACGTCGTTCGCCGCCGCGTAGCCAAGCATGGAAAGCTCTTCGCTGAAAGAATGGAAAACGATCTTTCCACCGGACATCCGGGCGATCCTTCCCAAGATATCTTCGTGGGTGCGGTCATTTCCCACACCGCTCCCGACAATGGCGATCTGCACATCCCCGTGTTCAATGCAAAATTTCAAAGCAATGTCTTCAAGGATCTCGACACCCTTTTGCGTGGGGTCGAGCCTGGAAGGCCAGTAGAAAAGGATAGCGTTCTCGTTGACGGTAAGCCCGGTCCGCCGTTGAAATTCCAGGAGGTTTTCCTTCTTCGCTCCCAGCACATCATCATTCGGGCTGAAATTTCTCACGCAGTGCCTGCATCTTTCCGGATACATGGTAGGCGAAGGGGCGTTGATGATGGACAGGGCGGAGTTGCTGTAATACTTCTCCTTGACCTCCTGACGCACGCTGCGAGGAACAATCGGCCTGTCCAGAAAATAATCTTCCACGACCTCCCTGAGAAACTTCTCACCGACGAAATTGACGAGTGTGGCGTCCTTGACGGCCGTGGCCTGGCAGTCGACGCATGGCTTGCCGTACTCCTCGGAATAGTAAAGATAGTCGTTCAGGCTTTCAAGATCGACGCCGAAGAGCATCTCCAGGGGGATATGACCCGTGAAAACGTTGTGAACGGTGTGGAGGACGGGAAGTCCCGTGGATTTGGCATAAGCCGTGATGGCGCCTCCCGCCATCCAGTCATGGCTGTGAATGATGAGTTTCCCCTCGCATTTCGCCCTCACCGTCTTGATGACGTTGTTGGTGATCTCCCGCTGAAATTCGGCGGCCGTCAGAAGAGGGTTTCCCGAATAGGCGCTGAGCAGGTTGGCAAAGACGGCTGAACTCGCAAGATGTATCTTGTCAGGATCTATTTTGTAGCGGACTTCCCTCCACTGGTGCTCGCTCATCTGGGCTTCCCGCTGAAACCTTTTTTTCAGATTCAGCGTGGCCAGATGCACTTCGATTCCCCGATCGATGAGTCCCTCGCAGAGCGCCGAAACCACCTCCCCCTGGCCGCCGCTTTTCCCCGAAATGTATTTGGCCAGGGCCCCCATGTCTTCCGGCAATCTCCCCGTCTCCGGGCTGATGATGAGCACCGCTGTTTTCTCCCTTTTTTTCAGGAGCTGAAACTGCCTCATGGACAATTGCAGGTCGTCTATCTTTCGCGTCAGGATGTGTGTGGCCTCGCTGATGGAGCCCCCGTAAGGATTGAAATAGGAGTGCACGGCGTGATCTTCGCCGATTCGCTCGTGGAGAAAATAGATCTGGTCCGAGGTGGTCAGATTCCGCCATTTTTTCAGGAAATCTCCTCCGGTCTTTCGCGCCTCCGCCTCCATCCCTTCGATGTCCTGAAACACTCCATACTGGGTATGCGTTCCCAGCCAGCCGAAGGTATCCCTGCCGGCGTCGGCCCAGGAAGAAGTGGACAGCCCGTGGATATCCACGACCGGACAGTCGGCTTCTTTGAATCGTTCCGCGATCTCCGTGGGGTTTGTCAGAACAACATTGAGATGCCGGGCAAGCGCCCCGGGAAACTCCCGCCAGAATTCAAAGATACCCTTGTCTTCCCAGATGTGTTCCCCGATGTGTTCGAAATCATAACCCAGAAGGACGGCCTCTCCGTCCACGCGGGCGATATGGGCGGCGTATTGCTCCGCTGTAACGGGGTCATGGGGGAATCGGTAGGCGACGTCGTCGCTTAATTCCCTGTTCCGGGGAATGACGACGAGGTTTGTGCCTTTGGCCTTAAAAACAGCGTTGGAAGAGACCGGCCGGTCCCCCAGCATGAACATGTCATCTCTCTTCTCGCAGAGCATGGACCGGTACCCCATGTCGGCCACAGCCGCGGCGATCTCATTATTGTACATGAGCTCCGTGTTCCGGAAAGACGAAGGAAGAACTCCGAAAAGCCGTTTCATGGTCTCTCGGTGAAGGGAGGCCTGATCACGGAACTCCTTTTTTTTCTCGTCCGCGAAGAGACCGGCTAGTGAATGGTAGTATGTCTCGTCAAGAAACTCGACCTGGTTTTTCTCCTCTCCGGCTTCGCGCAGCCGCCGGAGGGCTATGATAACCTCCGGTCTGTAAAGCTCCGCCTGTTCCAGGAACGTTCCCGACATGCTGAAGGTGACTTTGAAGGAGGGGTGGCGCCGGATGAGATCGGTGAAAAGGTTGACGGCCGGCAGATAGCATTTATCGGCAACCTTCAGAAAGATCTCGCGGTTCTTTTCATCCCAGAGAAACTTATCGCGGTCGGGATGAAGCCGAAAGGGCTGATGAAGCTGGAAATACAGAGTCAGAAGAGGCATGGCGAACAGACAGTTTCGAGTTCAGAGTTTCTGAGTTTAGAGTAACGACACAGCAAAAAAGACGAGAAGAACATTTCACCAAGGCATGCTTTCACTATAAAGAAGCGTCCCGGGCGTGTCAACGGGAAAAGCAAAGGTAAAACGGTTAAATGTGCCTGTCTGATTTGCAATGATTGAAGGTCTTAGGAAATCCGGGTGGCAGGCGAAGAAAAGGGCGTTCCCAATTCGCTTTCATCATGATTATTTGTCGTAATATGTAATATATTGTAAATATTTATTGACATTTTTCCGCAAATAATCTACAGAAAGCTTCCATTTGAGGAAGCCGGGGGAGAGTATTTTTGATATATTTCCACAGCGAAATAAAAAATTTTAACGGCATTTTCATTGGATTGTTATCATCCTGTAACAAGAGTCCGCTTATTCTTGCACCCGAAAGGGGAAAACGTTCATAAATAAAATTTCTAAGGAGGAAAGACATGAAGAGATTGTTTGTTGTTTTGCTTGCTGTCGGTCTCATTGCGGCCCTCAGCATGCCCGTTCTCGCCGCGGACATTAAGTTCAGCGGTGCATACTATGCCGCGGGCTATCTGGAGAGAAACCGTGCCCTGACAGATCCGGAAAAAGCAACCCAAGGGTTCTATGCTCAAAAGCTGAGAGTAAACACGATTTTCAAGGTATCAGACGGCCTGAGTTTAGTGACCCGTTTCGACGTTCTTGACAAGGTCTGGGGCCAGGGTCGTGCACCAGCAGATACGGACGACCGCACTACGACAGCCGGCACGAAGCTTAAGGAAAACATCGAGTTCTCACGCGCCTACGTAGATGCAAAAGTCGGTCCCGGTAACCTCCGTGTCGGTTACCACGGGTCGGGCACGACAGGAACGGCTTTTGCGGATACTGAAGCTTCCGCCGGCGTCATCCGTTACTATTATTTCAACGGTCCCTGGTCAGGTTACATCGGGTATGAAAAACAGCAGGAAAAGGAATGGTCGTCGAACTATACATTGACGGGAACCAAAGCAGATAATGATTATGACCAGTGGAAGGGTTCCATATACTACAAGTGGGCCACAGGCGATGCGGGTCTGGGCTACACCTTCTACAACGACAAGACAGGAAATACGAGTGCCCCTGCCGGTGCTGGACAGGACAACTATTACAAGCGCCAGAAGTTTAATCCATATTTCAGAGGAACCTTCGGTAGTCTTTACCTTGAGGCCGAGGCAAACTACCAGATGGGCGACTACATCTCATACAACCAGGCCGGCTATACCAATGTCAGCCTGGGCGGCTGGAACTGGTATGCCAAAGCTCAGTACACGATGGGACCAGTCTACTTTGGCGGCCAGTATGCCTATGTACAGGGCGACGACGGCGCAACGAAGGACAAGTACGAAGGCGGAGTTAAAAGCGGTCGGGAATATAAGCCCTGCCTGATCTTTCTCAACAGCGATTTAGATTATTGGGCAGGGAGTTTGGGTACCAACTTGACATACAATGGCTACAGTGGTCAGGGAGCAGAGAACTTCACGCTCTATCAAATCTTTGCCGGCATCAAATCCATCCAAAAGCTTGAGTTCTTCGCGAGCTACAGCATGATGACGCTCAACCAAAAAACGACTTACAGCTCAATCGCTACTGATGGCAGTCTGGCCTCCAAGACCTATGTGGACGACAAGATCGGTACAGAGTTCGACATCACGGCAACCTACAAAATCTATGACAACCTAACATACATGATCGGCTATGGTTACCTCTGGGCTGGCGATGCCTTCAAGGGAACAAGTTCGACCAACACGATCGGAAACGACTGGCTGCTCATGCACAAACTGACCCTGAACTTCTAACAAGAAGCCTCTTTGAAAAAAGCCCCGTATCTTTGCGGGGCTTTTTTCTGGAAACAGGGAAAAGGCTTGACCCGCGGCGGTTTTGGTTATAAGCGAATACAGGTAATAATTTGTCGGAATCAGAAAGAATATTCCCGCACGTCGGAGGAGAACCGCATGCCCGAAGACATGATGAGCACAAAGGAAATAGCCCATTACCTGGGGATTCACGAGAAGCAGGTCTATGCCCTGATCAAGGAAAAGAAAATCCCGGCGACGCGAGTCACGGGGAAGTGGATTTTCCCGAAAAAAATCATCGATGAGTGGATCGAATCGAGCGCGAAGCGCGGCGTCAGGGAAGCCCGGGAAAAAAGCCGCCGGATTGAAGGGGGCCTTCTCGCCTCGGGGAGCAACGATCCCATTCTCGATATGCTTCAAACCCATATGAAAAAAGAGCACCCTGAATTTTACATTTTTTCCGCCAATACGGGGAGCACGGAGGGACTGAAGATCCTGAACAAGGGCTATACGGATATCGCCTGGTCTCACCTTTTAGACCCCTCAAGCGGCGTCTACAACATCCCGTTTCTTTCTGCTTATCTTCCAAACCTGAAGGCGGTCGTGGTGAATCTCTTCTACCGTGACCTCGGCCTTCTCGTCGCCCGAAAGAATCCTCTGAAGATTCACGGGTTCGAGGATCTTGCAAGAAAGGGGGTCCGGTTCATCAACCGGCAGGCCGGGTCCGGCACCCGGATCCTTCTGGATGGCGAGCTGAAGAAACGGCGCATACCGTCCGCCAAGATCCAGGGCTACGAGAGAGAAGTCTATACCCATTTTGAAGTCGGACTTTCCATCCTTTCGAAAGACGCGGACGCGGGGATTGCCACGGCTGCCGTGTCAAAGCTCCTCGGGCTTTCCTTCATCCCCATCACGCGGGAAAGCTTCGACATGATCCTGGATCAGCCCACCTTTTTCCAGAAGGGCGTCCAGGCGTTCATGAATGTCCTTCAATCCAAAGAATTTCGCGGTAAGGTTGAACCGTTGGGAGGTTACGATTTCAAAGACTCGGGCAAGATTCTCCATTCGAGTCATTAAATAAACCTTTCATTCCATGGCATGAACAGACTTATTGGGGAGGTATGAATGATGAAGAAAGTATTCATAGCGGTTTTTCTGTGTCTGATATTAGCTGTTCCTGGTCCATGTTCGGCCGGCAGCGGCAAACTTTTACTGCTTGCCAGCACCATAGGCCCCGTCGATTCAGGAATTGTTGATGTGCTGGAGAATCAATTTGAAAAAGAAACAGGCATCCGGGTACGCCATGTGAGCGCAGGGACAGGGGCCGCCCTCAAGATCGCCCGGAAGGGAAATGTGGATCTCGTGATGGTCCACGCGAAGTCTCTCGAAGAGAAGTTCATCAACGAAGGCTTCGGAACCGAGAGGATCGATCTGATGTACAACGATTTCGTGATTCTGGGTCCAGCGAACGACCCCGCGGGGATAAAAGGAATGAAGACAGCAGGTGACGCCCTCAAGAAAATCTCCGTAAAAATGTCCCCCTTCATTACCCGAGGGGATAAGTCGGGGACCCATGTGGCGGAAATGACCCTATGGGCAAAGGCCGGGATCAAGCCCTCCGGCTCCTGGTACATCACCTATGAAAAGGGCTCCGAGGGCAATGCGTCCACGCTCCGGTTCGCAGACCAGAAAGGCGCCTATGTGTCCATAGATCGAGCCACGTTCCTTTCCCTCAAAGACAAGATCAAGCTCGTCATCCTGGTGGAAAACGACAAGGCCCTTCTGAACTACATTTCTCTCATTCCGGTCAACCCCGCAAAATTCAAGAGAGTGAATCACAGGGATACCCTGATTTTCGTGAAGTGGCTTACCAATCCCGGGAAGGGTCAGAAGATCATCCGCGATTTCGGCAAAGACAAGTATGGAAGCCCTCTTTTCTTTCCCAATTCGAAAGAATGGAGGGCGGCGCAGTCAGGAATAAAATAGAATGTTCCGCGGGGCCAAACCCCGGTCCTCCCGACAAGGAGGTTTTAACGTTATCAAGTGAGGTGGATCATGAAAAGAATGCAGAAGGTATCAAAATGGGGGATCCTGTTATCGATCGCAGCGGCCATTTTTCTGGCGTCCGGGATGCTGCCCGTGGAAGCCGCAAAGGCGCAGAAAAGCATTATCCTCGCGACAACAACGAGCACACAGGATTCGGGTCTCCTGGATGTCCTCATCCCTGTCTTCGAGAAGAAGACGGGTTATTTTGTCAAGACCATAGCCGTAGGGTCCGGCCAGGCCATGGCCATGGGTAAGAAGGGAGAGGCCGATGTCCTTCTTGTCCATTCACCCGCAGCGGAAAAGAAATTCATGGAGAAAGGTAACGGGATCAACAGACGAATTGTCATGCACAACGATTTCATCATTGTCGGACCGCCGAATGACAGCGCCGGAATCAAAGGATTGAGGTCCGCGTCGGAGGCTTTCCAGAAAATGGCATCGACGGGTTCTCTGTTCCTCTCCAGGGGAGACAATTCCGGTACCCACGCCAAGGAGAAGGGGGTGTGGAAGCAAACCGGCATCCATCCCGAGGGACAGAAATGGTACCAGCAGACCGGGCTGGGCATGGGACAGACCCTCAATGTAGCCGCGGAGAAAAAGGGCTACACGCTGGCCGACCGCGGAACCTATCTGGCCCTGAAAAAGAATCTGGGGCTTGATATCCTGGTGGAGGGGGATCCCATCCTGCTCAATATTTATCACGTGATCCAGGTGAACCCCGCAAAATGGCCAAAGGTGAACGCCGCAGGCGCGAAGGCCTTTGCCGACTTCATGGTTTCCAAAAAAGTTCAGAAGATCATAAAAACCTTCGGCGTGGACAAATTCGGATCACCTTTGTTCTTCCCTGACGCGGGCAAGAAAGAAGAGAAGCTGGGCATGTAGCAAGAGGGAGCTATGGACATCATCCTTGACGGAATCAAGGAGGCCTTCCGCCTCCTTTTTTCCCTGGACCCCGAGGTGATGGGAATCACGTGGCTGTCCTTCAAGATCTCCGGAATAGCAACGCTGATCAGCCTCGTCATCGGGATCACCGTCGGTACCATCGTCGCCCTCACGTCTTTTCCCGGACGCAAATTCGTCGTGAGCCTCATCAACACGGGGATGGCCCTGCCGCCCGTGGTGGTGGGGCTTTTTGTCACCATATTCCTCTGGCGCAACGGGCCGCTGGGGTTCCTTGAAATCCTCTATACCCCAACAGCCATTATCGTTGCCCAGGCCATCATCGCCACCCCTATCGTCACGGGGATTTCGCTTGCGGCCATGCAGCAGCTCCCGAAGAAACTCCGGCTCCAGATCCTGGCCCTCGGCGCCACCCGCGTTCAAATGGTCTGGATCCTCATCCGCGAGGCGAAGCTGCCTCTCCTGGCGGCCGTCATGGCAGGTTTCGGAGGCGTCATCTCCGAAGTCGGGGCGTCTATCATGGTCGGTGGAAACATCAAGGGCTACTCCCGGGTTCTTACAACGGCCACCGTCATGGAAACGAGCCGGGGCAATTTCGACATCGCCATCGCCCTGGGAATCATCCTCCTCATTTTTGCCTATCTCATCAATCTCATCCTCACGCAGATCCAGCAGAGGGAACGGCCGAGATGAACAAAACCATCATACCCGTATTGGAGTCTAAAAACCTGCAGGTGAGGAGGGGCGGCACCCTCATTCTCGATGTCCCTTCCCTCTCCATAACGGAAGGGGAGATCCTTTCTCTCATCGGGCCTAACGGCGCGGGAAAAACAACCCTGCTTCAGGTCCTGGCTCATCTCATTCCCTTCTCGCGGGGAGACGTTTATTTCAGAGGAAATAAAATCGGCTCGAATCACTCCGTCATTCAATACCGCCGGAAACTCGCCATGGTCTTTCAGGAGCCCCTTCTCTTCGATACCACCGTGATCGAAAACGTCGCCTCGGGCCTCAGGATCCGCGGCATCAAAGGATCGGAAATAAGGGATACCGCCGCGGCACAGCTCGCCCGATTCGGAATTTCCCACCTGGCGGACCGCTCCGCCAAGACCCTCTCCGGAGGAGAGGCGCAGCGAACAAGCCTCGCCCGGGCCTTCGCCACGCGGCCTGAAATTCTTTTTCTTGACGAACCCTTCGCCTCACTTGATCCGCCGGCCCGCGAATCGATCATTGACGATCTGGAACAGGCCATCCGGGAGACAGGAACCACTACCTTCATGGCCACCCATGACCGGCTTGAAGCCATCCGGCTCTCCGATCGAATCGCGGTGATGAACGGCGGGAAGATCGCCCAGGAAGGCGGTCCCGAAGAGGTGATGAACCATCCCGCGGATGAATGGGTCGCCTCTTTCGTGGGAACCGAGACGATCCTGCCCGGAAAAGTGGCAGAAAAGAACGGAAGCGCCTTGTTGATATCCGCTTTCGGCCGCAGTGTGGAGACCGTGGGAGAAGCCGCCCCCGGCGAAGACGTTGTTCTCTGTATCCGGCCGGAGAATGTGACCCTTTCGGAATCGGGCCCTGCATCCGCGACAAGCGCGAGAAACGTTTTCATGGGAACGGTGGAAAGGATCATTCCTTCCGGCGCATTTTATAAAGTGAGAATAGACTGCGGATTCCCTCTCGCCGCCTATGTCACGCGCAATGCCATCAATGATCTGTCTCTTCGGGAAGGGATAGAGGTTACGGCGTCGTTCAAGGCGACGGCCATCCATGTGATCAGAAGAAAATCACCCTTTTATCCTTGAATCATTTTCCATGTCGTTATAATCTGATGCCGGTTTCATTTTGAAATAGATGACCCTATCAAAGGTGCAGCCGGCATGTTCAGGGAAAGAATAGAGACGGGATTCGCAGGGAAAAGGTTTTCAAAGAGAGGATATTTTGCCATTGCTTTTATCTTCTCTCTCGTTTTCCTTCTCTTAACAACATCCTTCGCCGCAGCCCGCTCCCCTGTCCGGATCACGATCCTGCATGTGAATGACACCCACGGACATATTCTCCCGTCCATTGAGAAGGCTGTCGATCCGGACAGACCGGTCAGCGGCGCCGCCTGGATGGCCCATATGATCTCTCGGGAGAGGCAAAAGAATCCCCGGGGGACCCTGCTTCTTTCGGGCGGGGATATGTTTCAGGGGACGGCCCTGTCCAACGTCTTTCGCGGCGCGCCGGTCGTAGAAATCATGAACGCCCTGAACTTCGACGCCATGGTGATCGGAAACCACGAGTTCGACTGGGGCAAGAACGTCCTCGACCATCTGCGGACATCGGCTCGCCTCCCCTTCCTCTCGGCAAACATCGTGGACGGGAAAGGGGACTATCTCCCAGGGGTGAAGCCTTACATCCTCCTGGCGCGGAAAGGCATCAAGGCAGCCGTGATCGGAATCACGACACCGGAGACGGCATTCATGACAAAGCCCGATAACGTCAGCGGGCTGACGTTTCTCGATCCGATGGCCGTGCTCCCTCGGATCATCAAAGACGCGAGGGCGAAGGGGGCAAAACTGATCATAGTCCTTTCCCACTCGGGTCTAGATGCGGACAGGAAAATGGCGCAAGATGTTTCCGGCATTCACGTGATCGTGGGCGGTCACAGCCACACCGCCGTGAACGATCCCGTCCTCTTGAACCGAACGATTATCGTTCAGGCCGGGTGCTACGGGTTCTACCTGGGTGTGCTGAACATCACCTTCGACGCGGAACACAGCCGGATCACCGCCTTCACGAAAAAAAATGAGTTAAAGAAAATATATTCCGGAAAGGACGATCCCTTTGACCCGGATATTGCACAGCTGGTGGAAGCCTACCATCGGCAGATCAGGGAACGATTCGCCGCCGTCGCGGGAGAGACGGAGGTGGACCTCACCCGAAATTCCCGGGGGGAATCGAATGTCGGCAATCTGATCTGCGATGCCATGCGAGAGGCGGCGGGGTCGGACATCGCCTTTCAGAACAGCGGCGGTATCCGCGCGGACATCCCGAGAGGAAAGATATCCCTGGAGCAGGTCTATTCCCTTCTTCCTTTCGACAATGTCCTGCTCCGCATGGATCTCACGGGCAAGCAGGTGCTTCGAATCCTCGAACAGAATGCGGCGATGGAATACGGAATTCTGCAGGTTTCCGGCTTAAAGGTGAAATACGATTTGACAAAACCCGTCGGCCGGCGTGTAATGACTGCGGAGGTCCATGGCGTTCCGCTGAAACTGGAAAGAGTTTACAGTGTTGTGACGAATGACTTTCTGGCGGCGGGAGGAGACAAATTCTCCCTTTTCAAGAAAGGGAAGAATGTCCATTACGGTGACGCGGCAAGAGATGCCTTCGTGGACTACCTAAAAAAACACTCTCCCGTTCGACCGGAAATTGAAGGACGAATAGTGGTCTCGCAATGACGGATGAACACATCCAGGTCTTCGAGGGGTCAAGGGTTCAAGCAAACAAAATGAATGGGAAGGAAGCGAAAAAACATTTAATGAAAAGAAGGAGGTTTATCATGAAACTCAGCGCAAGAAATGTACTGAAAGGTAAGGTGAAGGGTATCGTGACAGGCGCCGTGAATTCCGAGGTAACACTCGTGCTGCCCGGCGGGACAGAACTGGTATCCATCATAACCAACGTGTCGGCCAAAACACTGAATCTGAAAAAAGGAAAGAAGGTCTACGCCGTCGTAAAAGCGTCAAATATTATCCTGGGCGTGGACTGATTTTGTTGATGATGTCCTTCGGCGTTTTTTGGGACTGAAGCGGCAAACTTCTGAATGCCTGATGCCCGTTTTTGAAGATCCGGCATTGCTGTGATTGTTGCGGCTATATTTCCCAGGCCTCTCCCAGATGCGGGACATGCGTTACAAGGCCCAGCTTTTCCTTCACAGCCTTCTCGAATGCCAGGGCGCTCGTTTCTTCGCCGTGAACGATGAAGACTTCGGGACTTGTGGAGAATGTGCTCAGCCATTCCAGAAGTTCTCCCTGGTCTCCATGAGCTGAGAAACCGCCTATCGTGCAAACCCGGGCCTTCACAGCAAAATCCTCCCCGAGGAAATGGACCGTTTTTGCACCGTCCACGATCTGCCGGCCCAGGGTCCCCGCCGCCTGAAAGCCGACGAAAATAATGCTGCATTCGGACCGCCAGAGGTTGTGCTTCAGATGATGCCTGATGCGGCCGCCCTCGCACATGCCGCTCCCGGCAATGATCACGGCACCGGAACGGATCTTGTTTATTCTCTGGGAATCTTCGACGTTTTTTGTGAAGTGAAGATTCACGGCGTCCCCGTCCTTGAGCTGAAATAATTTTCTTGCTTCTTCATCATAGTATTCCGGATAGGAGAGGTAAATCCGGGTGGCCTCTTCAGCGAGAGGGCTGTCCACGTAAACATTCAGAGGCCGGAGTTTCCGCTCCCTCACGAGTTTGTTCAGAATGTAGAGAAGGTCCTGAGTCCTTCCCACGGCGAAGGACGGAATCAGGACGTTTCCCCCTTTTTTGAAGGTGGATTCAATGGCATCCCTCAGTTCCTCAATGCTCTCCTCCATCCCCTTGTGCAGCCTGTTGCCATACGTGGACTCCACAACCACGTAGTCTGTCTGGGTCGTATGACGGGGATCGTTGATGATGGGGTTCCCCTTTTTCCCGATATCGCCGGAGAAGACGATCTTCTTTTCTCCCCGGTCAACCTTGTACCAAAGCTCCAGCGTCCCGGAGCCAAGGATGTGACCGGCATCCGTGAAACGGTATTTGATTCCGCGATTCATCTTTCCTGTTTCTCCGTAATCCTTCCGGCTGAAAAGAGGAATCATGGCTTCCACATCGCTCATCGTGTAAAGAGGCTCGAAAAGTTTTTCCTTTCCTTTGCGGCGGGATTTTCGGGTCAGCCATTCGGCATCTTTCTCCTGGATATGAGCCGAATCGCGGAGCATGATCCCGACCAGGTCTGCTGTGGCCGGGGTCGTGATGATCCGTCCCTTGAATCCCTGCCGCACGAGACGCGGCACGAGTCCCGAATGATCGATGTGAGCGTGGGTGAGGAAAAGAGCGTCGATTCTCGCCGGATTGAATTCAAATGCGGTTTCATTTCTTTCCTCGCCGTTTTTCCCCTGATGCATGCCGCAGTCCACCAGAAGTTCCACATCGTCCAGAGAAAGATGGAAGCAGGATCCTGTCACTTCTCTGGCGGCGCCGAGAAATCTGATTTTCATGTGAGGACCTCCCTGATTTCCGTTCAAAACATTCACAGGGTTTTTCCAGAGGAATACCGGTGGCGGACAAATTCTATGATGCCCGGCAGAACAGAGACGAAAATAATGCCCAGAATCACAAGGGTGAAATTCTCTTTCACGATCGGGATGTTCCCGAAGTAATAACCCCCGAAGACGAAGATGGAGATCCAGAAGGTCGTTCCCACCACGCTGTAGGTCAGAAAAATTTTGTAGGGCATTCGCCCGATACCGGCCACAAAAGGAGCGAAGGTTCGGATGATGGGCACAAACCGGCAGAGAATGATGGTCTTTCTCCCGTATTGATCGTAGAACCGCTGCGTCCGGAGAAGATACTCCTTTTTGAATAAGCGGGATTTCTCCTGAGTGAAGACCTTCGGACCGGTGAAATAGCCGATCCAGTAGTTCGTTGAATCGCCCGCCACGGCCGCCAGGCCGAGAGAGACAGCGATCCACTCGACTTTCAACGAACCGATAGCTGCAAAGGTGCCTGTCGCGAAAAGCAGGGAATCACCGGGGAAGAAGGGAGTGACCACGAGACCCGTTTCGCAGAAGATGATCAGGATGAGAATCCCGTACGTCCAGGCGCCGTAGTCCCTGACAACCATATCGAGATATTTGTCAAGGTGAAGCAGCATATCAAAAAACTGCAGGAACCAGTCCATGTTTTTTCCTTATGAAGGAGATTTGAAAACAGCCTTCATCGATGTCGCCGTTTTCCCCCGACTCGGCCGTCATTGCTTTTTATGTTATGAGGGGGAAAAGTCAAGTAAAATAACAGATCCTTACTTCGATTGACAGGGGGTCATGATCAGTGGTAATTTTTCAAAAATTGGTGTAAATTCGTTTTCATGAAAAATAACCGTGAGGACTCCTCTATAAGGACAATAGCGTAAAATGCATCGACTGTTCAAACTCGATACCTACAAGACATATTTTCTGAATCTTTCTCTCAACAAAAAGCTCATTTCCATGATGCTTTTTCTGAGCCTTACCCTGCTGTCCGTCCTGCTCATTCTTCACTGGCAGGCGGAGCAGGCACTGCTGCGCGAGTTCGAGAACCAGACCGCCGATTTGACGAAGCTGATCCAGGTCGGCGTGGAAAGGGTCACGGGAAGCCAATCATCGAAGGAATCCGGACTCGAATACTATCTCAAGACTCTGAAGAAAAAGGGAATCAACGAGGTCTCCGTCATCAGCCCGGCGGAGCAGATCATCGCCAGTTCGAACCCCACGAAGGTCGGACTGCCCTTGAGCCCGAAGAAAAGGGCATTGATCATCAAGGCCCAGCTCGGCGAGCAGGTCTCCGAGGAAGGCAAGACGTACAACGTCATGATACCGGTCATCGCGGGCCAGACCAATTACGGCTATATCCATCTCCAGGTGAACATGGAAGACATCTCGGCGCTCCAGCGGCGAAACACCATCAAACGCATTATCGCCACCCTGCTTGTCTTCGCCTTCGGCATCTTCATATCCATTCTGCTCGCCCTCTGGTACACGGAACCCATCCATCATGTCGTTACAGCGGCGAAACGGGTCGCGGCGGGAGATCTGAATCAGAAGCTCCCCGTGGACCGGAAAGATGAGATCGGTGATCTCATGCAGAACTTCAACGACATGGTTCGAAGACTCAAGGAGAACAAGCAATTGGAAGAGCGTCTGCGGGAAGCGGAACACCTCTCGGCTGTCGGGCAGCTGGCTCGAACGATCGCCCACGAGATCCGGAATCCCCTGAACTATATCAGCCTCAGCATAGATCACCTCAAGGCGAAATACGCCCCGGAAAAAGGGGGGTCGGCCGCCAACTTCGAAACCCTGATCTCCAGCATCAAACAGGAAATCCGCAGGCTTGACAAGCTCGTGACCGAGTTTCTGGATTACGGAAAACCCTTGAAAATGAACATTCAGTATGTAAACATCGATGAACTTCTTAAGGACATCATAGATATCATCAAGGCCAAGGCGGATTCGGAAAAGATTTCCATCGTAGAAAAATACGACTGCCTGCCCGACATGATGTTGGATGTTGAACTGATGAAGACCTGTGTCTTCAATATTGTAACGAACGCCTTTCAGGCCATGCCCGAGGGCGGGACACTCACCATGCAGACCGCCAGGGACAACGGGAATTTCATCCTCAATATCAGCGATACCGGCACCGGCATCGCAAAAGATAACGTGGATAAGATCTTTGAGCCCTTTTTTACCACGAAGACCAACGGTCTCGGCCTTGGTCTCGCCTTCACGAAACGCATTATAGAGGAGCACGGCGGGGCCATCGAATTCACCAGCATTGAAAACCAGGGCAGCAATTTTGTTATCCGCCTGCCGCTGCCCAATTAACGATTCTGAAGGATCGGATTCATAACTCGCAAAGGATTATGAAGCGTCATGGCCGTCGTACTCGTTGTAGATGACGAACCGAAACAGAGAGATATTCTCAAGGCGATTCTCTCTGACGAAGGGTATGAGACGTACAGCGCTTCTTCCGGTGAAGAAGCCCTGAGGGTCATCAAGTCCCATGAACCTGAAGTTGTTCTTACGGACCTCAAGATGGCGGGGATGGACGGCATCGTCCTTCTTGAACGGATGAAATCCCTCAAAGCTGAATTGACGGTTGTTCTGATGACCGCTTTTGGAGATGTTCCGACCGCAGTGGAGGCCATGAAGAAAGGGGCTTTCGATTTTCTCACGAAACCTCTTGACAAGGAAGTGGTGATCCTGACGGTCAAGAGGGCACTTGAACGGACGGAGCTTTTGAAAAAGACCGATGAGCTCCAGAAGGCCCTGTACGATAAGTTCAACATCGAAGGGATCATCGGTCATTCCAGGGCGATCAACGACGTGATTACTGTCGTAAAGAAGATCTCCCCAAGCCCCGTCACGGTCCTCATCCTTGGAGAAAGCGGCACCGGCAAGGAGCTGATCGCCAGAGCAATCCATTACAACAGCCCCCGGAGCACGAAACCTTTTACCGCCATCAACTGCGCGGCCATACCGGAAACCCTCCTCGAAAGCGAACTCTTCGGTTATGAACCGGGCGCCTTCACCGGCGCCTCCTCGCGGAAAATAGGTCTTTTCGAAGCGACAAAGGACGGCACGCTATTTCTCGACGAGATCGGCGACCTGCCCCCTCTGACACAATCCAAGATGCTCAGGGTTCTTCAGGAGCGCGAGGTGAGACGCCTTGGAGGCAGGGAACCCATCAAGGTCGATGTCCGGGTCATCACGGCCACAAACAAGGATCTGGGCCAAGAGATGGAAGAAGGCAGGTTCAGGGAAGACCTCTTCTATCGCCTGAAGGTCGTGACCATCCAGCTGCCGCCGCTCAGAGAAAGAAAGGAAGATATCCCGGACCTCACCAGATATTTTCTGGAAAAATCCAACCGGGAATTCGGCAAGCGGATCAGACGTCTCAACGAGCAGGCTTTGAGGGCTCTCGTGGACTATCACTGGCCGGGCAATATCCGTCAGCTTGAATCGGTCATGGAGAAAGCCGTCCTCATGTGCGAATCGGACACCGTAACTCTCAAGGATATTGAAAGCGAACTTGTGTCGCCAAAACAAAGAAACATTTTCGACATCGAGATTCCAGAAAATGGATTGGATTTCGAGAAGCTTGAAAAAGAACTCCTACGAAAAGCCATGGAGAAATCCGGCGGGGTAGCGGCAAAAGCGGCGAGGCTTCTGGGAATGAGTTATAAGACGTTTTGGTACAGGTGGGAAAAATTAAGTCTCGAAGAACAAAGGCTCATTCCGAATGCTCCAGAAGCCTACCCGATTGATATTCCAGAAGGCGGTATCATATTTGAGGAATTCGAAAAGGAGCTTCTCAAAAAAGCCATGAAGAAAACAAACAACGTGATAGCCAGAGCAGCCAGACTTCTTGGCCTGAGCGATAAGGCTTTTCGGTTAAGATGGGAAAAATTTGGTCTGGAAACATCTAAAAAAACAAGTGATTTTAATAGGTTTTAAGATATGATTCTCAAAAGGAATATAATTTCCCCAAAAAGGAATATAATTTCCCCAAAAAGGTCATTTGATTCCCGAAAAGGGAATTCTTCTCCTTAAAAAGGGACTTCTAAAAAATGACCGCCTCAACGTATCATTATAACATATTAAAATATTTAACTATTTATTAATTGCTTTTTCTGGCATCATAATTGTATGCATGTTACAGAAATTTATTAAAAAGGAGGTGATATCATGAAGAAGGTAATCGCGATTCTGGTTTCCATTCTCTTCGTTCTTTCCGTGACTGGTCTTTGCTTCGCGCAGGCAGCCCCGGTAGCCAAAGCCGGCGACAAAGTCGTAAAGGCAGACGACAAGGCGAAGGACAAGAAGATTGACAAGAAGGCCAAGAAGGTCAAGAAGGCCAAGAAGGTCAAGAAGGCCAAGAAGGCTGATAAGAAGGCCGAGAAGAAGGACGACAAGAAGCCCATGGCACCCGAGAAGAAGTAAGCGGCTTCATTTCATATCCGAAATGGATATTCAAAAAGGGGTACTGAGAAATCAGATACCCCTTTTTGATTTTAAAAAAGCCTTCCCGTTTCAGTGTTCCTCTGATAATCTGATCACAGTCGTCGACCATCAGCGGCCAGCTAACAGCATGCATTCAATTCTGCATTTTGAAATAACCTCTTTCAAGGGGTATCGTTTGAAAACTGAAACTCGAAGCTCAAAATTTCTTGTCCTGCTTTTCATTCTTTTTATCTGTCCTTCCCCAACCCTCGCCTTCTCAGAACATGATGTCGCCCAATATCAATCCCTTTTGAAAGACAGGCCGATCAATGAAAGAATTGCTCTCTGGGCGGAAAAATTTGTCGGCACTCCTTATGACCGGGATCCCCTTGGAGAATATGTCACAAAAAAGGTGATCGTCACAGACGAGAGGGTGGACTGCATGTACCTTGTTTTCAGGTCCGTGGAGCTTGCCGTGAGCAAAAGCCCCGAAGGAGCAATCGAAGCAGCCTTGGACATGCGTTTCCGCATGAAAGGCATCCTCGAAAACGGCCGGGTCGAGAATTACGGGGAACGTTTTGAATACGGAGAGGACATGATCGACAGCGGCAAGTGGGGCCGGGAGATCACGTCGGAGGTTGGAACAACACGGGAGATCGAAGGCTCCAGGGGAAAAGCCAGGGTTGCCATCCTTCCATCCAGGGAACTCAGGCGCAGGATCAGCCGCCTGAAAAGCGGTGACCTCCTTTTTTTCATAAAGGACCCCCGAAAAAGAATCTCCGGCGAAATAGTCGGTCACATGGGGATCGTGAAAGTGGAGGCTCAACCGGGAAAAATGCCTGGAAAGATTGTGTGCTTGATTCATGCGAGCGGCACTAAAAAGAGAGGCGGGGTCGTGAAGAAGGTCATTCTGGCGGATTATATAAAGAAGATGCCGTATTTGGGGGTGCAAATCACACGCTTCTGAGAAGGCTGTTGCCCTTCGACAGGCTCAGGGTGACACATAAAGATGTCACAGTGAGCTTGTCGAACTGCGAACCTTCGGGGGCCTTGCATCTGAATACTTTTCAACAGTCTTTCAAGAACTCTTTCATTATGGGGCACTGAAGATGGATCGGAGAGATTTCTTAAAGTCGGCGGCCGTTGCCGGTCTGGGCATGGCGCTTCCCGGCACTTATAATCTTTTGCTCCCCCAGGTGGAGGCGGCTGAAAAGACCGATCTCGTGGTTGCCCGTGGAGCTTCGCCCTCAAAGACAACCCTCGCCGCCATGAACGCCATGGGCGGAATAAAGCGCTTCATATCAAGGGGAGACATCGTCGTCGTGAAGCCGAATATCGGATGGGACCGCACTCCCGAGTATGCCGCCAATACCAACCCGGAGGTGGTTGCAACTCTTGTGAGGCTCTGTTACGAAGCAGGCGCAAAAAAGGTCAAGGTCTTCGACTATCCCGTCAACGATGCCCGACGCTGCTACAAACAGAGCGGGATCGCCGACGCAGCGAGAGCCGCCGGGGCCGAGGTGAGCTTTGTCGACGAGAGGAAATTCAAGGACGTCAGAATCAACGGCATGGCTCTCAAATCATGGCCCCTGTACAAGGACATCCTTGAGACCGACAAAATCATCAATGTGCCTATCGCCAAGACCCACGGACTGGCGACCCTCACCCTGGGAATGAAAAACTGGATGGGTGTGATGGGCGGGTGGCGAAGCAGGCTCCATCACCGCATCGATGAGAACCTCGTGGATGTGTCGAGAGCGATCAAACCCACGCTCGTCGTACTTGACGCCGTGCGAATCCTCACCGCTAGCGGCCCGCAAGGCGGTGATCTCGATGACGTGAAGAAGCTCGACACGATCATCGTCGGAACCGACCAGGTGGCCGTGGACGCATACGGCGCGACGCTGTTCGGCATGAAGGGGGCTGACCTCGGTTACGTGAAGCTCGGCCACGAGGTCGGTCTGGGAACCATGAACCTGTCACGACTGAAGATCAGAAAGATCCACCTCTAATCGGAAAATGAAGGTACCCATCAGGAAAATCTCGTCTGCCGATCTCAGGAGAGCATCGCAGGCCCTGTTTCTTCTCCTCTTCCTTTTTCTCTTCCTCCAAACGGAATCGAAGGGGGGAGATGAACTCGGTTATCCCGTCAGGATTTTCCTAGACTTTGACCCCCTCCTTTCCATTTCAAGTCTGCTTTCATCTCATGCCCTCACGACGGCCTTTTACCTCTCTCTCATCCTGGTTGTTGTCACGATTTTTCTGGGACGGGTTTTCTGCGGGTGGATCTGTCCCCTGGGAACCCTGCACAATCTGGTGTCGTCCTTCAGGAAGGAAGATACCCGGGTCATGGCTTCGCACTGGTTCCGGATAAAATACTATATTCTCATTTTCATCCTGGCTTCATCCCTTTTCACGCTTCAGCTTGCCGGGATCATGGACCCCCTTTCGCTGCTCATCCGCTCGCTCTCTCTGAGCATCTACCCGCTTTTCAATTACGCGATCCGTGCCGTCTTCGACACGATTTATCAATGGAATCCGCCGGTGATCGTCGATCTGTCCGAGACGCTTTACTCCTTGCTGAAGAAGAGCCTGCTCTCTTTTCAGCAGCCCTACTTTCACCAGGGCGTTTTCCTGGGAATGCTCTTCCTGCTGGTCCTCGGTCTGAACCTCATTGAAAAGAGGTTCTGGTGCCGGTTTCTCTGCCCCCTCGGAGCTCTCCTGGGGATTCTTTCTCGATACGCCTTTCTGAAAAGATCGGTGAGCGAGGGGTGCACTTTCTGCGGAGCCTGCGTCCCGGACTGCCAGGGAGGAGCCCTGGCAAAGGATGGCGAAAGCTGGAATGGGGCGGAGTGTCTTTACTGCATGAACTGCGATGATCCATGTCCGGTAAAGGCGGTGAGCTTCGGGTTCGGGGGAAAAGCGGCGGAGACATCCCTGGATCTTGGACGGAGAAACATCGCGCTTTCGATTGCCTCCGGCATCCTGACCGTCCCGCTGTTGAGAATCACTCCCTTCACGAGGTTGTCCGATCTCAATCCACAATTGATCCGTCCACCCGGCTCCCTTGAAGAGAAGGAATTTCTCAGACGCTGCATCAAATGCGGCGAGTGCATGAAGGTCTGCATCACCAACGGCCTTCAGCCGACACTCCTCGATGCCGGTCTTGAAGGGATCTGGTCGCCGGTGCTCATCCCGAAGATCGGCTATTGCGAATACCGCTGCATTCTCTGCGGACAGGTCTGTCCCACGGGCGCCATCCGGAAATTGACCCCGGAAGAAAAAACAAGGGTCAGGATCGGGCTCGCCATGATCGATCCGGGAAGGTGCCTGCCATACGCCCACGCGACACCCTGCATCGTCTGCGAGGAAGTCTGCCCGACGGCCAGGAAGGCTATCCGGCTGGAGCAGGTGAAAGTGAAAGACAGGAAAGGCCGGGAGGTGATTCTCAAGCGACCCAAGATTGATCTCAGTCTATGCATCGGCTGCGGCATCTGCGAGACGCGCTGTCCCGTTTCCGGCCAGCCCGCCATCTACGTCACGAGCGCCGGCGAGTCCCGGTCGAAGGACAATCAGCTCCTTATAGTCTAACATACCCTTCCCCGCCGTAAAATCGCGTCTTTGTTAAACCCAGTAATTCCACAAGCAGGACATAGAGGGCGTAGACTTCAAGACCAAAGGGGAGGTATCCCAGGTATCCAGGAAGGGGCATTTCGAAGATGTGAAAAATATCGACAAAGGGAATTGTATAGATCCATTTGGGCAGGGAATAAAAATTCCACATTTCCCAGAAAAAACCGCAGGTCAGTGCCCCGAGGGACAGCGCGATCACTGGTCGCCAGTTTCCCCGTTCCAGAAACCCTGAAAGGGAGGGGGTGCCCAGAAAGCTATTCAGCGAGTCGAAAATAAAAAAGAGGGAAACCCAGACCAGGGGAAAGCAGTATCGCGGAAGGGTGATGACGGCGACGAGCATCCCGATTCCCAGGAGAAGATAAACAGCCAGTCTCCTCCGGGTGACCGCGATGCTTTTCCACCGTGAAGATCCCGCCAGGAACCGCGAGGAACCCCACCATTCAGCCGTGGCGAGAACCGATGGAATAACCACACTGAAATCGATGGATGTTCGGACGGCGTATTCAAAGTCGCCCATGGGGCGATTGAGAACATAGTGCCAGTTCTGAACATAGAGATTCAGAAATTCAAAGAGCCACCAGCCCGGAATGGAGAGCGCAAACATGCCCAGGTAAGCCGCGCGATTCCTGGTCATGAGAGACGTACCAGTGCGCGACCAGTTCAACGCGTCCACGACAAGATTGTAGCCGATCCAGAGAAGGAGGAAGGAATGTTCCCACAGGAACTGAAAACCATCTGGGCGCACCCATGCGAGATACCAACCGATGGCGATCAAGCCTGATCCGGCATATCCCCGGTGCGGAAATCTCCGTCTTGCTTCCATGACGGAACACCCACTGAAAAAAGATTCTTTTATCCGGTTTTAATAAGGCTGCCCGACAGAATCAATCAAGCGGGTAGGGGAGCGTTCACGCTCCCCGAAATCGGGAGCCTAAAGGCTCCCCTACCCCTTTATCATGTTCTATTGCGAGTGCATAACTGGATACGGAGAAACATCCTAATCCGCAGGCTGTTCAAAAAGGCTTAGATGCAAGGCGTCCTTCGACTGGCTCAGGACAGGCTCTGAAATCTGTCATGGTGAGCTTGTCGAACCACGCAGCGGAACGCCGCAGATGAATGTTTTTCAACAGCCTGCCCTTAATCCTCGCAGGGTTTCTCGTATACCTTCCCCTCCAGCCAGCGATTGACGAAGAGTTCCGTGACGCGGATGTCGATACCGGTTCCCCGGGCGGCCGTCTTGATATCCGCCATCGTCTTTTTGACCTCTTCGGGCAATTTGATCAGGGCGTAGATCTTGACGCTCCGCTCCCAGGATTTCACCGCCGCCTCGCGATTCCCCGATTCGAAATAAGATTTGCCCATTCCGCTGAGATCGTCCGCCATGCCCTTGTAATAACCCGCCGACCGATCGGCGGCGAGAGCCGCCTGGTAAAAAGAGACCGCTTCCTTCCAGCGCTTCATCTCAAACATCAAATGGCCGAGGGCATAATGGACGGTCGCCGTTTCGGAAACATTCTCAGGATCAGCGGCCGCCAGGGCCTCTTTCAGAATCTTTTCCGCCCCGACATAATCTTTCTTCCTCGTCAGCAGGATGCCCCGATTGCTCATGAGCGGAACGAAGGGTTTGCCGCCTTCGCCGGGTGAGATGGCTGAGGCTTCGTTGATGACCGCTTCCGCCTGCTCAAGTCTGCCGGCTTCTATGAGAACGGCGGATTTGTTGGCGAGGGACTGCCGGACTCCTGCCCTGTCTCCAAGATCTTTATAGATCTCATGGGCCTTGTCGAAAAAGGCGATGGCGCTTTCAAAATCACCTGTCGCCCTGTAGACGGTGCCCATGTTGTTGAAGCTCATGGCGACACCGTCGAGCTGATCGGAGGCGGCATAGAGCTCGTGGGCCCGGAAAAAATGCTCGACCGCGCGCTTGAAACAGCCCTTCTGATAGAGGGCGGTCCCTTTCCTGATCTGGTCGGTTCCCGTCAGGAGGTGTGGAGGGGTCGGCTTCAGCGGCGGACCGCCGCCGCAGGCCAGCACCGTGAAGAGAAATCCGATGAAGAGGATGGTTGTTTGTTTTCTCATGATAAACCTCATTATTTTCTCAAACCGGCGTCCGTCTTTTCACCCACGGGATCAGGCGGGAGGTTCGGTTTGATCAGCGGATTCTGCTGAACAGACTTGACCACACTGTCAATCCTCTTGACCCCATCCCGGATTTCATTGACTCCCCGCTTGACTGAAGAGGTGACCTGGGGAACATCCTGGCTCCCGTCCTGAATGTTCGCCAGAATTTTATCAATCCTGTCAAGTTCGACGTACACTTTTTTGATCAGTTTTTCGGTCTTCAGAAGTTCGCCCACGTTGCCCTTGCCTTCATTGATGTGGCGCGTTATTTCCTCCACGTGCCGCAGTATCCCGTTGACGTTTTTCAGGGCCGTGAACAGGGGGCCCTGCGGGTCGTTCATCTTCTTCGCTATGTCCGAAAGATCCTGAACGGCCCCCAATACCTTTTTCGCCGTCTCCTCCACCTTGAACTCGGCCAGGATATCGTCTATGGACTTCTTTGCCTGGGAGGGTATTTCAGCCCCTTCCTTGAGCTCTTTGGCCTGAGCCGACCCCGGCCTGATGGAAACATACTCGGATCCTATGAAGGTCGGGCTTTCAACCGTTGCCACAGAGTCCTTCCTGATCCTGGAAGCGTAATCAGCCAGAATGGCGAGTTTGACCCGGACCTTGTCGCCGTGGAGCTTGACCTCCTTGACCTTCCCGATATCGGCCTTGGACAGCTTGACCGGCGCGTCCACCTGAAGATTATAGCTCTCATTGAATACGGTGTAATAAGTCACGTAGGTCTTGAACCAGTCCTTGCCCCGCCCGATGACGACGACCGAAACCAGCAGGAGCAGCCCGATCACAAGGATGAAGACACCGACGATTTTTTCCCTTTTCTTGAAAATGAGTTCCATATCTCCCTCATGATTCGCGGTTGACGTTCACGGTTAAGATTCCGCTCTTGATCCATGCCTCTTTATGGCCGTATTCTTTTGTCAAATCTTCATCGGAGGCTGAAAGAACAAGGGGTATTCCAGACGCTGACATCTTTTTCAGAACGTTCAAAAACAGATCGAATTTCCTGTATCCCAGAAAATGTCTGGGCCCGTCAATCAAGATAACCTTCGGATTCTTGCAAAGCTCGCGGACGATGACGGCCAGCCGCAGATTTTCCGGATCAACCTGCGCCGGACGGAATCCCAGCTTATCCTCGATCTGAAAATACCGGCACAGTTCCATGATCTCTTCCGGAAGCGCCCTGCACAGGTTGTTCTCGAAATAAGCGTCCATCAGTTGAAGATTGTCAAAGATGGTCCTGTTGCTGATCAAACTGGAATGGCGGGGGATATAGGCGATCTTCTTCTTGAAAGAAAGAAGATTGCGATAGTCCGAAAAATCAAGGGTTTCCCCCTTGAATGTGTAATTCCCCTTCTCCGGTTTGACCAGCGTGGCAAGGGCTCGAAGGAACAGATTCGCATCATCGGCAAGATCGGCTTTCACAACACAGACATCGCCCTCCGCCAGGTTAAAATCGAACGCCCCGATACCCTTTCCATTTCCCATCGGGGCCAGCACATAGGTTGACAGATCCAGAAGCGTCATGCGTCTCTACCACAAATAGAAAAAAGCGCCGGAAATAACGATATTGATGACCAGGCAATAAATGAGGCAGTCCACCGCCGCCCTGGACGTGGCCACGGGAATAAACGTAATATCGTTCTGCACGGTGAATCCCCGATAGAGGCTGGCCACGGTGATGGCCACCCCGAAACAGAGACCTTTCACGATACCCACGGCCAGATCAGGAGCCGTGATGGCCTTTGAAATCTGCCCAAGGAAATTGCCCATAGGGATGCTCGTGGTCATCCAGACAACAGCATAGCCGCCGATAATCGCAACAAGATCAAATACAACAAATAGACACAGAACAGCCGAGGTGATTCCTATCAGGCGCGGCGAGGAAATGAATCGAACAGGATCGATGCCCGCCATTTCGATGGACTCCATCTCATGGCCTATGGTCATATAACCGGTCTCAATCGTGACCGCCGTGGCCGAACGGAGGATCACGACCAGCGCGGTGATGAGCGGTCCGAACTCCCTGATAATCAGCATGACGATAATTTTTCCCAGTTCATACTGGGAGGAGACCTGGGTGAACTGAACGATCATCATGGTACCGATGATCAGCGCAATGGGAATGATGACCGGGAGGGCCTGTACCGCCGTGAAATATATCTGCTCCACGATCATTCTATGGAGAAGAATTTTCCCTTCTCTCTGTTTCCCGATGAGAAAACCGAGTATCCTGGATGTAAATGCGAGAAGATCCAGAAGGTGGTTGAAGCGTCCAGTGGCTTTTCGGCCGATTTTTCCTAAAACTTGTTCCATGTCTTTACATTCATCCTGAGACACGCTTCATAAACAGGTAAAGAATGAAATCGAGTCTGCCTTTTGAAAAGAAACAAATCCCTGCATGCCCTCCGGGAAGGCTGTTTCAAGATGGTCTCACGCTGAAACCGTAGACAATTTACGCAATTAAATCAAGCCAAATCTCTTTATCTTGAATTCACCCCGTATTTCGTCTGAAATGATCCGGTATTGCATCCACCGTTTTCGAATGTCATAGAGGTGTTTATTCCAGGCATCAAAAAGAACTCATCCTGGTAACGCCTGGCCATGACTTTTTTAAAAGGAGCGGATTGAGATGAATACTGAACAGAACGTGGAGCACCCGATTGAAAGAATGTATGAACTCGCCGCGAGACATAACGGCACGTGCCTCTCTTCCGAGTTCAAGGGTTACAGAGAGCGGCTCACGTGGCGGTGCGGCAAGGGACATGTATGGGAATCCCTTCCCCTGAACGTCAAGTCCGGTCACTGGTGCCCGCAATGCGGAAGAGAGAGGATGGCGGAAAAAAAGAGAAAAAAAGGTCTTGAAGATCTTAAAACAGCCGTGAAAAACAGGAAAGGGGAGATTCTTTCCCGCGATGAGGATTACGTGAACACCATCCGGAAACTCCGATTCAGATGTGAGAAAGGTCATGAATGGGAAACAAGGCCGTCGGTCGTCAAAAGCGGACACTGGTGCCCGATATGCATGACGAAGGGAAGAAAAAAGTTCGACGTCTCCGCCCTGCGCGCGCTTGCCGCTAAACGCGGCGGTACCTGCCTTTCAGTGATAAACATGGGGTTCAAGATCAAGCACAGGTGGCAGTGCGGCCTAGGTCACGAATGGGAAGCTTTCCCCTGGGCTGTCAAAAGGGGCAACTGGTGCCCAAAATGCGCGAGGAAGGGCCGCCCGCCGGGTTCCAGAAACAAACCCAAAAAAGAGCTTCAGAAGATATTGGTTTTGAATGATGATGCAGGCCTCTCTCAGAACTTGAATTCCTTTTCGTGAAACAGCCTTGTGCAGGCGTCCACGACAAGGGGGTCAAATAAGACACCTTTGTTCTGAGAGATTTCAGCAAGCGCGGCCTCGATTCCCAGTGCAGGCCGGTAGGGACGATGAGAAGCCATGCTTTCCACGACGTCTGAGACAGCGAGGATCCTTGCTTCCAGGATAATATCATAACCCGAAAGACCCGCCGGATAACCTGAACCGTCCATCCTTTCATGGTGCTGAAGAACGATCTTTTCAACGGGAAACGGGAACTCGATCGTCTTCAGTATATTGTAACCCACCCGGGGATGCGTGCGGATCATTCCGAATTCGATGTCGTTTAACCGCGTCGGCTTGCTGAGGATCTCCGCAGGCACGTTGATCTTGCCTACGTCATGAAGCAGGGCGGCCATGCGGATTCCCGTAATCACATCTTCGGAGAGACCCATTTCTGCAGCAATGGCGGAGGAAAGCCTTGCAACCCTCTCCTGGTGACCGGATGTATAGGGGTCTCTCGCCTCAACGATCATGGAGATGGCCTGAATAGTCACATCCAGGGTGCCCTTCAGTTTCAGGAAGCTCTTTTCGAGTTCCTCCTGAGATCGCCTTAGGTCCGTTATATCCTTGAACGTCCCCACGATACCGGTCACCTTCCCTTCGGCGTCCAGGTTGGGCGCGCCGCTGAGGCTGAAATAACGATCCGATCCATCCTTGTGAACCAGGGTGCCGATCTCATCCCGGAGAGTGCGCCGTTCATCCCGGACATGTTTGAAGATACGGACATAGTTGCGAATATCCTCTTTTTTAGCAAAATTTATGAAGTACCTTCCTATGACATCCTCGGTTCGGTACCCCATGATCCTCTCCCATGCAGGATTCACATAGGTGAACGCACCGTCCGTCCCCAGCGTGTAGATGATATCCGGCGAATTCTCACTGAGAGACCGGAACCTTTCTTCCCTCTCTCGAATCATCTCGTAGGATATGGCATTCTTGAGGCTGATGGCGATCTGCGGGGCAATACCCATGAGAAGATTGACGTCGCTCTGGCTGAGCCTTCTCTTGGATTCGATATTATCCACCATGAGAACACCCATGGATTCCTTTTCGTAAACAATCGGCACACAGATAAACGATCGGGAGCCAATTTTCCTGACAAATTCTAGGCTCTTAGACGAAAGGTCCTGTTCAATCTCGCTTACATCATTGATCAAATATGGAACTTGTTTGTGAAAAGCTTCGACGGCTACCCCACGGGATTCAGGCTTATCCAGATGGAACTCTAATTTTTTCAAGGAATCGTCCACGGGAATGTACCCGTAACTCACGGAATAAATGAGGCGGGTTCTTTCCTTATTTGCCATCATAATCATGCCTCGATCGAAGTCCAGCCGTTTTCCCAGAGTCTCCACCACATATTTGAGAAGCTCGTCGCTGTTGAGGATCATCGAGGTCGCCTGTCCGATCTCCTTCACCAGTAGGGCTTCATTGTAGCGCCTGTCAATCTGATCCAAGAGGCGCCCGGCGGCATCCCCCTGGCTTTCCAGGTTCAGTTTCAGGTCATTCTTTTCCTTGTTCTCAATGTAGAGTGAAATCCCCAGGATAAGGATTCCGCAGGAAAGAATTAAGGCGCCCCAGTGGAGAGGATGGACGAAGATCAGCACCGCGATGCAGAAGATCAAAAAAAAGATGGTAGAGTAGTTCCGAAACCGCCTCCATAGAAGGGCGGGGGTGCTTTTCCATCGTATGATGTAACAACAGTGATCTCCACCCCGGTGAGAACAGACGGGGTGTTCGATCTGCGCGTACTTCCCGGTAAAAAGCTTGGCCAGGGCTTCCAGCGATCCGAGCCGGTTCTCGCACTGATAAGGTTTCTCAGCAACTCCGGGCCGGGGCGTGGCGATCGCCTTGATCGCATCGTTTCCCAGCTTCTCCATTTTTAATGTCGCTCCCCTGCTCAAGTTGGAATTGATTTTTTCCACAAAAGAATAAGCCGCGGAAGGATTGACAAGCCCTAAAATGTATTGCCGCAGGGCGCCCGAAGCAGCGGAAAACACGGAATAACGCCCGACATGCCGCGGTATGTCCGTCACTCCGGTCTTCTGCACAAGGATGTCATGAAAGCGATCCACCTGATCCTGATTAAACCAGTGGCCTTCATCTTCCAGTTCATGAGGGGCAATTCCCGCATAGGCCAGGATCTCATCCACCCGGATCTCCGGATAATTCTTTTTCAGATAATCCACATAGTTTCTGGTCAGTCGGCTGTTATAGAGAGGAATGTCTTTCATTTTTTTATCAACTTTTTAATGAGGTATTTGACCAAAAACTGAAACTTCAGCTTCATTTTGTTCTGCATATATTCCACGTATTCCTTTCCATACTGAGCATCCATGATCCACAGCAGATAATGCTTTTCCCAGGAAACACCTTGGAAATCAAGATAGGTGGCCGGATAAACCAGGAGGGGTATTTTGTCAATTTTAAAAACACCGGTCAACTGGGAGAGAGCGCTGTTGAGGATATCCCAGGGCAGGCCAGCCGTGTCAAGAACCAGAATCTTGACGCCATTCAAAAGCTCTGAGAGATTCAAACCCAGGTCTGACTGATTTACAATCAGGACTGCTTTGAGCTGCTCATTATCCTTGAGGGAATAAAACTTCCACCTCCGGATGAAGCCCAATCGTCTATAGAGCATCTCAAGGGATTCTTCGCTTGAAACCCCCTGCGTGGGGCTTAAGATATCTGATAGAAGCCCCCCCGAGTGGGCTTTATAGAAGCGCTCCATTTCCGCGAAATCCCGCCCTGAAAATTCCACCAGGGACCATCTTTCCGGCAGGGGCAACTGCGGGGAACGGCTCGGATAGCTTTTATAAGTGAAGAGATCCAGGGAACAGGCACGCGGATTCTTGAGATCGCGCGAAAAGCCCCCAAAGAACAGATTCGGAAACGTGTTCTCGGGACGAAAATAAAACATCATGTAATCCATTTTAAAAGAAGGCAAACGATAAAGACCGTCAAAGTACTGCACAATGTGTCTCAGCAAAGGAAGACCGACTCTCTTTTTACCCATGGGCCTGGCGGCCATGTGATGAACCATCCATGTCCGCTCGTAAACCCTGAACATGGAAGCGTGCCCATAAATCTGCCCATCTTTCTGGCATGTGGCATGGGTAAAAAATTCCGGTTTATTTTTGTAGAGTTTTCGATATGTTTCTTCAAATTCGTCACGATAGGACTTGATCAAGTCATACTTTTTCGGATAGATGAAGCCCGTATTGAAAAAAAACTCCCAGAGAGCATCCATATCCACATCATCGGTAATGCGGATTAAAGGATTCGTAACGCGACTGACGATATTGCTCAGTTTTCCATAGTCTGTGATATCCATATCCAGGATGACCAGACCGCATCTCACACTTCCTTTCGCACCCTTCAACCGGTAAAGGACCTGTGCGGTGCATGTCACGCTCACGGCACCGGCAAAATGGACGGAGAGCCCGGGAATAATCATGCCGGGCATCAAAAACCCTTCATCAGCCTTTTCGAGAATACTGAATCCTGAAGTGGAAATATTGCGGACCTCAATCTGAATCATCTTTTTCAAAAAAGGATGCTCAAAGGCAATGAGGGGTGGCGGCTTCATCTGAACGCGGGGGTTGCGATTCGAGATTTTCTGGAAACGGCTGAATCGATCCATCTTCGGCGCCATCACCATCTTGCGGCTCTCCAGACCGACGGTCTGACGAATACACCTGCAGGTGCCGGAAAAAACCATCCTCTGATTCTGGAACAGGTGAATGGTAACCGGCTGCTCTGGATTGAACCACTGAAAGGAATGACCCGGGGCGGGGGTTGCTTTTATACGGAAGGCGACGGGGCTGAAATCAAGCAAATCCCCTTTCGCAAAAAAGCCGCTCTGGATCAGTTCGGCAGATATATCAAAGCAAAGATATCGCTTCGCCTGCCGCTTGCCGAGGATATAACACACATCCGGCAGATGGATTACAATGCTGTCGCTGTCCATGCTTTTCACGTCAGCCGGAACCAGGATGACGGACTGCCCGTCCACAATGAGCAGATGAAGGAGTTCACAATCCTCCAAGACCCCAGTCAACTCTTTTGTCCATCGGCAGGTGATGATATCTTCCAGGCACGGTTGGGGCGAGGTGGAAACCAGGATATCCTCCTGGCTTTTCCTGTTTCTCAGATGAGCAAAAACAGTCCCGCCGAGAAAATGGATATAATTGATCGTGTTGATAAGATTTTTTTGTTTTACCTTTTGAGCTTTCTTGGTGGCCTTCAGCAAGTCCTGATGCCCGAAAACCCATGGGGGCTGGAGGGATTCCGCTTCCTTTTGTTTGTGAGGCTCAACTTTTATGGATGATACCTGCGCTGACTTGTTTATGACCACGTCTCCCTCTTCGGCCTGACAAGGGTGAAACATCAGATGTCCCGTCGTTCGCCGCGCTCTCAGCACTCGCGGATTTTCAGAGGAAATGTTTCACTGCCATTTCCATGCGGGACCCTTCCCGTTTCTTGACTCCCGGGAGCAACGTCATATCATCAAGTGCCCGTGTATCTTGAAGTGAAGAACCCATACAATAAAAAACCCTGCTTTGTCAAATGATTATGAGGATGGCGTCCTTTAAATCCGTTTGTTCGCAGCCTCTTGTCCAGGGATTCCCTCCGGCTGAACCCGTCGCCGCAGCGAATCTTCCTTTTCAAACAGATTAATGAATCCTTGAGACACAAAATACTGTGACGCGCGTCACACAAATATCAACTTCAGGACATCGGATCGGCAGGCTGTCCCGTTTCGTCCCTGTGCCGCTTGAGGAAAACGAGAAGAACGGAGATAGCGGCGGGCGTCATCCCGTCTATGCGCGAGGCCTGGCCCAGAGAAACGGGCTGAATCTCTCTCAGCTTTTGATGGGCTTCATGGGATAGACCGGGAACCATGCTGTAGTCAAAGCCGGGAGGAATCAGGATTTTTTCGAGGTGTCTGAATTTCTTCACTTCGGTCTCCTGCCTTTGCAGATACCCGTCATACTTGCACTGGATCTCCACCTGGCGGCGGACATTGTCGGGGAGAGCGACGGGCGCCGCCTCGATCTTTTCGATATCGTTGTACCGTATCTCCGGTCTCTTTAGAAGCTGACCAAGCGTGGCGGCTTCATCAAGAGGAGCGGAACCGAGATCTTCCAGAAGCTTGTTTATTTCCTGCGAAGGCTTGACACGGCGCCGGCTCAGCCTGTCCCGTTCCGAAGCGATGAGTCTTTTCTTTTCCTTGAGCCGCTTGAGCGTGTCCGAGTCATGAAGTCCAAGCTCATGGCCCTTTTCGAGGAGGCGGATATCCGCGTTATCCTCCCGGAGGAGAAGCCTGTATTCCGCGCGGGACGTGAATATCCGGTAAGGTTCGCGGGTCCCCCGCGTGACCAGATCGTCCACCATGACACCCGTGTACGCCTCGGAGCGATCGAGGATGAAGGGCGCTCGTTTCTGCACTTTCAGAGCGGCGTTCACACCGGCCCACAAGCCCTGCGCCGCCGCCTCTTCATAACCGGAGGTTCCGTTGATCTGACCGGCCAGAAACAAACCCTTGATCCATTTTGTCTCCAGCGTGGGCTTGAGCTGTGTCGGCTGGACGTAGTCGTATTCGATGGCATAGGCCGGCCTCATGATCTCTGCTTCTTCAAGGCCGGGAACCGAGCGGACGAGTTCCATCTGTATCTCATAAGGCAGGGAGTTGCCCGTGCCGCTCGCATAAATCTCCTCCGTGTCGAGCCCCTCGGGTTCGAGGATGATCTGGTGATGTTCCCTCCCGGAGAATTTCATGACCTTGTCTTCCAGGGAGGGACAGTATCTCGCCGAAACGCCCTTGATCGTCCCGTCGTAAAGGGGTGAAAGCTGGATATTGCGTCTTACGATCTCAAGGGTCCGTGGACCGGTTCGCCCTATGTAACAGGACACCTGGGGAAGAAGATTCTTCTCTGAGAAAAGGGAAAAGGAGCGCGGCGCTTCATCCCCCCTCTGTTCCTTGAAAGCGGAAAAATCAATGGTCTCCCTGCAAAGGCGGGCGGGGGTCCCCGTTTTCATGCGTCCCATCTGGAACCCCATGGCCGCAAGGCTGTCGGCCAGTCGATCCGCGGGGAATTCGCCGGCCCTTCCCGATGGAATGCGTGTCCGCCCGATGTGGACAAGGCCGTGCAGGAAGGTCCCCGTGGTCAGGACAACCGTCTTTGCCTCGAACTCCGTGCCGATGTTATCCCTGACGCCAACGACCCTTCCGTCTTCCGTGAGGATCTCCTCGACAAGCGTCTGCTTCAATTTAAGGCGGGGCTGCCTCTCGAGAATGCCTTTCATGAGGATTCGATAGCGGGCCTTATCGTTCTGGGTGCGGGTGCTCTGTACAGCCGGCCCTTTTTTCGTGTTCAGGGTGCGGTACTGGATCGCCGTGAGGTCCGCCATCCGTCCCATCTCTCCCCCGAGGGCATCCACCTCCTTGACCAGATGCCCCTTCCCCACACCCCCGATGGACGGCGAGCAGGGCATGTGAGCCACCGTGTCAAGATAGATGGAAAAAAGAAGCGTGCGGCAGCCCATCCGCGCCGCGGCCAGCGCCGCCTCGCATCCGGCGTGACCCGCGCCGACCACGATCACATCATAAGTTGAGGGGTAGAGTGCCATGGGTTCAGAGTTTTCAGCCGTTGTGGGGTAGGGGAGCCTTCAGGCTCCCTGAATCGGGGAGCGTAAACGCTCCCCTACCCAAGGATTTTTCCCATTTGCCTTTAGCCTTTTGCCATGAGCCTGTTTTGAAAACAAGAGTTAGTGTCAAGCCGAAAAGGGTTGACAATTGCCCTGAGCGACGGCAAAATGAAGCTCTACTTTTTAAGAACGATTTTAATTATATAGACTATAATTCTCATGTCAAGCTCACCGTACTTCGATCTCAATCAAGCGCTCCGTCAGCGTTTCGGCTGCCGGGTCCAGAAGATCAGCCTCGACGCGGGCCTCACCTGTCCGAATCGCGACGGCAGCCTTGGCCGGGGCGGCTGCATTTACTGCAATACCAGAGGATCGGGAACCGGCGCATGGCCCTCCCAATCCATCACGGAACAGCTTGAAGCCGGAAAGGCATTCGCGCGCCGCCGATACAAGGCGGAAAAATTCATCGCCTATTTCCAATCCTACTCCAACACCTATGCCCCCCTTGAGAAACTCCGCCATCTCTATGAAGAAGCCCTCGCCGTCCCGGACATCGCAGGTCTCGCCGTCGGAACGAGGCCGGACTGTGTGGATGACGCCGTCCTTGATCTTCTTGCCGGAATCAGCGGGAAAACCTGGGTCACGATGGAATACGGTCTCCAGTCGATCCACGACACCACGCTTGAGCGCATCAACCGGGGTCACACCTCCGGGATCTTCTGGGACGCCGTGGAAAAAACCCGAAAAAAAGGGATCGATATCTGTGCCCACGTCATTCTCGGCCTCCCGGGAGAAGGAAGAAAAGAAATGCTCGAAACGGCTGAAGCGCTGGCGGCGGCGGATATCCAGGCCGTCAAGATCCATCTGCTCTATGTCATCCGGGGAACGGCTCTGCACCGCCTTTACGAGGAAGACGGGTACCGGTGCATGAACCGCGAGAACTATGCGGAAACCGTCGCGGAGTTTATCTCACGCCTGCCGCCCGGGATGATCATTCACCGCCTCACGGGCGATCCCCATCCTGAAGAGCTCGCGGCGCCGCTCTGGGCCCTGGAGAAGCAGGCCAACCTTCAGGCTGTTCGAGACGCCCTGCGGAAGAGAAATCTCTGGCAGGGCAAAAACTGGAAGATGGGAAGATAGGAAGTTGAGAAGTTGCGAGGACAAGAACTTGATTCCGGATCAAGTCCAGAATGACAAGAGGAGAGAGAAAACGGCTTTACATTTTACGCCTTACGCTTTACGCCTCACGTGTTATGTAATGCCTTTAGCCTTTAGCCCTTTGCCTTTAGCCTGATTTTGGAGCTTTCATTGACCAAAGAGCATTTTTCCACAACACCGGCCATACGAGTCATGAAAGAGAAAGGGATCGCTTTTGCCCTGCACCCTTACAAGTACGAGGAGAAGGGGGGCACAGAGGTGGCGGCCCGCGAACTTCGGGTGGACGAGTACCAGGTGGTGAAAACGCTTGTCATGGAAGATGATAGCAAAGCGCCCTTCATCATGATCATGCACGGCAACAGGCACGTATCCACCAAGAACATGGCCCGCATCCTGGGTGTGAAGTCCGTGAACGCCTGCGACCCGAAGGCCGCGGAAAAACACACGGGCTACATGGTAGGGGGAACGTCGCCCTTCGGAACGCGAAAATCCCTGCCCGTATACATTGAAGCGACCATTCTCGACCTCCCGAGAATCTTCATCAACGCGGGGAAAAAGGGTCTCCTCGCAAAAATGGCGCCTTCGGAATTGCAGAGAGCCCTCAATGCCAGACCGGTTATGGTAGCTATAGAATAAGGCAGGCGTCGGGCATCGGGCATCAGGCATTGGACGAGGCAAAAGGCTAAGGGCTAAAGGCATAAATAGCTTTAAGGCCCGGAATGTATTTCGGCATACTGTTAATGAATCGGCGGATATTCATGATGGCTGTTCGCGTTGCCATACTCGCAGGCGCGGGATTCCTGGCCCTGCTCTTTTTCAACCAGTCGAAAATGGTCTATCTGCCCCAGCGCGACATGGCCGCCTCTCCAGCCGCCGTCGGTCTTCGTTACGAAGAGGTATCCTTCAAGGCGAAGGGCGGCGTGAGGCTTCACGGCTGGTTCATCCCGTCGGATTCCGCAAGGGGCGTCCTTCTTTTCTGCCACGGAAACGCGGGAAACATCTCGCACCGCCTCGACTCCATAAGCATTTTTCACCGCCTGGGACTCAGCGTCTTCATCTTCGACTACCGCGGCTACGGAAGGAGCGAAGGGGAACCTACAGAGGAAGGAACCTACCGCGACGCTGAAGGCGCGTGGGATTACCTGACTCAGGAAAAGAGGACGCCGCCGCGGTCCATCGTCATTTTTGGCCGTTCCCTCGGAGGGTCCATCGCAGCCCGGACCGCCAGCAGCCATCCGGCGGGAGCTCTCATCCTGGAATCCGCCTTCAGTTCTTTCCGGGAGGCCGCGGAAGACGTTTATCCCTGGCTGCCTGTCCGGCTTCTGGCACGATACCACTATGACACGGCGGCCTTTGTCGCCCAGGCTCGCTGCCCCGTCCTCATCATCCACAGCCGCAGCGACGAACTCATCCCTTTCAGTCACGGGGAGAGGCTTTTCTCCGCCGCGAAGGACCCGAAGGCTTTTCTCGAAATCATCGGCGGCCACAACGACGGTTTTCTCAGGTCGGGCAAACAATACAGGGAAGGACTGGACGCCTTTCTGTCACGATACATGGTCAAATCATGAACAACAGAAAACGAAGGGGGTGAAGAGATGCCGGAAAAAGAGATGGATTACTTTACCGCTCTCTACGATGTTGCGAGGGTGATCAACGCCTCTCTGGAGCCGTCGCAGGTTCTCGACGAAATCGTCCGGGCGGCGGCGGAAACAATGAATGTCAAGGCGAGTTCCCTGCGGATCCTGGACGCCCGGGGAAAAAGACTGGTCATGGGCGCCCACTACGGACTCTCAGGTGCCTACCTCCAGAAGGGCCCTCTCCTCGTGGAAGAAAGCGGTCTGGATCAGGAAGCCCTCAAAGGAGAAATCATATGGATCAAGAACGCCCAGACGGATCCCCGATTCCGCTACCAGGACATGGCTCGCGCGGAAGGGATCACGTCCGTTCTTGTCGTCCCCCTGAAGGCGGGAACACGTGTCATCGGTGTTTTGAGGGTCTACGCAGACAGGGTCCGCAGGTTCAGGAAAAAAGAGATCCGATTCATGGAGGCCGTGGCCAATCTGAGCGCCATCGCGCTGGACAACGCCCGGATGCATCAGCGGGTCAAAACGGAATTCGACCTCCTGGCGGGGCACAAGTACCGCCTGGACGACAATTAAACAAGGAGGAGCATATGGTTCGCCTTGGCATCAACGGTTTCGGCCGGATCGGACGGCAGGTGCTGAAGGCCGTTCTGGAAAGGTATCCCGAGGTACTGCAGATTGTGGCCGTGAACGACCTTTTCGACACGGAAACCAACGCCCACCTCCTGAAATACGACACCAGCTACGGACGGTTCAAGGGAGCCGTCACCGTGGAAAAGGATCGATTTCTCATCAACGGCCGGCCCGTGCAGAGTTTCGCCTGCCGAGACCCGCGGGATATCCCCTGGGACGATCTCGGCGTGGAGATCGTCATTGAGAGCACCGGCCTTTTCACCACGGGCGAGAGGGCTGCGGGCCACTTCGAGGCCGGGGCAAAAAAGGTCATCATCACGGCCCCGGCAAAAGGGGAAGACATCACCATCGTCATGGGCGTGAACGAAGGATCCTACGACCCCGCGAAACACCGCATCGTCTCCAACGCCTCCTGCACCACGAACTGCCTGGCGCCGCCGGCGATGGTCGTCCACCAGGCCTTCGGCATCGAACAGGGCATGATGGTCACCGTCCACTCGTACACGAACGATCAGCGCATTCTCGACCTCCCCCACAAGGATCTGCGCCGCGCCAGGGCCGCCGGACAGAACATCATCCCCACGACCACCGGCGCAGCGAGAGCCCTGGCCCTCGTGATTCCGGAACTCGCCGGGCGATTTGACGGCTACTCGCTGCGCGTGCCCACACCGACGGTTTCCATCGTGGACTTCACCGTTGAATTGAAGAAGGAAACCACCACGGAAAAACTGTGGTCCGTTTTGAAAACGGCATCCGAAGAACAGCTCAAGGGAATCATGGCCTGCGAGGAAGAACCCCTCGTCTCAACGGACTTCAGGGGCGACGAGCACTCCTCCACCGTGGACATGGAGTTCACCCGGATTCTCCGCGGGAAGGGAACGATGGCCAAAGTCGTCGCGTGGTACGACAACGAATGGGGGTATGCCTGCCGGGTGGCCGATCTGGCGAATTACATGGGAGCGAAGGGACTATAAAGAGAAAAGGCTTACTGCCCTTTTTTTACTGTCCATTCGGGAACAAATTCCAAGTGCTTGCTGATGTATTCTCTGCTTTTTGCCTCAAACTGTTCTATTCTTGCAGTGAGCACAAATTCTTCATCCAAATGGGCCACCATTGTTTTGATGAGCTCCAAAGGACCTTGTTTCAGTACCGACAGGAGAAGGGCAAAATAGTACGGGCGGCCGTTGAGAAAATTAAACAGTCGAAGGACGGAACAATAATAGCGGACTTTCTCTTCCGGCAGATGATTAAGGTAAGGGTTGCCTCCGAGGAACGACCAGTCATTTTTAAATTCATTATAACTGAATAAAAAGCTCCCGTAACAATCCGGATGAAGGGAGTACTTTGAGACGTATAAATTTTTCCTCTCTTTCTCAAATGAGTCCGTACCGGGCATATGACAAAGGGGATGAATAACGCAAATATTGGCGCTTTTAAGGGGTAATTTGTCTTGATCTGTTTTCGCTATGAATTGATTGAGCTGTTCGATTTTTAGACCTGCGGTACATTCAATGGCAAAACGCATCTCAAAGTCAAGGTCCTCTTCGGTTTCATCTGAAAACCCTGCTATAAAACTTCCAATCAAAGATATTCTCTTTGCGTTAAAGCTTTGCAGCTTTTCGAAAGTGGCCGAGGAGTTGACAACCTTGCGTATTGTTCTTTGTGCACTGCGGTTGGGTGTTTCGAATCCAGTGAATATTATTCTACAGCCCGCCTTTGAAAGCAAACCGGCCATGTCATCCGACAGCCGATCAAGCCGGGAATAACAACCCCATGAGATATCAACTTTCTCCCTTATCAAGTTCTCAGAAAAGATTCTCAGAAAGCTCTCTTCAAGGTTGTCTTGCGTGAAGAAACTGAAATTACCGCCTTTTCCTGCGAGAAACCTCATCTCTTCTATTATTTCCGATGCGGCACGATAGCGGGCATTGCTTCCCCACATCTTTGCCGGAGCACAGAACGTGCAGCGATAAGGACATCCCCGCCCCGATTCTATCGGAACGAAACCGGGATGGATATACGGATTCGTTTTGTTATGGGTGATGTAATCCTCAACGCGCACCAACGAGTAATCCGGGGAAGGTATCGGTTCATCCTTGCTGAGATAACACCTCGGGTTTTCGATGATTTGTTCGTCCTTTCGATATACGATAGAGGGAACGCTGGAAAAATCTCCGTGGTTCAGCACTGCCGGAATGAGGTGTTTGAGGACAGGTTCTCCTTCTCCTTTAACGATGATATCAATGTTCTCACACTGCTTCAGGGCTTCGCCAGCCATTAATGTCGGGCCAACACCGCCAACGACGATGACGCAGGACGGTTTCTCCTTTTTTATCCTTTCCGACAACTTCAGGACTATTATATGATTGAGACCGTGAACAGTAAAAAGCAGAATGTCAGGATTTTTTTCAAGAATGAGATCGCCTGATTGTCTGTAAAAACTCATGTCATCGGAAAAAAATCCTTGCTTGAGCATCAGGTCCAGATCAAGAACTTCATAGGATATATCCAGACCCTCCTCTCGGATTTTTTTCAGGCACGTTCCCAGGACAAGCAGAGGTGTGGGGAGAAAGGCTGTCTTGTTTACGTATATAGAAACAGGCGGATTAATCAATAAGATCTTTTTCATTTCTTACAGGGTTGGTCCATTCGGGATTTTTTATGCAAATCCTCTCTACAACTCGATCTTATGAGCAATAAGCAAGAATGCGCTTGGGCGGATTGAGTATAGGGAACGCAATATTGTATGTCAATTATTAATACGATCCGCGATTTGCCTCACATCATGTGACCGTCTGGATCATCCCGGTCTATTTTGAAGGTCTGATCCATCCGGTTCAAGTGCACGCAGCATCAGTCCCCGAAAGACGCTGACTCCATTCCTTTATACTTCAAGAAGACCCCACCTTTCATCACGGTAGGCACATCACTCAATACGGCAGGATCTATCAGAGGGTTACCGTTAACCGTGATCAGGTCTGCAAGTTTTCCAGGCTGAATAACCCCTCGATCATCAAGGCCGTTGATCTTTGCATTAACAGAGGTCATGTATTTCAGTATATCGGGAAGAGAAATTCCGAACTCAACGTAATGCATAACTTCTGCACATATCCTGCCAAAAAAACCTGTATTCGTACCACCGATATCCGTACCAAAACCGATGATGCCCGCGTTATGTGCTTTTTGAGTATTACGCCTCACAAAATTAAATTGCTCACGAAAATAAGCATAATCATGCTCCATAACAATCTGCCCGCTATAGGGCTCAAGGTCAATCCCCTTTTGTATTCGTGCTCTGATTTGTCTGTTTGCTTCAGGCATCATATATGCTTTTGGATTTGTATCCAGCCATGAGATAAACTCCGGCATATGGAAAGAATCACCAAATACCATTGCCGTAGGAATAATATAGAATCCATAGTCGCGCATCTTTCGTAGAACCGTGGCCTTTAAATCTGTGTCAAAAGTCATATGTTGTATCCTGATTTTTGCGCCAACTTCAATCGCAAGATCCACGCATTTTTCAGCACCCGCACCGTAGGGTGAATGTATATCTACGACTAATCCTGTTTCTTTACCAATGCCAAGAATGGTCTTCATCCAATCATCAGCAAAAATGGGGAAATCATCCTGAGTCGCATGTTTTTTTTTGGAAAATGGATGGGGTTGATACGTTGTCTTAAGATGCGTACCACCATTATCTTTTATTTTATAACAGGTTTTCTTTAAATCACTAAGAGTCGTTGGTCTGGTTGCAACCTGACCTTCAAGAAGCCATGCCTTAAAAGGGTTAAGGATAGCTACCTGAGAAGGGTAGCCGAGCTTTCCCCCTTTTTGTGGCGAGATTAATGTATAGCTATTGAGAAACCTTGGTCCAGGGATCATGTTTTTATCGACCCGTTTTGTAAATTCCTTTATGAATCCCTGCGGACCGCCCATGTCACAAGCAGTCGTAACACCACTGTATGCTGTCCGCATAACATTAAGTGCGATCTGTAGCGGCATCTGACGGACAGCGGACGTGTTGGCTTCATATGCAAAGGGGGAGCATGCATGTACATGGTTATCAATAAGTCCGGGCAGCAGGGTCTGGCCTTCTGCATCCACAAGATAAAAATTATCCGGAACAGGAATCTTCTTTTTATGACCGACATCAAGAATCTTATCGCCCTCAACAAGCACCGTCATGTCTTCTTTTAGTTCGGAGTGGATGCCGTCGAATATATTGCAGTTTGTAAATGCAATTCTGTTGCCTACAGTATTCATGTCATGAACCAAGGGGCTCACTCTTGATAAAGGAGAGGTATAATCTCCCATAATGATGCTTTTTACCGCTGACCTCAGGTTTGCATCGAACGCATCAAGAATTTTGCGAATAGTCATCGTGCTCTCTTATGGTATTGATTTTTTGACAAGAATTTCCTTTTTGTGGAAGCAGCATAGGAATAACGGGCTTTTATGTCAATGGAATAATGATCACAAAAGGTGGAGTGCGTCGGCGATGTCGGCAGAAGGTATGTATCAAGGCGATTGTTTTCTTGATAAACTGCACGACATAAATCTCATAACGTTATACCTGAATGCATTCAATTCCAGATATTCAGGATTCCGATGAAAGCATGCATCATTCCTTTCCATTCGAAGATCGACATAGGT
>DFZO01000034.1 GCA_002383495.1 Syntrophaceae bacterium UBA4054 | reverse complement strand
TCAATTTAATGTGCGACGTTACACGGCATATCGTTGCGGAAAAGGGTCTGGACCGCGAGCTCTTTCACGCGACGACGGAGACCCTGGCAAAGGTGTTTGGGGTGGACACATCCAGACAGCGGATCGATTCGGTACACATCCGCTCCAATATGCGGCGTCTGGGAAGGATCTGCATCTTCTCCCAGAGCATCCATAATTTCCTGGTCAACCTGAAGCGGCAGCGCCGGGCGATCTTTGCAACGATTGAGCACGAGTTGGTCGAGCGGTACCTGACCGAGAAGGCCTTGGGTTGTTTCTCCCTGGTGAAACCTTCGGAGTCTGCCAAGACCCTGGAGACGGTCAGTCGGGACCTCTTTTCCCTGGTGGAGCGTTTCCGAGAGAACACGCAGGTAACATCCCTGACCACGTTCGGCGTCCTCCTGCGGGTGTTGAAGGATCAATGCGACGCATCGTCTGCCGATGAGGGATCGGCGGAGATAGCATTGAAGGAGCCGAAGGAGATTTCATCGTCATCCCTTCAGAATCCCTCCGATCCGGACGCCGGGTATAACGCCCACAAGGGTCAGGGATACCAGGTTCAGGTGATGGAGACGTATTGTGATTCCCCCGATGAAGCGATTCGTGAGAAGACGCTGAATCTGATCACCCATGTGGAGGTTGAGCCGGCCCATGTCAGTGACGTCCACGCCCTGATCCCCGCCCTGGAATCGACAAAGGAACGGGGGCTTGCCCCGGAAGAGGTGCTGGCGGATTCCCTGTATGGAAGCGACGAAAACCATGAGAAGGCCAAGGAGATGGGGGTTGATGTTATCTCTCCTGTCATGGGAACGCCGAAGGAAGAAACCCTCCGCCTGGCTGACTTTCCGCAGACGGATACGGGAAAGATTGCTGCCTGCCCCCAGGGGCATGCTCCGGTCAAGTTCAAACAGGGGAAAAAGGGAACCTGCAGCGTCGCCTTCGCTTCGGAGCATTGCAATGTCTGTCCCCTTCAGGATCGATGTCCTGTCAAACCCGGGAGGAAGCGTCATTATCTGCGTTTTGCCCTCAAGGCCCTGAGGATCGCCGGTCGCCGGGCACGGGAACATACCCCGGAGTTCGAGAACAAGTACCGGCGACGCTCCGGATCGAATCGACCTTTTCGGAAATGGACAAAAAGACAGGGGTCAAACGACTCAGGGTTCGCGGTTTGTCCGCTGTGGGCTACTGCGCCCGTTTAAAGGCCATCGGCGTCAACCTCTTCCGGGCTGCCAGGGTGAAAAGGGCGCTGAATGCCCTCAGCGCCGCCCCTGAGACACTTGCCGCCGCTGTCTGGTCCGCTATTTGGGCTGTCAAAGAGCGTTTCCTGAGACCGTGGCACTGGCTCAGCAATATTTTCAAAGCGGCGACTGAAAATATGCCCTACACCGCCACAATCGCCGCGTGACTTTTTACGAGGGCGTCATTTTTTATAACCTGTACTTTTTGGCTGGTATTCTTCCTTCAATTCCAATCCAAAAATCCTTGACTTATAGGTGACAGCGAAAGCGCTCACGTCCTTCCTGTAATTGCGCATCTGGCGATGTTCCATAACATACATCTTTTCAATTTGTATTCAGTACCGTTATTCCTTTGACAAACAATATCGTTCTACGTAAAGTACCACGCTGAAAAAGCAATGCCTTATCAATCAATATTTCAATTAGCTAAACCATTCGAATCTTTATCGTATGAAACGTGCTTATTACATCGACCGGTTGCGGATTTTGCTCATAACGCTGCTCATCTTCCACCATTCGGCCATTGCTTTTGGTGCCAGGGGAGGCTGGTATTACATTACGCCAAACGCAACCACCGGCGTCGTGCAATTTATCCTATCGTTGTTTATGGCCATCGACCAGGCCTTCTTTATGAGCCTCTTCTTTTTCATTTCGGCGCTGCTGATGCCTGCCTCTTTCGATCGAAAAGGGTTCGGAAAATTCATGAAAGATCGTCTGGTGCGTTTGGGCATTCCGCTGGTGGTTTACACTTTGCTGATACACCCCACGCTGAAATTCGCCATCTGCAAATACCTGGGCAAAACATCCGAACCGTGGTTTGATTTTGTTTGGGTCATCGACACGGAATATCCCGGCCCCGGCCCCATGTGGTTTGTCCTCGCACTTTTGATTTTCGAAACAGTGTATGCCCTTTACCACCGTTCTTCGAACAGGAATGTTGAGGCGAAGCCAGGGGGAAGATTGCCCTCTGCGCTGGAATTTATTTTATTCATTACAGGAACCGGACTACTGGCTTTCGGTATCCGGTTTTTTTACCCAGCAGGGAATAATTTCTTTGGATTGCAGTTTGGATATTTCGTGTTGTACATTGCCATGTATGCTTTGGGCATTGTTGCCAACCGCAGCAACTGGCTCGAACGGTTCACTTTACAGCAGGCCAGGCCGTGGTTTATCGCATCGTTGTTGGCCATTCCGGCCTTTGGGATTGTGGCGGCATTGAGCAAAGCTGCCGGAGCCATGAACGATTTTGGGGGCGGGATGAACCCCCGAGCATTGGTTTACGCAATGTGGGAACCGGTGATTTGTGTCGGATTCTGTTTCTTCCTGCTGATGTTCTTCAAGATGTACCTGAATACGTCTGGCAAACTCGCTTCGGTCCTTTCGGCCGACAGTTATACGGTCTACATCTTCCACCCGCTGATTGTGGTTGGGTTTACGATCCTTTCGGAGCAAGTGGCGCTTCCCCCGTTGGCAAGACTGGCTTTGGTATTGGTATTAGGCATCCCGACCTGCTTTCTTGTCGCCCATCTGATCCGCAAAATTCCCGGAGTGAAGAGTGTTTTGTAAGGGGAAAGTTACACCCAGAGGCATATCAGTGGATATGCCCGAGGTGTAAAGGTGCTATGCGGATCATGAACAGAACCGAAAACACGTCGGTCACCCTTAGGGCTACTTTCTTTCCATCTGAAATAGCCCTTTCCTGAGCCGGACACCCTTCTTGCTGGAAATGAGTGGTGCTCAATTTTTGTTTGCAATTCGGGCGAAGATGGGTAATAAGGTTCACGTTTTGAAGTTGGTAGTGGGCCTGAACGGATTCGGGGTTTTTGACGGAGGCATTCAAGTGCAATTAGATAACTTCACTTTTGGAATCACCATGCTTGTTGCCGGCATGGGGGGAACCCTCCTCACCCTCTGGATCATGAGCCTTCTCATGACGCTCCTTGGCAAGATTTTCCCGGTTAAAGAGGAAGAAGAAGGGAAAAAGGAGGCTTAGCGATGCTGGAAGCCATTTTGAACGGTTTAAGCGGCCTGACCATGGGTTTTCAGCACCTTTTCGTTGACTGGCGAAGTCTCGTGATGATCATTGTCGGCTGCGTCCTGCTGTATCTTGGCATAAAGAAGGACTGCGAGCCCCTTCTGCTGGTGCCGATCGGATTCGGCTGCATCCTGGTCAATATCCCCCTTTCCGACGTGATGCTGAAGGACGGCTTTCTCAGGGTCATTTACGACGCCGGAATCGCGACCGAATTGTTCCCTCTCCTCATCTTCATAGGAATCGGGGCCATGACCGATTTCGGCCCGGTCCTGGCACAGCCCAAGACCTTTCTGCTAGGCGCCGCGGGACAGTTCGGGATATTCCTGACCCTGATCCTGGCGCTCTACCTTGGCTTTCCGAAGCTCGACGCCGTGTCCATTGGGATTATAGGCGCCTGCGACGGTCCGACGGCGATTTACGTTGCCTCAAAGTACGCCCCGCACCTTCTCGGCGCGGTCGCCGTGGCGGCCTATTCCTACATGGCGCTGGTCCCGATCATACAGCCGCCGATCATGAAGTTTCTAACCACGGACGCGGAGCGAAAGATCGTCATGAAATTCACGGCCAGGCCGGTCTCCAGGACGACCAAGCTCCTCTTCCCCCTGGTCATCACGATCGTGGGCGGCTGCATAGCCCCCAAGGGGCTACCCCTCCTGGGCAGCATCATGCTCGGCAACCTGATGCGGGAATCGGGGGTGGTCGCCAGGCTGACAAAGGCTTCGGAAAACGAGATCGCCAATGTGGTCACGCTTTTCCTCGGCCTGGCCATAGGCGCGACGATGTCGGGCCCGGCATTCATCAGGACCGAGACGCTCATCGTCCTTGGCCTCGGTTTCCTGGCCATCTGTCTTGATACTGTCTGCGGTGTTCTCTTCGCGAAACTCATGAATACCATGAGCCGCGAAAAGATCAATCCCCTCATCGGCGCAGCAGGTATTTCGGCCTTCCCGATGGCCGCCCGGGTTGCGCAAAAGGAAGGTTACAAGTATAATAAAAAAAGCCATCTCCTGATGCACGCGATGGGCGCCAACGCAGGCGGCCAGGTGGGTTCCGTCATAGCGGCCGCCGTCATGCTGTCCGTTCTGGCCGGAATGGGCATCATAGGTTAGGTTCAGCGTATTGATGAATTACAGTAAGCGATATTAATATGCTGGCGTCGGGTAGGGGCGCCTTCAGGCGCCCAGGGAGGCTGAAGCCTCCCCTACCCCATTTATATTTACTTTCTTTTGTCGCTAACAATAGCAAAAAAAATCTCGTTCAGGAGGTAAGAATGCCGGTTCATGTAGAAGCTCCCTTCCCGGGAACAATATTGCAAATAATGGTTAACGCGGGTGATGTGGTGAAGGAAGATGAAGAATTGCTGGTTCTTGAAGCCATGAAAATGAAAAACCCCATAGCCGCCCCGTCGGACGGGCGGGTAAAAGAGATCATGGTCAAGGTACAGGACGAAGTCAAAACGGGCCAGGTTCTTATCGTGCTTGAATAGCACGCGGCAATCCGGTGTGCCGGTCAGGTCTATTTTCTTGACAGGGCTAAGCGTCAATCAACTGAAAAAACATATGGATTGAGAGCTTTGCAAAACTGCCGTTTCTTGTCATTTCGACCAACGGGAGAAATCTTAGCAGCCCTGAATTATTAAGATTTCTCGTCGCTCATGCTCCTCGAAATGACACAATTCAAAGTTCTCAGGTAGTTGTGCAAAGGTCTTGGATTATTGCTTTTTTTCTTCATGGCGTTTCGATGACCGTTTGTTCGCATCCAGCTCCATCTTCCGAAGTCTTATGTTCTGCGGCGTGATTTCGACCAGTTCGTCCTCGGCGATGAATTCGATGAACTGATCCAGGGACAGCGGGCGCGGCGGCCTCAGGGTCACGGTCGCCTCCGAGTTTGAGCTCCTTAGATTTGTCAGCTTTTTGTCTTTGGTGATATTCACCGCCATATCGCGCGTTCGATTTCGCTCGCCGATGATCATGCCGCCGTACACTTCGGTTCCCACCTCAACAAAAAGCTCGCCGCGATCGACCATAGCCAGGCTGGCATAAGTCGTGACTTTGCCGCTCCTGTCGGAAAGGAGCGCCCCGCTTGCCCGTTGAGGAATCGGCCCGCACCACGGTTCATAACCTTCAAAGAGCGTATTCATCACCCCCGCCCCTCTGGTATCCGTCAGAAAATGACTGCGGAAGCCGATCAGGCCGCGGGAGGGAACCAGGAATTCCATGTTGACCCGGCCGCTCCCCTTATTGACCAGGTGGACCATTCGTCCTTTTCTCACCGAGAGCCTTTCCGTCACAATCCCGACGAATACCTCCGGAATGTCAAGAAAAACGCGCTCCACAGGTTCCAGCGTTTTCCCGTTTTCTTTTTTTGTAATGACGGTCGGTTTGGATACCATGAACTCATAGCCTTCCCGGCGCATGGTCTCGATCAGCACGGCCATCTGCAGTTCCCCCCGCCCGCAGACCTCGAAGGCGTCGTTGCGCTCCAACGGCTTCAGCTGCATCGATACGTTTCGGAGGCTCTCCCTTTGCAGACGTTCAAGAAGATGGCGCGACGTCAGATACTTTCCTTCCCTCCCGGCGAAGGGGCTGTTGTTTACATAGAAGATCATGGAGACGGTCGGCTCGTCGACGAGTATCCGGGGAAGCGGAACGGGATTCTCAAGCGATGTAATCGTATCGCCGATGGCAATGGATTCGACCCCGGCAACGGCGATGATGTCGCCGGCCTCGACGACGTCCACCTGCTTTTTCCCCAGTCCGTGAAAGGTATAAAGAGCGGAGAACCTGACACCGGGAGTGATCGCATTTTCTCCGCAGAGGGCATAGGTCTGATTCATGGCCAGGACACCGTTTATCAGGCGACCGATGGCGATCTGGCCCACATAGGGATCGTAATCGAGATTTGTGACCAGGAACTGCGGAACCGGGCTGTCATCGGTGTCGGGACCGGGGATGGTGGAGCAAATGGTGTCAAACAGAGGTTTGAGATCTTCCGATGGATCTCCCGGCTTCTGATGGGCAATGCCTCGTTTGGCATTGGTATAGAGGATGGGGAATTCGATCTGCTGCTCATTCGCATCGAGATCGATAAACAGGTCGTAAACTTCGCTGATCACCTCCTCGATCCGGGTGTCCTTGCGGTCGATCTTATTGATGACAAGAACAATGGGCAGTTGTCTGGCAAGAGCTTTTCTGAGTACGAACCGGGTCTGCGGAAGCGGACCCTCACTGGCATCGACCAGAAGAATGGCGCCATCGACCATGTTCAGGCTGCGTTCAACCTCACCGCCGAAATCAGCATGACCGGGCGTATCGACGATATTGATTTTGATGTGGTCATACCAGATGGCCGTATTTTTCGCCATGATGGTGATCCCGCGTTCCTTTTCGAGATCCATGGAATCCATCACCCGCTCTACGATCTCCTGATGCTCCCTGAAGGTCCCCGTTTGCTTGAGCATGGCATCGACAAGGGTCGTTTTGCCGTGATCGACGTGGGCAATGATGGCAATATTTCTCATGTTTTGCTTTCGCATGCTATTTATGGCTCCCTTTCAATTGACAACCCTGTTTTGCCGGCGCTTCGTTCATTCTTCTTTCACATGTCTTCTATCACAAATACATCCTGTTGTCCGCGAAATCCTCATCGGACCCCGTTTCATTGCCGATGATCATTGACATTAAAGCCGCATCAGAACAGACCGGGTTCGCTTGAAGACCGTTTTTTCCTTGATGTCATATCCCATTTTGACTATATTCAAACACGCTGAAGGAAAGCCGGAAAGAAAATTGAAACGGGGGTAAAAAGCATGAGATTCAGAACGGCGGGAAAGATAGCGGATAATCTGTGGTATCTCGGACGCGAAGAGGCAGGGGTCTATGTGCTGGAAGGCAAGGACAGCTCCGTACTGATCAACGGCGGGCTCAGCTATATCCTGCCCGACGTGCTCAAGCAGATGAAGGATTTCGGGATCAACGCGGACAAGATCGCGACCATTCTCATCCTCCACTCGCACTTCGACCACGTGGGGATCATTCCCTATTTCAAGCGGACCTATCCCCGGATGGAAATTTACGCTTCAGAACCGGCCTGGAAGCTCTTCAACCTGCAGAAATATGTCGATGTAATGAACTCCTTCAGCCGGCTGAGCGCGAAACAGGCGGGGGCTGAAGAGGGGAGCAAGGGATACGACCTCGACTGGCGCGACGACATGACGGGCAAGACCATCTCCGACGGGGAAAGGATAAACCTGGGTGGCGCGGCGCTCGACATCATATACACGCCCGGCCACACCAACTGTTCGATCACGGCCTACGAGCCGAACCTGAAGGCCATGTTCGCCTCCGACGGCGGGGGCATCCCCTGTCTGGACACCTCCTTCCCCTCCATGAACACCAATATGGCTCAGTACCTGGAAAGCCTGGAGAAGCTGAAGCCTTATCCCGTCCAGTATCTCTGTGCGGATCATTACGGCTACATCACGGGCGACGAAGCGGGCAAATTCATCGACCTGACCCTCAGCGAGGGCCGCAAGTGGAAGGCTTACATGGAAGACGTCTATCGCAAATTCAACGGGGACATTGACGCGGCAAGCAAGGCCACCAACGAATTTTTCTACAAGGAGATGCCGGGTTATTTCATTGCGCCGGATATTCTCGAAGGCGTCTTCAAGGGCATGTTCAAGTACATCTCCAAAAATATGTAGGGGAAAAGACCGGGAGGGTGAACTGGATTCAATCGCCGAAAGCCTCTCCAACAATCTTGTCGCCGCGCTCGAAGCCTTTGAAGACGCGCGGCGAAACTATTTTCCGGGCATCGTTCCGAGGCTCCGCGAGACCTTCCCAGCTCTCGCTCGGCGCCTGAAGGAATCAAAAGAGGCCTTTGCCGCGGCTCCCGTTGAGACCGGTTTCGAAGACACGCGAATCGCGCTCCTGGAGGCGGCCGGTCTCGTTCTCGACGCCCTTGAGCGCTCCACGGAAACGGAGAGGCTCGAACAATCCCTCCTCAATTTCAGAAAGGCAGGGCGGCGGATTTGCCGGGCGGAGGAAGCGCTCTACGCCCTTTGCGGTTCCATCGCGCCCATCAACCGCTATTTCCTGGAGCCGCCGGTGCGGGAGAGGGCCGGGGAATTCACGATCCCATCTTCTTCCCCGCCGTCCGCAGGCCTCATTCACGTCGGCCTCGATGAGCACCCCTACGCCCGAAGCGGCTATTCCCTTTACATCCCCGAATCCTGGGACGGTTCACGGCCGCTCCCGCTGGTTGTCGCCCTCCACGGAGGATTCAGCCATGGCCGGGATTTCATCTGGACATGGCTGCGCGAGGCCCGGAGCCGCCGATTCATGCTCGCCGCTCCGAGTTCGCGGGGAATCACCTGGAGCATCATCGGGCCCGACTTCGATTCCACGATGCTCCATGACATGCTGGACCATATCAAGGAGCGGTGGGCCATGGACGAAGAACGGATACTCCTGACGGGCCTTTCCGACGGCGCCACCTATGCCCTGACCCGCTCCCTCGATGAACAGTCTCCTTTCACGGCCTACGCGGCGGTCTCCGGCATTCTTCCGCCCTTCAACCTCCGGTACGCGGGGGAAAAGCGCATCTACTGGGTTCACGGCGCCCGCGACTGGATGTTCCCCATCTGGCAGGCCAAAACGGGATATAAGCTTTTAACGGAAGCGGGGGCCGATGTCACGCAGGTGATTCTCCCTGACCTTTATCACGCTTATCCGCGAGAACACAACGGCGCGATCCTCACCTGGTTTGATCCTTCTCTCGCGTTTCCTCCGCCGCAAGTATAGCGCTTATGGAGTGTCATTATGGGAGGAAATGTGCTAAGTCACGGCTACGGAAATGGCCGTCCTCGTCATTCCGGGCTCGGAGACTGTGTCATAATAGTAGAAAGTGCTATCAACACCGTCATGCCGGCGAAAGCCGGCATCCAGAACTTGCTGAAAATACTGGATTCCGTGTCGCGCTTCGCTTGCACGGAATGACAAAAATGGTAATTGCGACACAGTCTCTCGACCCGGAATCCATGATTTTTAATGAGGACTGGATCCCCGCTTTCGAGATTGTGTCACAATAGCAGAAAGCACCTTCAACGGTGTCATACCGGCGAAAGCCGGTATCCAGAAACGGATGAAAATACTGGATTCCGTGTCGCGCTTCGCTTGCACGGAATGACAAAATTATGATTACGACACAGCCTTTTCGTGGGGATGACAATGGGGAGAGCGGGGATGACACTATCGGCAACATTACGACTATGACAGTATGTTTTTTGAAGGAGACCATTCATGACCACCGAGGAAAATGCACCCAGAAGGATAAAGATCAATCAGCAGAACCTGTACCGGGAAGAGGTCATCACCGACCTGAAAGTGGCCGCCATCCGCCAGTTGACGCCGGTCAAGCCGAACGGGGAACCCGACAAGAGCCGGAAGCTTCTCTTTTTCGGCCAGACACAGTTGATAACGGAGCATGGGCCCTTCCCGATTCAGTTCCCCATCGAGGCGCGGAATCTTCACGAGGCGCTGGAAAAGTTTCCGGAAGTCATGGAGCAGTTCGTGGAGAAGCTGGCCGAGCAGGCTCATGAAATGCAGCGCCAGGAGCAGTCCCGGATCATCGTCCCGGGAGGCGGATCCGGTGAAAGCAAGCTCATTCTGAAATAGCGGACCCTTCGATAAACTCAGGGTGACAAAGAAGGAGTGAACTCATGATGACAAGCAAGGAAATCAGGGACGCACTGACCCGGTGGAACGAGGCGTGGAACGCCCACGATCTCGACAAGGTCTTGGATCTTTTCCACGAAGACGCCGTTTTCGAAAACTGGACCGGCGGCGCGGTGCGGGGCAAGGAGGCCCTGCGGCAAGCCTGGGCGCCCTGGTTCAAAAATCACGGCGGGTTCCGCTTCACCGAGGAAGACACTTTCATCGACGAAGACGCGCAGAAGGTCCTCTTTCAGTGGTCCCTCGACTGGCCATCCGGCGAAAAAGGACACCAGGGGAAGCCGGAACGCAGGCGCGGCGTCGACGTGATGCATTTCAAGGATGGAAAAATTATTCACAAGTACACCTATTCCAAGACGACCCTCGAAATAGACGGAAAGAAAGTCAGGCTCTCGAGTTGACATGGTGTATCACTTGTGGTACACGGAATATAATGACAATTCAAGGAGCATGCTATGCCCGCGAAAAACCCAAGACTGAATATTGTTATAGAAGAGCCGATTTACAAGGCCATCCACGATCTCTCTGAGACGAATGGAATCTCCATGTCCACGGTGGCCCGGGATCTTATCCGGGAGGCCCTGGAACTGAGAGAGGATACGGCACTTGCCGCTTTCGCCGAAACGCGCGAAAAATCCCTGAAGAAATCGAAGATGCTCTCCCACAGACAGGTATGGAAATAGAACGTGGTGTTCACCGTCAGATACCATTCGGCCGTCAGAGACCTGGACATTAAAAGGCTTGACCAGAAAACGAAAGATCGTATCCGTCGTGCTATTGAAACAAGACTCATGACATCTCCTCACGAATACGGCCAGCCGCTGAGGCGAACGTTGAAAGGATACTGGAAATTGAGAGTCGGGGATTATCGAGTGGTTTTCAAGATAGGAAAAGGCGAGATTCTGATTCTGGGAATCTGTAACAGAAAAGAGATCTACGACAAAATAGAAACCCGGTTGTCCTGATACAAAGCTCCAGTTTCCTCCGGCATCAACACCGGAAAAACCTTGTTTTACAGGCTGTTCAAAAATGTTTAGATGCAAGGCGCCCTTCGACAGGTTCACCCTTCGACTGGCTCAGGGTGACAAAAAGGTAGTCATGGTGAGCGCAGCTTGTCCTGAGCTTGCCGAAGGGAACCATACAGCGCAACCCTTCGGTAGACTCAGGGTAAACTCCGCAGACGCCGTCCCCGTCCTTCGATATGTCATCCTGAGCTCGTCGAAGGACTCAGGATAAACTCAGGCGGGGATGAGTGTTTTTGAGCAGCCTGTTAACCGTAGCCCAGCTCCGCCAGCCTTTCGTCGTCTATACCGATGAAGTGCGCCACTTCGTGAACCACCGTGATCTCTATTTCCCTCTCCAGTTCCTCACTGGTTTCGCACATCTCCTCAAGAGGTTCCTGAAATATAAAAATCGTGTCCGGATAGAGGGGCGGATAGGTTTCCGAGCGCTCCATGAGGGACGCTCCCTTGTAGAGGCCGAGGGGCGGCGGCTCCGCCGGGGAGATCCCGAGCTCTTCGAGCATCTCCCGGGAAGGATACTTCCGGACGGTGATCAGCACATTCTTCAGATGGCGGCGGATCTCCCTGGGAATGCGTTTGATCGCCCGTTTGACGACCTGATCAAAATCCCTGTCACTCAGCTTCATTTGCCCATGAACAACGGCGGCACCTTCGCGTTGAACACTTTGATCTTTTCCCAGACTTTTCCGATGACGTAAGGCTCCGCCTTGAGCCAGGCGTCCAGTTCCGCCCTCGACGGAAAATCCATCACCATGACGGAGCCGATCATCTTCTCCTTCTCATCGAGCATGGCGATGCCGTAAATGCACTTCCCCTCCTCTTTCATCTTCAGCACCCCGGCAAGATGGGTCTCCCGCGACGCCATTCGGCGCTCCATCGCCTTGTCGTCCTTCCCGTCATACCCGAAAACCAGAAACTGCATGCGCGTATCTCCTTTCCTTCAATCTATCCACATGATCTTGATTTCATTCTCGAGCTGTTTGAAATCCCTGTCCCCTGTCACCAATTCGGCTTTTCGAAGCTTCGCAAGGGCTGCGGCGATGCAATCGGCATAAGACATCTTTTTTGCCGCTTTATACACGGCCGCCTGCCGGATCAACTCCATGTCAGCGTCAATGAGCCGGATCGGCAGGGTCGAAATAATATGGGCCACTTCTTCCGCATGTTTCGCGCCCATCTCTCTCAAAGTGATATAAAAAACCTCTCCCCAGTTCACAACGGAAAGCATGAGATCGCGTCCGGAATCTCTCGCGGTCCTGATAACCTCGATCATCTTTTCCGCTCCGTTCTCGCCTTCAAGGTAGGCAATCAGGCTATAGGCATCAAGGACTCTGCTTGCCGCTCTCATAGTTTGCGCTCCCGCTCCTTATCTTCTTTTAACGCCTTGAGCAGTTTCCCTTTCGTTCCCGTGATGCCGGCAACATTGTGGATATATTCATCCGTCAGGGGTTTGATGCAGATTTCACCCTGTTTTTCGTAAAGGAAAACCTGCGTACCCTTCTTGATACCGAACTTCCGGCGAAGCTTCGAGGGAATGACAATCTGGCCTTTCACGGTAACAACGGCCTTTTCCATGAAATCTCCTTTTCTTTTTGAAAAAGTATGCCATGAAGATAAATGTAAGTCAATATATTTATGTATTACTTACAACAAATAGTATAACATTCAATCAAAATTGAAAAACATGAAAGCGTTGCCAAATCCCGGATAAAAAGAGGGACCGCCTCTGCCGGACAGAAAGCGATCCCTGAACTTTAGACTCTTGAAACTCTTGTTTCTTCGGGCAGGGGAGGCTTCAGCCTCCCGGGTTTTGGATGGGGAGCGTAAACGCTCCCCTACCCGGTTGGCAATATTGTTACGGTTCTTTTGGTTTTTCAACTCTGAACTTTGAACTCTGAACCCTGAACTATTTTACATATATCCTGTAATCCACCACGGAGACGCCCTTTTCGTAAACCAGGATCGGGTTGAGATCGATCTGGTCGATCTCCGGGTGGTCCTTGACGAGCTTCGCCACGGCCTTCATGACGGCGATCAGGGCGGCTTCGTCCTTCGGCTTCTGACCCCTCACGCCGGCCAGGAGCGGGTATCCCTTGATGACCCGGATCATTTCCTTGAACTCCCGGTCCTTCGCCGGGAGCAGGCAGAACTGCACGTCTTTGTAAATCTCCGTGAAGATCCCTCCCAGGCCGAACATGAGGGCGGGACCGTACTGGGGATCCTTGATGACGCCGAGGATAACCTCCAGTCCCCCCGGTTTCGCCATGGGCGACACGGTCACGCCGTCGATCCGGGCCTTCGGAATTCGTTTCTTCACGTTCTTGACGATTTCTTCAAAAGCCTTCTTCACGTCCGTCTGCTTCTCAAGGCCAAGCCGCACGCCGCCCACATCGGTCTTGTGCGACACGTCGTGTGACGCGATCTTGAGGGCCACGGGCTTCGCGATTTTTTTTGCCAGCGCCACGGCATCTTTGGCTGACGTCGCCAGCCGGGCATCCACCGCCGGGATTTTGTATTTTCTGAGCAGCGCCACGGACTCCTTCGCCGACATGAGATTCAGAGCGGCGGCGAGCGCGTCATGGGGTTCTTTCCCGGCCCGGGGGACCGGATCAAAGCGGACAAGCTGATAGAGGGCACGGATTCCCCGCTCCGGTGTGGGATAAACAGGAATCCCTTTCTGATGCATGAGCTTCGATTCCTCGCGCTCCACGTCGGCACCGCCGCAGAAGACGATCACCTCGCCCTTCCCCGTCACGATATCCGAGGCGCCGTGAATGGGATCGCCGAAGATAACGACGCTCGTATCGTAATCCGATTTGGCCTCTAAAATGGTTTTTGAATAAAGGCTCGGATCCGTGATGGCGTCGCCCGTCAAATCAATGGGATTGCTCACGCCGCAGTGGGAGGGCAGAAAAGCCCTCAGTCTCTCCTTGAGATCCTGCGCCGGCGCCGGGTTCGTGAATCCCAGCTTCTCCGCCTCATCGATGGCGAGGATGGCCGCGCCGCCGGAGCTTGAAATATTGAGGAGCCGCCGGCCTTTGGGCTTCTCCATGTAAGCCAGGGCCTTGGAGAAGTCATAAAGTTCCTCGAGATTATCCGCCCTGTACACCCTGTATTTTTTGAAGATGGCCTCGTAAATCGCATCGCTCCCGGCCAGGGATTTGGTGTGGCTCTCGGCGGCGACGCGTCCCCGGGCCGTCCGTCCGGACTTGAGAATCACGACAGGCTTGGTCGCTTTTGCAAGGGATTCGAGGAAATTCTGCGGCCTCTTGACGCCTTCTATGTAGAGAGCGATGATCTTCGTATTGGGATCATTATTAAAATATTCGATGCAGTCCGATTCGCAGACATCGGCCCGGTTGCCGAGACTCACGAAGACGCTGAAACCGAGATGCTCCTGGCTGGCCCAGTCGATGAGGGCCGCCCCGACGGTGCCGCTCTGGGAAATGAAAGCGATTTTGCCCTGAGTGGTGATGAGCGGCCAGGAGGCGCAGAGGTAATGGTGCGGGCTATTGATTCCCTGGCAGTTCGGACCCACAACGCGGACGCCATACTGATTCGCAACGCGGGCCAGCTCCAGCTGCATCTTTTCGCCCTCGTCGCCGGCCTCTGCAAAACCCCCGGTGACAACGACAGCGGCCTTCACGCCTGCCTTCCCGCATTCCTCTATCGCCCCGACAACCATCTTAGAGGGGATGACAATCACCGCCAGTTCCGGCGGCGAAGGGATGGAACCGACATCTTTATAGACTGGGAGTCCGAGGAGTTCATCGGCCTTCGGGTTTATGGGATAGATCGGCCCTTTGAACTCCGCTTGAATCAGGTTGTAAAGAATATCATAGCCCAGCTTCCCTGGCGTTCCCGAGGCCCCGATGAGTGCCACGCTCCGCGGTTGAAAAAGCGCGTCCAGTTTTCCGAATGATCCCATAACCCCCTCCTTTTATGGTTTTTTCGAAGACGTTTAACCCTACCACAGCCCTTTCCCATTTTCTACGCCGAAGTTCATGTCGTCACCCATGATTCTTTATCAACGCCCGCAGTCTCCGGTACTCCAGAATGCCCGGCAGAGAAACGAGCGCAAGTCCTGCAAGAATCAGGATCATCCCCCAGGCCTCTCCCGGCGAAGGTATTTCACCCAGCTGCACGGACGCCGAAATGACACCGATGACCGGGGTCGCCATGGTGCCCATGCCGGCGATGCCGGCGGGAAGCGCATGCAGGCTGTAAAACCAGAGCAGCAGGGCCACGGCGTTCGTGAAGATGATGTTATAGATGATCGCCCCGGTGAAGTAGGGTGTCCACTCGATCGGCCTTGCCGATAAGGTGAAGGCAATCACAACCAGGGGCAGAGCGCCGAACATCAGCTGCCAGGCAGTGATGGAGACGAGATCGAAATCCGCCGATCTTTTTCGAATGATCTTCGTGACGATGGCGCTTGCCGCCCAGAAAATCCCCGAGACAATGCCCAAAAAATTTCCGAAGGGGCTCCCCCGCATGTTCCAGGGTTCCAGGATGGCGATAAGTCCGATGAAAGCCGCGGCGGCAGCGATCCACTGAATCCCCCGGATGCGCTCGCCCAGGATCGGCCAGGCCAGAATGAGGAGCCAGAAAGGCATGGTGTATACCAGTACAGCCGTCTTTCCGGCGCCGCTGAATTTCAGCGCCCACGTGGAAATCCCGATGCAGCCTGTGGTCGTCAGCAGACCCAGAAGGATGGTGAGCGGGACTTCCTTCGGGCGAAGACTCTTTCCTCGGATGACCAGCACGAGAAAGAGCAGGAGAGAGCCGAAGAACGTGCGGATGGCGGAGAAATCGAAGGGATCGCAATATTGCAGCGATTCCTTCATGACCACCCAGTTATAGCCCCAGACGAGGGACATGACCGCCAGGGCCAGAACGGCCAGCTTCTGTGATTTGCCATCACTTCCCAATTTGAGATCAACCTCTCTTTTCCATGGCCTTATACCATTTACGCATCCCCGTGTCATAGAGAAAAAACCCTGATGGTCGCAAATCAGTTGCAAGTTTCAGGTTTCAAGTTTAAAGTTTCAAAATCATGGATTTGAGTGGTTTGAAATTTTTACTCAGGGCCTTGCGTCACAGAAATTATCGTCTTTTTTTCGGCGGCCAGGCCGTGTCACTCATCGGGACATGGATGCAGCAGATCGCCATGGGCTGGCTCGCCTACCGCCTCACCGGTTCGGCATTCCTGCTAGGCGTTATTGGCTTCTCCGCGTATATTCCCATATTCCTCTTTGCATCGATCGCGGGCGTCTATTCCGACCGATGGAACAAGCACCGCGTTCTTCTGGCAACCCAGACCCTCGCCATGATTCAGGCCCTGGCCCTCGCCTTCCTGACTCTGGCCGGGCTCATCCATGTGTGGCATCTGATCGTTCTGAGCGCCTGCCTCGGCTTGATAAACGCTTTCGATATCCCCTCGCGCCAGTCCTTTGTAGTGGAAATGATCGAGGAGAGACAGGACCTGGGAAACGCCATCGCTCTCAACTCCCTCATCTTCAACAGCGCCAGGCTTCTCGGTCCGACCATCGCAGGATTCATGATCTCGCTTTTCAGTGAAGGGGTCTGCTTTCTTCTGAACGGGATCAGCTTTATCGCGATCATTGTCATGCTCCTCGCCATGGAGCCTCCCATAAAGGAGCGGGCCAGGCAGACATCCCGCGTCCTTCAGGGTCTTCGGGAAGGCTACAGCTACGCCTTCGGTTTTGCCCCCATCCGCTATGTCCTCCTGCAGCTCGCTCTCGTGAGCTTCATGAGCATGTCCTATGCCATCCTGCTGCCCGTCTTTGCCAGGGACATCCTTCAGGGCGGACCGCAAACCATGGGATTCTTGATGGCCGCGGCCGGGCTCGGCGCCGTCACCGGATCGCTTTACCTTGCCTCCCGCGGTACCGTCCTGGGGCTCGGGCGTGTGATCGCCCTGGCTTCGGCAGTGTTCGGCGTCGGATTGATCCTGTTCTCCCATTCCAGGATTTTTCCTCTGTCTCTTTGCATGATGTACCTGGTAGGAGCCGGAATCATGGTGCAGATCGCGTCGAGCAACACAATCCTTCAGACGATCGTTGATGACGACAAGAGGGGGCGGGTGATGAGCCTTTATTCCATGGCCGTGATGGGAATGGGGCCTTTCGGAAGTCTCTTCGCGGGCGTACTGGCGTCGCGGATCGGCGCTCCGGCGACGCTTTTTCTGTGCGGTCTTCTGTGCATCCTGGGCGCCTTCTTTTTTGCCAGGAGGCTCCCCGAAATGAGGAGAGTGACACGGCCCATTTATGTCAGGATGGGCATCCTGCCGGAGCATCCGGAAGAACCGTGATCACGAAATACTGACAGATTTTGAAGACAACTCTTTTTTTTGCAGGCTGTTCAAAAATGTTCAGATGCAAGGCGCGCAAGAACCGAAGAGCAAGGCGTATATGGAAATACGTTGAGCGATGAGGGGTGCAGCGCAACGCAGCAGATGGACGTTTTTCAACAGCCTGCCCTACCACCACAACGCCGGTTACTGTGGTTCATGTAGAATAATTCTTCAGCCATTTTTTCTTATAAGAGTTTCAGGATTTTTCTTTGTTATGCCGCTGTTT
>DFZO01000040.1 GCA_002383495.1 Syntrophaceae bacterium UBA4054 | reverse complement strand
ATAATATGTCGGAGTAGAATTATTTTGGAAAGAATAAATCATGTCCTCCATTAAGTGGATTGCTTTTTCCAAGAGAGCAATAATCTTTCCCTCTCTTTTCCCCCATGTTTGTTCATTGACATTATGCATCGTACACACTCAAAGCATAAAGCCGTACATAATGTTTCCCAATTCCGAGAAATTCTTGGAGATGATTTTGTGCTCTCCGATATTCAATGCCTGTGACAGGCTGGTCAGTTTTTTCAGGTCAGAAGGATAAGGATTTGTCTTGACCTCGTAAGCCTCCTCTTTATTGAGGATGAAGTCAATCTCAACACCTGTTTTTTTTCGGTAATAATTGAGTTCCCCCCGGAGTCGCAAGTTTTGAAATACGCTGTTTTCGAATAATGCACCTGCGTTCAGCTTGGCGAAGCAGTTGGCAAGGCCTGTGTCGCAGATATAGACCTTCGGTATCTTCCTGATCTCGCTATCCCTTCCCATGCTGAACGGTCTTATCGTTTTAATGAAATAGGTGCTCTCAAGGAAGGCGATATAGTCATTCAGCGTTTGACGAGAAACGCCAAGCTCGCTGGACAGTTTCTGGATGTCCAGTTGCGAACCGGTCCGTTGCATCAGAAGCAGCATCAGATTCCGGATTACTTCATTTTTTCGGAAATCTCCCAACTGAAGTACTTCCAGTTGAAAGAAAGATGAGAAGATATCCTCCAGTGTCTTTCGCTTTTCATCAGAATTGCTTTTGAGCACGACACCGGGAAAACCTCCGAAGAACATATACTCTTCGTAGAGGGGTGACACGGTATTGAAAATCGCATGGCTTACATCATTTTTGCTTTTCGGAATTTTTAAAGGGACTTCTTTAAACGTCAAGAATTCCCTGAAGCTCAGGGGAAAAAGTTCAAAGATGAACTTTCTTCCCGCCAGACTTTCCGTGAAAAGATTCTTCATGTAAAAGCTTGCCGACCCGGTCAGAAAAAACTTAACCTGGTAATGATCGGCGAGGTATTTCACAATAGAGGGAATCTTTTTAACAAACTGGATCTCATCAAGAAAAATGTAAGATTTCTTTTTAAAATCAATTCCAAGAATTTCCAATTGGCCTTTGATATGCTCATAGTTTTCCGGCTCAAAATAACTTCTTGTTATGGGATTCTCGAAATCCAAAAAAATTTTATTTTCGGAGTCTATTTTTTCATAGATGAACTGGAGAAGCGTGGTTTTTCCCGTTCTCCTCATTCCTGTCAGAACAATGGCTTCCGGTGTGTTCAGATATTTTTTTATTTCTTCGAAGATAAGCCTTGGTTTCATGGTCACATTATATACATATAGTCTGACCATATGTCAATGCATAGTTAACATATAGTCTGACCATATGTTAACTATGCTTTTAACAAGGAAACGACGCCGTCAATATCCTTCTTCGACAGCATCTCCGTCGCGCAGAAAAGGAGGCCGTTTTTCAGCCCGGGATAGTCCTTCTCCAACTCGTAGCCGCCGATGATCCCCTTTGCTTCCAGTCTGCGGTTGATTTCCTTAGCATTGGGTGCCCGCAAGGCGAATTCATTGTAAACAGGGCCTGAAAACAGGGGTTCCCACCCCTGGAGTTCCAGGAGGCGGCTCCGCAGGTAGTGTGCTTTCTGGAGATTGAGCTCAGCGAGTTTCTTGAGATTCTTTCCAAGGCTCACGAGATAGACGGCGGCGGCAAGGGCGCATAGGGCCTCATTGGAACAGATATTGGAGGTTGCTCTTTCGCGACGGATGTGCTGTTCCCTTGTCTGAAGTGTGAGAACAAATCCCCTCTTCCCTTCCTTGTCTACCGTGGCTCCGGCGAGACGGCCCGGGATTTTTCTCAGAAATTTATCGGTGCTCGCGAAGATGCCCAGATAGGGTCCTCCATAGTTCATGGGGTTTCCGAAACTCTGTCCCTCCCCCACGACGAAATCGGCTCCCATCTCTCCTGCCGGTTTCAGTATCCCAAGGGAGGTGGCCTCGGTGAAACCGGAGACCAGAAGAGCCCCCTTCGCGTGGACCATGGATTCAACAGCGGCGATATTCTCGATGATGCCGAAGAAGTTGGGACTCTGAATGAGAACCGCGGCAGTGTTATCGTCCACGGCGTTTTTCAGGGATTCCATGTCCAGCTGTCCCGATGGGCCGAAGGGGGTTTCGATACATTCATATCCGTTCGACCAGCAATAGGTCTTTACCACCTGCCGGTATTCGGGGTGGATGGAGTTCACCATGACGATCCTGGTTCTGTTCAATGTCTTGGCTGAAAGAACCGCCGCCTCGGCCATGGCCGAAGCCCCGTCATACATGGAGGCGTTTGCCACCTGCATGCCGGTCAGGCGCGCTATCATTGTCTGATATTCATAGATGGCCTGAAGAATGCCCTGGCTTATCTCAGCCTGGTAAGGGGTATAGGCCGTGTAAAACTCGCTCCGGGAGATGACATGGCCCACCACGGCGGGAATGTAGTGATGATAGGCTCCCGCTCCCGTGAGGATGACCGGGGGAATCGTGTTCCGGGAACCCAGGTCTTTCATAAGCGAGAAAACGTCCTGCTCAGGGAGGGAGTGCGGCAGATCGAGGAGTTCGCGCAGCCTGTATTTCTCAGGGATATCCGCGAAAAGCTCGTCGATGGACCGAATGCCGGTCACCTCCATCATCTTTTGTTCATCATCGGCCGTGTGGGGGACATAATCCATAAGGAATCCTCCGGATTAAATTCTAAGAACGAATCAGGCTAATGGCCAAAGGCAAAAGGCAAAAGAACTTTTCTTATAAACTCCGTTTTTGATTTTCCTTTAGCCCTTAGCCCTGTGCCTTTGGCCTGCTTTTCTAATGTTCCACTTCTTTTAGAAACGCTGTGTATCCCGCCGCGTCCATGAGATTGTTCATTTCGGCCGGGTTATCCATCCTTATTTTCGCGATCCATCCTTTTCCGAAGGCGTCCTGATTGATCAATTCCGGCTGGTTCTCAAGAATCTGATTGACTTCCGTGACCTCTCCGCTGACCGGAGAATAGACATCGGAGACGGACTTGACCGATTCAACAACCGCCAGGGTTTCCATCTGCCTTACCTTTTTCCCGGGTGCCGGAAGCTCCACATAAACAATGTCGGTAAGCATTTCCTGGGCATAATCGGTGATGCCCATGGTGACTGTTCCGTCACCGTTGTCCTTCGCCCATTCATGTTCCTTTGAATATTTCCGGTCTGCCGGATTTTCCTTGGCCATCGCGCGTTTCCTCCTCCATTTGAAAAATCTGAAACCCTGAAATGAAAATGCAAGACTCTAATAAAGCGTCTCGTAAATTAACTTAATGAATGTCATTTCGAGCATAGCGAGAAATCTTAATCATCTTATTGCGGTACAAGATATCTCCCTTCGGTCGATATGACAATTTATTTTTGAAACACGACACTAAGAATATTTTTGGAATGCGGCGCTACTTTTTCTTTCGCTTGTAAAAGGGAAGCAAGACCACCTGGGCTTTCGCAAAGTTGTCCCGGATCTGGATGTCGATGGATGTTCCCGGTTCCCTGCATTCGACGGGGACAAAGGCAAGGCCGATAGCCTTCTGCAGGGTGGGCGCAAAGGTACCGGAAGTTACTTCGCCGATCTCCCTGCCCTCCTTGAAAACCTTATAGCCGTGCCGGGCGATGCCCCTGTCTTCCACCTCGAATCCCACGAGTTTTTTCTTCACGCCTTCCCTTTTCTGATGCATCAGGGCATCGCATCCGATAAAATCTTTTTCAAGATTCGTCACCCATCCGTAGACGACTTCAAAAGGAGAGACAGTCTCGCACATCTCGTTTCCGTAAAGCATCATCCCCGATTCGAGGCGGAGAGTATCCCGTGCGCCAAGGCCGATAGGTTTTATACCCGCGGGCCGGCCTGCCTCAAGCAGGGCATCCCAGACCTCTCCGACCTTGTCGGCAGAGACATAAATCTCAAACCCGTCTTCGCCGGTGTAACCGCTTCTCGACACGATGGCCGGTGCATCCAGTACCTTCGTTTCCATGGAGCAGTAATATCTCAGGGGAGTGAGCGGGTCTTTCATTATCCGCTGCAGGATCTGTTCCGACAGGGGGCCCTGAAGGTCCAGTTTTCCTGTATCTTCCGTGATATCAATTAGTTCAACGCTTCGAAATCCTTTTTCGTCCTTTATTTTTCTGATCCAGTTCAGATCCTTGTCTTTTGTGGCGGCGTTCGTCACGAGCCGGTAATAATCCTCGCTGAATTTATAGATCGTCAGATCATCGATGATTCCACCCCGCCTGTTAGGCAGGATGCTTAGTTTCATCTGGCCGATTTTCTGGCCTTCCAGATTCCTGCTCATGACGCATTGAAGCAGCGCGAAGGCACCGGGTCCCTTCACGTCAATTTCTCCCATATGACATATGTCAAACAATCCCGCTGCTTCCCGTGTCGTCCGGTGTTCCGCGATGACATTTGTATACTGCACGGGCATTGCCCAGCCTCCGAAATCAATGAGTTTCGCTCCAAGCTGAACGTGGCGGTCATAAAGAGGAGTTTTTTGCATCTCTTTCTCCTGCTGCATAAAGACGCCGTTGATTCGAAATGTCCTTTTTGAAGTCAGGCATTGTTCAGGACGCCATGGAAAACCGCGATATAAGACCTTGATTTGAAAGAATTATTGCCTGACCCTTTAAAGGCCGTGAGATAGGTCTGAAATGAAGCTGAAAATCTGTCTCTGAAGGGGCAATGAATTTCCTGTAAACATAACCCCATTATTGCTGATTCGCTCATTGAGTACTACAGGAGATTGAAGATTTCAAGGTTAAAAGGCGCCGCTTATCAGGAAAAATGCGCGGAGAGGAATCGCACTCGAAAGCGGCGCTTGCTTTTAATGTTTCATTCACTTGATTGAACGTTTCATTAAGGGTTGGAGGTTGTTTGGGGGTTTTTTCCGGGCCGGGAGGCGGCAGGGAGATGGGGATATAAGTTGTGATATCGGTGAGATAGAAAATATATGCCGGGCAGGCGGGAAGCTGGCACGGGAATTTCATATGTAAGAGATCAAAAGAGACGGAATACCGGAATTATATAAACATTGGAAATAAGGAGGAACGAAAAATGAAGAAGATGTTGTCAACCATCCTGGTAGCCGGTTTTGTGGTGCTCTCCACCGCCACCTTCACCTTTGCCGAGTACAGCGCCACGGGGGCGGGGAATTTTCCCTTCTTCCACCTGGGAGCGCTCATTGTGGGCGGGCTCATTATCATCTCTCTGAAGCACAAGTATCAGAAGCTCTATATGAGCGAAGCGGTCGGGAGCTTTGCCCTCTACACGGTCCTCATCGCTCTTTTCACCTCGCCCGTCGTTGAACTCATCAAGGGAATGGTCGGATAAGAAGTTCCTGAATATGAACACTGAGGCAAAGAGGAAAGGGACATGATCGCAGCAAAAGAAACGAAACAGCAGGCCCTGCAGGGTTACTCGAACATTCTGGTTCTGAGCGCCTGGGGTTTTGCCATTGTCCTCTGCTCTTTCCTTTTTCTTTACGTGGGTTACTGGATTGACAGAGCACTGAACACGGCTCCTTCTTTCATGCTCGGGCTCTTTCTCCTTGCCATTTTTCTCTGCGTCGGAAGGCTTTACCAGGAGGCCTGGATCAAAAGAAAAGGCTGACCGGTTCCGGTAAAGACCGGTTCATATAAAACAGCGAACCCCCTTTTATCCGTTGAAAGGGGGTTCTTTTTTAGCAGGCTGTTGAAAAACGCTCATCTGCTGTGTTGCGTTGCGTCCCTCCCTTCGACAGGCTCAGGGCAGGCTTACAATTTGTCATGGTGAGCCCTTCGATAAACTCAGGACAGGCTTTGTCGAACCATGCGCGCCTTGCATCTAAACGTTTTTGAACAGCCTGATGAAAAACGTGTTTTTTGACACTCTTTAAGAGATCTTTTTTCTTCAACTTTCGAACTTGAACAGCTTGCTGAAAAAGGCTTCCTTTTCTTTGGGAAAAGACAGGGTTCCCCCATGATCGATGACAAGCCGTCCGTCGAGATGGTCCAGTTCATGCTGAACGATCCGAGCGAGAAAGCCGCTGTAGCGTTTGCTGATTTTGCGGCCCTCCTCATCATAAGCCCGGATTTTGATCTCCTCGAACCTTGTCACTTCAACGCTGATATCGGGGCAGGAAAGACACCCCTCGGTCATCTTTTCTTCCTTTCCCCGTGCCTGGGTCAGGCGCGGATTGACCAGGACGTCGTAATCACCGGGGCTTTTCGCTCTCGTTTTTTCACTGAAATTTTTGTTCTTGAAGATAATGATCTTTTTGCTTATTCCAATCTGGGGAGCGGCAAGCCCTAGGGCATCGTCTCTTGAAAGGAATGCATCGATAAGAGTTTTTACATCCCGTTTACCCTCTTCGTCAAAGGGCACAGGAACATCCGCCGCCGGTTTTCTCAGAAGCTTCGACTCCTCTTCGTTGACCCTGCCGTCTTTCCACAGCGTCCAGGTTCTGGGCTTCGCCATTGTTCGCTTTCCTTCACGTGCAATATGCGGCTTTCTATAACACCGTCTATTTCTTTTTTCAATATGCTCATTTCTTGATAATTTTCAGGCTCTTTGTTATAGGTCATACTGGAGGATGCAATTGAGGCCTTGATTAATACATGGATAACCAGGATAGCCCGGCGTGAGATCAGCCGGTCCATGACTTTTACCGGACAGGACAAACCGGCCATTCCACCCGGAGACGTCAAAGAGAGTCGTCTTCTTTATCTCCACGTTCCCTTTTGTGAAAGGCTCTGTCCCTACTGTTCCTTTAACCGCGTGACCTTTGAGGAGGCACTGGCGAGGGATTACTTTGCCGCCCTCAGAAAGGAGATGCATCTTTACAGGGAGGCCGGGTACGACTTCAGCGGGATCTATGCGGGGGGCGGGACACCCACGATTCTGATCGACGAACTTGAGGCCACCCTGGCGCAGGCACGGACGTTTTTCAATATCCGGGAAGTATCCGTTGAAACCAATCCAAACCACCTCACGGATGAAAACATCAGGATTCTAAAGCGGGCGGGTGTGAACAGACTTTCCGTGGGCATTCAGAGTTTCGACGATGGTCTCCTGCAGTCCATGGACCGTTATGAGAAATACGGGAGCGGCAGGGAGATCGCGGCAAGAATGAAGAGTACGCTTGGATGCTTTGATACGCTGAATGCAGACATGATCTTCAACTTCTCCTCGCAGACCCCGGAGAGCCTGGATCGGGACCTCGATATTCTGACAGAGATGGCCGTCGATCAGGTGACCTATTATCCTCTCATGGTTTCCGATGTGACGCGTGAAAAGGTTGAAAAGGCGTTCGGCCGGGTGAACGGCCTTCAGGAAGAAAGGTTCTATCGCAGGATCGCAAAACGGCTGCTTCCGGGCTACCGGTTTTCCTCTTCCTGGTGTTTTTCGCGGCGGACCTCGGCACCCGCTTCGATTATAGACGAATATGTTGTGGATTATGACGATTATGCCGGTCTGGGAAGCGGGTCCATCGGCTATCTGAAGGGGACCTGCTACGCCAACACCTTCAATATAACAGAATACATCGACCGTGTTGAAAGAGGGAATATTCCCCTCATGGCCTCCCGGAATTTCGGCAGAAAAGAACGGATACACTACGATTTTCTCATGAAACTTTTTGGTGGAAGGCTGGACCTTCCCTGGCTCCGCGAGAAGTATGAAGGAAATGTTTTCAGGCATCTCTGGTATGTGATTCTCGCCTTCCGGCTGGCGGGTGGCCTGAGATACTGGGACGATCAGTTCTTTGTAACCGATCGCGGCCGGTATTATTGGGTGATCATGATGAGGGAGTTTTTCACGGCAGTCAATAATTTCCGGGACTTTTGCAGGATCTGATTTTCTCTTTTTGAGGGGACCGAGTATGGATGACAAGCGCTCCTTGTTGTTGAAAAAAATTCCGAAGATCGACGACGTGCTTCTTATTCTGAAAAAAGAGGGCTGCCTTGAGCGGGCGCCCAGGGAAGTGGTGGTTGATGCGTGCCGCGCCGTCGCGGATGAGATCAGAAGGGCCGTCATGACAGGGGGCTATGAGATGGACGTACCCTCCGCCGAACAGGTCGCCGCCCGGGTGCGCGATAAGATCGAAACCATGCATCGTCCCAGTCTTCGCCGGGTGGTGAACGCCACCGGGATTGTCCTTCACACGAATCTTGGGCGGGCCCCGCTTTGCGAGGAGGCCCTGAAGCGAGTGCATGAGGTGAGCCGGGGTTATTCAAATCTGGAATACGATATCGAGAGGGGCAAAAGGGGTCTCCGCTACGATCACGTAAAAGAGATCCTCTGCAAATTGACAGGCGCGGAAGATGCGCTGGCCGTGAATAACAACGCCGCTGCCGTCCTCCTGGTATTGAATACTCTCGCGGAAGGAAAAGAGGTCATCGTCTCACGCGGAGAACTGATAGAGATCGGCGGTGAGTTCCGGATTCCGGAGGTGATGAAGCGCAGCGGCGCTGTCCTTCGCGAGGTCGGAACGACGAACAGGACGAACCTTTGGGATTATGAAGAGGCGATTGGCGAGAAAACCGGCCTGATTCTGAAAGTGCATACGAGTAACTTCAGGATCGTCGGATTCACGGAAGAGGCGGACTTGTCGTCCCTGGTGAAGCTGGGAAGAGACAAAAACATACCCGTGATGAACGATATGGGAAGCGGGTGCCTTGTCGAGTTCGACCGGTACGGCTTGAGGCGTGAACCCACGGTCATGGATTCGCTTGCGGCGGGCGCGGACGTGGTGACCTTCAGCGGGGACAAGCTCCTGGGCGGACCCCAGGCGGGGATTATTCTCGGAAAGGAAACCCTCCTGAAGATGATCAAGAAAAATCCCCTGAATCGCGCTCTGCGGATTGACAAGATGACCCTGGCAGCCCTGGAAGGGACCCTGAAACAATATCTCACGGAAGCAGGAGCCGTCTCTGCTATCCGCTCTCTCAGATCTCTGACGGAGCCCCTGTCGCAGGTTGAAAAGAGGGCGAAGAAGCTTCTTTCCCTTCTCAGAAAAAGCGTGCACGAGGGACTTTCGTTTTCTCTGACGAAAGGCTATTCCATGGCCGGCGGCGGATCCCTGCCCGCACAGGAGGTTCCCACGGTCATCATCCGTGTTCGCTCAGAGCGCCTGTCGGCCAATGAAATCGAGAAAAGGCTGCGAGCGCTCGATATACCCATCGTGGCCAGGATTGCGGATGATGAAGTCCTCTTTGATCTCCGGACCCTCGAGGCGGTGGACTTTCCGGATATCCTGAGCGGGGTTGCGAAGATTGTCAAACCCTGAACCTTTTTTAAAATCTGTCTTGAACGGCGCGCCTGTTGATCGGGAACTTTATGGAGAAGCATAACCAGTTCACGGTTTCCGTGAATGAGGGCGGCATGAGGCTCGATGTCTTTCTTGCCCGGCAGAATATCTCCCTTTCCCGTTCGCAGGTGCAGAGACTTATCGATGAAAAGAGAGTGCGGGTTAATGACGGCACTGAAAAGGCAAGTTTCAAGCTGAGGGCGGGCGACAGTGTCATCCTGACGCAGGGAGCTCCAAAAGACTATCATGTGCTTCCCGAAGATATTCCGCTGAATATCGTTTATGAGGATCCATCGATCATCGTGGTAGATAAACCGGCCGGCATGGTTGTCCACCCGGCGGCGAGCCATTTTCAGGGGACGCTCGTCAATGCCCTTCTCCACCACTGCAGGGATTTATCAGGCATTGGAGGATTCCTGAGACCGGGGATCGTCCACCGCCTCGACAAGGATACATCGGGTCTGATCGTTGTTGCCAAGTCGGATTCGGCGCATCAGGATCTGGCGAAACAATTCAAGGAACACCTTGTCAGGAAAATATACAAGGCTCTCGTGTTTGGAGATGTGGAAGGCGATGAAGGGATTGTAGATTCACCGGTGGGGCGGCACCCTGTGGATCGGAAAAAAATGTCCACGAAGAGCAGGAGGGGCAAAGAGGCCTTGACCCGATGGAGCGTCGCGGAGCGTTATGGGATTCTGACCCTCCTCGATGTGGAAATTGAGACGGGAAGAACGCACCAGATCCGCGTGCACCTGCAATCTGCGGGGCATCCGGTACTGGGAGATAATGTCTACGGCAATTCCGCAAAGCGGCTTCAGAATATTCATGAACCGCTCCTTCAATCAAAGCTCAGGGGGATGAAGCGGCAGGCCCTTCACGCGTGGAGGCTTGAATTTCACCATCCCGCGACCCATCAACACCTTGAGTTTGTTTCTCACCTCCCTCAGGATATGGAAAGGATCCGTGTTTTTTTCAGAGAGGATGTCCGCCGTTCCTGACAGAACACGGCGCCTGCGGAGATGATCATGTTCAAGTTTGCGCAGAAGGGAATGGTTCGCTATCTGGAATCGGAGGCGCTCAATGCCTGCGGCTTCCTGACCCACGCGTTTTTGACCCGATGGAACGGCGCGAGCGAGGGAACGTTTTCGAGTTTGAATTTCAGTGTTCGCGAGGGAGATGAAGAAGACAGGGTTGCCCGTAACTGGGAGATTCTCGCCGGGGCCTTCCAGATATCACCTTCTCAGTTTTTCATGATAAGCCAGATTCACGGTGACAGGATCTTTGTGGTGGACGGCCTGATGGATAAGGATCCTTCGCCTCTCCCGCTCCAGTGTGACGCCGTCCTCACAGCCTCAAAGCGTGTCGTCATCGGGATCAAGACAGCCGATTGCGTTCCCATCCTTCTGGCCGATCGGGTCAGGCAGGTCATCGGCGCCGTGCACGCGGGCTGGCGGGGCACGGCTCTGAATATTGTCGCGAAGTCCATTCGGGTCATGGAAGAGCGATTCTCTTCACGGCCGGAGGATATTCTGGCGGCGATCGGTCCGGCCGTGGGACCCTGCTGCTATCAGGTGGATGAAAAGGTCTTTTCGTCTTCAAAGGGGGACGGAGATTGGGAGTCCGCTTTTCGGCTATGTGCGGAGAACGGCCGGTGGATGCTTGATCTGCCTCTGGCCAACAGGGGGCAAATGCTGAAAATGGGCCTTCTGCCGGAAAACATTTCCTGCATGGGGATGTGTACGTCCTGCCGGACGGACCTCTTTTTTTCCCACCGGGCGGAAAAGGGAGTCACGGGGAGGCAGTTGAATTTTATCGTCCTGGAGTGACTCTTTTTCCCAGGAGCTAAAAACTTCTTGACATATTAAAGGGTTTATTATATCTTTCTCACGAAATTAAGAAGGCTGAGTTAAATCCTTCCGTAAGAATTTCAAGAGTTTCAATTAGCTGCCTACAAATTTAATCTACAGCTTTTCTTTAATAATTCATTGATGAGACAGTCGAATACATGTTGGTTTTAGTGGGGCGTGTGTGTTTACACCACGGGTGTTTTTATAAGCCTGCGTATTATTTTAAAAAGGAGATCCAAAGGTTACGAATATGAACGTCGTGGAGATGAAGAAAAAGCCCATCAGTGAACTGACCATCATGGCACGGGAACTGAGCGTGGCGGGCGCAAGCGGGATGAGAAAACAGGACCTGATTTTTGCCATCCTTCAGGCCCAGTCTGAAAAAAACGGATTTATATCAGGGGAGGGTGTCCTCGAAACCCTGCCCGACGGATTCGGTTTTCTTCGGGCGGTGGATTACAACTATCTTCCGGGTCCCGATGACATCTATGTATCTCCTTCACAGATCAGGAGATTCAGTCTCAGAACGGGTGACACCGTCTCGGGGGAAGTCCGGCCTCCCAAAGAGGGTGAGAAATATTTTGCTCTCCTGAAGGTCGACAACGTCAATTTTGAGAATCCCGAAATCGCCAAGGATAAAATCCTCTTTGATAATCTCACGCCGCTCTATCCCGAAGAGAAATTGAAACTGGAGTCCGACCCTGAGAACTTCTCCACGAGGATCATGGACCTCTTCACGCCCATCGGCAAGGGACAGAGAGGGCTTATTGTGTCTCCTCCCAGGGCGGGTAAAACAGTTCTGCTCAAGGATATCGCCCACAGCATAACCTCCAACCACAAAGAAGTCATTCTCATGGTTCTTCTGATCGATGAGCGTCCCGAGGAGGTGACGGACATGGAGAGGAACGTTGAGGGAGAGGTGATTTCTTCGACCTTTGACGAACCCGCCACGAGACACGTTCAGGTCGCGGAGATGGTCATTGAAAAGGCGAAGCGGCTGGTGGAGCACAAGCGGGATGTGGTGATCCTTCTGGACAGCATTACACGTCTTGCCAGGGCGTATAACGCCGTCGTTCCGCCCAGTGGCAAGGTTCTCTCCGGCGGTGTCGATTCCAACGCCCTTCACAAGCCGAAGAGATTCTTCGGGGCCGCCCGCAACATCGAGACCGGCGGAAGCCTGACCATCATCGCCACGGCTCTCATCGATACGGGGAGCCGCATGGACGAAGTGATTTTTGAAGAGTTCAAGGGAACCGGCAACATGGAACTCCACCTGGACAGGAAAATAGCCGACCGAAGGGTTTTCCCTGCCTTTGACCTGGTTCGTTCGGGGACAAGGAAGGAGGAACTGCTCATTCCCAAGGAAAATCTCAACCGGATATGGATCCTGAGGAGGCTTCTCCAGGAAATGAATCCCACGGATGCCATGGAGTTTATCATTGACAAGATCCGCAAGACGGAAGCGAATAAGGAATTTCTGGATTCCATGAACCAGTAATCCTTTCTCTGCCTGTCCTGCCATTGAAATATTTACTTGATTTTATTTGCGGGATGAATAAAATACCGCACTTCGCGAAATTTTCAGGATGAAACTTTCGCCTCACAGTCCAGTGAAGGAGGATAAGAACGAGCCATGAAGGAAGGCATTCACCCTGCCTATGCGGAAACAACCATTACCTGTGTCTGCGGGAACGTGATCAAGACGAGTTCTTCAAAAAAAGACATCAAGGTGGAAATCTGCTCAAACTGTCATCCCTTTATGACAGGAAAACAGAAAATTATGGACACGGCCGGCCGCGTGGAAAGATTTCAGAAGAAGTACGAAGGGAAAGAGAAAAAGACAACCAGGAAATAATCTCATCTGCTGCCCGGAAAACGGCAGCGGATCTCGATTCAGGCGGCATACCGTAGACTTGTACGGTCATTTTAATGATTCTGGACATCGACTTCGAAACCCACCACCATCCGTCCTTCGGCTGGACGTGCTTCTCTTGACGGGCGAGGCAGGGGAATTCATCTCCGCAAACATCTCATAAACAAACAGGTGAGAACATTTCAGGGCTATAAGGCATCAGAGAGAACGCATGTTCGATAAACTGAAAGACACGGAAAAGAGATACCTGGAACTGGAAAGCCTGCTGAGCGATCCCGCTGTGGTCAGCAACCGGCTTGAATATCAGAAGTATGCGAAGGAGCATGCGGACCTTCAGGATATTGTCGAAACATACAGAAGTTACGAGAATATCAAATTCCAACTCGGAGAGAATCAGAAACTCCTACGGGAAAACGATGAAGAACTCCGGGAGCTGATTAAAGAGGAGATCCCGGAACTGAAGAAACAACTGGAAGATACGGAAAAAAAGCTCAAGGTGCTTCTCCTTCCGAAGGATCCCAACGATGGGAGGAATATCTTTCTGGAAATAAGAGCGGGAACCGGGGGTGACGAAGCGGGCCTCTTCGCGGCAGACCTTTTCCGGATGTATGCCCGGTACGCGGAAACCGCCGGATGGAAGGTGGATGTCGTCAGCAGCAACCCCTCAGGCGGAGTAGGGGGGTTCAAGGAAGTCGTTGCCCTCATCGAGGGAAAGGGTGCTTTCGGCCGATTGAAGTATGAGAGCGGCGTTCACCGGGTGCAGCGGGTTCCCGAGACGGAGGCCCAGGGCCGCATCCATACATCCGCTGTAACGGTGGCGGTTCTCCCGGAAGCCGAAGATGTAGAGATCCACATTGACCCCGGCGACCTCAAGGTCGATGTCTATCGTTCGGGAGGACATGGCGGCCAGAGTGTCAACACCACCGATTCCGCCGTGAGGATCACGCATATTCCGACCGGCCTTGTCGTGATATGCCAGGATGAGAGATCTCAGCATAAAAACAAGGCAAAGGCGCTCAAAGTTTTAAAAGCGAGGCTTCTGGATCGAATGGTGGCGGAGCAGAACGCCAGGATATCGGAAACGAGGAAAAACCAGGTGGGCAGCGGAGATCGAAGTGAACGGATCCGGACCTACAACTTCCCTCAGGGCCGGGTCACCGACCACAGAATAGGGCTGACCCTGTACAATCTGGAGAACATTCTCAACGGGGATATCCAGATGATCATTGACACCCTGACGACCCATTATCAGGCGGAAGCCATGAAACGCTCCGCGGCCTGAATCCCTGTCCCCGCAGATCCTGCCCGCTCATCCGGCCGCACCGGCCTTCACTTCTTTTTTTAAATATGCAGATGATGCCAGCAAGGAAAGCCCTCGCAGAGGTTTTGCACAGTGCCTCGGAAGCACTGAGAAAAAAAGGATTTCCCACGCCCCGGCTTGATGCGGAGATTCTTCTCTCCCATCAGATGGGCATGGCCCGCACCGGACTTTATGTCCACTTTCACAAGTCCCTTTCGAGGGAGGAGATAGGAGGATTCCGGGGGCTGATCGAACGCAGAATCCAGGGAGAACCCGTCGCCTATATCACAGGCCGCAAGGAATTCTGGTCGCTCCTGCTTGAAGTGGGTCCGGACGTTCTCATACCGCGGCCGGATACGGAGGTTCTTGTGGAAGAGGTCCTCGGGGCTGCCAAAAATTTTGGCAGGGAGAACCCGGACATCCTTGAGATCGGAACGGGGAGCGGGGCTGTCGGCATCGCTCTGGCGAAGGAACTGAAGAATGCCCGTATCGTGGCCACGGATGTTTCGGAAAAAGCCCTTCATCTGGCAAAAAAGAATGCCGCTGCCCATGCCGTCGCGGACAGAATTCATTTTCTTCAGGGCAATTTATTTGAACCCCTTTCCGCAAAATTTGATATAATCGCGTCCAATCCGCCTTACATATCCGAGGAAACTTTTAAAAACCTCCCTCCGGGAGTGCGGATGTTTGAGCCGAAAGAGGCTCTCATGGCCGGACCAAAGGGAACGGAGTTTCAAGAGGCCCTCATCAAGGGAAGCCGGAATCATTTGAAGGACGGAGGGTGGCTCCTCATGGAGATGGGTGAAGGACAAAAAGCGAGCATTGAAGACATGCTGAACGAAACCGCCTTGTATGAAGAAATAAAATTCACTGCCGATTATGCCGGGTTGCCGCGAGTCGCAGGGGCGAGGAGGAAAATCTCATAGGTGGACAAGATCACTCTGCAGGGTGGACAGAGGCTCAGGGGGGAGGTGGCCATCAGCGGTGCAAAAAATGCGGCGCTCCCGATTATAGTAGCATCCCTGCTGACCGGAGGCTGGAATACCTTCCATAACATTCCCGATCTCGTGGATATCAAGACGATCAAGCGGCTGCTCGTGGATTTCGGCGTGGAATTCGAGGGCAAGGAAACACTGAGAGTGAATGCCGGGAACATCAAGAGCTGCGTCGCGCCTTACGATCTGGTCAAGACCATGAGAGCGTCCATTCTGGTTCTCGGTCCTCTGGTGGCGCGGATGGGACGGGCCAGGGTATCGCTTCCCGGGGGATGCGCCATCGGCGCGCGGCCGGTTAATCTGCACGTCAAGGCCCTTCAGGATCTCGGGGCGGAAATCGAACTCAAGGATGGGTACCTTGAGGCAAAGGCTTCGAGGCTTAAAGGCGCAGCCATCTATTTCGACATATCGACCGTGACCGGTACGGAGAATATCATGATGGCGGCAGTCCTGGCCAAGGGGACAACCGTGCTTGAGAACGCCGCCCGGGAACCGGAAGTCGTGAATCTGGCCGATGTCCTGAACGGAATGGGGGCGAGGATCAGCGGGGCGGGTACAGACGTGATAACCATCGAAGGCGTGGACAGCCTTCATCCGGTGGAGGCCTCCGTGATTCCGGATCGGATAGAAGCGGGGACTTTTATGATCGCCGCCGGCATCACGGGCGGCGATGTGAAGATTCTGAACTGCAATCCGGGACATCTTGATGCCCTGACAGCCAAACTCAGGGAGACCGGCATGGAGATATCTCTTATCGAAGGGGGGATCCGGGCGACAGGTCCAGAGAGGATTGGAAGCGTGGATTTGAAGACACTCCCTTACCCCGGTTTCGCGACGGATCTTCAGGCCCAGATGATGACCTTCATGGCTCTTGGAAACGGTCTCAGTGTCATCACGGAAACGGTTTTTGAAAATCGTTTCATGCACGTCGGCGAGCTCATCCGGATGGGCGCTGATATCGTTCTTCAAGGCAACAGCGCCATTGTAAAGGGCGTGAAGAGGCTTCGGGGTGCACCGGTCATGGCAACGGATCTGAGGGCGTCCGCGTCGCTGATCATAGCGGGTCTTGCGGCCCATGGGAAAACAGAGCTTTCCAGAGTCTATCATATCGACAGGGGATATCAGAAAATTGAGAAGAAGCTGTCGGCCCTTGGAGCGGATATCAAAAGGGTCAAGGCGTAATTCCGGACGCTGGGGAATTGAGAAGACAGGATGAAGATTGTTCAGACGAAAGACGCGGGCTTTAACGAGGAGTTCAGGCGGATCAAGGATCGCGGGAAGGTCATGGATAAAGGCCTGGAAGGGGTCGTCCGGCAGATTCTTGAAGATGTGGCTCTGCGGGGAGATGAAGCTCTTCTGGAGTACACCAGAAAGTTCGACGGTGTTTCTCTCACAAAGGATACCCTGGAGGTTGCCCGGGTAGAAATGGAAGAGGCTCTTGAGAGCCTCAATACGAAAGACCTTGACATACTGAAAACCGCGGCTCTGCGCATAGAAGATTTTCATCAAAGGCAGATGACGCAGTCCTGGTTCTATTCCGATGAGAAAGGAATTGAACTGGGCCAGCTGGTTCTTCCCCTGGAGCGGGTGGGCATTTACGCGCCCGGCGGGCTGGCCTGCTATCCCTCGACGGTTCTCATGGCCTCCATTCCCGCAAAGGTTGCCGGCGTTCGCGAGATCTTTCTTGTGACACCTGTGAAAGATGGCAAGGTGGATCCCCTGATCCTTGCCGCCGCCAGGCTGGGCGGTGTTCAGCGGATCTTCAAAATAGGCGGGGCCCAGGCGATAGCGGCGCTCGCATACGGTACACCGTCTGTTCCGCCCGTGGATAAAATCGTCGGTCCCGGAAATGCCTATGTGGCCGCGGCCAAGAGGATGGTTTACGGCGTCGTGGGAATCGACATGATCGCAGGCCCCAGCGAAGTGGTGATCATCTCCGACGGAAAGATTAATCCTTCCTGGGTGGCCGCGGATCTTCTGGCCCAGGCGGAGCATGACGAGATGGCCAGCGCCATTCTACTGACGCCGGTGAAATCTTTTGCTCTGGACGTTGCCTCCGAGGTGAAAATTCAATTAAGGGATCTTACCCGGAAAGCCATTGCCCGCCGGTCTATCGAGGATTACGGTGTGATCATCCTGACCGAAGATATCGATGAAGCCTTCGAGCTTGCAAACCGGTTCGCTCCCGAGCATCTGGAACTCATCGTTGATAAACCGAAGAATTTTCTCGGCCGGATTAGAAATGCGGGGGCCGTCTTCCTGGGTCCAGAAACACCGGAGGTATTGGGAGATTACCTTGCAGGGCCCAATCACATTCTTCCCACGGGGGGTACGGCAAGGTTTTCATCGCCGCTGGGGTTCTACGATTTTATCAAGAGAACCAGCGTGATTTCTTTTACCGCCGCGTCCCTGGGAAAGTATGGGGCGATGGCTGCGCGATTTGCTCAGATGGAGGGTCTTGAAGCTCACGGAAAATCCATCACGGTGAGATTAAAACCAAAAAAACCTTGACAAAATATTCAGCTTGAATAAGATTCGCACTCCAATCATGGAAAGGGTGATTCGAAAAAAAACAGGATACAGAACATGATCGGTGATTCTTCAGGGCGGGCGTAATTCAGAGGTAGAATGTCAGCTTCCCAAGCTGAACGTCGTGGGTTCAATTCCCATCGCCCGCTCCAATTTATTTTTCTCCTCCGTGCCCTATTTTTTTCTTGCAATAACCATTGAAGGGTGTTAGTTTTTCTTTAATTCATTCGGATTTTTCGATGAGTGGGCCTGTTTGCCCACTTTTTTATTTTGTGACCTCATGAATCAGGCGACCCATACTTATAAAGAAAAGATAGAGCAGCTGATCCTGCCCGTGATCAAAGCAGAGAATATGGAACTCGTCGATATTGAGTGCCTGAAGATGAAATCACGCTGGCTGGTGCGGATTTACGTGGATAAGGAAGGAGGCGTAACTCTGGATGACTGCTCGAATATAAGTCACCAGATTGGGGACATCCTGGATGTTCACGAAGTTCCTCCCGGTTCGTATACACTAGAGGTATCTTCGCCCGGCCTGGACCGGCCGCTCGTCAGGGACGGGGATTTTTCAAAGGTCCTGGGCCGGATGGTCAGAGTTCGGCTTCGTGAAAAAATTGAAGGATCGAAAAATTTCAGGGGACGGCTTGCTGGTTTTACGGAAGAAGAGGGAAGGAAGACCCTGATTCTGGATGTGGACGGAAGAACATTTCGTGTGCCGAGAGAAATGGTCGTGAAGGCAAATCTCGTATATGAGTCATGACGGCAGGGTCTTTTCGTCTCAGCATGCTATTTGAATAAAATGGAGGGTTTTTAAATGCTGCCAGAACTTAAACGTCTGATTGAACAGATGGGTAAGGACAAGGGGATAGATAAGCAGATCATTGTAGAGGCGCTGGAGACGGCCATGGTGACCGCTGCCCGGAAGAAACTGGGGCCCAGGGTGGAGATTGAAGCCCACTACAATGAAGAAGCTGGTGAAATAGAAATCTTCCAGTTCAAGACGGTTGTCGAAAAAGTTCTCGACCCGGACACTCAGGTTGCGCGTGCCGATGCGCAAAAAACCCTGGACGAGGGAGCCGAATTGGGTGACAGTCTCGGCATGAAGATTGATACGCAGACCTTTGGGAGGATTGCCGCACAGACGGCAAAACAAATCATCATTCAAAAGGTGAAGGATGCGGAACGGGATAATATCTATGAAGAGTACAAAGATAAAAAAGGTCAGTTGATCAGTGGATTTGTCCAGAGATTCGACAGCGGGAACATCATTGTGAACCTCGGGCGTGCGGAGGGCGTCATTCCCCCGTCAGAACAGATTCACCGTGAAACATTCAAGCGGGGTGAGCGGATCAGGGCCTACGTGTATGATGTGAAAAGAATATCGAAAGGTCCTCCGATCATTCTGTCAAGGACGCACCCCGGTTTTTTAAGAACCCTGTTTGAGATGGAGGTTCCCGAGATCTCTGAGAGTCTCGTTGAGATTGTGAGTGTCGCCCGGGAACCGGGCAACCGGTCCAAGATCGCTGTCAAGTCGAAAGACCGCGATATAGACCCTGTTGGGGCCTGCGTCGGCATGAGAGGTTCCCGGGTTCAGAATGTGGTGCAGGAATTGAGAGGAGAAAAGATTGACATTGTCCCCTACGCGGATGATCCCGTGAAGTTCGTCTGCAGCGCTCTATCACCGGCGAAAGTGGACAGGGTGCTCCTCTATGAAGAAGTGAAATCGATGGAGGTCATTGTGCCCGATGATCAGCTTTCCCTGGCCATCGGAAGGAACGGTCAAAACGTGAGGCTGGCCGCGAGACTGACGGGATGGAAGATCGATGTGAAAAGCGAATCGATGATTGCGGCCCAGGCAGAGGGTGGATATCAAGCCCTCTTGAAAATACCCGGCATGGCTGAAGAAACGGCGGAGAGGCTTTACAAGGAAGGTTTCAAGAGCGTTTCGACCATTGCCTCGGCGGATTCCCAGATGCTTGCCGCCATACCGGGCATTGACGAGCAAACGGCGCTGGCCTGGATTGCGGAAGCTGGAAAGATCATGGCGGAAGAAGCCGGCGGGGATAAGGTGTGATAGCGGGGCGTTCATCTGGCAAGGAGTGTTCAGGATGTCGAAGACGAGAGTTTATGAGTTGGCTAAAGAGCTGGGTATCGATAACAGGGAGTTGATCGCGCGTCTTGAGAAACTCGGCATAGCCGTTAAATCTCACTCCAGCACCCTCGAAGACAGTGATGTCGATCGGGTGAGAAAAGAGTTTTCCCTTGGGGAACCGAGTGAGATCGTTGAACAGAGGATTAAGACGACGGTCATTCGGAGAAGAGCTATTCGTCAACCAGCTGAAGTGGAGGAGAAAAAAGCTCCCCCAGCTGACACAAAGGTGACGGAGCAGGACGTCGCAGCGGCACCGTTGGAGAGGCCGGAAAAGCAGGAGGCTGTTGAGACGCCCGTAGAAGCTGAAAGAGTTGGAACGGCTGCCGAGAAGCCCGCAGAAGCAAAACCTTCTCCCGTGATTCCCATCAAGAAGAAGGACGTTTCAGAAGACAAGACAAAGGAAAAAAGAAAAGAAGCGCCCTCACCGCATCCGCCGGTGAAAGAAATCAAGAAAGAGATCGTTGAGAAACCTCATCCGAAGTCGGCGAAGGAAGTAACCCCTGCCAGGGAGGAAAAACCGGCAAAACCCGGGGTGGTCAAACCTTTGAAAAAGGGGAAACGGCCCGTGGAAGTCCTCATGGAGGAAGTGCCGGCGAGGAAGAAAGCATTTGTCAAACAGATCGTCGATAAAAAAGACAAGCGCTGGATTAAGGATATAGAGGAAGACAGACCCTTGAGAGGGCGTGATGAAAAACGGGGTGCTGTCGTCCGGATGAAGAAGACGGAAATCACAACCCCGAAAGCGATCAAGAGAAGGATCAAGGTGGAAGAAGCGATCAGGATCGCGGAACTTGCCAAGAGGATGGGCGTCAAGGTCAGTGAGGTGATGAGTAAACTGATTGCACTGGGGGTCATGGTGACCATCAACCAGGCCATCGATTCAGATACGGCCGGTATCATTGCCAGTGAATTCGGCTATCAGGTGGAGCCGGTGGGATCGGACTATGAGGAAACGATGCAGCGGGTCGAGACAGCTCCGGGCAATCTTAAGCCAAGAGCGCCGGTGGTCACCGTGATGGGACATGTCGACCACGGAAAGACATCCCTTCTGGATGCGATCCGGCAGACCAATGTGATCGAAGGCGAGGCGGGAGGCATTACCCAGGCCATCGGGGCCTATCATGTCAACATTAATGATCGGGATATTGTTTTCCTGGACACGCCGGGTCATGAGGCCTTCACGTCCATGAGGGCGCGGGGTGCCCAGGTGACCGATATTGTCGTCCTCGTGGTGGCTGCAGACGACGGCGTCAAAGAACAGACCGTTGAGGCGATCAACCACGCCCGGGCGGCCAAAGTTCCCATCATCGTGGCCGTCAATAAGATCGACAAGCCGGGGGCGAATCCCGAAAAGATCAAGAGGGAACTGGCGGAATACAATCTCGTACCGGAAGAATGGGGAGGAGACACGCTCTTTGCCGAGATTTCAGCGAAGAAAAAAGAGCGGATAGAAGATATGCTTGAATTGATCCTCCTTCAGGCCGATGTCATGGAATTGAAGGCGGACCCTGAAAGGCCGGCCAGGGGAGTCATTATTGAGGCGAAACTTGACAGGGGAAGAGGTCCCGTCGCCACGGTCCTGATTCAGGAGGGGACACTGCGCGAGGGAGAGGCTTTTGTCTGCAAGACAGAATTTGGAAGGGTGCGGGCGTTGATCAATGACAAGGGTCACCGGATCAGGGATGCAGGCCCATCCATACCCGTTGAGGTGATCGGGTTCTCCAGCGTACCCCAGGCAGGTTCGGATTTCATTTGCGTGGATGACGAGAAAAAAGCGCGGAGCATCAGTGAATACTGGAACCGGAAAGAGCGGGAAAGAGAACTGGCGCAGTCTTCTAAAATAACGCTGGAGCAGCTCTACGAGCGCATAAAAGAAGGAGTGAAGGAACTCAATGTGATTATCAAAGGAGATGTCCAGGGATCCATAGAAGCCATGATGGAAGCACTCGTGAAACTCAGCACGCCTGATGTCAAACTCAAGGTCATCCACAGCTCCACCGGGACGATTACCGAAACGGATGTTCTTCTTGCCTCCGCATCGGATGCCGTGATCCTGGGTTTCAAGGTGAGGCCTGACGCGAGGGTGGTGGAAATGGCGAAGGACGAAGGCGTTGAAATCAAGCTCTACGATATCATTTACAACGTGATCGCCGATGTCAGGGCGGCCATGGAAGGACTCCTGGAGCCTCTCTATAAAGAGGTGGTTCTAGGACATGCCGAGGTCCGGGAACTTTTCAAGGTACCCAAAGTCGGTATGGTGGCGGGATGTTATGTCACCGACGGGAAGATCCTGAGAGGAGCCAACGTGAAACTGGTGAGGGAAGGCTTGCAGGTTTTCGACGGGAAGCTGATGTCCCTCAGGAGATTCAAGGATGACGCCAGAGAGGTGGCCGAGGGGTTTGAATGCGGGATCGGTATAGAGGGCTTCAACGATATCAAGGTCGGTGATATCATAGAGGCGTACAACCAGGAACAAGTAGAAAGAAAATTATAAAAGAAGGATTCGAGGGGTCAGGGGTTCCGGTGTTCAAGTAAGCATGGAACCATGAGAGCTTGAAGCAGCTTTACCCTTGAATCCTCGAACCTTTGGACCCTTTGATTAATGATGTTTGTCGGAATTGGAATCATAGACATCTTTATCGCCGAGAGCAGGTCTCTGAAGGATAAAAGAGGGGTCCTCAAAAGCATGATCAAGCGGACCCAGAACGAATTCAACATCTCAATCGCGGAAGTGGGACATCATGACGATTGGAAAAGAGGAGAAATCGGATTCAGTATCGTGGGGAACGACAGACGCTATATCAATTCAAAACTGGACAAGGTCCTGAGATTTATCGATGGTCTTTACCTTGCCGAGGTTTTGAATTGCAGGGTTGAAATAACCAGCTTTACCGATGCGGTTGAATGGGTTGACAGCGAGGGGATGGACAGTGACGAATTTCAAAAGGGCTGAGAGGGTCGCCGACGCGATCAGGAAAGAAATCTCCGACATCCTTTTGAAGGAGATCAGTGATCCCCGGATCGGTCTCATCACCATTACGGACACCAAACTTTCGGACGATCTCCGTCAGGCGAAGGTCTATTTCGTTCAGATGGGCAAGGATCAGGGAAGCAGGGACATTCAGGAGAATCTTCAGAGGGCTTCGGGTTTTCTGAAAAAAGAACTGGGTAAGCGTCTCAGGCTTCGCCATATTCCGGAGATCCATTTCTTTTACGATGAATCCTTTGAATACGGAAGCCGGATTGACCGGATTCTGGCGGAGGTTAAAAAGGAGGAGACGGAAGAGGGTGAATAGAATCATTGACGTGATCGCGTCAAACCGATCCTTCCTTATCACTTCTCACGTGAGGCTTGACGGTGACGCCGTGGGTTCCGAACTGGCGCTTTACCATCTCCTCAAGAATCTGGGGAAAGAGGCGGTTGTTTACAACGAGGATGAGACCCCCGGAAATTACCGGTTTCTTCCCGGTACCGAGGTGATCGTTCATTTCCTGGGAACCGTCGATCATTTTGACGCGGCTTTTGTTCTGGACTGCAGCGAGATCAGCCGGGTGGGCGATGCGGCTTCAAGGATTCTCGGGATGAAGACCATCATCAATATCGACCACCACATTTCCAATACAGGAAGCTTCGGATTGTCGTTTGCGGATCCCGGGGCAAGCTCCGTGGGAGAACTCCTTTATCGGCTGATCGAGAAAATGGGCGCGCCGGTGACCCGTGAGATTGCCGTGAACCTCTATACGGCCATCGTGACGGATACGGGTTCTTTTCGATATTCGAATACCGGGGAAGACACATTCAGAATCGCCGGCAAGCTGGTCAAGATGGGAGCGGACCCTTACGGGATTGCTGAAAAGATTTACGAGAACAATCCGAAAGAAAGAATCAGGCTTCTGGAGAAAGTTCTTGGAACGCTGGAGTTTGCCTGGGACGGCAGAATCAGCACTCTATGGGTATCCAGGCAGATGCTCAAGGATGCGGGAGCCCTGCCGGAGCACACGGACAACTTTGTTGATCTGGCCCGGTCCGTCGAAGGTGTGGAGGTTGCCGCCTTCTTCACCGAGATGGAAAAAAATCTCTATAAAGTGAGTCTGCGTTCGAAGGGAAGAATCAACGTGGCGAAAGTGGCCGGCAGGTTCGGCGGCGGCGGGCATTTCAGCGCGGCCGCCTGTAAAATAGAAGGCGGTCTGGAGGGTGTGAAAAACCGGATTGTGCAAGCGGTCATGGCGGGCTGATCTCATGAATGGCGTCATTATCGTTGATAAACCTGAAGGCAGGACATCCTACGATGTCGTCAGAGAGGTCCGGGAAATTCTGAATGTAAAAAAAGCGGGACACACAGGTACTCTGGATCCGATGGCAACAGGTGTGCTTCCAGTTTGCATCAATGAAGCGACGAAACTTGTCCAGTTTCTCTCCGGCGACAGCAAGGATTATCAGGCGACCATGCTGCTTGGGGTTGAAACGGATACCCTTGATATTGAGGGGCAGGTTCTGTCGACATGCGAGCTGTCTGTCCGGGAAGAGGATATGGAAGAAGCCCTGAAAAACTGTCTGGGAACAATGAAACAAATCCCGCCTCGCTATTCAGCCGTCAAGTTTCAGGGCAAAGCCCTTTACCATTGGGCAAGGAGGGGAATATCCGTTGAACTCCCTGCCCGGACCGTGGAGATCCACCGGCTGACCCTCCTGAGCATGCAGGTACCTTATGTGACCTTTTTTGTCTCCTGTTCCAAAGGTACTTATATCCGGTCGTTATGCGCGGATCTGGGTGAGAGATTGGGAGGCAAGGCCTGTCTGGCTGGATTGAGGAGGACGAGGAGCGGCCGTTTCATGGAAGGTGAAGCCGTTTCCCTTGAGGAGCTGAGAGATCACAGGGCTGTTCCGGAAGGACGATGGATCTCCATGGCTGAAGCACTTTCAGATTATTCCTCCATCCATGTGGACGAAGATATCGCGGCGAAATTGAAGGACGGGTGTCAGCCGTTCATGGAAGACTTTCACGGGAATAATATGCCTTCTCTTGCTATGGGAGATATGGTAAGATTTATACTTGGGCGTGAAACACTTGTCGCCGTGGGCGAGATGCTCTATGCTTCGAAGGAATTGCCCGCTCTGAACATGAAAGAAAGGTTCGCCCGCATTGTCAGGGTATTCAATCATTGAACACATATAATATTAAACAAGAGGAGGAAATGGATAGGTGTTGGAGCTAGAAAAGAAAAAAGAGATTATCAGCAATTTTCAGAGTCATGAGAATGATACGGGTTCACCGGAGGTCCAGATCGCCCTCCTCAGCGCGAGGATAAAGTATCTGACGGATCACTTCAAGTCCCACAAAAAAGATCATCATTCCCGGAGGGGACTGCTGAAAATTGTGGGTCAGAGAAGGAGGCTCCTGGATTATCTCAAGAAAAAAGACATTGAGAGATACAGGAACGTTATTCAGCGCCTGGGTATAAGAAGATAATTCGGAAACTGCAGCGCGACACCGTTTCATGAGAACAGGGGCGGAGGAACGTCCGCGGATTCTCTGTAGAGAGGAAAATAATATGAGTGAAGTATTTCAAACGGATTTTGCGGGGAGAGAAATCTCACTGAAGACACAATACGTGGCAGGACAGGCAGACGGTGCGGTTCTTGTCCGGTATGGCGATACGGTTGTCCTTGTGACGGTTGTCTCCCTCAGAAGCAAGAGGGAGGGAGTCGATTTTCTTCCGCTGACCGTCGATTATCAGGAGATGACATTCGCTGCGGGGAAAATCCCCGGAGGATTCTTCAAGAGGGAAGGGCGTCCCAACGAGCGGGAGATCCTGACATCCAGGATCATTGACAGATCCGCACGGCCGCTTTTCCCGAAAGGCTACTACTTTGAGACGCAGATCATTGCATCGGTCCTTTCCGTGGACAATGAAAATGATCCAGACGTGACAGCCATGCTGGGATGCTCCGCAGCCCTCATGATCTCGGACATCCCCTTCAAGGGCCCGGTCGCGGGCGTCCGTATCGGGAGGATCAAAGGAGACTTGATATGCAATCCATCCTCCGGCATGATGGCTGAGAGCGATCTGGATCTTTTTCTCGTTGGACGAAAAATTCCCCGGAGCGACGGCGGTTTTGATATCCATCCCGTGATGATCGAGGGAGGCGCAAAGGAGGTTGAGGAGGGCGTGATCGTGGAAGCCATCAACGTTGGCCTGGCCTCCATGAAACCGGTCCTTGAACTCCAGGACAGGATGTGTCTTTCCATTGGGAAGAGAAAGAGAGATCTTGAAGCGATACCTGAAGACGCAGGTATCGCTCTGAAGGTCCAGGAACTGGCGACTGCCGGACTGGCGGAAGCGTATCGGATACCGCAAAAGACGGAGAGGTACGCAAGGCTGGATGCCGTCCGGGAGGCTGTGCTTAAAGCCGTTTCCGCTGAGGACGCTTCAGGCGAGGCGGCGGCCCGGAATGCCCTGGACCAGCTGGATCGGAAAATCCTGAGGGATATGATCCTGAACGAAGGGATAAGAAGCGACGGACGGTCGTATGCGGACATCCGGCCCATCAGCTGCGAAGTCGGGCTTCTGCCCAGGACGCACGGGTCGGCCCTTTTCACGAGAGGAGAAACGCAGGCACTTGCGGTCCTCACGCTTGGCACCTCCTCGGATGAGCAGCGGATGGATTACATCAGCGGCGAGGAGTTCCGCTCGTTCCTCCTTCATTACAACTTTCCGCCCTACTCGGTGGGTGAAGCAAAGATGCTGAGAGGACCCGGACGGCGGGAAGTCGGACACGGGGCGCTCGCCAGAAGAGCACTTCTGCCCATTCTCCCCTCTCCGGAGATCTTTCCTTATACAATCAGGATTGTATCGGAGATCCTATCGTCGAACGGGTCATCTTCCATGGCCACGGTCTGCGGGGGCATCCTGTCCCTCATGGATGCGGGCGTGCCCGTGAGAGACGTGGTGGCCGGGATTGCCATGGGGCTTCTGAAAGAAGGCGACAGCGTGGTGATCCTCTCCGATATTCTGGGCGATGAGGATCATGCGGGGGATATGGATTTCAAGATCTGCGGGACGGGGAAGGGCGTCACGGCCATGCAAATGGATATCAAGATCGATGGCGTCACGGCGGACATACTCAGGAAGGCCCTTGCCCAGGCTCGTGACGGGAGGATCTTTATTATTGGTAAATTGAAGGAAGCGCTGGCCGAACCTCGGAAAGATATTTCGATTTACGCTCCGAGAATAACAACGATGAAAGTCAAGATTGATAAGATCAGGGATGTCATCGGAGCGGGCGGCAAGAACATCCGTCAGATTGTCAGCGAAACCGGTGTCGATATCAACGTGGAGGATGACGGCACGGTGACCATTGCTTCCAGCGACTCAGAGGCGGCGGCCCGGGCGGTCCAGATGGTCAAATGGCTCACGGAAGAGGCCGAGATAGGAAAAATATACATGGGAACCGTGAAGCGGGTTGTGGATTTCGGAGCCTTTGTGGAGATATTGCCCGGGACAGAAGGGCTTGTCCATATATCTCAGCTTGCCAGGGAAAGGGTGAACAAGGTCACCGATATCCTCAGCGAGGGTGACAAGGTTGCTGTAAAGGTTATCGAAATTGACAAAACCGGGAAGATCCGGCTGAGCAGAAAAGAAGCACTGGGTGAACATGTACCGCAAAACCGTCACGGATAACGGTATTCGGGTTATCTCTGAAGAGATCGGTCATGTCCGATCCGTATCCATCGGTGTATGGGTCGACTGTGGTTCCCGCAACGAAGCCCCGGCCATAAACGGTGCGGCTCATTTCATTGAGCATATGCTTTTCAAGGGGACCGGGAAGAGATCCGCTTTTGATATTGCCTCGGAAATCGATTCTGTGGGAGGTGTGCTCAATGCCGCCACGGGCAAGGAACTCACCTCTTTTTACGTCAAAATTCCGGACTATCACCTCCCCCTTGCGATCGATCTTCTTGCCGATTTGCTCAGCCATTCTCTCTTTGATCCCTTGGAGATGGAAAAGGAGAAAGCGGTCGTTTTCCAGGAAATCCACATGGTGGAAGATACGCCTGACGATTTCATTCACGATTTTTTTGGCAGGATATTCTGGAACGGCCACCCTCTTGGATCTCCCGTTTTGGGGACGGAAGAATCGGTGGCGGGCTTTCAAAGAAACTCCCTGATGGATTTTTTCAAGGGGCGTTACAGGAGTGATCGCATTGTTTTGACGGCAGCTGGAAACCTCAAGCATGAGGAGCTGGTCCGGCTCGTAACGCAGTCGTTCGGTTCCCTGGAGAGGTCTGCCGGAGAAAAGGAAGATGGGGTTCCGGTCACAACGCCGAAGATCGGTCTGATGGAAAAAGATCTCGAACAGGTTCATATCATCATCGGCTCGCTGGCGCATCCCTTCTCGAGTCCCGCCCGGTATGCCGGTTTTATCATGAACGCCGTTCTCGGCGGCAGTATGAGTTCGAGACTCTTTCAGGAAATCAGGGAGAAGCGGGGTCTCGCGTATTCGATTCATTCTTATCTCGTTTCATACCGGGATGCCGGCATGTTCGGGATCTATGTCGGGACGGGTGAAGACAAAGTGAGGGACGTGATCGAAATCATCTTTCATGAGTTGAACAGGCTGAAGACAGACGTCTTCACGGACAAGGAGCTTCTCTCGGCAAAGGAGCAGATTAAGGGGAATTTCCTTTTGAGCATGGAGAGCACCGATAACCGCATGACACGGCTTGCCAAGAATGAAATCTATTTCGGGCGTCATCTCCCGCCGGAAGAAACGGTTGCGAGGATCGAAGCGGTCAGCGGTGAAGAGATCAGGCAACTGGCCGGTGAAATCTTTAATGCGGACAAGGTTTCGCTGGCGGCTCTGGGAAAAGTCTCGGATCATGTGATTACGAAAGACATGATGAGGCTTTGAGAATATTCAGACGGGATTCTTTCAAAGAGTTTTATTTCAAAATGCAAAATATTTCCGTGGAGGAGATTAAGATATCCATCAAGAGACTGCCCGGCCACGAAGATATACCTTTTCCCCGTTATATGACGGAAAAATCTGCGGGGATGGACATCTTTGCCGCGGTGACGCAGGAAGAGGTCATCGGTCCCGGTGAGCGACGGATGATTCCGACAGGGGTCATGATCGCTATTCCCGAAGGATACGAAGCTCAGATCAGACCCCGAAGCGGTCTGGCCATAAAAAACGGCATTACCCTGATCAATTCACCGGGAACGATCGATGCGGACTATCGGGGCGAAGTGAATCTTCTCCTGGTCAATCACGGCAGCAGGCCTTACATTGTGAAAAGGGGTGAGCGGATTGCTCAGATGGTTGTTCAACGCGTCTGCCGGGTTTTGTGGGATCCATGCAACACGCTGGACCCGACGTCCCGGGGAAGCGGCGGTTTCGGACATACGGGGTGATTCGGACGACGTGAATCGAAGATGGACAAGCGCGTGCAGGACGATTTTTTCCGAATTTTGAATGATGCATCGAATGGAGGATAGCGCATTCATGAGCGGGCACAGGGTTCAAAAGACCTACCGGGAAATCAATGAGAAGATCAAGCAGGGCAAAGCGGTCGTCGTCACGGCGGAAGAAATGATCGATATTGTGCAGCGGCATGGCGATGTGGAAGCCGCAAAAAGAATTGATGTGGTCACGACGGGGACCTTCGCGCCCATGTGCTCTTCCGGTGCTTTCCTGAACTTCGGACACGCATCCCCAAGAATCAAGGCCATGAAAGTGTGGCTCAATGATGTGCAGGCCTATGGCGGTGTTGCGGCGGCGGATTGCTATATTGGAGCAACAGAGGTCGCCGAGGGGGATCCTCTGAACAGCGTTTATCCCGGCGAATTTCATTACGGCGGCGGCCACGTCATCGAGGATCTCGTTGCGGGCAACGTGATTAAGCTTCGTGCGGAAGGATACGGGACCGATTGCTACCCGGCAAGAAAGTTCGAAAAGAACATCACCATCAGGGATCTTCGCGACGCCGTTCTCTTCAATCCGAGGAACGCCTATCAGAATTACAATTGCGCCGTGAACATGTCCGATAAGACCATCTATACCTATATGGGTGTTTTGAGGCCGCGCATGGGGAATGCGAATTATTCAACCTCGGGACAGCTGAGCCCTCTTTTCAATGATCCCTATTACAAAACCATAGGGATTGGAACGAGGATTTTTCTTGGCGGTGCTCAGGGATATGTGGCCTGGCAGGGAACACAGCATAACCCCCATGTCGGGCGCGGTGAAAACGGAGTTCCAAGAGGAGGCGCAGGGACAATTGCGACGATCGGAGACCTTAAGGAAATGACCCCGGAATGGCTCGTCGGGGCGAGTTTCCTCGGCTACGGTGTTTCCCTGTATGTGGGAATTGGAATTCCCATCCCGGTCCTGAATGAAGAAATGGCCCGTTACGCGGCTGTTAAGGATGAGGATATTTTCACTCAGGTTTATGACTACGGCATGGATTATCCAAAGGGCGGAGAACTGAAGAGTCTCGGTGAAGTGAGTTACGGAGAACTCAGAAGCGGGTCCATTCGTCTTCACGGGAAAGTGATACCCACGGCACCCTTGTCCAGTTATTACAAGGCAAGGCAGATCGCTCATGTTTTAAAAAACTGGATAGAAAAGGGAGCGTTTCTTCTCGGAGAACCCCAGAAACTCCTTTCCTCTGAGTTGTCCTCCGAGTGATGGGAAAATCAGGTTCGTTGGAGGATGTCATTTCCTCATTAATTTTATCTTGTTGAAACGTTTTTTTTAGTGTATAGAATCTTAAACAACACGTGTTGACTTTCCGATGCCGGGGTCATGTGATGAAAATCGGGAGATACCTGGTCGTCTTTCTCGTCCTGATGGGGTTTCTTATCATATTCGGAAACAACGGGCTCGTGGATAATTATGTCATGAAGGAAAAGCTGAAAATTCTGAAGGAAGAGAATGCTCAGATTGTCCTGGAAAATAACGGCCTGAAGAAAGAAATATCCCTCCTCCGCAATAATCCTCAATATATTGAAGCTGTGGCTCGAAAAGAACTGGGCATGGTCAGGAAGGGGGATATCGTCTATCGGTTCGTCGATTGATTCTGAGGGGTAGCGGCGGGTTGGGCGTAAAAGTGTTTTTTTACGGAATTCAAAAAAAGGAATGAGACCGAGGTGGCATGTTCAGTCTAAAAGGATTGTTGCCCGATAGAAAACGCACCGTGGGCCTTGATGTTGGCTCAAGTTCCATCAAGCTGGTGGAGATTCTGGACGCTTCCGAGGGTTATCTCCTGAACAATTTTTCTCAGGTTCCGCTCGAAAAAGGGATTATTGTTGAAGGCTCCATTGTGGACGCAAATGCGCTTTCGGAGCGGATCCGCGGCCTCTTCAAAATATCCGGTTGCAATACAAAGCGGGTGGTCACCTCTCTTTCGGGCCACAAAGTGATCTCCAAGAAGGCCACCTTTCCCACGCTGGAGGCGGATGAATTGAGGCAGCTGATCAACGATGAGGCGGGGAATTACCTTCCCTTCGACGATGTAAAGGACGTGAGCTTCGATTTTCAGATCCTCGGTGAGAGCGAAGGAAATCCGGGGCAGATGGATGTGGTGCTTGTCGCGGCCAAGAAGGATATTGTTCAAAATTACGTGGACGCCATTCAAAAGGCCGGGTTGAAAGCGGTCATCATGGACGTGGACTCTTTTGCCCTCGAAACCATGTACGAAACGAACTATGATTTTGAAGAGCATGATGTGGTTGTTCTGGTCAACATTGGTGCAAGCATAACCAATATCAACGTGGTGAAAGGAGGACAATCGATCTTCACGCGGGATGTTTCCATGGGCGGCCAATCGATCACGGACAGCATTCAGGAAAAACTGGGCGTGCCCTTCGAGGAGGCTGAACGGATCAAAATCGAGGCGGCAAAAGAAAACGCTCATCCGGTGGGTGGTTCCCAGATCAATCCTCTGTCATTTGCGGAGCCCCTTTTCATGGAGATCGAAAGGTCCATCGATTATTTCCGATCCACTCACGGCGGTGAGTACATCAAGGAATTGATTCTCAGCGGAGGTTCCGCGAAAATCGGCGGGATCGTTGAAACCCTTACCCAGAGACTGAGTATAGATACGCAGATTGTGAATCCTTTCCAGAATATTACCTATAACAAAAAAATCTTCGATCCGGTCACTATTGAGGATATCGGCCCTGTCGCCGCACTTGGGATCGGGCTGGCGCTCAGAAGGGTAGATGACCTATGATAAAAATCAACCTTCTTCCTTATCGGGAGCGGAAAAAGGTAAACGCCATGCAGCGCCAGGTCATTGCGCTGGCAGGGTCTTTCGGGGCTTTTATTCTCATCATTCTCTCACTCCATGTCTACACCGTTCTCAGCATCGGCTGGCTCGAGAAGGACGTCAAGGCGGCGGATGAGCAATTGAAGGGGCTGATAAAAATCGCCGGCGAGATGGATGTGGTCATGGCCGATAAAAAGCTCCTGGAGAAGAAAATCGAGATCATCAACAACCTGGAAAAAATCAGGATGGACGTCGTACTGCTTTTAAACGAGATGACGGTCACCGTGCCGTCCGGCCAGGTCTGGCTAATGGGCATCTCGGAAACCGGAGGGGAGCTTCGACTGGATGGTGTTGCGCGGGACAATCTGGCCATCGCCCACTTTATGCAGAACTTGGAACGATCATCCTATTTCAGGTCCGTGGACCTCCGGTACTCCAAACAGGATAAGATATCCAATACGAAAATACAGAAATTTATTATCAGCTGCGGCATCAAGAAGGGATAAGCAATGGCGATCACGCTGGATGATATCAAAAAAATGTCTCCCAAGAAGAAAGCCCTTATCCTGTCACTCGTCTTTCTTCTTTTGGGGTATCTTTATTACTTTTTCCTTTTCCAATCGCTGTATGAGAAAAAAGCAGGCCTGGACACCAAGCTCTCGGGACTCAAAACGCAGATCACGGCCAAGCAGCTCATTGTGAAGGAGATACAGAAAAGCAAGAAGGAGCTCCTCGCGATGCAGGAAAACCTGAAACTTGCCCTGACCAAGCTTCCCGATCATAAAGAGATCCCCGCACTTCTGTCCTCGCTTGCAAGGGCAGGACGGAATACCGGCCTTGATTTTATTCAGTTTGAGCCTCAGCTTCCGGTCAAGAAACTTGATAAGAAAACAGATAAGAAAAAGGTTGAATCCAAACCGGCGAACAAGAAACCCGCAGCCGGAAAGGGGGCTGCGTCGGCGTCTGAAGAGGCCGAAACCTTTTATGATACCATATCCATCAAGGTTGTTGTGAGGGGGGTGTTTCACGATACCGTGAGCTTTCTGGACCAGGTGGCCAAGCTCCCCCGAATCGTCAATGTCACGGATATGATCATGGTGGTGGACAAGGATGCGAAAGATGACGGGTCCAGCCTGACTACATCCTGTACCATGAAAACATATGTCTTTGTGGAAAAAACAGATGCGAAAAAATAGCCATCGAATCTTTTTCCTGCTTTCTCTCTCTTTCATCGCAGCATACCTGTTTGTTTCGGGGGTATCAGCTGCAGAGCCCGTTGCCGGCAAGACAACCCCGTTCCATTATCGTCCTCAGGGAAAGATGGATCCATTCAAGCCCTTCATCAAAAAAGAAATACCGGGCCAGAAGAGAGCTGATTTAAAATTCCTGTCGCCCTTGCAGAGGTATGGCATCGAACAATTGAAGCTCATTGGTATCATGGCCAGTGAGAATAATAAGAAAAGGGCCATCGTGACGGATCCAAAAGGAAAAAGTTTTATCATCATGAAAGGGTCCCTGATCGGACAGAATAACGGAAGAGTTGCGGAGATCCTTGAAGATCAGGTGATCGTTGAGGAAAAAACAGGCGAGAACAGCCGCAAGGTCAAGACGAAGCGAATTATTCTGGACCTTCACCGTGTTGAACGCGAGGGGAAATTATGAAAAAGATATTCTTTTTGATGGTCATTTTATTATCGATCATGAGCTGGGCCCTGAGCTCTTTTGCTGCAGAGGAAAAGACCCCTGCGGCAGCGTCCACTGCAGTTGCAGCGGAGAAGACGTTACAGACGGGGAGCCAACCGGAGGGGAAGGGAAAAAACGCCGGACCCGCTTCAAGCGCAACACTTTCAAAGGAAGAGAAAAAATATACCGGCCAGAAGGTGTCTCTTGATTTTCAGGATGCAAACATAAAGAGCGTTTTCAGGCTGCTGTCGGAAGTAAGCGGCGTCAACATTGTTGCAGGCGAAGATGTCAAAGGAAACGTCACGTCGCACATGAAAAGTGTCCCCTGGGACCAGGCTCTTGAAACCATTCTTGATACGAACGGTCTTGGCATGCAACGTACAGGCAATGTGATCAGTGTCTATACCATTGAAAAGATGAAGAAGGCCGTCGAGGAACGCCAGAAGGAGGATGTGGTCCAGGGCAAGAAACCCCAAGTGTACATTGAAGCAAAGATTCTGGAGGCGACGGCCTCTTTTGCAAGAAAACTGGGTATCCAGTGGGGCGGCGGCTTTGAATCCGGAAATGTCTGGCTTGGGCCCTCCGCCCGCATGAATCCCTCAGGACTCACGCCTCTGACGCGAAACCTCGGCGTCTTTGGGGGTACCTATGCCGTGAACATGGCTTCCATGTCCACAACCATTGCGCCCTCCGTGGGTACCACGGCGGTATCTCCTTCCCTGGGAATCATTCTTGGTTCAGCAAAGAATTTCATCGATGTGGAAATCGCGGCCTATGAAAGCATGGGAGAAGTAAAGGTTGTTTCGTCTCCGAAGGTGGTCACTTTTGACGGTACGCCGGCCTACATCACGCAGGGAACGGAGATCCCCTATACGTTTACGGACAAGGAGGGGAACCGGTCGATCCAGTGGAAGGAAGCGACGTTGCGGTTGGATGTGACGCCGTCCATCACCTCGGGTGACAAGATTGTTCTCAAAGTGAAGGCCAAGAATGATGCCCCCGATTACGCCACCAAGGCGTCACAGAACCTTGATAACCCCCCTATCAACAAGAGTGAAGTATCCTCAACGATCATCATAAAAGACGGAGACACGCTTGTCGTGGGGGGCATTCGCAAGAACACGGAAAGCAAAGAGGAGGCCGGTGTCCCCTGGCTGAAAGACATTCCTTTTCTGGGATGGTTCTTCAAGTATGAACTCATATCAAAAGAACAGAGGGAACTCCTGATCTTCATCACCCCGAAGATTGTCAGGGAAAAAACATAGAATTGGATTTGAAACAGGGGAAGCTTGGTGCCGGCTGCATTATTCGACTTGCGGTTTTGTGTTTTCGGAGTCCGGATAAGCTGCCCTGACAGTTGTATAAATCCCACCCCTGACGTTAAAATGGCCGATGACCTCTAATTTCCTGGGGCCTACCTTTTCCACGAAATCATCCCGGATTCGGTTTACAGCCTCTTCATGGAAGATTCCCTGATTGCGGAAAGAATTCAGATAGAATTTGAGAGATTTCAACTCCACCAGCCTCTCTCCGGGCACATAGTGTATAACGATCTCGGCAAAATCCGGCTGGGATGTCATGGGACAGAGACAGGTGAATTCAGGGAAGCGGATGCGGATGTCATAATCACGATTTTTATACCGGTTTTCGATTGTCTCCATAAGGCCTCTCGATATTTTTTCAGATTCCTGTTGACTCATGTCATAAAAAATCTATTTGACCGGGATATTCCGCTGGATACCCCCTGCCGCGATTTACTTTTTAACATTCAGACGAAAACGATGCAACCCGTTTCTTAATCGCTCAAGCAGGAAATGGATCGATGGCATTTTGTGTAAATTTCTCTTACGATGTCTCATGAATTTGATTCTTGACAGATTTTTAACAGCCGTGTTAGCTTTCGGCCTTCATTTCAAAAGGGGCTTTTAATGATGAACCCGTCAGATGAGTCGGGCGGTCTGGACGTATCCCGTTTTCGCTCTCCAGCAGGGAAGGACAGCTTTCTCTCAAAATCCAAGTCATTCCTGAATCAAGGATTATTTCATGAGGCGGTCGCTCTTGCCCGCAAGAGACTGGATCTTTTTCCCGGTGATGTGGATGCGAGGATGGTCTGCGGACTTGCACTCGCAGGACTGGGGAGGACAAAAGAGTCCCTGGATGTATTCGAGGAGATAAAAAAGGATGTCCTGAGATGGATTTGTGTTTTTGAGTATCTTGGAGATATTTTTCTGGGAAAGGGTGAAATCGAGAGCGCCAGAACCTGTTATCAGACCTTGATTCAACTTAGCCCCGATGCGTCTGCAAAGGGAAGGCTTCTAAAGAAGATCGACGAACTGAACGGAGTGGAGAGAGGGCCTGCGGACAAGCTCGTCGATGACGTATCGGAGGATTTCAAGACGATGACCATGGTGAATCTCTATATCAGACAGGGGCATCTCGGTATGGCGAGAAAAGTTCTGAAAGAAATGATGCAGTCTGACCCGGCAAACATCAGGGTTGGAGAACGGCTTCTAGAGGTCGAATCACTGATCGAGGGAAAGATTCCAGCATCAAAGGAAGCACACTCGAAAGTGATTTTGCAGGAACTGGAACGTTGGCTGAGAAATTTAGAAAGGCTGAGAAGTCATGGGTGAGTTTATGGGAGCCTCAGATCGGATTTCCCGCGTCAGGTCAAAGATAGCAGACCTTGGCCTGGAGGCCTTTTTATTCTTGGATATGCCCAACATCCGTTACCTCACCGGTTTTACGGGGAGCGACGGGGCTCTTGTTGCCGGAGCGCGAAACAACATCCTGCTGGTCGACGGCCGATACACCACACAGGCCGGAAGGGAGGTTCAGGGTGCGGATATCCGGCATTATCGGGACAAGACAGAAGGAATCGCTCAAGCGCTTCTGGATAGCGGCTGGAAAGCCATCGGTCTTGAATCAACGGCCGTCACTCTTCAGGAGTATTTGAATCTTAAGGCCAGAGCAGAGGGTTTGGAGTTGAGGCCCCTGGAAAGAGAGATGAGCACCCTTCGGGTGATCAAGGACGAAACGGAAATTAAACGGATGAAGAAAGCCGCCGTCCTGTCGTCTCAGGCGTTGCTTTTGGCGTTGGAAGGAATAAAACCGGGGATTTCAGAGAGGGACATGGCTCTGGAACTGGAGTACCGGATACGGCAGGGAGGAGCGGACAGCGTATCCTTCGATGTCATCGTGGCGTCAGGAGAAAATTCCGCCCTGCCCCATGCCCGTCCGGGGTTCCGGAAATCTGAAGCGGGAGATTTTATCGTGCTCGATTACGGGGCTGTCTGCGGGGGCTACCGTTCCGATGAGACCTGCACTGTTGCCCTAGGAAGCATTTCAGATAAACAGCGCTACATTTATGCTGTTGTCAGGGAGGCACATGACCGGGCCCTGGCAGCCGTAAAAGCCGGTGCGACCTGCCGGGACGTGGACCATGCCGCCAGGAGCTTCATTGAAGAGAAGGGCCTGGGAAAATATTTTTCCCACGGCACGGGACACGGGATAGGCCTCTCTGTTCATGAGGAGCCCCGCCTTTCGATTCTTTCTGAGTCCTGTCTGGAGGCCGGCATGGTGATTACCATCGAGCCGGGCGTCTATATGCCTGGCTTGTGGGGGGTCAGGATAGAGGACATGGTTCTGGTCACGAGGGATGGGTGTGACGTTCTCACCACTGTACCAAAAGATTTAATACGATTGTCCTAAAAAACGGAGAAAGAGAAATGAAGATTTTGATTGCCCGTTCTTTTCGATTTATGATAGGGCTTCGAAGAAAAATGAAAGGATCAAAGGAGTTTTAGGTATGATGGTGTTTCCAGACGACCTTCTCTACAGTCGTGAGCATACGTGGGCAAGAGTCGATGGCAATCTGGTGACGATCGGTATAACGGATTACGGACAGGACAAGTTAGGCGAAATTCTCAACCTTGATCTTCCAGAGGTCGATACCTATGTGGAGCAGGATGAACCCTTTGGAATCATTGAATCTGCAAAGACAGTCACGGAACTTATTTCACCCGTCAGCGGTGATGTCGTGAGGGTGAATGACGATATTACGGATGATGTGGGGATTATAAACAGCGATCCCTATGATACGGGCTGGCTGATTGTCGTGGAGATGAAGGATGCCAGTGAACTTGATAATCTGCTGGATTCAACGGAATATAACGATTATGTTCTCGGCGAGGAAGGGCTGGACTGAGACCGTGTGAAGAACTGGAGGATCATACCTTACGGAACATTCAGCGCCTTCGAGAATATGGCGATGGATGAAGCCGTATTCAGGGGCAATCAGCAGGGGACATCGCCGCCCACGCTCAGGTTCTATGACTGGCAGCCTTCAGCCGTATCTCTGGGATATTTTCAGGTTCTGGAATCAGAAATTAATGTTTCCTACTGCAGAGAAAACAATATTGACATTGTTCGCCGTCCCACAGGAGGCAAAGCCGTCTTCCACGAGGACGATCTGACCTATTCGCTGGTGTCGCGTGAGAACATTCCCCCCTTTTCGCCTGGCATCCTGGGCACCTACCTGATCATCAGCCGCTGCATCCTTGAGGGGATCGCCGATCTGGGGGTTCGCGCGGAGATGGCGGAGGAGAGCAGGTCTTCCGGGGGCGAAGGCCCGGCGAGTCACTGTTTTTCATTTCCTTCCCGTTATGAACTTCTGGTGGATGGACGGAAGATCTGCGGAAGTGCCCAGACGCGGTCAAACGGGGCCTTTCTGCAGCACGGTTCCCTCCTGCTTCGTTTTGATCCTTTTAAGGCATTATCCGTTGTCACACAAAATGTGGCGTCCGAAGAGCAGGCTTCTTTGCTGAAAAAATCTGTGACATCCCTCAGCGATCACATCGCCGTTCAGGCAGATCCGGCTCTCATTGCCGGGATTCTGAAGGCAAGCTTTGAAAAAATCCTGCAGGTTCAGTTTGTTGAAGGAAGTCTGACGGAGGCAGAAGAAGCTGTCCGGGATGAATTATTGCAAAATAAATACCACACAGATATCTGGAACAGGTCAGGTTCTACCCGGATGAACAATTATTAAAAGCCTGTACTTTTTTATACTTACACGAAAGAGAGGCCATGGTGACGCGGGTTTCTCCGCTCCCACGCAATGGAGATCGATAGCGGAGTTTTCTATTGACAAATCAGATACTTTTGTATATATAAGCCATCTTGTTATTAATCCGGTGGATTCTTTTTTTACTTTTCCTTTCCTTTTTTGCAGATCATAAAGAATTAAGAGTCGAAAAAATTATACATAGAAAGGGTGTGAAGTTTTGGAGGTAAAGGTCATTGACAACGATATTGATAAGGCCCTGAAGGTTCTGAAGAACAAGCTTTCGAAGAGCGGTTTATTCAAAGAACTGAAACTGCGCAGGGCTTATGAGAAGCCTTCTGTCAAGAAGAAGAGAAAGGCCATTGAGGCACGCAGAAGGCTTGCCAAGGCGCAGAGAAGGAGATCCAACTAACCCCTTTCAACCGTTTGCAGGGATAAACAGACTCGTGGTACCATAGGGACACTTGACAAAGTGTCCCTGTGTTGTTTAAGGTGCGAATCATGAAAGAAAAACAATACCTCGTTGACGCCCTGTCCATTGAAGAGTCGTGGCGCATGTTCCGCATCATGGCGGAATTTGTGGAAGCCATTGAGGAACTCTCTCAGCTGGGGTTTGCGGTCAGTATCTTTGGTTCCGCCCGAGTCACGCCGCAGGATGAGTACTATAAAAAGACCATGGATCTTGCCCGTCGCCTGGCGGAAAAAGGTTTTGCCGTGATCACGGGAGGCGGTCCGGGAATCATGGAGGCCGCCAACAGGGGAGCCGCCGAAGGGGGCGGAAAATCGGTGGGAATGAACATAAGGCTTCCTTTCGAGCAGAAGCCGAATTCCTATTCCAATGTCAACATTGATTATAAATATTTCTTCATCCGCAAGGTGATGTTTGTGAAATACGCCATGGCGTATGTCATTCTTCCCGGGGGGTTCGGCACCATGGATGAATTTTTCGAAGCCCTTACCCTGATTCAGACCAAAAGGATCAAGGCCTTCCCGGTGATTCTCATGGGAAGCGACTACTGGTCCGGCCTTCTGGAATGGATGAAGTCCACCATGATACGCGAGGGGAAAATCCTGCCCGAAGACCTTGATCTCATCCAGGTACTGGACGACCCGGATCAGGTGGTGAAGCATATCCAGAAATTTGTCATCATTTAATCTCCTGCCAGAATGGCCATCCGGAAAAATGGACTACGATTCAATCCCCAGGAAAGTTCTTGCCGATATAAAAAAGGGAAAGATCGCTCCATGTTATCTCCTCTATGGTGATGAGGAATATCTGATCAGTGAAACACTCAAAGAGATGATCGTCCTGATTCTGCCTGACGGGGACAGGGACCTGAACCTTGTATTCATGGATGGAGATCGAGAGGATGTCGACCGTCTGCGAGAAGCCCTGCTTACCCCCCCCCTTATTCCGGGGAAAAAGATCATCGTACTCAGGGACACGCGCCTGTTGTATTCCCGCCAGTCCCTGTCGGATCTGGTAAAGAAGATCAGGGAAAATCTTGATCATGATCCCCTGCGGGCATGCAGGGATTTCATGATTTTTCTGAGGATGGCCGGGTGGAAACTGGACGATTTGAAGGACGAGAACTGGAAGACGATCAGCGACGACCGGTGGAACCGGATCACGGGAGAAGATGAACCGGGCGACAGGGATAAATGGCTTCCAAAAATCGTGGACATCTGCGTGAGAGAGGGTCTTGCAGACAAAGAGTTTCTCGATGGGGAAGAGGAAATCTGTAAAATCTTATCTTCAGAAATTCCCGAAGGTCATTGCCTTATCATTACGGCTGGAGCCGTTGATAAAAGGAAGAAGCTCTTCAAGGTCATAGCCGAGAGAGGCGTTGTCCTGAATTTCAACCGGTCCAGAGTCGAGGAGAAACAGAAGGGCCAAGTGCTGGAAGCGGCAGGAGCCGTTCTGCGCAAGAAGGGAAAATCCATTGATCCGGAGGCGATGATTGCGCTGGGGCGAAAAACGGGATTCGATCTCAGGAAATCAATGGCGGAGCTTGAAAAGCTTATCGCTTATACGGGAGAGCGGCAGCGGATTGGGGAAATGGATGTTGAGGATATCGTGGGTAAGACAAAGGAGGATTCCATCTTTGAGCTGACGGCCTCATTGGCGGGTAAAAATCCGGGCAAGGCCCTTTTGACCATGAAGGATCTTCTTGACCAGGGCGTCCATTCCCTCGTGATCCTTGCCATGATCATCCGGGAAATGCGTTTTCTTCTCCATGCGAAATTGCTGATGGCAACAGGAAAGTTTAACCTTTTTGATCCCCGAATGGATTTCAGCCGCTTTCAAAAAACAACCATTCCCATCTTGAAGGAATGGTCGTCCGAGAGTGGGAACCGCCTGGAATTGGCCGGGCAGCATCCCTACGTCATTTACAACGCCTTTAAATTCTCCGAGCGGTTTTCCAGGGACGAACTGGTGCGCAATCTGGAGTCTCTTCTGAATGTTGATCTTGCGCTTAAGACGACGGGACAGGACCCGCGCATCATCATGGAACGCTTAATCCTTTGCCTGTGCTCCCGTTAATGTCGGACAGAAAAGAGAAGCTTTTGTGTCCGACATCTGATTTGATCCCGTGCAAGGCTGCTGATCCTTCTATTTCAATAGCCGATCTCCTATTTCACGGTCAGACTGTAAGATACGACCGTGCTTTTCGGAGAAAAGCCCATATCAAGAGATGTGATAACGAGGAGAACGACGTCTGGGTTTCCATCGTTGTCGATATCCCTGATCTGATAGTCCGCCACGTAACCCTGAATCTTTTTTGTTTTCCAGTTTTCAACGAATCCCATGCCGTTCCATTCAAGATCGTATATCTCGCTGGATGTAAATGCCCTCAGGTTCTGAAACACTCTTCCCACCGTGGAGTGGTTCTTGACAACAATGAATTCTTTCTTGCCTTTTTTGTTAATATCATATGCAAGCAGCCTCATATTGATGTATGGCTTGTATTGAACGCTAGTAGATTGTTGCTGCGAGGGCGTCAAATCAAAATAGTTGTTGCTGCCACCGAAGACATCGTCGCTTTTCCAGAGGGATTGTAACAACGTAATATTCACGTTTGGAGCTTCGACAAGTTTTGTTGATTCTTCGTAAACGCGCAGGTAATCGTAAGTGTCGAAAGCAACGACCCTGAGTGGTCCGTCCTTGTCCAGGGGTTCAATAATGAGACCGTAAACGGAAAGCCCTTCGGGGATATTCATTCTCTTTCCTTCCCTGAATTTCCCATTTTCCCAGACAATCTCATGAATGGGTGTGCCGAAAGGCATTTGGATTCCCATTTTTTGACCCACCAGCGTGGGTGCACCCAAAACTTCTATGACCCTCAAAAACCATCGCAGGTCCTTGGCAATCTTTACGTACTTGCCGTCTTTGTACTGGAGGACGAAAGAATCCAGCAAGCCCTGGTTATAGCTGGTGACAATGATTTCCTTTTTGCCGCTTCCGGTCACGTCGGCCACGTCCACGGAAAGATATTGATTATAGGATTCGCCGGGAATCTTCTGCAGGAGTTTGAGGGTTTTCCCCTCTTTCTTGTAGATCATGACGTTCTGTAGATCGATGACCACCACTTCGTTCGATCCGTCTCCGTTTACATCCCCGATATCCATCCCCTTGAATTCAGTGTCGAACCGCTGGCTCATCCAGAATCCCTTACGGTCAATGGACTGAGGAGCGTTGATGAATTCGGGATTGATGACGGCCGTGAAAGTTCCCTGACGGGTTCTGAGAGCGTCAATGGCCTCGGGTTCCTTTGATGAAGAAGGACCGGCCGGCTGTTGAGGGGCCGTGCCATACACGGGCGGTCCGGAGGGCGCGGGCGGGGCGCCAAAGGTTGACGGGACCTGACCGAGGATATGGTAGTCGATCCGCTTTGCGAAGTCACCGATCTTGGGGATCACATCGTCCATGCCCTGGCTTTGGGAAAAAACATCCACCGGCGATTTGTGGGTGGCCACATCCAGCAGTTTTCCGTCCAGGCTCACGCTGTTGCCTATCTTGGTGATGCTTCCATACACCACGTAATCAACATTCATCTTCTTCCCCAGGTCATAGACATCCTCCACGGCAAAGCTGCCCTTTTTCTTTCCCAGTGCCTCCCCGACCGCATGTTTGGCCGTCACTTCGATTTTTCCGCTGAGAGAGATGCGGGATATCAGCATGTCCCACACACCGTTGCGGATATAATCAATGTTCTCGGAACTATGCACGTCAAAGGGAAGGACGGCAACCGTCTTGACATCCGCGGCCCCGACCAGCCCGAAGGTTGATGCGACGATCAACACGCCGAGAATCATCAGCAATCTCTTTTTCATTCCTTATGCTCCTTTGCACAACCGATGTTCGGTTGTTTCGCGCATTTTTAACACTCATTTTTTAATAATACAAGCTCTAAAAGGTTATTCTTCGAAAAGGCATAGGCGGTTCAGCCTTACATTTTTTTCATGCGAGTCAGAAATATTTTTTTCCTTTTTGATATCTTTTTGGAGGGTCCTTTTTTCTTCGTGCCCCGGGCCGTCTCACCGTCGGTTTTTTCTTCATCTTCCCCGCCTGTGTCATGAAGGGGTTTCACGTCCGCCGCGTAAAGTCTGGATTCAAAGGTCAGGGCTGGAATGGCTGCTGAGCCTCTTCTGCTTATGGAATCTGCCAGGTCCCGGTCGGAGGTGACAACAACCGTCTCTTCTTCTCTTTTGCTCACCATGCGCTTGATGACCTCATCCGCCTTTTCCCCCCGCTTTGAATAAACAACGAGGATGCTTCCCTCCCGCTCCCTTTCCTCAACAGGGGGGCCGCTCATCCATCCGTCAAAAACGACGGTTATCCTGTGTCCCCTGCTTTTTCTGTAGAGGGATAAAAGCCGGAGGAGTTCCTTTCGCCCCGCTTCGAGCCCGAATCTCTCAAAGCGTCTCAAAGCCTCGGACTGCCTGATCAGGTTGTATCCGTCAATGATAATGTGCATGGGTTGAAGTTTAAGGTTTCAAGCCAAAAGTTTCAAGTTAAAAGCCCGGCCCATCGGACCCGGTGCAAAATAATCCTTTCTTTTCAGTTCATTTCTTTGGTATAAATTCCGCTGGTTTCCCTCTTTAGAACTGCACGAATTCATTGAGACATAAATGAAAAACCTGACAAAATACAAACGATGGATTCTCCTTGTCGTGCCCCTCCTTCTTTATATTGTGCCGCTCTCTGTGATGCCTCTGATGGAGCCCGACGAGGCGAGGTACAGCGACATACCCAGTCTCATGAATCGTTCGGGGGATTACGTCACGCCCCACCTGAATCACGTTGTTTACCTGGAAAAGCCGCCGCTCTGTTACTGGGCGACCGCTGTTTCCTTCAGGATATTCGGGGAAAACGATTTTTCATCAAGGCTTTTCGTCGCTCTTTGCGCCTGGGGCTGCATTATCCTCGTTTATCGAATGGGTACCTTCCTGCATGATCAAAAGACGGGACTCTATTCCGCGGCGATTCTGACGACCTTTCTCTATCATGCCCTTATGGGGAGGATCAATATCCTCGATATGCCTCTCGCTTTTTTTATGTCTCTTGCGACCTGGGCGGGATACCGGCACTTTGCTTCAAAGGGCGGGGGAAAAGGCTGGCTGTATCTCCTTTATTTTTCAAGCGCCCTGGCATTCCTCGCGAAGGGATTGATCGGGATTGTTTTTCCTTTTGCCATTGTCGTTCTCTGGCTGGTTTTTTCCAGGAGATGGCGGGATATTTTAAGGATCATTTCGCCCGTCGGACTTGTCATTCTGCTGGCTGTATCCTCTCCGTGGATACTTCTTGCGCAGGAGGCGAACAAGGATTTCCTGTGGTTCTTTTTCATTCAGGAGCATTTCCTGAGGTACACGACAACCATGCACGGGCGTGACAGCATTTTCCTGTACTATGTGCCCGTCCTGATTCTGGGGACATTGCCCTGGTCCGCCTTTCTGTGGAAGGCCGTGAAGGAAGGCGCCGTGGAATGGTCAGTGACCTTCAAAGGGGATGGCTATCGTTTCATGCTCACCTGGGGTGCGTTCATCTTTCTCTTTTTCTCCATTTCCTCATCCAAGCTGATCCCCTATGTCGCACCCGTCTTCCTGCCCGTTGCCGTCGCCTTCGGCCATGTTTTCAGACTCCATGAAGAGGGATCAGCGACTGCATCCACAAGCAGGAGCAGTCACTTTTTTTATATGCTTCCGGTCTTTCTCCAGTCCCTTGTTTTTATCTTCGTCCTCATCCTGCCTCCATTCTTGAAAAACATGAAACTGGGAGGAGACCTGGTCATCATGCATTCGGAAAAATGGTGGTGGCTTGTCACCCTTCCGATTCTTACCCAGGTTGCCCTCCTGTTCCTTCCAGGCATGGTGCAGCGTTATTTTAAAAAAGGATGGTTTGTTACCGTCTACACCCTTTCAGCCTTCTTCCTCTGTTTCCTGGTTTTCCCGGCTTCTGATTTCCTGAGTCCCTATAAATCGGCCTATCCCCTGACCCGGGCCATTCAAAAGTATCTGCCGGAAAAACAGGATGTTTATCAGTACAAGATATCTGTTTATGGAATTGATTTTTATAACCACCTCCGGGCGCCTGTTGTGGAGGACTTTGGAGAGTTGGGTTTCGGCATCCATCTGCTTCCACAAGAGGAGAAGGAGCGGTATTTCCTTTCAGCCGATGCCTTTTACAAGCTGTGCAAAGAAAAAGGTGACATTTACTGCGTAACGCAATATAAAGAAAGGCTGGAAAGTTTGAAGCGGAACGTTTCAAAGGTCGACGTCCTGTGGGATAATGGAGCGTATTATCTGGTGCGCATAAATAAGGCAAAGGGCTAAGGGCGAAAGGCTAAAGACTAAAAAAAGGCTTTAGGCATTGGGCATCAGGAAATGCAAGGCTAAAGGCGAAGGGCTTAAGGCTAAAGGCAAAAAAAGAGAAACCGGGCAGGGAAGTGTTTACGCTCCCCAATTCAGAGAGCCTGCCCTTCGATAAGCTCAGGACCTCCCTTACCCCAAGGCCAGAGTTTTATTAAATTTTCTTTTTCTTAACCCTTTGCCCTTTGCCCTTGGCCTTTAGCCCGAGGAATTATATGAGAATTCGAAAAAAATTTCTTCCTTTCAGCAGGCCGTCTATTGGGAAATCGGAGATCAGCGCCGTGGTGAAATGCCTGAAGTCGGGATGGATTACCACGGGACCCCTCTGCAAGGCCTTTGAGGACGAGTTCTGCAGGCTGACCGGATCATCCCATGCCGTTTCTCTCTCCTCGGCGACGGCGGGCATGCATCTCGCGCTGCTGGCACTGGGCATTGGAAAAGGAGATGAAGTCATCACGCCCTCCATGACCTTTGCCTCCACCCTGAATGTGATAACGCTGGTTGGAGCAAGACCCGTCTTTGTGGACGTGGATTATAACACCCTGAACATCAATCCGGATGTCATCGAAGAAAGGATGACGAAGAAAACAAAGGCCATTATTCCCGTGCACTTTGCGGGAGCGCCCGCCGATATGGACAGGATCCGCCTTCTCGCGAAAAAGCATCAACTGACCGTCATCGAAGATGCGGCGCATGCCGTGGGGACGTATTATAAAGGGAAACACGCGGGCGGTTTTGGAGGCATGGCCATATTTTCCTTTCATCCGATAAAAAACATCACCACCGGCGAAGGAGGCATGATCACTCACAGCGATAACCGTATGGAATCGCGGTTGAGACTGCTTCGTTTTCACGGCATTGAGAGAGATGCCTGGAAGCGATATGGGAAGGGGGGGAATCCCGAATACGATATCCAGGTTCCGGGGTTCAAATACAACCTGACAGACATGCAGGCGGCGCTCGGTCTTGCCCAGTTGTCCAGGGTGGACGCGATGAACCGGCGAAGGGGGGAACTGGCGGCGCTTTACATGCAGGGTCTGGAGGAAACGACGGGGCTGGAATTGCCGGGAATTCCGGATTACCCTCACGTCCATTCCTGGCACCTCTTCATTGTCAAGGTTCTTTCCATGGACAGGGAAGCATTCATGAAGAGACTCTCGGAATACAACATCGGGTATGGACTCCATTTCCCCGCGGGACATCGCCTGACCTATCTTCGGAAAATGCGGGGGCTCATGAAGCCGACATTAAAAGAGACAGATAGGAGCGCGGACAGGATATTGTCCCTTCCCCTTTATCCAGGCATGAAGAATAATGATGTTCACTATGTCTGTGACGCCGTCAAGGAGATATTGCGACATGGCTGAAGCAACCATGATTTCCCTGGTCATTCCGGTTTACAACGAGGAAGCGAGCCTGCCCAGGCTCTTGGAACGGTTGAGGACCGTCATGACAGGGATGGGAAGACCCTATGAAATTATCTTCGTGGATGACGGAAGCAGGGACAACAGCCTCACCCTGCTCAGAGGGTTTACCCGGTGGCCTGAAATAAAAGTCGTGGAGTTGACGAGGAATTACGGGCAGCATGCCGCCGTCTTTTCGGGCTTTTCTGTAGTGAGGGGCGACATCATCGTGACGCTGGACGCCGACCTTCAGAACCCGCCGGAAGAGATTCCCCGGCTTGTAACCGTTATGGAAGAAGGGGGATTCGATGTTGTAGGCTCCATAAGAAAAGGGCGGCAGGACTCGATTTTCAGGACCCTTCCCTCAAAAATCATCAACATGGTGGCGAGGAAGATAACCCGGGTCAACATGACGGACTGGGGGTGCATGCTGAGGGCTTACCGGAGGGGTGTCGTGGAGCGGATGATCGCCTGTCATGAACAGTCCACCTTTATCCCCGCGCTGGCCACTTATTTCGCCAAGAACGTGACGGAGATCGAAGTGAGCCATGAGGAACGCCATGCCGGTGTCTCCCATTATTCCCTGAGGAAGCTGATCAATCTTCAGTTTGACCTCGTCTCTTCCTTCTCTGACTTTCCCCTGAAGCTGATCATGTATACCGGAATAGGGATGGCTGTTCTCGGCGTATCCTTCGGTGCTGTCCTGGGAATCGCCCGGCTCGCCTATGGCGCCCGCTGGGCCGCCGAAGGCGTCTTTACGCTCTTCGCCATTCTCTTTGCCTTTGTGGGTTTTCAGTTTTTCGCCCTCGGCGTTATGGGAGAATATATAGGCCGGATTTACCGCGAGGTGAGAAGGAGGCCGGAATTTGTGATTGAGAGAATTTATCAATCCGGTTCTGCCGGTTCTGATTCGGGAACCCTTGCCGGCCATGCAACCGCTGATGAGAACAACCATCCATGAGAGCCGTTGCATTTGCCTACCACAATATGGGGATTGCGGGGCTTGAAGCGCTGAAAAAAAACGGGATCGGGATATCAGCCGTTTTCTCTCACCAAGACGATCCCGGAGAAAACATCTGGTTCGGGTCTGTTGTGGATTGGGCGGAGAAAAACGGGATTCCTGTTTTCTGTCCGGAAACGGTCAACACGCCGGAATGGATCGAAAAAATTCGAAGGATGGCACCGGACGTTCTTTTTTCCTTTTATTTCCGGAAGCTGCTGAGCGGCGAGATTTTAAAAATCCCCGTCGCGGGGGCCTATAACCTCCACGGCTCCCTGCTGCCGGCCTATCGCGGGAGGTGTCCCGTAAATTGGGTGCTTGTCAGGGGTGAGAAGAAAACAGGCGTGACGCTCCACCGCATGATCGACAAGGCCGATGCGGGAGACATCGTCGGTCATCGGGAAATATGGATCCGTCCGGAGGATACGGCCGTTTCCCTTTACGGAAAACTCTGTGCCGGAGCCGGAGAACTGCTGGATGAACTTCTTCCTCTGATCAAAAATGGAACCGCCCCCCGCATTCCCCAGGATCCCGAGAGGGCGAGTTATTTTGAAGGGAGGAAACCGGAAGACGGAAAGATTGACTGGTCCTGGCCTGTTGAGCGGATATACAATCTCGTGCGGGCCGTCACGGATCCCTATCCGGGAGCTTTTAGCGGTCTTCGCGGAAGAAAGATGCTCATCTGGTGGGCTTTGCCCCAGTGCGGTGCCGATCCTGATCCTGTACCGGGTTCCGTCGAGATAGAAAGGGAAGAGGTGTATGTCCGGGCAGCGGACGGGAGGCTCAAATTGCTTGATATCGAGGTGAACGGGTCGCGCATGACCGGCCGTTTGATTTTTGAATATTTCAAGAAGAAGAGAGGGGTCATTCTAAAATGAAGATATTGATACTGGGCGTCAATGGTTTCATCGGCCATCACCTGACGAACCGGATACTGGATAAGACAGACTGGGAGGTTTATGGAATGGATCTGGCCTTCGACAGACTGGATAAGGCCCTTCATCATTCGCGATTCCATTACCTCGAAGGAGACATCTCAATCAACAGGGAGTGGATCGAATACCACATCAAGAAATGCGACGTGGTTATCCCCCTTGTAGCCATCGCGACGCCGAAGCTTTACGTGGAGGATCCCATCGGCGTCTTCAATCTGGACTTTGAAATGAATCTCAGCATCGTGAAACAGTGCGTCAAGTATCGAAAAAGGATCGTTTTCCCGTCCACCTCCGAGGTTTACGGTGACTCGAAAGACCCGGAGTTCAAGGAAGATGAGACGTTTCTGGTTGTGGGCCCCATTCAGAAGGAGCGCTGGATCTACTCATGCTGCAAGCAGCTGCTGGACCGCGTGATCTACGCTCACGGAACCAGGGGACATCTGGAATTCACCCTCTTCAGGCCCTTCAACTGGATCGGTCCCAGGCTGGATTCTCTGGATACGGCAAAAGAGGGAAGTTCCAGAGTCGTCACGCAATTTATTGCCGAGCTTCTGATGAAGAGGCCGATTTCGCTTGTGGACGGCGGCCATCAAAAGCGATGCTTCACCTACGTGGATGACGGCATTGACGCCCTCCTGAAGATTCTCGAAAACAGCGGAAACTGCTGCAGGAACCAGATCATCAATATTGGTAACCCCGGGAATGAATGTTCTATCAAGGAACTGGCTCATATTCTTAAAAAGATCTTCATGGATCACCCCCGGCACAGGGACGACAGGGAATTCTCGCCGATCATCGAAATGTCAGCGGAACAATACTACGGCAAAGGGTATCAGGACATTTACACCCGGAAGCCCAGTATCGAGAAGGCCCGGAAACTTCTTGGCTGGGAACCGAAAATCGGACTTGAGGATTCCCTGCGGATGACGCTCCATGCGTTTCTGGAAGAAAATGAATAAGAAGAAGGCTAAGGGTTAAAGGCAAAAGGCTAAAGGTAAGAACAATTAAAACAATGCGAGGAAAGGGTCTTTGTCTCTTCTCTTTTCGCCCTTTGCTTTTAGCCCGTTACCGTGCTTGGAATTATATTGCCCCGGGTGAAGAGCCATTAAAAGCAGAGAAGATCATATTCTCGGACTCAAGATCGATGTGGATACCTATATCGGCATGAAAAGAGGCGTCCCCCGTCTCCTCGCCATCCTCAGAAATTTCAATGTAAGAGGAACGTTTTTTTTAAGCATGGGGCCGGATTCTTCCGGCCGTGCTGTTTTTCAACTCGTTAAAAACCCGCTTTTTCTGAAAAAGATGGTGAGAACAGGAGCCGGGCGGCTCTATGGATGGAGAACGGCTCTTTACGGCACCCTGCTCCCATCACCCATGATCGCGCTCTCTTTTCCGAACCTGGTCAAAGACATTCTATCGGATGGACATGATGCTGAATTCCATGCCTGGGATCACCGCAGGTGGCAGGATGAACTGCCCGCGCGTCCTTATGGCTGGATAGAGAACTGGTTTGAGAGGGGCGTGGAGGCCTATCGCGGGATGGCAGGAAGGGAGCCCTCCTCTTTCGGGGCGCCCGCCTGGCTTATTGACGAGAGGGCGCTCGAGATTGCCGCGAAATATTCCTTTCATTACCTGAGCTGTACGCGGGCCCGCGAGCCCTTTATCCATGATATCCCGGGCCTTCTGGAAATACCCTCGGATCTTCCCTGCTTTGAAGAGATTGGAATCGATGACGGAGTGTCACGCATTCTCCGGATTCTGGAAGACGGTCAAACCCATATCCTTCCTGTCCATGCCGAAGCGGAGGGAGGGGTCTGGGACAGGTATTTCGAGGAACTGCTGAAAGGGGCGCTTCAGATGAATTACCGTATTCTGCCCCTTTCGAAGATCAGAGAGATTCTCGGGCAATCAGAATGGCCGGTGAGGCGGCACAGGATGGAACTGTTGCCAGGGCGCTCTCAACCCTGTGCAGTTTAGCAGGCTGTTCAAAAACGCTCATCTGCGGCGTTTCCCTCGTCCTTCCCTTCGGCAAGCTCACCCTTCGACTGGCTCAGGGTGACAAAGAAGATGTCACAATGAGCGCAGCTTGCCCTGAGCTTGCCGAAGGGAACCATCGGGCGCCTTGCATCTGAACCTTTTTGAACAGTCTTCAAAAAAGGGTTTTTCAGCACCCTTTTAGAGTACTCTCGGGAAGTCGGGAGAAGGATGTGTTATAATGACCCGTCAAAAGGGAGCCGATGATGAATGCCGACAATGAGAATAAGGCGTTCCTGGAAAAGTTGGAGCAGATCGTCAGGAGGAAAAGAAAGGTCTTGATCCTGACCCATGACAATCCGGATCCCGATGCCCTGGCTTCCGCCTTCGCGCTCAAGTATCTCCTCCACGCCAAATGGAAAGTGGGAAGCCTCATAGCCTTCGGAGGAATAATCGGAAGGGCGGAAAACGCGACCATGGCCCGGCTTCTGAAGATAGAAACAAAGAATGCGGGGGAAATCAACATCAGGGATTTCAGTGTGGTCGCGCTTGTGGACACTCAGCCCGGTACAGGGAACAACGCCCTGCCGCGTTCAATTGATCCGGAGATTGTGATTGACCACCATGTGCCCATTTATTCGAGAACGCTGAAGGCGCCTTTCCACGATATCCGGACGGATTACGGCAGCACCTCATCGATCCTCACGGAGTATTTAAAGGATGCCGGTCTTCATCACATAGACAGAAAGGTGGCCACGGCCCTCCTTTATGGGATTAAATCGGACACCCGCGACCTGGGAAGAGAGACAACGCCGCAGGATATGGCAGCCTATCTTTACCTGTACCCCCAGGTTCTTTTCAAAATCCTTTCCAGGATCGAACACCCGAAAGTTTCAAGGTGTTATTTCAAGACATTCGAATTGACCATCAACCGGGCGGTCATTGATAAGGAAGTGGTCATATCGGACCTGGGCTCCATCCGCAAGCCCGACAGTCTTGCCGAGATGGCGGACTTCCTGGTTCGCCTCGAAGGCGTCAAGTGGTCTCTCTGTCTTGGGGAATTCCGGGGAAGCATCTATTTTTCTTTCCGGACCACGAAGAGACAGGGGTATGCCGGCTTCATTGCAAGGAAGATGGTGCAGGGGCTTGGTTCCGGCGGCGGGCACAACATGACCGCCGGAGGTAAAGTGGATCTGGACCCGAAAGATGAAGGAAGCTATAAAACAAAAGCGGATATGCTGGTATCGCGTTTCCTGAAAGAAATAAAGAGGACGGATTTTAAGGGCGAGAAGTTGTGACGGACTCTACAGGCTGTTGTCCTTCGACAGGCTCAGGATGACAAAAGAGAAATTGTTGTGCTAAGAGCGGTGTCACAGTGAGCCCTTCGACAAGCCTGTCCTGAGTTTATCGACGGGTTCAGGGCAGGCTTGTCTGTTTGTCATGATGAGCGATGTCACAGTGAGCTTGTCGAACTGCGAACCATCGGGGACCTTGCATCTGAACGTTTCTGAACAGCCTGACAGAACGTTTGTCAACGTTCTTCTAGTGCCGTGTCTCATAAATTCATTTAATAAGTGTCATTTCGAGCGCAGCGAGAAATCTTAATAATTTTAATTCGGCACAAGATATCTCCCGGAGTTTGCCCGGAGTGAATCGAAGGGGTCGATATGACAGTTTATTTTTGAGACATGATACTAAACGCTTAGGATGTGCTTCATCTCACCGATGGTCCGCTGATAATTCCCGCTTTTAAAAACGGACGCTCCCGCCACGAAGATATCAGCGCCTGCGTCGGAAACAGCCTTGATATTCTGAAGGGTGATCCCTCCATCTACTTCGATCAGGGTGTCGGGAGATAGTCGATCCACGAGGTTTCTCGCTTTCTTTATCTTGCTTTCCATGCTCTTGATGAATTTCTGTCCGCCGAACCCCGGGTTGACGGTCATGACGAGGAGAAGATCAACATCGGGAATGATTTCCTCAACCTGGTCAAGGGGCGTCGCGGGGTTCAGAGAGACGCCGGCCTTGCATCCCGATTCCCTGATCATCTCCACGAGCCTGTGAAGGTGGGTCGCCGCCTCCACATGGACGGTAATCATATTGCTTCCCGCTGACACGAAGGCCCCGATATACCTTTCCGGGTTTTCAATCATGAGGTGGACGTCGAAAGGAAGTTTTGTGATCCCTCTCAGCGATTCAATCACGGAAGGCCCGATGGTGATGTTCGGCACGAAATGACCGTCCATCACATCGATGTGGATGAGATCAGCCCCCGCCAGTTCTACAGCCCTGATTTCCTCACCGAGCTTGCTGAAATCCGCGGAAAGAATGGAAGGTGCTATTTTTTTCATAGGGTTCTTGATGAAAGGGCGATCAGAATTTCATGATAAGCGGATACGCTTTCCCCGTATCGACTTCCTTTATCCGGAGCCTCAGCTCCTTTGCTTTTTTTGCCTCTCCCGGGAAAAAAATGAAACCATGTGCGACTTCGTTGGCGGGAACGGCACGGCTTGAAAGGGATCTTGTCTGTAAATCTTCCCGGATCTGCCTCTGAACGTCTGTGTCTGCAAACCCCTTTGACCCGCCGAGTGTCGCGCCGGCCGCTGCACCCACGGCTGCCCCTTTCATAGCCGCATCACCCACATTGTGCCCGGTGACGATGCCTACGGCCGCACCGATAATGGCCCCTGCGGCACCGGCGAGAAAAGCTCCCTTACCCGCCTCGGGCGCCACGCGGCCAAGCTCCGTCTTTTTCTCCAGGCGGTCGTAAGCCATGCGGGAGTCAAGGATCGGCCAGAGATTATCCGAACTGTCCACAAGGAAGGTCTGGTCGGTGACGATCTCGATCGGGTGCGGCCCCTTATTATCAAAAATCACCTGAACAGGCAGGACACCGGCACCAATGATGTCAAAACCGAAGGCTTTTGAAGCCTCTTTTTCATCGTCCAGTGACCTTGCCGCCAACGTCGCACCGGCGGCCTCCGTTGCGTTGGGATATGCTGAGGGCAGTTTGAAAGGCACCACCTGCCTCTCGTAGCCTGAGCATCCGAACAGGAAAACGACGATAAACGCCGTGCATAGAATCCTGAAAAACATCTTCCTGATCATCATGACAGCATCCTTTTTTTACAATTGTTTACTGTAATCTATAGAAATGATGATACGTTGTCAACGTCATAATTGAGAAACCCTTGTTCCCGTTCTGGCAGGAAATGAGGCTTGACAGTCCTGACAAAGACCATTATTCTCACATGCAATGTATCTGATTTATAACATCCTGCTTTTGTTGAGCGCCATCTTCCTTGTCCCCTATTATGGCCTCAAGATTTTGTTCACGGGAAAATACCGTAAAAGCGTCGGCCCGAAACTCGGCATGATTCCCGCAGCCATTTTTGACGGGATGACGGGACAACCCCGTATTTGGGTTCATGCCGTATCCGTGGGTGAAGTGACGGCCGCCGCCCCGATCGTTTCCTCCCTCAGAGATCTTTTTCCTCAGGCCTTCATCGTACTGTCCACAAGCACCGAGACGGGCCAGGAGATGGCGAAGAGAATTGTTCCGGCGGCAACCTGCCGTATTTACTATCCCCTTGATATTCCGTGCGTCGTCAGAAAAATGATACGGCGCGTGATGCCGGACATCTTCGTTCCCGTGGAAACAGAGATATGGCCCAATTTTATCAAGATTTGCAGGGACGCCGGCATTCGAATCGTCATGGTCAACGGCAGGATCTCTCCGCGTTCCTTCAAGCGGTACCGGATGACAAGATTTTTCTGGAAAGAGGTCCTCGAAATGGTGGATGGGATCGGCGTTATTTCCGAGGTGGATGCGGAGAGGCTTCGGACCATCGGAGTTCACCCCTCGCGGATAAGGATTCTGGGAAACGCGAAGTTCGACAGCCTGGCGGCCAGGGTGGATCCCGCGCTAAGAAATGAAATAGCGCGGATACTGAATGTTCAGGAAGGGGAGAAGGTCTTTGTGGCGGGAAGCACCCACGAAGGAGAGGAAGAAATCGTTTTCCGTGTTTATCGGAAAATTCTGGAAAGATACCCAAGTTTCAAACTTATCATTGTTCCGAGGCACATTGAACGCGTTCAGGATGTGCTCGCCATGGCCAGGCAAAGAGGTCTTTCTGATGTGATCACCATGACCGAAATCCGCGGAGGGAAAAGGCCGTTGGATGAACGGGTCATCATCATCGATGTCATCGGAGAACTCTTCAAGGTTTACGGCCTGGCGACCGTTGTTTTCTGCGGGGGAAGTCTGGTTCCACGGGGGGGACAGAATATCCTCGAAGCCGCCGCCTGGGGGAAGGTCGTCTTTTACGGCCCCTCCATGGAGGACTTCATGGACGAGAAGGCCCTACTGGAAGAGGCCGGTGCCGGGATTCAAGTCAAAGACGCCGACGAACTATACAAAGGCATGAAGGAGTTTCTGAATGATCCTGAAGCTCTTATGGGAAAGGGTGAAGCGGCAAGAGCTTCGGTTTCCGCCAACATGGGCGCTTCAAAGCGTTATGCGGCATTAATTAGGGAAACCCTCATTAATGCGGGCAAAGGACAAAAGGCCAAAGGCTAAAGGGAAGAACTTTTGAAGGTTTAGGAAAAATGCAGTTATGTGTGCCTTTTGCCTTTAGCCTCGTGCCTTTAGCCTCGTGCCTTTAGCCTTAATTATCCTTCCGCCCTTCTCATGTATTCATCCCATTTCTTGTCCACCCAGACCTGCAGCTGATTCAGCTGTTCGATGTTCATCTTCTTGAATCGTCCCTGCTTCTCCACGTAGTTGATCACGGGAAGACGGTTTCCTTTCTGGGCGATGGTTTTGCTTCTCCCGGTGAAGCGGAATTTTCCGTCTTCAACCTCAAAGAGGACGGCAAGTCCTGTCTCCACGGCCAACCGGCCCATCTTCACCGTGTCCTTGGGCGGATAGACCCAGCCCGGGGGACATCCAATATGCATATGGATATAGCGTGTCCCCTTGATCTTCTTCGCCTTGACGAACTTTTCGTAAAGATCGATGGGATAGGAGGGAGACACGGCTGCGAGATAAGGAATATCGTGGGCCTCCACGATCTTGATGAAATCCTTCTTGTGCTGCTGTTTGGTGAGGATCGGCGTGGTTGTTGTGATCGCGCCCAGGGGAGTGGCGCTGGATCGCTGGGTTCCCGTATTCATGTAACCCTCGTTGTCGTAGCAGACATAAATGAAATCCGTTTCTCTCTCCGCGGCGCCGCTCAGGGACTGGATCCCCATATCAAAGGTCCCCCCGTCCCCTGCAATGGCCACAACGGTGGTGTCGCTGCGGTTCAGGGCCTGAAGCCCCGCCACGATTCCGGACGCAGAGGCAGCCGTGCTGGCAAAGGAATTGTTGAGGGCTGGGATCATCACCGGCGTGCTTGGATAGATCCCCTGCAGCACGCAGAGGCAGCAGGCGGGAAGAGTCACAATTGTGTTTTCCCGCAGGGCCTTGAGCATGTAACGATAAGCGAGCGACAGTCCGCACCCCTGACATGCCCGGCTGCCGGGCAGGATGTATTCCTTCGCGTTGAGCTTGAATAGATTTTCCGGCATAGTCTCATCCTGTGTGGCAGTTCAGCCACGTTGTATTTTTTTCTATATGTCCAGCCTTCATATCGGCAAGGGAAGCCTTTGCCGCCTCAGCCAGTTCCCTGGCTTTCACGTCCCGGCCCCCGAGGCCGGCCACGTATCCGTGGATCGGAGCCTTGATGTCCGTTCCATAGAAGGCTGATTTCAGGTCGGAACAGAGTCCGCCCTCGTATCCATAGCTGATCGCTTTCTCAAAAATGATGATGGCCCGCGCCTTCTTGAAAGCCTCTCGAACATCATCCTTTGGGAATGGCCGGAACACGCGGATTCCGACAGCACCGGCTTTCACCCCTTCGGCCCTGAGCATGTCGGCGGCCGTGGTCGCCTCGCTGGCGATGGAGCCCATTCCCGTCAGAATCAACTCGGCGTCTTCGGTCTTGTATTCCCAGATCATCCCTCCGTGTTTTCTCCCGAAGACTTCATGAAAAGCATGATCCGTTTCCATGATCACCTCCCGCGCGTTCTCGAGAGCCGCCTGCAGCTTGTATCTCATTTCCATGTAGCCGTCGCAGAGGATCCCTTCGGAATTTTCCCGTCTCCAGGGAAAAAGAACCGGGTTGATGTTCCGGGGGTCCTCGGAAGATAGAATGGTGTGCGGCTTGTAGGGCGGCAGGAAATTTCGGACTTTTCCGGCGTCGGGTATCTCCACGGGCATCATGGTATGAGAGAGGACGAAACCGTCAAAGCAGACCATGACCGGAACATAAACTTTCTCGGCAATCCGGTAAGCCTGGATGACCGTATCAAGGATCTCCTGATTGTTCCGACAGTAGATCTGAATCCAACCCGTGTCCCTCTGCGAGAAGGAATCCTGCTGATCGTTGAAAATCGTCCATGGAGCCCCGACGCCTCGATTGACACAACACATGATGATGGGGAGCCGGGCTCCAGCGGCCCAGTGAAGCTGCTCGTGCATGTAAAGGAGTCCGTTGGCGCTTGTGGCAGTGAAAACCCTGGCGCCCACGGTGGAGGCCGAGATGCAGACTGTCAGTGCGGAATGCTCGCTCTCCACCCTCACGTATTCCGCCCTCAGTTTTCCTCCTTCGATGTACTGTGACATGATTTCGGCAAGCTGCGACTGCGGGGTGATGGGGTAGGCGGCAACGACCTGGACATTGCTCAGCATGGCTCCGATTGCGGCGGCCTGATTGCCTGTCATGATCTGGACCTTACTCATTGCCCTTCTCCTCCCTGACCATGGTTATCGCCTTTGGCGGGCATTCTTCGGCGCAGACGCCGCACCCCTTGCAATATTCCAGATCGATCTCCACGGGGATGCCTGCCTTGACCACCCCTTCCGGGCAGTAGAGCCAGCAGAGGAAACAGGCGGACCTTTTCTTGATGGCGGGAATGCATTTCGCATGATCGATGACAGGCCTGACGCTTCTCCAGTCGCCTGTCTTTCCCGCCTCGCCAATGGCCGGTGTGCACATGGCGGAAATGCTGGTATCTTTCTTGTTCATATCACGATCCTTTTCGTTTTTTGACTTATCAGAGCAGGGGAGGTCCTGAGCTTGCGTGTCGAAGGGCAGGCTCCCTGATTTGCGGAGCGTAAACGCTCCCCTACCCATCTTGTTATTTTTCTTTTAGCCTTGCATTTCCTAATGTCCAACGCCCAATGCCTAAAGCCTGTTTTTATGCCTTTTGCCCTTCGTCCCTCACCCTTATTTTTGTCTCATCGTAGGCGACCTTGACCGTTGTGAAATTTCTGGCGACGGCTTCTTTTGGCAGTTTTCCCTGAAGGGCTTTTTCGATATGATCCAGGGAAACGATGCCCGTCGCCCTGGCAACGGCGCCCAGAAGCGGCGTGTTGATCACGGGGGCCCCCTCTTTTGTGAGATAATGTTTCAGGGCTATGCCCGTTGCATCTACCGTGGCAATGTCGAAGCAACCGTTGATCCCCGTCTGGTCAGCCGGCAGGGGGGTGTTGATGATGATGAGCCCCCCTTCTTTCAGTCTGCTGAGAACGTCCACCACTTTGAAAAGGGTATCATCGAGAACGACAGCTATGTCGGCCTGTTCGATCTGGGAAAAAGTCCTTATCGGCTCATCGGATATTCTGGTCGAAGCCGTTACGGGCGCGCCTCTCCTCTCGGGTCCGAACGTCGGCGCGGAGGTGACCCCTTTGAATCCCTGAAGGTAGGCTGCCTCGGCCAGAATCTGAGCCGCCACGACGACTCCCTGGCCGCCTCTTCCATGCCATAAGATTTCTCTCATTTTCCCAGCTCCGAAGTGGATTTTATAGATCAGGCATTAGGCGTTGGGCGTCAGGCGTTAGGAAAATATTATACCGTCCTTGTGTCCGATGCCTGGCGCCGGTCGAGAGCTTTGATAACTTTATAACACGAATCATTTTGTCATTCCGTGCAAGCGGAGCGCGACACGGAATCCAGTATTATCAATGGTTTTCTGGATACCGGCGTTCGCCGGTATGACGATTATAGGGGTTCTGCAAAGCTCTTCAGTCATAAATAAAAAAGGCCATGGATTTTCACCCATGGCCTTCAGGAAATTTCTTTTTTTATGGTTTATTTCCTAAAAACGACGGGCGAGGGGCGCACGCCCAGAAGAAGAGCCAGGCTCAAAAGGCACAACAGGAGATTCAAAACGATCAGCTTTCTTCTTGTTTCACTCGCCATTCTCAGGAATCCTCGGAAAAGTGCACTACTTATAAGATAGAAGAATTATATTGTCAATATTTATTTTACCAAAGGCGAAAGGCAAAGGGCTAAGGGCAAAAGGGAAAGAAAAACAAACCGGGCAGGGGAGCGTTTACGCTCCCTGTAACCGGGCGCCTGAAGGCACACCTCTCTATGAAATCCTTGGTTTTATTTCCGGATTATGTTTTTGTGAGCCAGTGCGACTTTCAGATTGGCTCTTGCCGCCTCATAGCCGGGCTTTAACCTGACGGCTTCCTGAAAATAGGTAATGGCTTCCCCGGTCTTTCCCTGAATCATCAGTACCATTCCAAGATCATTGTGAACCTCCGCGTAATTCGGCTGGATCAGGAGTGCTTCCCTGAAATAACGGATGGCTTCATCATGACGATTTAATGAAGCAAGAGCCAGGCCCAGGTTGTAATGAAAAGATGCGTTGGCCGGTTCGATCCGAAGCGCCTTTTCATATTGAACAATCGCTTCCGAAAACTTTCCCTGGGAGGCCAGCATGGCACCGAGATTGTTATGGGCCTTGGAGTAGTTTGGCTTTATTCGTATTGCCTCTGAATAATGAGTGATCGCTTCCGCTGTTCTGCCTTTGGAGGCGAGATAATTCCCCAGGTTATAATGAGCGTTATCAAAGTTTGGCTTCATTCTGATCGCCTCCGAATAGTGAGAAGCAGCCTTTTCTTTCTCACCGCTTTTCGCCAGGGCAACTCCCAGATTGTTATGAGCCACAAAATTGTCAGCAGTAACCCGGATCGCATGCTCGAAGAGCAACCGGCTGTCTTGCCAGTACCTGGTCTGGATCCATGTGTTGAACATGAGGATAGCGAGGATCACACCGGCTGAGGTGGCCAGAAGAATTTTCCGGCGGCGCCATTTCTCTGTGAGTTCGGAAATGCCCCAGGCAATGATCACAAATATACCTATCAATGGCACATAAGTGTAACGGTCAGCCAGGGCCTGCATCCCGACCTGGACGAGTCCTATCACGGGCACAAGAGTCCCCAGATACCAGAGCCATCCGGTGGCCAGGTAGGGGAACCGCTTTGTTGACCGAAGAACCAGGACAGTGATAACGAGCAAAATGAGTGATGATCCGAGAACCAGCCAGGCAGGCCGCATGCCCGGACTGGGATAAAAGACAGCGAGATTCCGAGGCCAGATCATCTTCCCGATGTAATCCACATAACTGACAATCGCATTTGCTATCCGGGCATTGAAGGGCAATATGTCCAGAGAGCCCACCGCACCACCTTTTTTCTGCGCGTAAAAGGTTATAATGGCTGATGCGGCCGATAAGGCGAAGAAGGGAAATTTCTCCTTGATAAGAGCGAGAAGCACCGGCCATTGACCTGAGAAATGCATCGCCTTTTTTGTTTCTGCAATGTCCCGGGGGGCACTCTTTTTAGGCTTCTTTTTTTTAGCACCCGGATTATTAACGTCGGGGGGTCTGAATGAATTACCTCCAACCGGTATTGGAGTCTGAAACCGGTTCAGCGGCCAGTAGTCGAGGAGGAGCAGGACGAAGGGGAGTGTGACGAGCATGGGTTTAGCCATGAGCCCCAAGGCAAAGAACCCGAGGGCGAGGAGGTATTTTTTTGTGTCCGGTTTTTCCACATAGAAGACGTAGGCCCCCATGGTGAGCATCCAGAAGAAAGTGGAGAGGACGTCCTTTCGTTCGGCCACCCAGGCCACGGACTCCACGTGGAGGGGGTGGAAAGCGAAGAGGGCGGCCACGAAGGCGCTTTGCCAGAGGGCGCGGGTCATCCGGTTGAAGACCAGGAACAGCAGGACCGTATTGAGGATGTGGAATAAAACGTTGACGAGATGATGCCATCCGGGTTTCAGCCTGAAGAGCTGAACGTCCAGCATGTGGGAAAGCCAGGTCAAAGGGTGCCAGTTGCTGGCATGGGTGGTGGTGAAGGCCCAGGCGATCCCCTTGAGGCTCAACCCCGACTGAACAGGAGGGTTCTCGGTTACATACTGCAGGTCGTCCAGATTTATGAAGTCAAAATCTTTCACCTGCCAGAAGATTATCAGGATCGCCGTTATAAGAAAAAAGCAGATCAAGAGCTTATTGTAGATTTTCACTTCTCGACCTGTCATCAAAAAGATTTTCTTGGGAAACACATCGAACAGAAGAAATAAAGCGTCTGAATTCTTCAAACACATTTCCATGTTTTAGTCAAACAGGATATTTTTTTTAGGATAAGGCGAAGGGCAAAGGGCGAAAGGCAAAAGGTAAAAAGCAAAAAGCAAAAAGAAAAAAGCAAAAAGAAAAAAGCAAAAAGAAGTGCATTTCAGGGTGAAAGACTGCCCATGGCGGTGGGTTGACGATGATGGCCTCAATCTGTTATAAATGTCAGAAAAAATCGAGGAGGGGACAATGGACTTAGGAATAAAGAACAGGGTGGCACTTGTGGCGGGAGGAAGCCTGGGTCTGGGCAGGGCGGTGGCCCTTCAGCTTGTCAGGGAAGGCGCCAGGGTAGCCATCTGTGCCCTCGACGATCCGCATCTTCCCGCAGTGGCGGAGATCATCAAGAAAGAAACAGGGCAGACGATATTCACTATTCCGGCGGACCTGACGGACGCCGAACAGGCCAGGCGTTTTGTGCAGAAATCCATAGAGCATTACGGGACTGTGGATATTCTGGTCAATAACGCGGGCGGACCGCCGTCCGTGAAGTTCGATGAAATCGAAGACGACCTCTGGTATTTTGGTGTGCGGCTGAATCTCATGAGCACGATCATCATGACCCGCGAGGCCCTTCCCGTCATGAAGGCCAAGAAATGGGGGCGAATCATCAACATGACCTCCATTGCCGTAAAGCAGCCGATCGACGGATTGATTTTATCCAACACCGTCCGTTCCGGTGTGATCGGTTTTGCCAAATCCCTTTCAAATGAAGTGGCTTCCTACAACATTACCGTCAACAGCGTCTGCCCGGGCTATACGCTGACGGAACGCGTCCGAAGCCTCTCCAAAGTCGTGGCTGAAAAACAAAAGACAACCCCCGAAGCCGTTATTAAAAAGTGGGAATCGGAAATCCCCATGGGGCGCCTCGGGACACCGGAGGAATTCGCGACCCTTGTCACCTACCTTGCCTCAGAGGGGGCTGGCTATATCACGGGCGCGGCCATCCAGATCGACGGCGGCTGGTATAAGGGGGTGATGTGAAAGCCGCTTTTTCACCGCGATTGTTTCTGAAGCCGCAGGGCGATTTGAAGGTTGTCGAAGGCTTCTTTGTAGTCAGGCTTGATGCGCAGGGCTTCCCGGAAGTGCACAATGGCCTCGTCGATTTTTCCCTGGACGGCGAGCAGTGTCCCCAGCGTGTAATGCGCCTTGGCGTAGTCGGGGTTGGAGGCGATTGCCTGACGGTAGTGCTCCATGGCTTCACCGATCTGCCCTCGCAAGACCAGCAGGTTTGCCAGGTTGTAATGGGTGAAGGCATGGCGGGATTGGAGGCGCAGCTCTTTTCTGTACTCGCCTTCGGCTTCATCGCTCCGCCCCTGGAAAGCTAGGGCGTTCCCCAGGTTGTAATGCCATTTCTGCCGTTTGGGGTTGATCCGGATGGCCTCTTTGTAATGCTCCGCTGCCTCTTTATATTTTCCCTCCTCATACAGGGCACCGGCGAGCATGCTGTGGGCGATGCTGTTCCGTGTTGTCGTATTCAAGGCATGCTGGAATAGCGTCATGCTGTCTTTCCAGTAAGATGCCTGTTTCCAAGTCATGGCCATAAAGATAACGAGCAATGCACCGGCAGCCGCAGGCAAAAAAAATCTTCGATAAGGAAGGCTATTAATGAGAGCGGTGAGTCCCCACGCGGCAATGATGAAGAGTCCGATGAGCGGCACGTAGGTATACCGATCAGCCATCGCCTGCGATCCCACCTGAACTAGTCCGATCACGGGCACCAGTGTTCCGAGGTACCACATCCAGCCAACCATTAGGTAGGGGAACCGCGTTATGCCGCGAATCGCCAGAAGGGTGATGCCTGCGAGCAACACCGTTGCTCCAACGACCTGCCAGGCTGGTATGACATCCGGAAGCGGGTAGATAAAGGCGAGATTGGTTGGCCAGATCATTTTTCCGATATAGTTCACGTATGAGATAAGAGCATTGGAAATACGCTTGGCCATGGAGAGCGTTTCCAAGGGTGCCATGGCATTGCGCTGCGCGTAAAGGGTCACAATGCTCGAAAAAATGGTCAGGGCAAAGAAGGGGATTTTTTCCTTAACCAATGGCCGGATCAGCGCCCAAGAAATAGAGGTGGGCACAACCGCGGAAAACTTCAATGCCGGGGCTGCCTCCGCCGTTTCACGTTTCTGTTTTTTTCTTTTTTCTTTTTTGGATTCCTTCCCGTTTTTTCTTTCGGTTATTTGGTCTGTAGCCTGGGTGCCGGTCCGGAGGCGATTGAGCGGCCAGTAATCGAGCAGGAGCAGGACAAAGGGCAAGGTGACCAGCATGGGTTTGGCCATGAGGCCGAAAGCGAAGAGGGCAAGGGTGAGAAGGTACCGTTTTCGGTCCAGCCGCTCCACGTAAAGGGCATAGGCCCCGATGGTGAGCATCCAGAAGAAGGTGGAGAGTACATCCTTCCGTTCCGCCACCCAGGCCACGGATTCCACGTGAAGGGGATGAAGGGCGAAGAGGGCGGCCACAAAGGCGCTGGGCCAGAGGGCCCGTGTCATGCGGTTCAGGACCAGAAAGAGGAGGGCCGTATTCATCACATGAAATAACAGGTTCATCAGGAGATGCCCTGCCGGACGCAATCCAAAGAGCTGATAATCCAGCATATGGGAGATCCAGGTCAGGGGATGCCAGTTGGCGGCATGAGTGTTCGTGAAGGCCCAGACGATGTTCGCTGCCGTAAGGCCGCTCGTGACGTGCGGATTTTCAACGATGTACTCCAGATCATCAAAATTGATGAAGGCGTGATGGCGGACCTGCGCGTAAACGAAGACAGTTGCTGCAATGAGAAAAAAGCAGATATATAATTTCCGGCGGACATCCGGCTGCTCAAAAAACATCGGGGAAGAGCCTCGATTTGATAAGCGTCATTCTGGACAGGCGGAAGATCAGCGCCGTTGAGAGACAACTCAATCCATATTTGACGCTTCGGCGAAAATTGATTGATGAGGAATCGCTGGCGTACTTTGTGGGACAGCTGACCTCGGCAACGGTATAACCGTTCCATAGGATCTGGGACAGCATCTGGTTGTCAAAGACAAAATCATCGGAATTTTCTTCCAGAGGCAACTTTTCCAGGAGCTGCCTGGAGAAAGCGCGATAACCGGTATGATACTCTGAAAGTTTTGCACCGAGCAGCATGTTTGCCGTAAGAGTTAGAAAACGGTTTGCAGCGTATTTCCAAACCGGCATCCCGCCTTTCAGTGCGTACCCTCCCAGGATTCTTGAGCCGAGCACACAATGATACAAACCGTTTCCTATCAGAGAGGCCATAGCCGGGATGAGTTTCGGCGTGTACTGATAGTCGGGATGGACCATGATGATGATGTCGCCGCCTTCTTCGAGAGCAAGTTTATAGCACGTCTTCTGGTTTGCCCCGTAGCCCCGGTTACTGGGGTGAACAAAAACCTTTGTATTGGGCAGGGTCCTCGCGATGTTTGTGGTTTCGTCCTGGCTGGCATCGTCAACCACGATCACCAGATCCACGACGCCCTGATCCATGACCTCATGATAGGTTCTCTGCAGCGTCCTGGCCGCGTTATAGGCGGGCATGACAACGATGATCTTCTTGTCTTTGTACATGGTTTATCTTTCTGATTCGTTTCACCTTCATCCGGCCGAAGGGTCATGCGCCGGCTGCCGGTTTGGTAGGGGAGATCCTGAGTTCATCGAAGGGCACGCTCCCCGGGATCGGGAGCCTAAAGGCTCCCCTCCCCCACAGTAAAATAAGTCGTCTTGGCGAGTCCTTTAATAAGCAAGCTCAACATGACAATGAAAACCGTAAATGGATGGATGGCGTTATATAGCAGAAAAGCTTGGATGAGATAAAGCCCTATTTACGAAAGAATGTTCACGGGCAAATTCGATGAGAAAACGTTACGCGATTGCGGGTTCATGATCGCCATGGTTTCCAGCTTTTCAAGCAATGGCTGGAGTGTTTCCGGCTTCCGGGCTGAGATTGCTGTGGCCTGGAATCTGCTGCAAAGCGTATCCAGAAGCTTCTTGTCGGGGAAGAGATCTTCCTTGTTGAAGACCCGCAGGGTCGGCTTGTCTTTGATATCCAACTCCTCCAGAATGCTTTCGACCGCGCTGATGTGATTTTCGAAGTTCGGATTGCTTACATCTATGACATGGAGAAGGACATCGGCCTCGTTCAGTTCTTCCAGGGTGGCCCGGAAGGCGGCGAAAAGCTCGCGCGGCAGATCGCGGATGAATCCGACAGTATCCGTGATGACCGCTTCCGTATCGCGGGGGAACCGCAGGCGGGAACTCTTGGGGTCCAGGGTCGCGAAGAGACGGTTTTCCGTGAAGACGTCGCTCTTTGTCATCGTATTGAGAAGAGTGGATTTTCCGGCATTGGTGTAACCAACGATGGAAATGACGGGGAGTCCCGTTTTTTCTCTTTTCCCCCGGCGCTGTGTCCTTGCCTTCTGGATCTCCTTCAAGTCCTTTTCCAGGCGGAGGATTCTATCCCTGACGCGGCGTCTGTTGATCTCCAGCTTTGTTTCTCCCGGCCCTCTTCCTCCGATTCCCCCGGTCAGGCGTGACATGGCCGTGTTTTTCGTCATCAGTCTCGGCAGGAGATATTTGAGCTGGGCCAGTTCCACCTGTATCTTGCCTTCCCTGCTGTGCGCTCTCTGGGCGAAAATATCCAGGATCAACTGGGTCCTGTCGACGACCTTGAGTTCCGTGAAATCGCTGATGGAACGCACCTGGGCCGCGGAGAGCTCATGATCAAAGATCAGAAGATTGGCCCCCATCTGGAGGGCCTTGATGATCAAGTCGGAGAGTTTCCCCCTGCCCATGAGAAATCTCGGGTCCGCCTTATCCCGGTACTGGATAACCGCGTCGAAGACCTGAACCCCGCAGGTTTCGGCCAGTTCCCCAAGCTCGTCAAGAGAAGCCTGACTTTCGAAAAGCGGATTCGTCTCCACTCTCACGAGAATAGCCCGCTCCGACGCGTCCACCTTTCTCGTCTTCTGTTTTTTTGTCAGTTCGTCTTCAAGGGCCTGTATGAAGTTGAGAAAATTCAGGTCCAGCTCAGATGCGGGACGAGGCTCCATCAGCAGCCAGTATTTGCCTTCCGGGTTTTCCGGAATTAGGTGGGCCGTATGAACCTTTCCCGGGAGACCGTTCGTATCCGTTTCCACCGCGCACACAAGATCAAGGCGGAGCAGCGCGAGGTCCGTGAGGTCATCCCTGCTGAGGGGTTCGCCGTTCAGGTGGGTATGAATCAGGCGCAGAGCTTTGAGTCGAGTGGATGCGGATCGGTATCTTGTCAGGTCGGGAATAACGATCTCTCTGTGGTCGCCGACGATGACAAACAAAACATCTCCCTTTCTGCTGACCAATATGCCGATCTGCCGGCTGATCTCCCGGGAGAGCTCTGTCAGGTTTCTCGCCAGTTCATGGGTAAGGACTCTGACGGGCTGTATTTTTCTGCGGTAAAGCTGTTCGATTCTCTTCAGCTGGCCGGGTTTAAGGCCGGTCAGATTGCCGTAAATTTTTTCGATAAAAGGCTCCTGAAATTAGGCTAAAGGCTAAGGGTGAAAGGCTAAAGGAAAAGAATTGTGTCGATTGTGGGTAAGAGAGTCTTCAGGCTCCCTCTCGATTCGGGGAGTATAAACGCTCCCTGCTCAGTTTTTTACCTTTTGCCATTTGCCTTTCGCCCTTAGCCTTACTTGAACTTATGCGGATTGATTTTTTTCTCCATCTTGTCCAGGAATTGAGACCATGCGTGGGTTTTGACTTGTGACACAAGCCTTTTAGGATTCTTTGCCTTGCACTTGGGGCAGGTGAGGGTCTCGTTTCCCTCATTCATTTTGTGGTAGACCTCGAAAACATGGGAACATTTCACGCATTCATAATCATAAAGGGGCATAACAAGACTCCAGCATATGAAGTATTTCTCTCGAAGAATGCCTGTCATTCCGGACTCGATCCGGAATCCATGGTTCGACAAGCTCACCATGACAACAAAGGGAAACAGAATTCCCGCCAGAGTTTATCCCGAGCAAGCCGAGGGACGAGAGGAATGACAATTTGAGCATTTCCATTTACGTGGTGTTCTTAATTTCTATCATGGGGGTTCAAATCGGTCAAGCGTGTATTTGTCGGGTTGGGAGCCTTTCCTTCGATGAACTAAAAATTTCCTCTGCCTAGTTGTTTCTTCGCGTTTTTCCTTCTTGCCTTTAGCCTTTTGCCCTTAGCCTTTCGCCTGTTTTTAATAAAACAACCCCGGGGGATTGTTCCCCCAGGGTTGTAAATCAAGCGCTGAGAGTCAACCTTAGAATTTCAATGTCAGCTTGTGCATGAGCAGCCAGTCGTTGGAAATCGTGTTGGCGGCACTGGTGCCCTTGAAGGCATCGCCGGCCGACAGGAAACCGTAGCCGATCATGTAGGTGAGGTTGTCATAGATTTTGTAGGTTGCCGTGATGTCGAATTCGCTGCCGATCTTGTCATCAACATAGGTTGTTGACGCCAGTGTACCATCGGCGTTGAAGGCGCCGCTCGCGGTGGTCTTCTGATTGAGCGACATCATGCTGTAGCTTGCGAAAAGCTCAAGCTTGGGTATGGGCTTGTAGCCAACGAAACCCTGATACAGGGTGAAATTGCCACCCCCGTTCCCAGCATAGGGACTGAACGTCAGATTGGTGCCGAGAGCTCCTGCCCAATAAGCCAGATCGCTGTTCATGAAGATGAGACAGGGTTTGTATTCTCGACCGCTCGGGTATCCGCCCTCGTACTTGTCCTTGGTGGCTCCGTCGTCGCCCTGGACATAGGCGTACTGGGCACCGATGTATGCCGGGCCTATTGTGTACTGGGCCTTGCCATACCAGGACCAGCCGCCAAGAGAAACATTGATGAAACCGGCCGGATTATAGGTGATGTAATCTCCGGTCCAGTAGTTGACCTCGGCCTCGAAGAAGACTGGTCCGAAGGTCCCTCTGAAGTAGGGTACCCATCTGTGACGCCTGTAGTAGTTGTCCGCCGTCGGTGCAGTTGTTGTGTTGCCGGTCTTGTCATTATAGAAGGCTCCCGCGATACCGGCATCCCAAGAGCTGCCCTTGTATATGACGCCGTACTGGGTCACGTCGTAATCGGTAGAGGACATGGTTCCTGTCAGCGTATAGGACGACCATTCCTTTTCCTGGAATTTTTCCTGGGAGAGGATAACCGTCCAGGGGCCGTTTAAGTAGTAGTAGCGGATCAGACCGGCGGTGACATCATTGTCCGTGAACGCCGTTCCGAAGGTCCCCGTTGCATGCTGGCCGACACGAAGACTGCCGGGGCCGAGCTTGGCATCAACGTAAGCTCTCCTGAACTCGATGTTCTCAGCTAGTTTGGTGCCGGCCGCGGTGGTCCGGTCTTCCGTGTCTGCCGGTGAACGGCCCTGACCCCAGACCTTCTCCAAGGCATCGAAGCTGGTGACGAGGCTGAGACCTTCCGCTACCTTGAAGGTTGTGTTTATTCTCATCCTCTGGGCATAAAATCCCTGTTGTGCTTTTTCCGGGTCTGTCAATGCGCGGTTTTTTTCCAGAAAGCCCGCGGCATAGTACTCACCGCTGAACTTCACGTCTGCGGCGAGAACGGGCATACTGAAGGCCGCGATGAGGCCCACAGCAAGCAATCCAATTAGAAATCTCTTCATGTTTTTCCTCCTGATTTTTTGTTGGTTTATTGTCTCCTCGTGCACGTTTCAGGAGACTTTTTACCACGTTGACTTCCAAACATGCACCCTTCGACAAGCTCAGGGTGACACTGACAAGCCCCAAACGACGATGATTTGTCATGGTGAGCTTGTCGAACCATCCTTCAGAAAATCGAAATCAACATTTCTGAAGGGCCAAACGACTGTTTAGAGTCACCACCCCCTTTCCGTTTGATTAGGGGCAACACTACCCCCTTTGATGATTAAATTGGCAAAAACCTAACATCGCCAAAAGGCACTGTCAAGGTTTTTTTCAATACGCACCCTTGTGCTGGGCTTGCCTGAAGACTCAAGGTTCATAGTTCGAGCTCACTGTTAGACCTTTGAAAAAGGCTTCATTTCGTCATTCCGGCCCTTCGAGTTTCTCAGGATGAACTCCAGCCGGAATCCAGAACATATTAGAAAAGACTGGATGCCGGATCACGTCCGGCATGACACATTCAAGGAATCGAATTGGTCTGCCTGGATTCCAGATCAAACTTTGCCTCGATGCAATCGGGAATCCAAAGTACTTTGAAAATATCAATCAGCAATAAACATACCACCCGTTGCCGCAGCGAGAGGAGTGAGTCTAATTGAATGAAACTATTGTATTATAACCTATTCCCTTAGGTCATTTCCTGCCTGCTTTCGTAAGTTAAGATTCAATCCCCTATTTTGGGTGTGTTAAAAAATACACACTTTGAAGCACATATTTGGTTTTTTGACACAGCGAAGAAGGCCAAGGGCGAAGGGCAAGAGGCGAAAGGCGACGAGAAGAGCGGGGCATGAGTTCATAGAAGGGAAAGCTCCTTGCATTTTTAGAAGTGTAAATGATCTTCTCCCCTCCAGTCTTTTCTGTCGTCATTTTTCTTTTTTCCATTAGCCTTTAGCCCTTCGCCTTTAGCCTTTTTTATCCAAATTTTCCTTGACATGACTATACCGCTAATTTATACTCCGCCGAATTTGTTTTACAGGCATTTTTATTGGGTTAAAGGTATTCTTCGCTTTCATGGTTGAGACGGGAATGCCCTCCCCCAAAATCAATAGAAAGTACAATGGAGGAGGTCGAAAGTATGGCAGAAGAAAAGGTTCAGTTGAAAGAGGTTTATCCGGTACCGGAGAAAATCGCAAAGATGGCCTACATCGGAAGCATGGACGCCTATAAAAAACTATGGAAGCGATCCATTGAAGACGCCGACAATTTCTGGGCCGAGATCGCAAGCGAGTATGTGGAGTGGTTCAAGAAATGGGACAAGGTCGAGGAATATAATTTTGACATCAGAAAAGGTCCCATCTACTTAAAGTACTTTCAGGGCGGGAAACTCAATGTCTCTTACAACTGTCTGGACAAGCAGCTCAAGACAAGAGGCAACAAGGTTGCCATTCAGTGGGAAGGCAATGAACCGGGAGAAGACCGGGCGATAACCTACAAGCAGCTCCACGAGGAAGTCTGCAAGTTCGCCAATGTTCTGAAAGCACAGGGTATCAAAAAGGGCGACCGTGTTCAGATCTACCTGCCCATGATCCCCGAGCTCGCCATCTCGATGTTGGCCTGTACCCGTATCGGTGCCATTCACAGCATCGTCTTCGGCGGCTTCAGTTCCGATTCGCTGCGCGACCGCATTGAGGACAGCAAATCAAAGCTCCTGGTCACCTGTGACGGGACCTTCCGCGGCGCCAAAGCCGTTCCCCAGAAGGACAACGCCGATGCCGCCATTAAGGGATTTGATTTCGTCGAGAAAATGATCGTCGTGAAGCGCGTGGGCGACAAAATCAAATGCAAATGGGATCCCAAGAAAGATCTCTGGTGGCATGAGGAAATGGCCAAGGCCAGCGCCGTCTGCGAACCGGAATGGATGGACGCTGAAGATCCTCTTTTCATCCTCTACACCTCAGGCTCCACGGGGAAACCCAAGGGAGTCATGCACACCACGGGCGGTTACCTCGTGTTCGTCGCTTATACCCACAAAATGATCTTTGATTACAAAGAAAACGACATCTTCTGGTGCACCGCCGACATCGGCTGGGTCACGGGCCACTCCTACATCGTCTACGGCCCCCTCTGCAACGGCGCTACGTCGGTCATGTTTGAGGGCGTGCCCAACTACCCAGACATCAGCCGCTTCTGGAAGATCGTGGAAAAATACAAGGTCAACATCTTCTACACCGCCCCCACGGCCATCCGTGCCATTGCCAAGGAAGGCAACGAGTGGGTCAAGAAGGCGGATATCTCTTCCTTGAGAATCCTCGGCACCGTGGGCGAGCCCATCAACCCGGAGGCCTGGAACTGGTATTACAACGTCATCGGCCGCGGCGAATGCCCCATCGTGGATACCTGGTGGCAGACCGAGACGGGCGGAATCCTGATCACGCCTCTCCCCGGCGCGATTCCCGTCAAGCCCGGCATGGCGACTCTGCCTTATCCGGGTGTCTGGCCGGCCCTCGTCAACGATGAGGGCAAGGAGATAGAGGAAACCATTGCCAGCGGTGCGCTTGTCATCAAGAAACCCTGGCCGGGCCTCATGCGCGGCGTTTACGGCGATCCCAAGCGCTTCCAGGAGACCTACTTCGAGCAGTTCCCGGGCTACTACACGGCAGGAGACGGTGCCCGCAGGGACAAGGACGGCTACTATCAGATCACGGGCCGCATTGACGACGTCATCAACGTATCCGGGCATAGAATGGGAACGGCGGAAGTGGAAAGCGCCCTCGTTGCCCATCCGAAGGTCGCCGAGGCGGCGGTTGTCGGTTATCCCCATGAACTCAAGGGACAGTCGATCTATGCCTATGTGACCCTGAAGTCAGGCGTCGCGAAGTCGGATGAGCTGAGAAAAGAGCTTGTCGCTCACGTGAGAACCCTGATCGGTCCCATCGCCACACCGGAGAAGATCCAGTGGGCCGACGGTCTCCCCAAGACCAGAAGCGGAAAGATCATGAGGAGGATTCTCAAGAAGGTGGCTGCCGGTGACATAACGGATCTTGGCGATACCACCACGCTGGCCGATCCCTCTGTCGTGGACGACATCGTCAAGAATAGAGTGTAGAAAAAGCGGGCAAAAGGCAAACGGCAAATCCGAGGGGTAGGGGAGCGTTTACGCTCCCCGGGTCAGGGAGCCTGAAGGCTCCCCTACCCAATTGCCCCGAGGACTTTTAGCCTCAAGCCCTTAGCCTTTAGCCTATCCATAAATAAAACCAGAGGATGGATTATCCGGCAGGGTAAAGCAGCCCTGCCGGCATACATCCGGGAAGGAGGAAGACGTGAATATAGTCGTGTGTGTAAAGCAGGTTCCGGACACGGAAACCTTGATCAAGGTGAAACCCGACGGCTCCGGCATCGTGGAAGACGGCATCAAGTGGGTCATGAATCCCTATGATGAGTACGGCGTGGAAGAGGCGCTGAAATGGAAAGAAAAACAGGGCGGCGATGTGACGATCATCTCTCTCGGTCCGGCAAGGATCATGGAAACGATCAGAACAGCCCTGGCCATGGGCGCCGATAAGGGGATACTGATTGACGATCCATCGCTTTCCGGCGCTGACGCCTTCACGACGGCCACAGCCTTGGCTGCTGCCATTAAAACAATACCCTATGACGTGATCTTCTGCGGCCAGAGAGCGATCGATGACGATTCCGGCCAGGTGGGCGCCGTGCTGGCGGAGCTGCTCGGAATTCCTTCGGTGACCATCATCACGAAAGCGGAAGTCGCCGACAAGGCCGTGAAAGTTTTGAGACCCATAGAAGGCGCGCAGCTCTCGATCCAGAGCCCGCTGCCCTGCGTCATCACCTGCCAGAAAGGGTTGAATGAGCCCCGCTATGCATCCCTCCCCGGGATCATGAAGGCGAAAAAGAAGCCCGTGGATATCAAGAACGCCGCGGCGCTGGGGATAACAGTGGATATGAAGGCAAAAGTCGTGAAAACAATACCGCCTCCGGCAAGGCCTCCTGGAAAAATCATCGAAGGCGAAGAGCCGGCTCAGAAAGCTGCGGCACTGGTCAAGCTGCTGAGAGAAGAGGCTAAGGTCATTTAACGGAAAAAGATCGGAGGTGAGTAAAATGGCAAAAGGTATATGGATAGTAGCAGAACAGAGAGACGGAGCTCTTCGCAAGGTCAGTTATGAGCTTGCCAGTGCGGCCCGGAAACTCGCAGACCAGCTGGGAGAAGATGTGGGAGCCGTTCTCCTGGGCGGCCCCGGCGTTGAAGGGCTTGCCGGTCAGCTGGCGAAATACGGTGTTGATAAAGTATACGTGGCTGAGAACGCCGCGTTTGAGCCCTATACAACGGACGCGCACTCCCTGGCGATTACCACGGTAGTGAAGGCAAAGGATCCTTCCATTCTCCTCCTTGCGGCATCGGCTCAGGGAAAAGACCTTTCCGCGCGGCTTGTCGGGAAGTTGGCGACGGGAATGGCGACGGACTGCACGGACCTCAAGATTGCCGACGGCAAACTGGTCGCCGTGAGGCCTATGTATGCCGGAAAATGCTATGGCGAGATCGTTGTGTCGGGGTCGCCTCAGATGGCCTCTTTGAGACCCAACGTGTTTCCCTTGGCGGAAAATGCCAAGGCCGGCGCCATCGAGAAATTTGATCCCAGTCTGGATCCGGCCAAGCTTCAGACCAAGGTTCTCGAGGTGATGAAAGAAACGGGCGGCAGCATCGACGTCTCCGAAGCCAATATCATCGTTTCGGGCGGTCGCGGAATGAAGGGCCCAGAGAATTACGGAATGCTCGAAGAACTCGCGGGTCTTTTGAAGGGTGCCGTCGGAGCTTCCAGAGCGGCGGTCGACGCAGGCTGGAGACCCCTGAAGGATCAGGTGGGACAGACAGGAAAGACGGTTGCCCCGAATCTGTATATCGCCTGCGGCATCTCAGGTGCGATTCAGCATCTGGCGGGTATGAGCTCATCGAAATATATCGTGGCGGTCAACAAAGATCCCGAGGCGCCGATCTTTGCCAAGGCCGACTACGGCATAGTGGATGACCTGTTTAAAGTTGTGCCGGAAATAACCAAGGAAGCAAAGAAACTGCTTGCGGAATGACAAAATGAAATGGGGGGCGGATTTTTCGCCCCCCATTTTCTTGATAAAGGGCAAAGGGCTAAAGGCAAAGGGCAAAAGGCGAAAGGCAAAATAGGAAAGAAATGGGCATGTCGCCCGCCTTTCGCAAGTTCAGGACTGGCTTGTCAAAAGATCTAATGATTCGGTAAGCTCCAAGAGAAACTTCATTGTCAGTCTGAGCCTGTCGAAGACTGCCAAAACTGCCGCGGTTCGACAAGCTCACCGTGACAGTTTCTTTTATGAATAACAACGATGCGCCGTTGTTGGATGCTCGCAATAACCATCCTGATCATGCCACCCTGCAAAGTTTCTTTTGCCTTTCGCCTTTCGCCCTTTGCCTTTAGTCTATTATTGTAAGGAGGAAGATAGAAATTATGGAAAATATGGTTTTCGGTCCGGGAAATGAAGGGAGAGAAGTCTTCTGGAATGCCCAGAATTTCCAGATCCCTCTGGACATATTCGCGTTCATAGCCCTGGCAATCATGGGCTTCGGCCTTTACAAGCGCTGGCAATTGTGGACAGCCATGGGTAAGCCGGAACTCCGAACGGACAACCGGGGTGAGAGGATCAAGGCCCTTCTGAAAAATGGTGTTTTGCAGCTATCGGTTTGGCGGGATTTCTATCCAGGGTTGATGCATGGACTGATTTTCTTCGCCTTTTTCGTTCTTATCTGGGGCGCCGCCTTTGATGCCTTCCAGTTTTACACGGGCGTCCACTTTAACGGCAAGCCCTATCTCATCATGTCTTTTATATTTGATCTTTTTGGTCTTTTCGCCCTTATCGGCGTCCTGATGGCCATAGACAGACGCTACATCAAGAAACCTGACCGGCTGGGTTACAAAGGTAAGATGGACAACAGGCCCGAGGATGCCATCGTCCTTTTGTTGATCCTGGCCATCATGGTCACGGGCTTCCTGATCGAGGGATTGAGAATCGCCTCGTTCAATTACCCCACATTCGAGATGTGGTCCTTCGTGGGCTATCTCACGGCGTTGACCTTCCAGGGCGTGAACGTGGAAACCCTGAAAGGGCTTCACAAGTTCATGTGGTGGTTCCACACATTCATTGCCCTTAGTTTTATCGCCTATATCCCGTATTCAAGGCTGCTCCACATCGTCACATCGCCTGTCAACCAGTTCATGAAAACATTGAAGCCCGTCGGGACCATTGAACCGATCCGGGATTTTGAGACGGCGGAGACCTTCGGAGTCGGAAAGCTGGAGGAGTTTACCTGGAAACAGATCTTTGATTCCGATGCCTGCACCCGCTGCGGACGGTGCCAGGACGGCTGTCCGGCTTATAATACGGGGAAGCATCTCTCACCGAAAAAGATGATACAGGATATCAAGGACCACTGGCTGGAAAGGGCGCCGCTCTATGCGGCGGCGAAAAAGGCCGCGGGAGAAGGCGGAGAAGCAGCCGCGGTTCCGGAATCTGAAAAGAATCTCATCAACGATGCCGCCGGAGTGGCTGAAATCTGGGACTGCACCAACTGCATGCATTGCATGGAGCATTGCCCTGTTTTCATTGAGCATGTCCCCAAGATCATTGACATGAGGCGCTGCAAGGTCCTGATGGAAGCGGATTTTGCCCCCGAGCTGCAGTTGACCTACAGAAACATGGAAAACAATTCCAACCCCTGGGGCATCGGGGCTCATCTCCGGGCCGACTGGGCCAAGGAACTGGGCGTCAAGACTCTGGCTGAAGATCCCAATGCGGAGTATCTCTTCTACGTGGGCTGCTCGGGATCCTTTGACGACAAGGGAAAGAAGATCTCCGCGGCCTTCGCGAAGATCCTGAAGGAAACCGGCGTGAGTTTTGCCATCCTCGGGACCGAAGAGGGATGCTGCGGAGACTCCGCCATGAGAGGAGGGAACGAGTATCTTTATCAGGCACTGGCCCAGTACAATATCGAGATCATGAACGGCTACGGCGTGAAAAAGATCATCTGCACCTGCCCCCACGGCTACAATGCCCTGAAGAAGGACTATCCGCTTCTGGGTGGAAATTACGAGGTCTACCATCATTCGGAAATCCTGGCCGACCTCATTGCCCAGGGGAAGCTCAAGTTGAGCAAACCGATTGACGGTGTCTTCACGCTTCACGATTCCTGTTTCCTCGGACGTTACAACAAGATCTATCAGCAGCCCCGGAGCGTTCTCAATGCCGTTCCAGGAATGAAGCTTGTGGAGATGGAAAAGTGCTTAGACATGAGCTTCTGCTGCGGCGCCGGAGGCGCGAGGATGTGGATGGAAGAGCATGGTGATCGAATCAACAACGCGAGGACCGACATGGCTGTTGCCGTGAAGGCCGACAAGATTGCCACCGCCTGTCCCTTCTGCATGACCATGATAAGCGATGGTCTTAAGGATCGCGGCAAGGAAGAAACGATGGCCGCAATGGATATAGCCGAGATCGTCTGGCAGGCCATGGATGTGAAGGAAGCTAAGTAAAAGACCTGACAGTCGCATTAGAAAAAAGCCCCTGATCTGCTGCACCGGCAGACAGGGGCTTTTTTTGTGGAATTAAGTGCAGCATTCTGTTATTAAATTCTCATGTTTGTCATTCCAGACTTGGAGACTGTGTCATAATAGCAGAAAGCGCTATTAACACGGTCATGCCGGCGAAAGCCGGCATCCAGAACTTACTGAAAATACTGGATTCCGTGTCGCGCTTCGCTTGCACGGAATGACAAAAATGGTAATTGCGACACAGTCTCTTGATCTGGAATCCAGTCCTTTTCTGGGTAGGGGCGATCCTGAGTTCATCGAAGGGCAGGCGCCCTAAAAACCCCAGTTATGCTCCGGGAGGCTGAAGCCTCCCTTACCCATCGGCGAGGGAAGATATTCAGTCATGTTAAACAGGGTTGACGGCAAGAGGCGCTTTAGCCCTTTGCCCTTGGCCTTTAGCCATTAACTTTGAAAGGAGGAGGCATATGGCAGAGGAATCCATTTACTTGAAGAAGCCCTGGCTGAAGTCCTATGAGGCAGGGGTACCCGAGTTCATCACCTACGAAGAAATTACCATGCCGGATATCCTCGACAGGACAGCAAAGAAATTCCCCAACAATCCGGCCCTCATCTTTCAAGGTTTCACGTTGACGTATGGGGGACTGAAAGACATGGTGGACCGCTTCGCGGCCTGTCTTACGGATTTCGGGGTGAAACAGGGAGACGCCGTGGCCATCCTTCTTCCGAACCTCATCCCCTGTGTCGCGGCCTACTACGCCATCATGAAAATCGGCGCCATAACGGTCATGAACAACCCGCTTTATTCGGACCGGGAACTGGAGCACCAATTCAATGATTCCGGATCCAAGGTCCTCATCACGCTTGATCTGCTGGGGAACCGCATGATTGATCTGAGACCCAGGACAAAAATCAAGCAGATGGTCTACACCTCGATAGGGGACTATCTCCCGTTCCCCAAGAACCTTCTTTTCCCGCTCGTGGCAAAAAAGAAGAAGATGGCCGCCGATGTGAAACCCGCTGCCGACATTTACAAATGGAAAGAATGCATCGCGAAATATCCGCCCTCTCCTCCGAGGCCGAAGATCGGTTTCGAGGATGTGGCCATGTACCAGTATACCGGCGGCACGACAGGCGTTTCAAAGGGAGTCATGCTGACCCATGCCAATCTCAGTAAGCAGGTCCAGCAGATAGAAGCGTGGTTTCCCACGATGAAGAGAGGGCAGGAAATCATGCTGGGAGCCCTTCCTTTCTTCCATGTCTTCGGCCTTTCCACTGCCATGAACCACGCCATCAATATGGGCTGGTCCGATGTCCTTGTTCCGAGACCTCAGCCGGAACCCCTTCTCGAGACGATCAGCAAGTTCCGACCCACCTTCGCCCCTCTGGTTCCAACCATGTACATTGGAATGCTGAATCATCCCGATGTCAAGAAGACAGACATGACGTGCCTCAAGGGATGTTTCTCCGGAAGCGCCCCGCTTCCCGTCGAGGCGATCCGGGATTTTGAAGCGGCCACGGGCGCCGTGATTGTTGAAGGCTTCGGGCTCACGGAAACGACGCCGGTCACCCACGTGAATCCCTTTGCCGGCGGGGCCCGCAAGGTGGGGAGCATCGGTGTTCCCATTTCCGATACCCTGGTCCGCATTGTGGACCTTGATGCGGGCCTAACGGATCTTCCGGTAGGCGAGGCGGGAGAGGTCATCATCAAGGGTCCCCAGGTCATGAAGGGCTACCTGAACAAGCCGGAGGAGACGGCCAACATGATTCGGGACGGCTGGTGTTACACCGGGGACATCGGGAAAATGGATGAAGACGGTTACTTCTATATCGTGGACCGAAAGAAGGACATGATCATTTCGGGCGGTTTCAATATCTACCCGCGTGATATCGATGAGGTCTTTTACGAGAATCCCAAGGTTCAGGAAGCATGCAGCATCGGTATCCCGGATCCGAAACGGGGAGAGAACGTGAAGGTCTTCGTGGTTTTGAAAGAGGGCCAGACGGCGACGCAGGAGGAGCTGATCGAGTTCTGCAAAACGAAGCTCGCCACCTACAAACTTCCGTCGGAGATTGAATTTCGGAAGGAACTTCCCAAATCGACGGTGGGAAAGATTCTCCGCAAGCAGCTTCGCGCGGAGGAACTTGAGAAGAGGAAATAAAAAAATAGGGTTCGAGGATTCCAGGGTCCAAGGGTTCATGGTTCGACAAAGCCTGTCCTGAGCATGCCGAAGGGCTCACCATGACAAAATGTTTGTCACCCTGAGCTTGTCGAAGGGTCGCAGGGATGACATTTGAAGTTGGGTAGGGGAGCCTTAAGGCTCCCCTTTCGCAGGGAGACGTTATGATAAAAGAACAGACGGTTGACGGTTTAAAAATCGCTTACTGGATGAACGATGAGGGCTGGGTGAAAGGCAGAAAGACCCTCATCTTCATTCACGGTTCCGGCGGGGACCATAAGAACTGGGAAGACCAGAACAAGAAGCTCGATAAGGATTTCAATATCCTTGCCGTTGATCTTCCCGGTCATGGACAGTCTGAAGGGAAGGGGGAGCAGGAAGTCATCCGTTATGTGGAATGGGTGAAGAAACTTATCGAGGCACTGAAACTGGAGAAGCCTGTGATGATCGGTCATTCGCTGGGTGCTGCCATCAGTCTGACCACGGCCATCCACCATGGTTCTCTGCTGTCAGGAATCATCCCTGTCGGCGGCGGCGTCAAGATGCCCGTCAACCAGATGATCCTCGATGGTATAAGGAAGGACATAGCACCCATTATTTCCCTGGTCATAAAGTTCTCAATCACGAAGGAAAACCGCGAACGTCTTGCGGGTCTATTAACGGACGGCCTCTCCACTGCCGATCCCGAAGTCTTATACGGCGATTTCCTCTCCTGCGACAGGCTCGACATCACGGAGGCGGTTGCCGGCATCAGGATTCCGACGCTTCTCATATGCGGTGAGGAGGACAAGATGGCGCCCCCCGCTCTTTCTCAGTACATGAAGGATCATATCCCGGGGGCAAGACTGACGCTGATCCCGAAGGCCGGGCACTTCGTCATGATGGAAAATGCGGATGCGTTCAACAAGGTCGTTAAAGAATTCGCGCAGACTTTGCAGGGAGCGTAAACGCTCCCCTACCCACAGGCATTCATTCTGGGCAGGGGAGCCTTCAGGCTCAATCTATGCAGAAATATGATGTTGGTCATGTAGTGGGTAGGGGAGCCTTCAGGCTCCCATTTCAGATGGAAACGCGATGGCTCAACCACCCCATTTTTATCTCGATAAAGCTGTTTATCTGATCACAACGGCGACGATAAATAGGACAAAACTCTTCAAAGACCCGAAATTGCTCAGCTACTTGTCGATTCTTTGCGGAAGGGTGAAAAGGATTGGGGATACATCATATATGCTTATGTAATCATGCCTGACCATGTTCACCTGATGATAAAACCGTTAAAGGGAAACAGGTTGGCTAAGATAATGAACCAGATCAAGGGGGTAAGTTCACGAAAAATAAATGCCCTTTTGAAACAATCTGGCAATCTATGGCAAAAAGGATTTCACGACTTCACAATTTATGAAGAAAAGAAGTTTAAGGAAAAATTCAATTATATTCATTACAATCCTGTTAAATGGAAGCTTGCAGAGTTTGCTGAGGATTATCCATTCTCAAGTGCGAAGTATTATAAGAACATGTGCAATGCGGTTTATTACGAATAATTTTACTGGGGGAGCCTGAAGGCTCCCCTACCCAAACTTTAACAGACAGGGTTGAATTAATTAAAGGGTAGGGGAGCGTTTACACTCCCCAGAATCGACGGGGGATTTTTTCGAGAATCCCCTGCCAGTGAATTAATGGAGGGTAGGGGCGCCTTCAGGCTCCCGCAAAAAGTGAGGACATGATCAGGATTTTGATTGTTTACCATTCCCAGACGGGCAACACGGAAAAGATGGCGCTGGCCGTTGCAGAGGGAGCCCTCAGCATAGATGACACGGAAGTCATTTTGAAAAAGGCGGGCGACGCAACGCTTGAGGATCTGCTGGATGCCGACGGTCTTGCCGTCGGAACTCCCGAAAATTTTGGTTACATGTCCGGTATGATGAAAGATTTTTTTGACCGGACTTTTTATCCTTCGCAGCAGCAGTCCGAGCGCGTTTTCCGCAAACCCTATGTCGTGTTCATCAGTGCCGGAAACGACGGGACCGGCGCCCTCACAAGCATTGAAAGAATCGCCCTGGGATACAAGCTCAAGAAGGTCTACAATCCCGTCATTTCCCGCAAAAGGTTGACGGAAGAGGATCTCGAAAAATGCCGTGAACTGGGGAAAGTCCTGGCAGGCGGCTGTGCGGCGGGAATATACTGAAGAGGCGAAAGGCTCAGGGCAAAAGGCAATGGGCTGTAATGATTTCATGTTTTTTTAGTTGTCATTCCGGCGTTCGAGACTGTGTCATAATAGTAGAAAGTGCTATCAACACCGTCATGCCGGCGAAAGCCGGCATCCAGAACTTGCTGAAAATACTGGATTCCGTGTCGCGCTTCGCTTGCACGGAATGACAAAAATGGTAATTGCGACACAGTCTCGAAAGCCGGAATCCAGTGAATAAAAAACACAGTGAGCAAGCAACCTGCTGTATATATACTTGCGAGCAAGAGAAACGGTACCCTTTATATTGGTGTAACCTCAGATCTCGTTAAGAGAATGTGGGAGCACAAGAGTAATTTAGTAGACGGCTTTACAAAACGATATGGTGTTCATGATCTGGTTTGGTACGAGCTTCACGAAAATATGGCATCAGCCATTGAGAGAGAGAAAAAAATAAAAGAATGGAAACGGGTCTGGAAATTGGAATTGATTGAAAATCAAAATCCGGACTGGCGAGATTTGTATAATTCAATTATTTAACTGGATTCCGGCGTTCGCCGGAATGACAAATTGGGGTGTTCTTTATTTTTTCCTGATGCCTGGTGTCCATTGCCTGGCGCCTGCTTTGTCAGGCTCCAAATTTTTCCAGTCTCCGGGCGTGGGCCAGAGCGAGTCCCATGAGATAGACCATGGGCATTCTGCCCAATCCTCCTGATATGCAATCTCTTTCGCCGAAGCGTTCCACCCGGTCCGGTCTGCAGGTCTTTGATGAGAGCATCACGGGAACGGGGTGCCAGCTGTGAGAAGCAAGAGCCGAAGGTGTTGAATGGTCTCCCGTCACGACCAGGACATCAGGCCCAAGGTTCGTAATCATGGGGACGAGTGCGTCCACATCTTCGATGACCTTCACCTTGGCATCGAAATCCCCGTCTTCGCCCCGCGAGTCTGTTGGCTTGATGTGAACGAAGAAGAAATCGTATTTTAAAAAATTTTTCTGAAGGGCTGAAATCTCATCCTTTATAGTTTCTGTCTGCTCGGCGATTTCCATTCCAAGGAGCCTTGCGATGCCCTTGTACATGGGATAACCGGCTATTGCCAGAGCGTTCAGTTTGAACCTTTCCTTGAGACCTGGAAATCTGCGATGCCGGGCGTAGCCCCGGAGCAGGATCATGTTCGCCTTCTTCTCGTCCGAGAGGATATCTTTTGTCTTCCGGATCAATTCAACCAGCAGGTCAGATGTTGCCCGTGCTTCCGGAATAATAGCCGTCGGCGGGAGTGGGGTCAGCCCCGTTTGCTGCGGATCCGTTTCTTCAATTTCTTCGTGCAGGTGATCGCCCCGTAAAACGAGAAGCGCCCGGTGCTCCCTAACAGGCTTAAAAAAAACCTCGACCCCTGATTCCAGGCGAATATTTTTCTGAAGTTTCTCACAAATCCGCTTATTCGTTTCGTTGTCGATCCTGCCGGCCCGGCGGTCCGTGACGATTCCGCTTTTGTCAATCGTGGCAACGTTGATGCGGATCAGGAGATCCCGCTCCGTCATGGGAAAATCAATTCCCGCAGCCTCAAGGATTCCCCTCCCCACGTTGTTCTTGATGGGGTCGTAGCCGAAAAGGGCGAAGTGGGCCGGCCCGCTGCCGGGCGTTATTCCCGGGCCTACCGGATCGAGAAGACCGCAGACGGATTGTCTGGCGATTTCATCCAGATGAGGCGTCTGTGCCGTTTCAAGCTCGGTCCCCAACTTTCCGGGCACAGGAATGCCGCCGAGACCGTCCATGACCAGAAAAACAATCTTCGTCTTATTCTGGATAACGAGGGAATCGATGAGATTGGGATGCATAAATCACCAGCAGGGAAATTGGGCGAGAGGCTAAGGGCCAAAGGCTAAAGGGAAAAACTTAAAAAACCCTGTGCCGTTTGCCGTGAAAAAGAATGGGTAGGGGAGCCTTCAGGCTCCCTAACTCGGGGAGCGTAAACACTCCCCTACCCGGATAGTCGCTGTGGAAAAAAGGCGAGTGGGATTCCACTCGCCTTTTTTCACTTGTTGTTATCTCGCGCTCAGGAGTTTTCTCGCAATGACCACTCTCTGAATCTCGTTGGTGCCTTCATAGATCTGGCAGATCTTCGCATCTCTCATGTGGCGTTCTGCCGGGTATTCTTTGCAGTAGCCGTATCCGCCGAAGATCTGGACGCCCTCGATGGCCGCTTTCATGGCCACGTCGGAGGCGTACATCTTCGCCATGGCCGATTCCTTTTCGTAATCCAGATGATTGTCTTCCAGCCAGGCGGCCCGGAGGAGCATGAGTTCCGCTGCGTCAAGTTCCGTCGCCATGTCGGCGAGCTTGAACTGGATGGCCTGGAACGTCGAAATGGGTTTCCCGAACTGGACCCTCTCCTTGGAGTAGTTCAAGGCGTCTTCCAGTGCCGCACGGCCTATGCCGAGAGCCTGGGAGCCGATGCCGATGCGGCCGCAGTCAAGACCCATCATCATCTGCTTAAAACCCTGACCTGGTTTGCCCAGGAGATTCACCGCCGGAACCTCCGCATCCTCGAAGACGAGTTCCGCTGTTCCGGAAGCGAGGATGCCCATCTTCTCCTCGATCTTGCCGACGGAGAACCCTTTGGTGTTCTTCAGATCGACGATGAGATTGATAACCCCTTTGTAACCGATGCTCGGGTCCGTGGTGCAGGCCAGGACGCAATAACTGGCCACATTCCCATTCGTGATGAACCGCTTGGTGCCGTTGACGATGTACTTGTCACCCTTCAACACGGCGCGGCAGGCAAGAGATGCCGCGTCGGAGCCCGCTCCCGCTTCCGTCAGGGCGTAACAGCCTTCCACTTTGCCGCCGGCGACGGGAGGAAGGTATTTCTTCTTCTGCTCTTCCGTTCCGAAACTGTTCACTGGGAAGCCATAGAGAGAGTTGTTGACGGAAACGATGACCCCGCAGCTCGCGCAAGCCTTGGAGATGGCGACCATGGCGAAAACGTAGGTGACATTATCCATGCCCGCTCCGCCGTATTCCGTGGGAATGGAGACACCCATGATCCCCATCTCGCCCAGCTTGCGGCAGATCTCCTCAGGGTGCCTGTGAGTTTTGTCGAGCTCCGCGGCAATGGGTTTTATCTCCGTCTCCGCGAACCGTGTGACCTGGTCCTTTACCATTTGTTGTTCTTCTGTTAACCCAAAATTCATAACCTTTACCCCCCTTCAATGATTTATGGTTCTTCAAACAGCAGCTATTGAAACCAGCTTGCTAATGTTGACTGTTCCATTCGATAGGCTCACCCTTCGACAAGCTCAGGATGACAAAAAAGTCGTGTCATGGCGAGCCAGCCTGTCCTGAGCTCGCCGAAGGGAACCATGTATTCCGGATCAAGTCCGGAATGACAGAAATATCGTGAGATGGAGCAGTATAAAAGATTCTTTCCCTTAGCCTTTAGCCTTTAGCCCTTAGCCTTAAGCCCCTGTCTTAATCTATTTCCCCTGGAAATTCGGTTTTCTCTTTTCGAGAAATGCACCCATGCCTTCCTTCTGGTCATCTGTGCTGAAGCACTGGGCACAGCATTCCATCTCGAGCCGGTTGGCGTTGTCCAGAGACAGGTCGTAGCCGAAGTTCATGGCATGCTTTGCCATCTTGATCGCGAACCCGGGCATTCCGGCGAGTCTTTTGGCGAACTTCTTCGTTGCATCCAGAAGCTGATCGGCCGGGAAGATCTGGTTTACGAGGCCTATCTCATAGGCTCTCTTTGCATCCATCTGTCCGCCGCCCATGACCAGTTCTTTCGCGCGGCCCAGTCCCACAAGTCTCGAAAGCCTCTGGGTTCCGCCCCATCCGGGGATCAATCCGATCAGAATCTCCGGCTGACCGAAACGGGCCGTTTCAGAAGCGAAACGCATGTCGCAGGCCATGGAGATTTCCGTCCCGCCGCCAAGGGCAAAACCATTAATGGCTGCGATAGACGGCTTGGGGAGCGTCTCAAGTGCCCTCAGGGTCTCGTGGCCCAGCTCCATGAAGGCAAGGGCCTCTTTGGGCCGTAAATCCTTCATCTCGGAAATGTCTGCCCCTGCCACGAAGGCCTTGTCCCCGGAGCCGGTCAGGATGATCGCCTTGATGCTGTCATCCTTCTTGCACAGATTGACCGCTTCCAGGAGTTCGCCCATGGTTTCCGAGTTCATGGCGTTCAGGGCCTTGGGCCGGTTAAATGTGATTGTTGCTACTCCATCCTCAACGGTAAATAAGAGGTTCTTAAATTCCATTTCCACATTCCCCCTTTTCTGAATTATTTGCTGTAGTCGTAAACGCCTTTTCCTGTTTTTCTGCCCATCCAGCCCTGATCAACGTATTTCTTCAGAAGCGGGCAGGGACGATACTTGGAATCCCCGAATCCCTTGTGGAGGACGTCCATGATGGCCCAGCAGGTATCGAGACCGATCAGGTCGGCCAGAGCCAGGGGACCCATGGGGTGATTCATGCCGAGGATCATGATGTCGTCGATCGCCTTCGGCTGACCGACGCCTTCCATGAGGGCATAAAAAGCCTCGTTGATCATGGGCATGAGGATCCTGTTCGAAATGAAGCCCGGGAAGTCGTTGCATTCCACGGGGACCTTGCCGAACTGCTTGGAGAGACTCTCCGTCAGGCTGTACGTCTCCTGAGAAGTCGCCAGTCCCTTGATGATCTCCACGAGTCTCATGACAGGCACGGGATTCATGAAGTGCATGCCGATCACCAGAGCGGGTCTCTTGGTGGCGCCGGCGATCCGGGTAATCGGAATGGACGAGGTGTTGGTCGCGAGGACAACACCGGGTTTGCAGACTTCATCGAGCTTTTTGAAGATATTCAGTTTGAGGTCTTCTCTTTCAATAGCCGCCTCCACGACAAAATCCGCGTCCTTCATGTCTTCCAGGTTGGTGCTCTTCTTGATTCGGCCGAGAATCTCCTTTTTCTGATCTGCCGTGAGCTTTTCCTTGGCGATCAGCCTGTCCAGGTTTTTCGAAATCGTATCGAAGCCCCTGTTCACAAATTGATCCGCGATGTCATTCATGATGACATTGAGTCCGCCGGGATAGGCCGCTACCTGCGCGATGCCGTTTCCCATCTGGCCGGCTCCAACAACGCCAAATGTCTTAACTGCCATTATCTCGCCCTCCTTCAGTTTTAATTTAGTTCACTCACCCTTCGACAAGCTCAGGGTGACAAATCACTAATTTGTCATTGGGTAGGGGCGCCTTCAGGCGCCCGGGGAGGCTGAAGCCTCCCCTACCCGATTATAACAGTTACACGTTTTCCAGAAGAATGGCCATGCCCTGCCCGCCGCCGATGCAAAGCGATGCGAGCCCGAGCTTCAGGTTTTTCTTCTTCATCTGCATGGCCAGGGTGTACGTGATCCTGGCGCCGGTGCAGCCGATGGGATGGCCGATGGAGATACCGCTTCCATTGAGGTTGCACTTGTTGAGATCCACCCCAAGCTCCTTGACGCATCCAAGGGCCTGAACCGCGAAGGCCTCGTTGAGTTCCACGAGATCGATGTCTTTCATGGTGAGACCGAATTTTTTGAAGAGCTTCTTGACGGCCGGGATGGGACCCAGTCCCATGTAAGCCGGATCCACGCCGCCGGAAGCAAACCCCTTGATCTTCGCCAGGGGCTTCAGACCGAGCTCTTTTGCCTTCTTCTCGCTCATGACCACGACGGCTGCCGCAGCATCATTGATCCCCGAGGCGTTTCCTGCCGTCACGGTTCCGTCCTTCTTGAAGACAGGTGCAAGTTTTGCCATCTTTTCCAGCGTCGTGTCCATGGGGCGCTCATCCACCGCAAAGACCTTCGGATCGCCTTTTTTCTGCGGAATCACAACGGGGACGATTTCGTCGGCCACGGCCCCGCTGGCATTGGCCGCTCTCGCTCTCCTGTGGCTCTCGTAGGCCAGCTGGTCCTGTTCCGCTCTCGATATGCCGTATTTTGCCGCGATGTTTTCCGCCGTGAAGCCCATGTGGTACTTGTTAAAGATTTCCCACAGGCCGTCGTGTACCATCAGGTCCGTCACCTGACCGTAAGGCATGTTCATCCGGTATCCCCACCGTGCGTTGGGAAGGGCGTAGGGAACGTTGCTCATGTTCTCCATCCCGCCGGCGACGATGATATCGGCATCGCCCGCCTTGATGACCTGCGCCGCCAGGGCGATGGCCTTCATCCCCGATGCGCACACCTTCTGGACGGTGAAAACGTTGGTCTCTTCCGGCAGCCCGGCGTAAATGGCCGACTGCCGCGGCGGATTCTGTCCCACACTGGCATTGAGTACGTTTCCCATGATGACCTCGTCGAAATAGACGGGTGTCAGGGACTTGTCGTAATCATAGTGTTTTTTCTGGATATCCGTCATGTCGAAATCGCCGAAGGCTGCGGGACGGCAGCTCTTGATAAAATCCGTGATGGCAGGCCTGAGGCCGGCTCTTTTGATGGCTTCCTTGATGACAAGGGTTCCCAGATCCACAACGGAGATTCCCTTCAACGAACCGCCGAATTCGCCCACGGCAGTTCTCGCTCCACTTACAATGACAGCATCACTCATTTTGTTTGTCTCCTTTCTAATTTTTAGGGCAAAAGGCTAAGGGCAAAAGGCAAAAGGTATTATGAATTAGAACGCGCGGATATCAATCTTGACAGCATTCTTGATATCTCTAAGCACCTGTCTTCAATTCCCGCAAAGGTCTCTTGGTTAATGTAACCAATTTCCAGAGCAATGATCGCTTGGGTAAGAACTTCGGCTGACGAACCCTTAGCCATGTAAAAAAACCTTATCGCCTGTCTGTCTGTGTTTAATTCATCCCCTTCTGCAATATTGCTCGGAATAGATACTGCCGCTCGTCTTATCTGCTCTCGCAAGCCATAATCATTCGAAAATTTCCCAGATCCCGTTATTTCGTAAACATATATGGCAAGCTCTTTTCCCTTTTGCCAGACTTTTAGTTCCCTGAATCCTTTCTTGCCCACTTGTTATTATCTTCTTTTACCATTGGCCCTTTGCCTTTAGCCTATATTAATGATTTATCTTTTCTTTTCCTTTAGCCTTTAACCTTTCGCCTTTAGCCTATATCATGCGCGTCCGCTTAATAGTC
>DFZO01000045.1 GCA_002383495.1 Syntrophaceae bacterium UBA4054 | reverse complement strand
TTGTGCCAATGTATTTGACATTGGCAGGATTCACATACAGGGGACTTTCCCCCCATAAGTTCCCGCCCGTGCCGGGCGTACACAACTCATTCAAGCCGACGCCGCTTCGCGGCGCGGCTTAATTCAGGCGTTACGCCGAAGGAATACATAATTTAATTGATTGCCTTTTGCCTGGTATGATATATTGGAATACCAACAAAGGAGGTCGTTATGGCAAAAGCAAAAATAGCAATTACATTGGATGCCGAATTCATCAGCGAAATAGATAGGCTGGTCGAAGAAAATTATTTTCAAAATCGCAGCCAGGCAATCCGTGACGCCGTGAGCGAAAAACTCGCCCGAATGAAGCGTAGTCGGCTATCAATGGAATGTAAAAAACTCGATCCAAAATTTGAAAAAGCCATGGCGGAAGAAGGATTAGCCGAGGATGTGAGCCAATGGCCAGAATATTGAGAGGAGACATTCGGTGGGCCGATCTGAATCCTGTGCGAGGCCGCGAGCAGGCAGGCTTGCGCCCTGTCCTGATCTTGAGCCACGATATATTTAATGAGCGTTCGGGCACGGTTATAGCCATAGCAATAACCAGCCAGCCGCAAAAAGCGGGATTTCCATTGACCCTTGAACTGAAATCTGCAAATTTGCCCAAGAAATCATGGATCAAAATCAGTCAAATCCGAACTCTGTCGGTTGAGAGGATTGGTAAGGTCATTGGTAAAGCATCTCTCGAAGAGTTGGATCAAGCCATCGAAGGCCTTAATGAAATTATTGCGTAACAAAGGCAACACGGCCGATCGCTGCGCTCTGGCTGATTTTTTCGTCAGGCAGCATAAACTATTATTAAGATTAACATCCGGCGGAACGCAATACATTTTGACAAAATCATATCGATCATGATATCGTAAAACATAAAATATCGATGGAGGTTTGGTATGAAATCAGTGACGGTATCACCAAAATACCAGATCGTTATACCCAAAACAGTACGGGAAGCCTTGAATCTGCATCCGGGTCAGAAAATGCAGGTTGTGGAATATGCCGGTCGCATCGAGCTTATACCGGAACGCGACATCAAAGAACTCCGCGGATTCCTCAAGGGCATCGATACGAAATTCAAACGAGAGGAAGACAGACTATGAATATAGTGGATTCTTCCGGCTGGCTTGCCTACTTCGCCGATGAGCCGAATGCAAAGCATTTCCTGACTCCCTTGAATGATCAGGCTTCGCTTGTTGTTCCAACGGTATCGATATATGAGGTCTTCAAGGTCGTTCTCCGTGAATCGGGCGAAAATGACGCCTTACAAGCGGTTGCGGCCATGCAAAAAGGAACGGTTGTGGATTTAACTGCTTCACTTGCGATTGCCGCTTCAAAGCTCAGCATTGAACATGCTCTTCCAATGGCGGACAGTCTCATTCTCGCAACGGCACAGGAATTCAACACCATCCTCTGGACTCAGGATTCAGATCTCAAAAATATAAAAAATGTGAAATATTTCCCCAAGAAATAAAGGAATAGTCAACAAGACATCGCAGCCGACTTGTTACGCTCGCTGCTGATCCGGCCTATAATGTGAAAGGATGGGAGGAATCAAATGAGGAAATTATTTTATGCCCTGTGTCTTATACTGCTGCTGTCTGGTCCTGTCGCGGCTGAAGAGACAAAGGCCATTGCCGTGGATGTTTTATCGAAAACCGGTTCAAGCTGGGACGGACGTGATCTGCCTGGCTACGCGGCAGGGAAACCGGAGATCACCATCTTGAGAATCATAATCGCACCGGGGGCACAATTGCCGCTGCACAAGCATCCCATCATAAACGCGGGGGTATTATTAAAGGGAGAACTGACCGTGGTGACGGAAGAGGGAAAGACGCTTCATCTGAAAGCCGGGGATCCCATCGTTGAGGTCGTGAACACGTGGCATTACGGAAAAAATGAAGGCTCCTCAACCACTGAGATTATCGTTTTCTATGCCAGCGTCAAAGGAACACCTATAACCATTTACAAGAAGAGTTCAGCATCAAATCCGCCGCACACTGAACAGTAGCATTGAAAAAGGGTTGAACATCACTTTGTCCTTCAGGCTGTTCAAAAATGTTCAGATGCAAGGCCCCCGATGGTTCGCAGTTCGACAAGCTCACTGTGACAGCTCACCATGACACTTATTGTCACCCTGAGCTTGCCTGTCGAAGGGTGAGCTTACCGAAGGAAGAGGCGCACCGCAGCATGCAGACGCTGTCCCCGCCCTTCGAGTTTCTCAGGATAAACTCCAGCGGGGATGGGCGCATCCTGAGCTTGCCGAAGGGCAACAGCCTGACATCAAAAAGGAGGGAATCATGACCCCTGAGATTATTCGCGACATGCTGGGCTGGTGCGCGGTCATCAATTACAGTTTTCTGCTGTGGTGGTTCCTGTTTTTCTCGCTCGCCCATGAGTGGATCTACCGGCTCCACCGTAAATGGTTTCATCTGTCGGTCGAAACCTTCGATGCCATTCATTATGCGGGAATGGCGCTCTTCAAGATAGGCATCTTCCTCTTCAATCTGGTGCCGTATGTAGCCTTGCGCATCGTTCTCGGTTGAGTTTACGGCTTTTATATGTTTTCACGCTTTCTGCACGAGCTGGATATAACAATCATGAAAAAGGCGATCGGAGGAATCGCGGCCGCCGTTCTGGGAACGGCGGTGGCCCTTGCGGCGCCGCCGGCCGGTCTGACCCCGCAGGCCATGTGGGCTCTCGGGATCATCATCGGTGCCGTGACCTGCTGGATCTTCGAGGTCGCCCCGGACTATGTGGTCGCCATCGCCATGTGCACCCTCTGGGTCCTGTTCAAGTGCGTTCCCTTCAAAACAGCCTTCGCAACTTTTTCCGATTCCACATGGTGGCTTCTCCTCGGCGCGCTGGGGATGGGAACGGCCGTATCAAAAAGCGGCCTGCTCAAACGGTTGTCTCTCTGGATGATGACGATTTTCCCCGCAACGTTCAACGGACAGGTACTGGCCCTCATCTGCGGGGGAACCCTGATCGCCCCTTTGATTCCCAGCGTGACGGCGAAAGCCGCCATCATGGCGCCCATCAGTCTGGGAATCAGCGACGCCATGGGCTACTCGCGAAAAAGCAGGGGGGCCGGCGGTCTGTTTGCCGCCATGAGTCTCGGCTTCATCCTGACGGGACCCATGTTCATCAGCGCGTCCTTTATCGGGTACATGCTGCGGGGATTGCTGCCCGCAGGCATTCAAGTCCAGTTCAACTGGACCTATTGGTTCCTGGCCGGTATGGTCTGGAGCATTGTAGTGCTTGTGCTCATGTATCTGGCAATCCGATTTCTTTACACGCCGGACGAAAAGGGCGCTTTCACGGCCGGCGACCCGGCGGCGCAACTGGCGAATCTCGGCCCCATGAGCCGCCGTGAAAAGATAACTGCGGCGGTCTTGATTTCGGCCCTCGTCTTATGGATGACGGAACCTTTGCACGGTATCCACGCAACCGCCGTTGCCCTGATGGGACTGGTCGTGCTGCTCACCTGCAGGGTTTTCGACCGGCCGGATTTCCGCTCCGACATGGGCTGGGACAATTTGATTTTTATCGGGGGAATCATCAATCTGGGAAACGTCATCCCCGCTTTGAAGATCGACCAATGGATCGTGAGTGTCTTCAGCCCGATGATCGCCCCGATGATGTCCAACTTCTATCTTTTCATTGTGATCCTAAGCTTCGCCATCTTTGCGGTTCGTTTTGTGCTGATTTCCTTCACGGCCACGACGGCGATATTTACGGTCGTGCTCGTTCCCTTCGCACTACAGGCGGGAATCAATCCCTGGGTGACCGGCTTTCTTGTTTATGTCTCCACAAACATATGGCTCGTCTTTTACCAGAATTCCACCTTCGTGACGGCCTACTACGCTGCGGGCGGGGAGATGGTGACGCACCGGCAGATAGCGCCCTTCTCCGCCATTTATTGCATCGTATCCATCCTGGCTTTGCTTTTAAGCGTGCCGCTTTGGCGGTACCTCGGTCTGGTCCCCTAGAGTACCCCCGTTTAGGGTTTCTGCCTGATTGCGAAGGGAACAGGACTCTGAACGGAAGAGGCCTGTCCCTGAGCGCCGGCCTCAAAATCATGTGAGAGACAGGTCCTTTTATTTTGATTGATGTTTGCCGATCACCGGAGTATGAAGACGATTCATGAATAAAACGAACCGGGGAGGTTATCATGTCCGCATCTGATCTTGAAAAATACTGCGAAAAAGCCTTGGCAGCCGGCGCCACCCACGTAAAGATCATCCATCCAAGCACGGTCATTACCGCCCCGTGGGTGAGATTCAAGTGTCTCTTCGGGTGCCCCTACAAACAGCTGTCCGCCCCATACCCCCACGCCGGCAGAAACACGGGCAACCCTCGATTCCTACCATCGCGCCATCCTGTTTCATGTCGAGGCCCCATACACAAAAGAAAGGGGCAAGAACATGATGGCCTATCTGGACACGCTGGTCAATCTGGAGGGAGAGCTCTTCAAGGACGGTTACTATAAAGCCTTTGTCATGCTGGCCGGTCCCTGCGTCCTGTGCAAGGAATGCGGATTGAACGAAGGGATTCCCTGCCGCCTGCCCGCGAAAACCAGGCCGTCCATGGAGTCCTGTGGAATTGACGTTTACCAGACCGCCCGCAACAACGGCTTTTTCATAAAAACATTGAAGGAAAAATCTGAGACGCAGAATCTCTACTGCCTCATGCTGGTGGATTAAGTCAAAAGACCCGCTGACGGGCCGCCCCGCCGCAAAAAATGAAAAGGCCCGTCAAATAGGCAGGCCTTTTCATTCATCAAAAGCAATCTTTCATCAGTGGGAAGCGGCTTCCTTCGTTTCTTCTCCATAGACTTCCAGTTTTCCCGACTCTTCCATTTCTTTCAACCACTTGGGGTGCTGTTTCTTCGCCCAGGCTTTCGTGGCCCAGCCGTCGATCATAGCCATGACCGTGCCGGGATTGCCGATCGTCCCCAGATAAAGGTGGACAAAGAAGAAGGCGAAAAAGACAACAAACCCAAGGGCGTGTAGAGGATACATCCACCGTACGAAGCCCAGGGAAAGACCCACGGGGAACCACATGACGAGTCCCGTCACGCCCATCAGGGCGCCGCAGCCGATCACGGTGAGGAAGAACATCTTCTGGCCGGGGTTGTACTTGCCGATCTCGGGCACCTTCTCCACGTGCCAGAGATAGCCGCCGGCGCACATCATCCACTCCAGGTCTTCCGGCATCGAGAATTTCCCCGCCTCATGCCACCACATGCGGGCCGCCAGGACAAGAGAGACAATAAAAAGGAGCCCGGTGAAGTTGTGAACATATTTCAGGGCCACCAGACCGCCCATGAGGTTTCCGATAAAATTGAGCTCCCGGTACATCATCCCCAGTCCCGTGATGAAGAGGAGGATGCAGGACCCGGCAAGCATCCAGTGCACGATCCGTTCGAATCCATCCGTTACTTTGATCATTCCTTTTTCCGGCATCTTACTTCCCTCCTTCCGCAGGATTATCCTGGCCGACATCCGCATCCGGCCGCTTGGGACCGTGCAGAATGTAATGCAGGAGCGATCCGACAACCACACCGCCGCCCGCTATCAGACTCAGCGGCTTCAACCAGTCCTTCCATGCAATGACGGAAAGCGGAACCTTCGGATCGATTTTCAGGCCCGCATAGACCGCATCCTTTTCCTGGAGGATATAGGCCAGGTGCGTCCCGCCGACGTACTGTGGACCGTAGACATGGGCATCACCGCCGAGTTCCTTGACCCGTTCATTGGCAATTTTCAGCATCGTTTCCTTCTCGCCCCACTTCAAGGCGCCCGTGGGACAGGCCTTCACGCAGGCAGGTTCCAGCTTGTTCGCGATGCGGCTCTCGCACATGTCGCACTTTAGAACCTTGTTCGCGCCGGAATCGTATTTGGGAACTTCAAAGGGACAGGCCGCGACACAATCCTTGCATCCGATGCACTTCTCGATATTCTTTCCAACCGTCTTGAATTCCGAGTAGTAAAGCGCTCCCGTCGGGCAGGCCTTCACGCAGGCCGCATCGGTGCAGTGCATGCAGGCTTCGTGGCGGAAAAACCACTTGACGCTATTGGCATCGGCCTTTTCCTGAAACCGCATGATCAAATAGGTATTCGACTGGAGGGTGGGGGGGTTCTGATAGGACCCCCAGTTGACTGTCTGTTTGGCCGGCAGATTGTTCCACTGCTTGCAGGCCAGCTGGCATCCCCGGCAACCCGTGCATCTCGATGTATCAAATAGTTTTATATTCTCAGACATGTTACTTCACCCCCTTCTTCACGACATTGACCATGAAGGCCTTGCTCTCCGGAATCATCGTATTGGGGTCGCCGGCAAAGGGCGTCAGGAGATTGGCCGAATCCCCGAAGGTAAAGATTTCAGGCTTTTTGTCGTTTGGACTGTATTTCCTGGTGGCCGTTGTCACCCAGCCGAAGTGCCAGGGGATACCCACCTGATGAATGGTATTACCGTCTATATTAAAGGGTTTGAACCTCGGCGTCACGATGGCCACGGCTTCAAGCTCACCCCGGGAGGACCTCACGGTTACAGTCTCCCCGTTCTTAAACCCTCTCTCCTTGGCCAGCTCGTCACTGATCTCCACAAACATTCCGGGCTGCATCTCCGCAAGCCAGGGCAGCCAGCGTGTCAGAACGCCCGTCTGCCAGTGTTCGCTCACGCGGTACGTGCTGCACACAAAAGGATATCTCGGATCGCAGCTCGCAATGGTATCGAGTTCCGTCCCCACACCCTTTTCCTCAAAATGCTTGATCGTGGGGTTGCTCTTCTGCGGCGACATGAGGTTCTTTTCCACGGGGCATTCAAGGGGTTCGTAATGCTCCGGGAAGGGTCCGTCCGCAAGACCGGGTCCGAAGAGATGGGCCACGCCGTCGGGCTTCATGATGAAGGGTGGTCTTCCCGATCCCGGGTTACCCACACCGTCGGGCACATCTCCCTTCCATTTCTTCTCCACATCATCCCACTTGATGGGCGCCCGCCTGGGGTTCCAGGGCTTGCCGCTGGGATCAACAGATGCGCCGTTGTAGATGATTCTCCTGTTCAGCGGCCAGGACCAGGACCACTCAGGATAGAGGCCCAGCCCCGTGGGATCCTTTTTCCCTCTCCGGGCCGCCATGTTTCCTTTTTCAGTATAGGACGCGCAGTATAGCCAGTTGCCTGACGACGTGCTGCCGTCGTCCTGAAGAAGGGCGAAGGAGGGAACAAGCGTTCCCTTCTTGAAAATCTTTTTCTGCTTTGTTGCGGGATCCACGAGTTCCTTGTCTTCCAGGAAGTACCCGTTGATATCCTTCGCGATGGCATGAACGTCCAGATGATACTTTCCGTCGGCACTGAATTTCCCGTAATTCCAGGTGAGCCTTGTGATGGCCCCGGCGTTCGGACCGCCCTCTTTCCTGTAAAGATCCCTGACTTTGAAAAAGATCTCCGACATGATGTCTCCGTCGGGCAGGGCCTGACCCGGAGGATTCACCGCCTTGTAGCGCCACTGCATCCAGCGGCCGCTGTTGGAAATGCTTCCTTCCTTTTCCACCGACGAGGCACAGGGAAGCATGAAGACCTCGGTCTTGATCTTCGCCGGGTCCATGCCGGGACCTCGCCAAAAGGATCCCGTTTCGTTGTCGAAGAGATTCACGTTGACCATCCAGTCAACTTTGCCAAGGGCCTGTCTGACCTTGTTGGAGCTGGCGCCGCTCGCCGCGGGGTTCATGCCCCAGGCTAAGAACCCGGTAAACTGACCTTTGTACATGTGATCGAAGAGGGTCAGCCAGGAATAATCCGTGCCTTCCTCCAATTTGGGCAGGAGGTTATAGGCCCCATCCAGGGTAATGTTCTTGCCGTACATGGACCTGAGGAAGCTTGCCGAATACTTCGGGAAGTTCTTCCACCAGTTGAGACTCTTCGGTTCTTTCGTCTTCGGCGTCCGCTTTTCATTGTACTCTTTGAGGGTATTCAGTGAAGACCTCGGCGTTCCAAGATATCCGGGCAGGATATGAAAGAGAAGGGCATGATCCGTGGAACCCTGAACGTTGGATTCGCCCCGGAGAGCCTGAACGCCTGCACCGGGAATGCCCACGTTTCCAAGCAGCAGCTGTATGATGGACATGGTGCGAATGTTCTGGACACCCACGGTATGCTGCGTCCAGCCCATGGCGTAAAGGATGTTCCCCGCCCTGCTGGGACCGGTGGTGGAGGAATACGTTTTGTACACCTCCAGGAGTTTTTCCTTCGGCGTCCCCGTGATCCGGGAGACCACATCCATGTTGTAACGGGAGTAATGCTTCTTCAGAAGCTGGAAGACGCAGTTGGGATTCTGGAGTGTCGGGTCCTTCTTGATCACCCCGGCCGCATCCGTCTGGTAAGACCAGGTGGCTTTGTCATACTTGTTTCCCGTGAGTCCCGAAAAGACCCCCCTGTTCTCGCCGGGGAGCTTGAAGGCCGGGTTCACGAGGAACGAGGCATTGGTGTAATTCTTAACATACTCTTTGAAGAAGAGTTTGTTATCCATGATGTACTTGATCATCCCGCCAAGGAAAGCGATATCCGTTCCCGACCTCAGCGGGGCGTAGAGATGGGCCTTGGCAGCCGACTGTGTGAACCTCGGGTCCACACACACGAGCTTGGATCCTTTCTCCATGGCCTTGGTGATCCACTTGAATGAAATGGGATGGTTGGAGGCGGGGTTGCTCCCCATGATCAGAATCACATCACTCCACTGAAAATCAATGTAGTGATTCGTCATCGCGCCGCGTCCGAACGACTCTGCCAGAGCCGCTACAGTAGCGCTGTGTCAGATACGGGCCTGGTGTTCGACATAGACCAGACCCAACCCCCTTAGAAATTTTTGATAAAGCCAGCACTCTTCATTATCCATGGCGGCGCTGCCGACGGAGGCGATCCCCTCCGTCCGGTTTACGACTTCGCCCTTGGCGTTCCTGAACTTGAAACTCTTGTCTCGGCTTTTCTTTATATTATGGGCAATCTTTTCCAGGGCCCATTCCCACTCCACTTCCTTCCATTCCGCGGCAAAGGGCGCCCTATAAAGCGGCTTGTCCAGTCGGTTCTTGTTCACCGCCATCTGGTAGATATTTCCGCCTTTGCTGCAAAGGCTTCCGCGGCTGATGGGATGATCCGGATCGCCCTCCGTGTTGACGACCTTACCGTCCCGCGTCGAGACGATGATGCCGCATCCCACGGAGCAGTAGGGACAAACCGTTGTGGTTTCTTTCGTATACTTGATCTTCAGCGGCTGGGCCTGGGCAGAGACGGGCTTGAGACTGATGCCGACGCCGCCTGCCATCAGGGCTGCACCGGAGATCTTCAGGAAACCTCTTCTGGTGACATCCATGACAACGTGCTCCTTTCTAAAAGAGATAAACAAGAAAATATAGAGATTATTTTCCCCTGCTCTCCTTTCCAAGCACGGGAGGCAAGACCGTTTCCAATCCTACCCATCGTCCACCCTTCATGGAATAAATCTTTAGAAGCAGTGGATCGGAGAAGCTCAATGGTGGGGCAATATTCCGCAAAAAAACCTGCGGTGCCATTGTTAAGTGACGGTAGACTTGAAGCCTTTCATAACACCTAAAAATAGCGCTTTTCTATAATATTATAAAGACAATCATGTCAAGTTTTTTTAATAATCTTCATATGTTATGTCATTTATGACATAGGTTTGCTTCCCGGCGGTGCACTTTTTGTTTTTCGCCCCACCCGGCAGTACACAATAACACGCGTTCTTTAAGGTTTCGTCGACAGACTAACTTGTCAGAATAGTTGTTGATGTTATTCTTAAGCTATGGGATAATTTAACATATTTTATTTTAAATATCGGGCAAGTTAAGGGATGAAAATCAAACACAAAATATGGCTGGAACGAGACGGCAAGGTCGTCTTTGGCAAGGGCCGTGAGGAACTTCTCAAGGCTATCGAAGAGTGCCACAGCCTGAACGCTGCCGCCAAGAAACTTCAGATGTCCTACCGGGCCGCCTGGGCCCGGCTGAAGGCATCCGAAGACAGGGCGGGCATTAAACTTGTCGAGAGTGACGGCCTTGGAAAGGGAATGCATCTGACGCCTGAAGCAAAAGAGCTCCTGACGCGATTCAAGGCCCTGGAAAGCGAAACACAAGCCTTAATGGAAAAATTCAGTTCCCAATTTTCTTTGCAAAAGATAAAACCGAGAAAGACAAAAAATTAATGTCCCATCATCTTTGCCATCTTTAGCTGTTGTATGGATCGTATTTAAATTCGTTGGTCCGTCTTTTCACCCACCTTCTCAATTCTTACGGCACAGGCCTTATACTCAGCCGTCAGCGTAATGGGGTCGAAGGCGGGATTCGTCAACCAATTCGCGCAGGCCTCGCGGAAATGAAACGCCATCCAGACCACCCCCTGAGGAATTCTATCCGTTATATTGGCTTTTACGAACACCTGGCCGCGCCTTGACTTCACCCCGATCATCTCGCCGTGCCCTATGCTGAGCGCCTTTGCATCGGATGGAGATATGTCAGCCGTTTCCTCGCCCAGAAGGTCATTGAGACCCGCGGAACGACCCGTCTGGGTCCGGGTGTGATAGTGATAAAGTCGGCGTCCCGTGCTGAGGACCAAAGGATAGTCCTCATCGGGGACTTCCGCCGGCGGAATCCAGTCCACGGGGGTCAGCGCGCCAAGGCCGGATGTAAAGCGGTCCCGGTGAAGAGTAGCCGTGCCGGGATGTTCTTCGTTCGGCGCCGGCCATTGGAGTCCGTCGCCTCTGAGACGGGCGTACTTGACGCCGGCCATCGAGGGAGCCAGTTGCGAGATTTCATTGTCCCAGATCTCCCGGGCGCTTTTGGCCGACCATTCATGGCCCATCCGCTTTGCAATTTCCTTGAATATCCACCAGTTGGGTTTCGCCTCCCCCGGCGGAAGGCTCGCAGTCCGCACCCTGCTGATGCGGCGTTCGCTGCTGGTGAAGGTGCCATCGTTTTCGCTCCAGGCGGCCGCGGGGAAGATGACATGGGCAAAGCGTGTGGTCTCCGTTTGAAAGATGTCGTGACAGACAACAAACTCTGCCGATTCCAGGCAGTGTTCCACATGCCGGATATCCGGCTCGGTGTTGGCCAGGTTTTCCCCGAAGATGTAGAATAGCTTGACCGTTCCATTGGTCAAACCCTCGATCATCTGGGGAATCATCAATCCAGGCTTGTCCGGCAGTTTCTTTACGCCCCAGGCCTTCTCAAACTTCGTCCTTGCATCGGCATTGTCCACCCGCTGGTAGCCGGGAAAGACATTCGGAAGGGCTCCCATATCACAGGCGCCCTGGACGTTGTTCTGACCGCGAAGCGGGTTCACGCCGCCGCATTCGAAGCCGACATTCCCGAGGAGCATCTGAAGATTCGCGCAGGACAGCACATTGCTTACGCCGCAGATGTGCTCGGTGATGCCAAGGGTATACGCGAGCATTCCCGGTTTGACGGACGCGAGCCGTCTCGCAACGTCCCGGATCATATCCGCGCTGATTCCGCAGATTTCCGATGCCCTTTCGGGGGGGTATTCCTGAACCTTCGCCTTGAGTTTTTCAAATCCCGTGCAGCGGGATTCGACATACTCCCTGTCATAAAGGTTCTCACTGATCAGGACGTGCATGAGACCGTTCAGAAAAGCCACATCGCTTCCCACCCGAATGGGGATATGTAGCGTCGCCATATCGGCCAGAGCCGTTCGGCGGGGATCGACGACATACAGTTGGGCGCCTCTCAGCACCGCCTGCTTCACGAAGGAAGCCGCCACCGGATGTGCCTCCGTCATGTTCGAACCGATGACGAGAATCATTCTCGCCTCTGCGAAATCGGCAAAGGAGTTGGTCATGGCACCGGAACCAAAAGACGTCGCCAGACCGGCGACGGTCGGGGCGTGTCAGGTCCGGGCACAGTGATCAATATTGTTGGTTCCAATCACCGATCGAAAGAGTTTCTGCATCTGATAGGAATCTTCATTGATGCTTCGGGCGCTGCTGACGCCGGCAATCGCATCGGGACCGTGCCGCTCGATTGTTTCTTTGAGTTTCGCCGCCACCAGGTCCAATGCTTCATCCCAGGACGCCTCGCGCAATTGGCCGTTTTCACGGATCATCGGCGTCTTCAATCGCTCTTCGGAGTAAATGAAATCGTAACCGAATCGACCCTTCACGCAGAGGCGCCCTCTGTTGGGGGCGGCGCCCTCAGCAGCCGTTACCTTCACAATCCGGTCATCCTTGACGTGAAGCCACATCTGACAGCCCACACCGCAGTACGGGCAGGTTGTGCGGATTTTCTTTGTCTCCCAGGCGCGCGCCGTTCCCTTGGCCTTTTTTTCCGTCAGGGCTCCCGTCGGGCAGACCTCCACGCACTGGCCGCAGAAGACGCATTCGCTCTGATGATAGGGGGCATCGCCGCCTGTCACAATCTTGCTTTTCGCTCCGCGATAGCCGTGGCTGATGGCCCGATTGACAACCAGTTCGTTGCACGCCTGAACACACCGGCCGCACAAGATACACCGGCTGTAATCGCGGACAATCAAGGGATTGGCATCTTCTGTCGGATAGAATTGGTCGGGCTTCTTAAAAAGACTGCCGTCAATCTGATAGCGATAGGCCAGTTCCTGAAGCTTGCAGTTGCCGCTGGACTCGCACAGCAGGCAGTCATGCCGGCCCGAGGAAAGAAGAAGCTCCACATTGAGTTTTCGCGCCGCATGCACCCTCGGGGTGTCCGTCAAAACCTCCATGCCGGGGCTGACCGGCGTGGAGCATGCGGCTGAAAGCGTCCGCATTCCTTTCACCTCAACCAGGCAAATTCTGCAGGCGCCTGTCGGCGTCGTCCCCCTGAGAAAACAAAGGGTCGGGATATCTGTCGCGTTCTTGCGGGCGGCATCAAGAATGGATTCTCCAGGTCTGAAAGAAACGGTCTTCCCGTCTAATAGAAACGTTCCGCTGGACATCAATTTCTCCTTTCTACAGCACCTTTATTGATAAAAAGCCGTCGGGCAGCTTTCCTATGCCAATATTGACATATGTCAGGAAATGCTCTATACCGCATGGACGGCCCTGATGTCAATACGGGAAGAAATTAAATTTTATGGATGTGCCAATAGCCAGGTGAGAGAGGTATCACGCATGCATCGAGCGGATGACAGGCTAAAAACATTGGAAATGATGATAGATCGTATCATTGGAAAAAACCCCCATAGCAAAGAAATCATAAATGCCTTCCGACCCGTTATGGTCGAGAGAAATCGCCTGGTCGAAACCTTGGACTTAAGCCCGGGGGATCCGGGTGGGATGGACGGGACGCGATTGAAGAGCGGTGTTCCCCTGATCAAGCAGGCGGCATTGTTTCATTCTGAAGACCCATGGGAAGATATCGCCCTTTCCCTGATCCCGGCCTTTAAGCAGGGCTTCCCCGATCTTCAGGACGACCTGGATACATTGCAGGGCTGTATCAAGAATAAGACCATCGATCTATACGATTACTTTAAAGGACCGGCCGATGACGGAGAAAAAATCATAGAGGGCTGGTCCGCAAGACTGAATATCCGGGTCCTGTCCTTTCGATTATTTTTTCGCACCGTCATGTGGGTCATACTCCATAAAAGGGCAAGGAATCTTGCCGGTTATTTGAGGGAATCCGAATGGGAGAAAGGTTATTGCCCGATTTGCGGATCGTTCCCGTCGATCTCGATGATCATGGAAAAAAGCGGACAGCGCTGGCTTCACTGCTTCCAATGCGGACATGAATGGCGTTTCAGCAGGGTCATCTGTCCCTATTGCGAACATGAGGGTCAAAAGGGAATGACCTTTTTTTTCGTGGAGGATAAGAAACAGGAAGCCGTTTATACCTGCGATCAATGCAAAAGATACCTGCTGACGCTCAATCAGATCAGCCCTATCACAGAGATGGATCTCGACCTGTCCGCGCTCGGACTCGCCCATCTCGACATCCTTATGCGGGATAAAGGTTTGATCCCTATGGCCCTGCCTGAATGGAACCTTTCTTAGCAGGCTGTAGACCGGGGGCGCGTACCGCAGGGGAGCGCATTGGGATAACAATCTTCCTTGCCGGAAAAAGCCGAAGGCTTTACAAAACGCCCATCCCCGCGGAGTTTATCCTGAGTAACCCGAAGGGCGGGGACGGCGTCTGCGGAGTTTACCCTGAGTTTACCGAAGGGCTGCGCTGCGTGGTTCCCTTCGGCAAGCTCAGGACAAGCTGCGCTCACCATGACTACAGTTTTGTCACCCTGAGCCGGTCGAAGGGTGAGCCAGTCGAAGGACGCCTTGCATCTGAACGTTTTTGAACAGCCTGACAAAAGAATGTTTTTCAACACCCTATCAAGGTCTTCCCTATTCCTCAGATAGACCGTCGCCCGGGCTCCGGGAATGCCCATTCCATCCGTATAAATTTTTTGTTGACATATTCGAGAAAAATAAATAGATATGCCAACTATGACATATATCATTTATGATATAAGCATTAGGAGGCTTTATATATGAAGATAACCAGAAGAGGTTTCCTGACCATGTCCGGCGCCGTAGGTTCCGGTCTGGCCCTGTCTTCCTTGGGCATAGACCTGAGACCCCTGCGGGCCTACGCGGACGAACTCAACAAAATGAACAGGATCAAGAGCGCCAAACAGGTGATAACGACCTGCTGTTACTGCTCCGTCGGCTGCGGTCTCGTCTGCAGTGTGGACAAGGCTACCGGCAAGATCTTCAACATCGAGGGCGACGCCGACCACCCCATCAGCGAGGGCTCGCTCTGCGCCAAAGGCGCCGGTTTCTTCGATCTGACGGAGGCTAACAAGCATCGTCTCACAAAGGTGCTTTATCGAAAGCCTTATGGAACCGAGTGGGAAGAAAAAGACTGGGAATTTGCGATTTCCCGGATCGCCCGACTGGTCAAGGACACCCGGGACAAAGGTTTCGTCACCCGGAACAGCAAGGGAGAGCTCGTCAACCGCTGCGAGACGATCGGTCACTATGGCAGTTCCAACGTGGACAACGAAGAATGCTGGGTGATGAGTGTCAGGTCAAGAGCGCTGGGTCTGGTCTACATCGACCACCAGGCCAGGGTCTGACACAGTCCATCTGTGGCGGCTCTGGGAGAGTCGTTTGGACGCGGTTCCATGACGAACCATTACTGTGATTTAAAGAACGCAGACGTCATTTTGATTATGGGCAGCAATGCCGCCGAGCATCACCCCATCGCCTTCAAGTGGATATTGAGAGCAAAAGAAAAAGGCGCAACGATCATTCATGTCGATCCACGTTATACAAGAACTTCCGCCCGCTGTGATTTTCATGTGCCGCTTCGTTCCGGCACGGACATCGCCTTCCTGGGGGGCATGATCCACTATATCCTGACCCATCGTAAATACTTCAAAGACTATGTCGTAAACTACACCAATGCGTCCTTCATCGTCAGCAAGGACTTCTACTTCAAGGACGGCCTCTTTTCCGGGTATGACCAGGCAAAACGGAAATACAGCAAGGACACCTGGGTTTTAGAAAAGGACGGAAAGGGCATTCCCAAAAGGGATATGACGCTGACCAATCCCCGCTCCGTTTTCCAAATGCTGAAGAAGCATTATTCTCGTTACACACTCGACAAGGTTTCCAGCATTACCGGCGTATCTAAAGAAAATCTGCTTAAGGTCTACGAGATATACGCCTCGACCGGCGTCCCGGGCAAGGCAGGAACGGAATGCTACGCACTGGGCTGGACGCACCATACGACGGGAAGCCAGAACATCCGCTCCATGTCGATCATTCAGTTGCTTCTGGGCAACATGGGAATCGCGGGCGGCGGCATCAATGCTCTGCGCGGCGAGCCCAACGTTCAGGGCTCGACGGACCATTGCATCCTGTACGGTAATTTGCCCGGATATCTGAAGATGCCCGTGGCTTCTCTGGACACCCTGGAAAAATATCTGCATAAATGCACGCCGGTGTCGAAAGATCCCCAATCTGCAAACTACTATTCGAATTACCCGAAGTTTTTTGTCAGCTTCCTGAAATCCATGTGGGATAACAAAGCAACGAAGGAAAATGAATTCGGCTATAACTGGTTGCCCAAGCTCGACGACGGGAAAGCCTATTCCACGATGCACATGTTCGATGCGATGTATGCAGGCAAGGTAAAGGGATACTTCTGTGTTGGTGCGGATACGGCCGTCAGCACTCCTAATTCCAACAAAGTCCGCAAGGCGATGGAAAATCTGGACTGGCTGGTCGGTGAAAATATTTTCAATAACGAAACATACGAATTCTGGAGAGGTCCCGGAGTCGATCCCAAAAAGATCAAGACGGAATGCTTCCTGCTGCCTGCTTCCGCATCGATGGAGAAAGAAGGCTCGCAGAGCAACTCCGGCCGCTGGGTGCAGTGGAAATACAAGGCTGCCGAGGCCCCCGGTGACGCAATTCCCGTGGGTGAGATCGAAATCAAGATCATGGCGGCAATCAAGAAGCTGTATGAAAAGGAAGGCGGTCCCAATGCCAAAGCCATCGTGAATCTCAAATGGGATTATCTTGACAGCAAAGGGCGTATGAATGTCTTAAAAATATCGAAGCAGATCAACGGCCACTTTCTCAAGGATACGGTCGTGGACGAAAAGGGCGTCAAAACGCTGTACAAGAAAGGACAGACGGTTCCGACTTTCGGCATGCTCAAGGCCGACGGAAGCACCTCGGGCGGCAACTGGATCATGGCGGGAAGTTTCGGCGCCAACGGCGAAAACAAGATGATGAAACGCGGCAAGGACGATCCCACGGGGCTCGGACTCTATCCCAACTGGTCCTTCGCCTGGCCCGTCAACAGGAGAATCATCTATAACCGCGCGTCCTGCGATATCAACGGGAAACCGTACAACCCCAAACGAAAACTCCTGGAATGGACCGGCGACAAGTGGGTCGGCGACGTGCCTGACGGCCCCTGGCCGCCCATGGCGGACAAGGCAAAAGGGAAGTATCCCTTCATCATGAAACAGGACGGTGTGGGCTCCCTCTTCGGGCCCGGCATGGTGGAAGGTCCTTTCCCGGAACATTACGAGCCGCTGGAAGGACCCTTGACAAAGAATCCCCTTTCAGGCCAGTTGATCAACCCCACCATTGAAATCTTCAAGAGCGATATGGACAAAACGGCCAATGCCGACGCGAAATTCCCCTACGTCTGCACTACCTATTCCTGTACGGAACACTGGTGCTCCGGAGCCCTCACACGATGGCAGGCCTGGCTGCTGGAGATGCAGCCTGAGCTGTACGTGGAGATCGGAGAAAAACTGGCGCAGGAAAAGGGTATCAAGAACGGATCGCGGGTGAAGGTGCATTCCATCCGCGGTCAGGTGGAATGCGTCGCCATGGTGACGAAGCGGTTCCAGCCCTTCACGGTTGAGGGGAAAACGGTTCACCAGGTCGGTCTGCCCTTCAATTACGGGTGGCTATTCCCCAAGGACGGCGGCGACAGCACCAACTTCCTCACACCCACCGTCGGTGATGCCAATACGTTCTGTCCCGAGTACAAGGCCTTCATGGTGAATGTGGTCAAGGCATAGGAGAAGAGACGATGAACACTTCTGAACTCATAAAAGTGATCGATACGACAAGATGCACTGCCTGCCGCGGCTGCCAGGTCGCCTGCAAACAGTGGAACGAACTTCCGGGTTTGAGAACAAAGAACTGGGGGAGCTATCAGAACCCACCCGACCTGGAATGGAATACCTGGACGCTGATCCGCTTCCAGGAATACGTCAACGACAAAGGGACCTTCAAGTGGATGTTCAGGAAAGACGGCTGCATGCACTGCACCGATGCGGCCTGCGTGAAGGTCTGCCCCAGCGGCGCCCTTTATCATACGGAATACGGGACCGTGGGGATAAAAAAGAATCTCTGCATCGGCTGCAAGGAATGCATCGCGGCCTGTCCCTTTGAAGTCCCCCGATACAACCGCGCAACGGACAAGGTGTCCAAGTGCGACCTCTGTCTGACCCGTCTTCAGTCCAATCAGCAGCCGGCCTGCGTGAAGTCCTGTCCCACCGGGGCGCTGAGCATCGGCGGCAAGGACAAAATGATGAAGGCAGCCTACGACCGGGTCAAGGAACTCGGGGGCGACGCCAGCGTTTATGGGGATAAGTTCGTGGGCGGGACCCATGTGGTTTACATCCTCAGCGAAAAACCCGAGGTTTACGACAAGCTGCCGAAAAGTCCATCGATTCCGCTGTCCGTCATTGCATGGAAGGACTGGCTGAAGCCGCTGAGTCTGATAGCGGGCGGCGGTGTGGTTGTCGGATCGCTCCTGCATTACATTCTGCACGGTCCCAAGCGGCCGGATGAGGATGTGAGCGGGGATAAGCACGCGGAAGGGGGAAAGTAACATGCCGGAAAAAGGAATGATCAAAATAACGGATGGATTCGAACGGATCGTGCACTGGATGCTTGCCGGATCCTGCATCCTCCTCTTCATCACGGGACTGGGGATGATGTACCGGGAGCTCAATTTTATCGGGAACCTCATGGGCGGTCTGGTGGCCCTGAAATATGTCCACAACTTCACCGGGCTCCTCTTTATTGTCTCTCTCGTCCTGGCAACCCGGATGTGGTGGCATGAGGCGGGGAAATTCTCGATGCCGGAAGACCTGGATTGGATGATGTGCGCCGGCGGCTATCTCTGGCACGTGGAGAAGGTGCCCGAGATCGGCAAGTACAACCCCGGCCAGAAGATGTTCTTTCTCACCGTGGTCGGCTGCGGCGCCCTGATGGGCGTGACGGGACTCGTCATGTGGTTCCCCGTGGGTCTTTCCATGGACCTCGTGCGATGGATGTATCCCCTCCATGCCCTTGGATTTGTCGTCCTTTTCGCTTTCTTCTTCGTCCACCTCTATCTGGGGACAATCGGGAACCCCGGCACGTTCATGGCCATGATCGACGGCTGGGCCACGAAGGCCTGGGCGAGGAAGCAGCACCCCAAGTGGTTGCGGGAGATGGAAGAGTCGGGAAAACTGGAAGTCTACGGCGAAGAAAAAACGGAAGCCGCTTCCCATTGACGGGAAATCTTGCGGCGCTTTGACCCTTGTCTGCGGAAGATCACCCTTCGCGAACGCAACAAGAGCCGATATAGCTGTTCGATCCCCTGACACGGTGGGGATATACCCATCGCCGGGGGAATTTATGCCTTGCGTTATGCTAAATATAATATTTCATCATCCTATTCAAGGAAGAAAGGGTTGAAGCAATGTCCATCATGAAACATTTTTCTGTTTTCTGCACAAACAATGAAAAGTTCCGGCGAACCCTTGCTAAAGGATTGGGATTCACTCTGTCTGTTTTTTTATTATGCCCGTTGCCGTCCCACGCCACAGAAAGCTTGAGGGCCGCCGTTGCGGCCAATTTTATGATACCTTTTAAAGAAATCTCCGCCGCCTTCGAGGCAGAAACAAAGGTGAAAGTGGAGGCAACATTCGCCTCGACGGGAAGTCTTTACGCCCAGATCATGAACGAGGCGCCCTATGACGTGTTTCTGTCCGCCGACGAGAAAAGACCGAAAATCCTCTTCGAAAAGGGCTTCGGTGATAAACCGTTCATCTATGCCACGGGAAGGGTTGTTCTGTGGGGAACCGGGAAACATTTTTGCGACGCAGCGAACTGGAAGAACGCCTTGTTGAAAGAAAATGTCAGGAAAATCGCCCTGGCTAACCCGGCAACGGCTCCTTACGGCGCAGCCGCTGAACATGCCTTGAAACAAAGCGCCCTGTGGCAGGGACTGGAGGGCAGGATCGTCACCGCACAAAATGTGGGACAGGCCTTTCAGTATGCCCTGACGGGCGGAGTCGATGCCTCTTTCTGCGCACTGTCATCGGCGCTTTCATCCCAGGGAAAAAAGGGCTGCTATTATGTCGTGGAAGAGGCGCCGCTCATCCGGCAGGCGGCCTGTCTTATAAAACATTCTGCCAAACAGAAAGAGGCCCGGGTTTTTTTGAGGTTTCTCTCTTCTCCCAAGGCTGAGGCAATCAAGAAACGCTACGGTTATTATTAATGGATTTTTTTCCTCTCTATTTATCGGCAAAACTGGCAGTGATCACAACGTCTGTTCTGATCCTCATCTCGGCGCCGCTGGCCTATTTCCTCGTTTATGTGAAATGTCCGGGGAAATTTCTTTTCGAGGCCCTTATCAACCTCCCCATCGCCTTGCCGCCGACAGTCATCGGGCTTTACCTCCTATATATCATGGGACCGAAGGGGTACGTGGGCACGATATGGGGAGAGGTATTCGGGGGAACGCTTCTCTTCACCTTCACCGGGATCGTCATCGCGACCGCCGTTTACAGCCTTCCTTTTGCGGTTCAGCCGATCAAGGCGACCTTTGAGAAGATGGATCATCGCCTTCGGGAAAACGCCTATGTGCTCGGGCTGTCCCCGGTCGCAACGTTTTTCAGGGTCATGATTCCCAACAGCATCAACGGAATTGCGGCGGCGGCGATTCTCGTCTTTCTTCACAGCATGGGCGCGTTCGGGGTCATTCTGATGGTCGGCGGAAGTATCTCCGGTGAAACGAGGGTGGCCTCCATCGCGATTTACGAAGCTGTTGAAACCATGAACTACCGGGAGGCATGGCTGCTGTCTCTCGCCTTCGTCCCGATCAGTTATTTTTTTCTTCTACTGGTCAACCGACTCACAAGGAGCTGAACGAATGGGTTTGAGCGCGGTTCTCCGCAAAAAGACGGAATATTTCTCAATCGACGTCGATTTCTTTTGCCCGGAGGGAAAGACCCTCGTCCTGATCGGCCCCTCCGGGGCTGGAAAGACGACCATCATCCGAATGCTGGCCGGCCTGGAAAAACCCGATGAAGGAAGGATCGTCTTAAAAGAGAAAATCCTTTTCGACTCGAACCGTGGCATCTGCCTTTCACCCCAGAAAAGGGAACTGGGTTATGTCTTTCAGGATTTTACCCTGTTTCCCCACCTGACGATACATGGAAACGCCGCTTTCGCGGCTAAAGATAAAAGCGAGGTCGACTATCTCGTGAATTATTTCGGTTTGTCGCGTCTGCGGGACCGGAAGCCACATCAGGTATCGGGGGGTGAAAAGCAGCGCTGCGCGATCTGCCAGGCTCTGGCAAGGCGTCCAAGCCTGCTCCTTCTTGACGAACCTTTCTCCGCCCTCGATGTGGTGACACGGCGCGGCCTGCGCGCCGAACTGAAAAAAATCAAAGAGGAAAGGGCTCTGTCCGTTGTTTTTGTGACCCATGACATCCATGAGGCCCTGTTTATTGCCGATTCCATTCTCCCCATCGTCGACGGGGAGATTGACAGGGATTGGCTCGAACAGATCGCTTCACCCGTATCACCCCTCGGTGTGCAACCCAGGGCCACGCGCGAGCCGAAGCTCGCCTTAGTCTATTAAATGTGAGACGCACGATGAAGATTGGAACCTACTCTTACGAGGAATACCTCCACTTGATCAAATCTTTCCACGGGAATCCGGCGCCCGGATTGATTATAGGCGGGTTCATGGTTGATGAAGCCCTTCGCAGACTTCCCGACGGCGAATTCTTCGACGCCATCTGCGAGACCTACGTCTGTCTTCCCGATGCAGTGCAGATCCTCACGCCTTGCACGATCGGAAACGGCTGGCTCAAAATATTCGATTACGGCAGATTCGCCCTGTCGCTTTACGAAAAGTACAGCGGCGAGGGCGTCAGAGTCTATCTCGATCCAGCCAAATTGGAGCGGTGGCCGGAGATCCAGGGATGGTTCTTAAAGCTGAAGCCAAAGGCAAGCCAAGACAGTCAAAAACTCGTTGATCAAATCAAGGAGGCGGGCAAGGATATCCTCAGTTATCATAAAGTGCGGATTCAACCCGAACTCCTCCACAAGAAGAAGCTGGGAGCCGTCGGTGTCTGCCCCTCATGCGGAGAGGCCTATCCGTTGCGCGACGGCAAAGTCTGCCGCCCCTGCCTCGGCGAGAGCCCTTACATCAAAGAAGACCTTTGACCGGCGGAAAGAATCTTATTTCTTTTTTCTCTCATTAAGCGTCCCGGGGGGCATCTCTCATTCATCTTTGGTCTTATTTCAGCCGGTTGATCATGCCGGCCACGTATCCCGCACCGTAGCCGTTGTCGATGTTGACGACGCAAACACCGCCGGCGCAGCTGTTCAGCATGGTGAGAAGGGCGGAGAGACCCTGAAAGCTCGCGCCGTACCCCACGCTGGTCGGCACGGCGATGACGGGTTTGTCCACGAGCCCGCCGATGATGCTTGGAAGGGCTCCTTCCATGCCGGCTGCAACGACAATCACCCGGGCTCCCCTGATGACCTCCATATTGTCAAACAACCGGTGAATGCCGGCGACGCCCACGTCCACGATTCGTTCGACGCGGTTGCCGAAAAATTCCGCCGTGACAGCCGCCTCCTCCGCCACGGGCAGGTCGGACGTCCCCGCCGTGACGACGGCTATGTAGCTCTCGGATATCTCGGCAGGCTTTCTTTTTATCGTAATGATTTTCGCCAGAGAATGATAAACGGCGTCGGAGCATATCTCACGGATGGCTGAGTACAGATTTTCATCGGCTTTCGTTGCCAGAATATTGGAGTTTCTCTCCAGCATGGCCCGCACCACTGTTTTGACCTGATCGGCTGTCTTGCCGGGACAGTAAATCACTTCCGGATATCCCACGCGCAGTTCCCTGTGGTTGTCGAGTTTGGCGCACCCCAGATCCGTATAATAAAGGTCTTTGAGACCGGCAATCCCTTCCTCTATGGTGATCCCGCCGTCCCTGATCTTTTCAAGAAATATCTTCAGCGATTCACGACCCATTGGGGCAACCCGACTCAACTCTTCCTGACCGGCAGTTCGCGGTTCATGCTTCCCATCCGATAACCTTCGAGTTCAAAGGCCACATATATATAACCAATGTCTTTCAGGGTTTTTGAAACCGCGTCCAAAAATTCCTCATCAAAAAATTTTTTTCGCTCTTCCCGTCCAACCTCGATTCTTGCCACGATGCCATCGCTGCGAATCCTCACATATTTGAACCCCATTTCCATCAGATAATGCTCTGCCTGCTCAATCATCTGCAGCCGATGAAGGGTGATTTCATGATTATAGGGCATTCGGGAGAGGAGACAAGCACCGGATCCTTTGTTCCAGTTTGGAAGACCTATTTCCCTTGATATGCTTCGAATGTCTTCCTTGGTCAGTCCCTGCGTCATGAGGGGGCTCAGGATGCCCAGCTCCTTCAAGGCTTTGAGACCCGGGCGATAATCCTGGAGATCGTCGGCATTCGTTCCGTCAAGAACGACCCGAACGCCCGATTTCTTTGCATCCTCTTTCAGAACAGTAAATAATTGCTTCTTGCAGTGATAACATCGATCGGGGGGGTTGAACCTCATGTCTTCCATCAGCGGCATATCCAGCAGCTTGTGAACAATCCCCATGCCCGCCGCAATTATCCTGGCCTCCTGAATTTCCCATCGAGGCATGTAAGGCGTTGAAACTGTAACCGCCGTCACCCTGTCTCCCAGGGCATCCTTCGCGGCCCGGAGCAGCAGGGTGCTGTCCAGCCCACCCGAGAAGGCAACCACGCAGGATTCAATCGATGTCAGATAGGCAACAAGTGTTTCATATTTTTCGCGAGCGCTCATCACTCATCCTCAGAGGACAGGCTGTCGTAAATCTCCTTCACGCTGACCCCCTTTTCTCCGGCCAGCTTTTTGCAATCTTCATATTCCGGTTTGGATTTGATCTTCCTGCCGCGGAAATAGGCGTTCTTGACGGAGATATCTCCGTACTTCGTGGTCCGCACTGTTACATCCCTGCGCAGCATTTTTTTCATGACCCTGCTTGCCCTCAGGCCGAGCGTCGTTGTCTGCAGCCAGAGGATCTCCTCTATGCCCTTCAAATGTTCCGCATCGCAGAGAATACTGACGGTGACCGCCGGCCGCGACTTCTTCATGATGACCGGCGTCAGAAAGGCGTCATAGGCCCCCTTTTCGAATAACGCATCCAGGACGGAACCATAGAGCTCCGGGTTCATGTCGTCAATGTTGCATTCCACCAGACAGGCCTCCTGCGTCTCGACATCCTCATCAAAGGCGGCCTCGTCCATTTGACCGAGAAAGACCCTCAGGACATTGGGTATCTCTGTATCCCGCTGTCCGAGGCCATAACCGATTTTTTCCGGGATAAAATGAATGTTTTCCGTGAAGAAATTCACCGTGGCCGCCAGAATGGCCGCTCCCGTGGGCGTGGTCGTCTCGAAGGGAACGGAGCCCGATTTCATCGGAATCCCCTTGAGAATCTCCGCCGTCGCCGGAGCGGGAACTGGAAAAATGCCATGATTGCATTTCACGAAACCCCCGCCCACCTGTACAGGTGAGGATAGGATCCTGTCCGCCTTCAGGTAATTGAGACAGACAGCTGCGCCGACGATATCCACAATGGAATCAATCGCCCCGATCTCGTGGAAATGGACATCGTCAAAAGGATGTCCATGAACCTTCGCTTCCGCTTCCGCTATGATCGTGAAGATTTCGAGGCTCTTCTTCTTGACGGCATCCGACAGGCCGCTCTCATTAATGAGTCCGACAATGTCTTTGAATGCCCGACGTTCCGCATCATGATGGCCGTGTCCAGCGGATCTGGAAGGAACTGAAACATCGACCTTTATGCCCTCAATGCCCCTGCGCCGGTCTCGATAAACCGCGATCTCATAGGCGTTGATCTTCAGTTTTTTGAGTTCGCCAACGAGAAGCCCCTGCGGAACGCCCAGATCAATCATGGCCCCCAGATTCATGTCGCCGCTGATGCCTGAAAAACAATCGTAATATAATATTTTCACGACATATTTCCTCCAGAGGTACTGGATGAACTTTACCAGATTGCGCCCATGACAACAACCCTTAAAACCCTTATTATTCAAACCGATGATCTGAAAATAAATTGACAGGAGCCGTCTTCTGTGGCACATTTCCGCACAACGTAGCACTCGGGGGAAGGCATGTCAGAACTGATTCGATTCGGCGTATCGGTTGAAAAAAATCTGCTGAACAAATTTGACCGTCTGATCCGGAGCCGGAGGTATACCAACCGTTCCGAGGCCTTCCGGGATCTTATCCGTGAGGAACTGATCAAAAAGGAATGGGAGGAAGACCGGGAGGTCGCCGGGGCCATCACATTTGTCTATGATCATCACAAGCGGGACCTCCTGAACAAAATCATCGACATTCAGCATGATCACCAGAAAATCATCATTTCCACTCAGCATATCCATCTGGATCACGACAATTGTCTGGAGATCGTGGCTGTCAAAGGGCGATCGAGAGAGGTTCAGAAGCTGGCAGATTTGCTGAAATCAATCAAGGGTGTCCAGCACGGCACTCTGAGCATGACCAGCACCGGGAAGGACATGAAATAGCCGGTATTATTTTTTTGACCAGTCGTAGCACGAATTTTAAATAGGTACTATTCCATGCATATCCCCGACGGCTTTTTATCGACAAATACCTGGCTCGCATCCTGGGCCATTTCTGTGGGCGGCATCGGTTACAGCATAAAAAAAACAGCCGGGGTTCTGAAGGACCGGATGGTACCCCTGATGGGGGTCATGTCGGCTTTTGTTTTTGCCGCCCAGATGATCAATTTCCCCGTCATGGGGGGGACCTCGGGACACCTCTTGGGCGGTGTGCTCGCCGCGGTGCTTCTCGGGCCCTATGCGGGCGCCCTGACCCTGGCCTGCGTTCTGATTTTCCAGTGCCTCATCTTCCAGGACGGCGGCCTGACGGCCCTCGGCGCCAACGTCTTCAACATGGCCATAGCGGGAACCATCGGCGGGTACGGCATCTACAGCCTGATCGCGGAGGACCGGGCGAATGAAAAAAGGGTCCTTGCCGGAACGGCTGTTGCCGCCTGGTTCTCGGTGGTCATGGCCTCGATCCTGTGCGCGCTTGAATTGGCGATTTCCGGCACGGCGCCTCTCGGGATCGTCCTCCCGGCTATGGCAGGCATCCATGCGCTGATCGGGATCGGTGAAGCGATCATTACAGTCTCCATCATTACCGTCATTCTTAAAACACGGCCCGATCTGATTTACAGGCCGCAAGGAACTGTCACGGTGAGCCTGTCGAACCGCGACAGCTTAAGCAGTCTTCGACAAGGCTTGTCCTGAGCATGCCGAAGGGCTCAGACTGACAAAGACGCGTCTCAGGGGTAACAATATGGGGGAAAAAGAAATACTCATGGGATTGGCCGTGGCCGTTTTGATCGCCCTCCTGGTCTCTCCTTTTGCCTCTCCCTGGCCCGACGGGCTGGAACGGGTGGCCAAGGACCAGGGCTTCCTGGAAAAGGGAGAAGAACCGCCGGTATTCGCCGCGCCTGTTCCGGATTACTCCTTCCCGGGCATCTGCAACAAGGAATGGGCGACTTCCATCGCCGGCTTCATCGGAACAATGGCCATGTTCGGCATCGGTTACGGGGTTGCGGTCCTCATCAAACGGCGCAAGAGGTGATATGGAACACGGTTTTCTCGATCAATACAGCAACGTCGGAAGTTTCATGAACCGCCTCGATCCGAGGATCAAGGTCGTGAGCCTTCTCGCCTTTATCGTCTGCGTCGTGTCAACGGACACCGCAGCATTTGCGGCCTTCGCCCTTTATGGGTTCATCCTCGCCGTCCTGACGGTGCTATCCAGGATTCCGATCGGTTATATTTTGAAGAGGATGCTCGTTGCGGCGCCCTTCATTCTGATGACCGCCCTTTTCATCCCCTTCTTGCAGGGGAAAACGGTGGTCCATGCCTTTGCCCTCGGGCCGGTCACCCTAACCGTCACCCGGGAAGGCCTGCTCATCTTCTGGAACGTCCTCGCCAAGGCCTCTCTCTCTCTCCTGTGCGCCATCCTGATGACAGCCACGACGGGCTTTCCGGAACTCCTGAAGGCCCTGGAGAAATTGAGCTGTCCCCAAGTCGTCATCATGGTTCTTTCCTTCATGTACCGGTATATCTTTCTGGTCCAGGATGAGTTCATGAAAATGCAGCAGGCTAAGGAGTCCCGCTCTGTCGGCGGCCCGCAATGGCTTCACGTGAGGGCTCTGGCCGGCATGGCGGGCATGCTCTTTATCCGCTCTTATGAACGGGCGGAGTCCGTCTATCTCGCCATGTGCTCCCGGGGGTTCAGCGGGAGGATCCAGACATTCCACCATTTCCAGGTCACGATGAAAGACGCGGCCTTTCTGCTGACGATTTTCGTATCCCTGATCGGCGTCCGATTCCTGAGTGCGATCCATGGATAAGATCGTCATCGAGATCAAAAACCTTCACTATTCCTATCCCGACGGGACAAAGGCCCTTTCCGGCATTGACCTGGAGGTCTTCGAGGGGGAATCCCTGGGCATCATCGGCTCCAACGGGTCGGGGAAGTCCACCCTGCTCCTTCACCTGAACGGAATCCTGAGAGGAACCTCCGATGTCAAGATCCTGGGCCGGGATGTCACCGATAAAAACCTCCCCCTGATCCGGCGCAGCGTGGGCCTTATCTTTCAAGACCCGGAGAACCAGCTCTTCATGCCCACGGTCTTCGATGACGTCGGGTTCGGCCCGATGAACATGGGACTGAAAAAAGAAAAGGTCGAGGATGCCGTTAACAGGGCGCTGGAAGAAGTGGACATGCTGCCCTTTCTGAAAAGATCGCCCCATCATTTGAGCGTCGGCGAAAAGAAGCGGGTAGCCATCGCGACGGTCCTTTCCATGGAGCCGGAGATCCTGGTCCTCGACGAACCGAGCAGCAATCTCGACCCGAAACACCGGCGCGAGTTCATCGGCCTTCTGCAGAAACTTCAACTGACAAAGATCATCGCTACCCACGATCTGGATCTCGTCATGGAGACCTGCTCGCGGATCGCTCTCCTGGACGAGGGCAGAATCGTGGCCGTCGGAAAGACAGCGGACATCCTGCAAAACAGGCTGCTGCTGGAAGATTACGGCATGATCGCCCGATCCCCTTAAAAAATACATGGAGAGGTATTATTTATAAATGAAAAGGCGGAGGATAGATCTTTTTGTCGCAGTCTGGTGTTTTTTGTTTACCATTTGGATAAGCACGGGGCCGGCCCATGCGGCTCATCCCCTCATCACCGATGACACGGGTACGCAGGGAAAGGGAAAGTCCCAGATCGAGTTGAGCAGTCAGTGGAGCTTTGACAAGGAGACGGACGATTCCTCGGGAACCAGCGAAACGACAAAATCCCGGCAAGGCGAGGTCAAGGCCCAGTTCGCCTATGGCGTCACCGAATCGGCGGACCTGATTCTCGGCGTCCCCTACCAGTGGAAAAAGACAGAAACCGACAGTGAGACGACCGCCAATGTGAACGGTGTTGTCGATCTGTCCCTGGAGGTGAAATGGCGGTTTTTTGAAAAGGACGGCCTGAGTTTCGCGTTCAAGCCGGGCGTGACGATCCCCGCAGGAGACAAGGAGAAAGACCTGGGAACGGGTCAAGCGACGGGGACATTCTTTTTCATCACCACAAAGGATTGGGAGTTCTGGACGGTTCACGCCAATCTGGGTTACAAGAGAAACGAGAACAAACTCGACCAGAGAGAGGACATCTGGCACGCCTCCGTCGCGGGGGAATGGAAGGTCGTGAAAGATCTCCGGATCGTGGCGAACATCGGGGCGGAAAGCAATCCTGACCCGGCATCGCAGACGAACCCCGCCTTCGCACTGGGCGGGTTCATCTATGCCCTGTCCAAGGATATCGATCTCTCCATCGGCCTTAAAGGGGGATTGAACGAGGCGGAAATGGACTATACTTTCCTGGGGGGCATCACGCTCCGCTTCTGAAAAGTTGGGCGGTCATTCCCCGAGCTTGTCGAGTTCCCTCACCAGGACTTCCAGGCTGGGCCTCTTGTTGATGTCGTGGACGTCGATGTAACGGATGATCCCTTTCTTGTCTATGACGAAGAGGGCCCGCTCCGACGTCCCGTCGGAACGCAGTACGCCGTAACGCGACGCCGTCTTGCCGTGGGGCCAGAAGTCCGAAAGGACGGGAAACCACAGTTCGCCCATTTCGCCCGTCCAGGCGAAAAGGGTGGGGATGTTGTCCACCGTGATCCCGAGAAGGACGGCATCGTGCCGGTCAAAGATATCCTTCGTGATATTATAACCCGGCCACTGATCCGAGCATACCGGTGTCCATGCCGCCGGGACAAACGAGATGACAACATTCTTTTTCCCGCGGTACTGGCTGAGTTTCACCTTGCCGCCCGAAACGGCAGGCAGTGTGAAATCCGGGGCGTGCGAGCCCGCCTTCACCTTCAGCCTGCTGTCTGTCGCCTTCAGAATTCCCACGTCATAAATTTTTCCCTTGAAAGCTTCCGACAATGTCTGGGCTTCGGCTCCCCAGACGAAAACGGTCAGGATCAGCACGATAAGCACTCCCCCCCAAACTTTTTTCATGATTTTTTCTCCTATGCTCTGTGAACTCTGTGGCCTCTGTGAGAGACATATCTTTTTGTCTTTTATCTCTCGCCCGCTCCCTGCGGTCGCTCGAGACCGCAGAGAGCTCCGGATCTTACAGGCCCGCTGACTTTATAATCAGCCTGAGAAACGACTCGGCGCTCTCAAAGGCGCCCAGCTTGGAATAGATGACCTGATGCGTTCCGTCACTGTTGATTCTCGCTGCAATAAAATAAGGCGTTCTCACGCTCCCCAGCAAGGCATGGATGGAATATTCCATATCGGGAAAGAGCGGGAAAGGGATACCGTATCTTGTCTTGAAAACATTGACCTCATAAGAAGAATTTCCCGCTCCGATACCGATCAATTTTATTTTCCCTCTCAGATTCGGATTCTCTTCGATGAGCTGATAAAGCCTGTTGACATTCGGCGCCTCCTTCTGGCAGAAGGGACAGTACATGCTGAAGACCTCGAGGATCACGACCCGTGCCCTGATCTGCGGTATTTTGAAGGACCCTCCGCGGGAAAGGCCGAGATAGCTTCTATCGGCACTTTCCCCGGGAACGGCCATGCTGAAGTCCGGCAGTATTTCGCCGACCTTCGGGGGCGACTTGGCGGCCTGGACCGGGACAATCCATAGAAGACCGCAAACCATCAGGACCAACACGTTCATCAAAATTCTATTCATGATCTTTTCCTCCTAATCTGAATCAGGCCAGGGAAAGACGTTTCAAAGTCCTTTTTTTCGGGATTCCGTTCATATCCCAACCCCTCTTCTGATAGAAATCTTTTTTCAGCTCCCGGATCGGAACCCGGGTATATTCCTTCCCGGGCTGCTGGCACTCTTCCGTAAGGCGCGTGGGGAGCGTATCCTCCTGCCCGGTAAGGCCCAGCCTGATGTTCAAGAGCCTCTCCAGGTTGAACCCCCTTTCTCCGGTGCTCAGCAGCCGGCCGAAACTCATTTTCATTCCGGTCAATGTCTCCAGCGCCCTGGTATGGGGCAAGAGAGGATTATGGAAGGGAGCCATCCAGCCCTGGAAGACATTCAGCACCTGTACCGCGGGACCGGACAGGCCCAGGATCACATTCGTGGAGTGAGACAGCAGGGATTTCCTGTCATCCAGGAGGAAACCGGGAATCATGGCGTAGGCGGTAAACAGGCAGGTCCCCGCCGCGGAGACACCCTCCATCAAGTTCTGCATCATGATCGCAAGCGCGGCCTTGGAGCGCCGGGTCGTACCGTTCATGGCGAGACCCAGCCCCTCCATGAACACCATGTAGCCGGAGTTGAGGTGACAGCCGCCGCGGTTGGCAACCGCATATCCGAGCCCCTGTCCCATGGCGCCTCTCGGTTCATAAGCGGCCAGTTCCAGGCCCTTCACGTGCATGGCAAAGGCATGCCCTCCAAATTTCTCCGCCAGGCGCTTGCTCCCTTCCGCGAGCAGTGCGCCGATTCCCCTCCGGCAGGCTGTATCCGCTATGACCTGCGGGATCTGATCTACTTTTCCGAACTCCAGGCCGCAATTCCATAGACCCTTCTCCTGCAGTTCCATGGCGAAGGCAAGGGTGCCCCCGAAGCTCATGGTATCCATGCCCAGTTCGTCCAGGAGATAATTCCATTCGCATATTTTATTCAAATCGTTATTCAACAGATTGGGGCCAAGCAGACCCAGGGTTTCCAGTTCGGGACCCTTGACATTTTTACCGCCGACCTCGACCACCCTGCCGCAGCGTATGGGACAGCCCAGGCACCCCGTATTCTTGATGAGGTGGTACTCGGCCATTCTTTCGCCGGAAACCAGGTCGTAATCGCTCCAGCTCCCCTGTCCGAAATTGCGGGTGGCGAGAATATTATGGCGCTGCATGCGGCGAAGGAGGTTGGCTGTCCCCAGTTCGGGCAGTATCTTGCCCGTGATCGGGTGATTACGAAGCAGCGCGATCCATTTTTTGTTGGCTTCCGCGTTTTTTTCCCTGTCTGCAAAGTGGATCGGCTGTTTGCCGGAGGCGCCGACGGCCTTCAGCTTCTTGGATCCCATGACCGCCCCCATGCCGCCGCGTCCGGCCGCACGCTCCTGGCTGAAAATGGAGGCGTACCGCACCATGTTCTCACCGGCCGGACCGATGACGGCCTTTCCGCCCTGTTTTCCGAGCAGCTCCTGTGTCTCGGACGTCGTCTTGCCCCAGAGGAAGCCGGCATCCCTGAATTCGACCTTTTCGTCCGTTATGTCCAGCCACACCGGTTGGTCGGCCTTTCCAGCCACAACAAGCCCGTCGTATCCGGCCCTCTTGAGATGAAAGCCGAAGCTTCCGCCGCAGTTGGACGAGGCAATGTATCCCGTCATGGGCGAAACGGTGGACACGTTCCAGCGCGCAGAGCTGGGCGCTCCCGAACCCGTCAGGGGTCCCGTGGTAAAGACCAGCAGGTTCTGCTCGGAATAAGGATCTGTCGGGCCCTGGATATGGTCGGAGAGGATCCTGGCGGCCATGATTTTGCCGCCCAGGAACAGCTCCCGGTCGCTGTCGGTCCACGGGTAATCCCGGACCTCGCGGGTCGTCAAATCAACCCGGAGCACCTTCCCCATGTACCCGCCGAAATGAGTGGACATTTCCCGCGCCCCCGATCAGTAGGCCTTCCTCAGGATACCCAGGATTTCATTGTAGTCCGATTCCTCAGGATTGAACACCAGCGCGCCGTCTCCCAGGGCGGTCCTGGCAATATCGGGCAGGCTCTCCCTTTTCACGCCGCAGTCTTTCAATGTGAGCGGCATCCCCGCCAGTCTATTGAGATGGGAATTCATCTCCCGGATGACGGCCACGGAACGGCCGGCCCTTTTTTCCGGATCTGTCTTCAGGAACTCGTCGGGTCCCGCAAGGGGGAGCAGCAGTTCGCCGTAATAGGGGGCGCACTTGCCCATATTGTATTCCATGCACCAGGGCAGCAGGATCGCCATGGTCATGCCGTGCGCAACGCGGCTGACGCCTCCCACCGCGTGGCCGATCGCGTGGACCAGCCCGACCATCGAGTTCGAGAAGGCGCATCCCGCCATGAGGGCGGCGTTGGCCAGCGCCATTCTTGCTTCTTCGTTTTTTCCGTCCGTGACGGCCATGATCATGTGTTTGCGGACAAGGTCGATGGCGGCCCAGGCATAAGCATCGCTCAGCGGGTTTTTCTGAAGGCAGCTGTACGCTTCTACGGCATGGGTCAGGGCGTCCATGGCCGTGAACGCGGTAATCCGGGGCGGGACGGTCAGTGTCATTCTCGGGTCGAGGACCGCCACCCGGGGCAGAAGCAGATAGGAGGTAAAAAGCATCTTGAAGCACTTTTCCTCGTTGGCGATGACCGCGACCAGCGTCACCTCGGAACCCGTCCCCGCGGTGGTGGGGACCGCGATCATCGGCCGCATCGGTTTCGTCAGCCGGTCGGCGCCGATGAACTTCATGAGATCCGTGGTGTCCTCGCTGATGACGATGTTGACTCCCTTTGCCGTGTCCAGCACCGATCCGCCGCCGACGGCGATCAGGGAGTCGCACTTTGCATCCCTGAAAAGAGCTGCCGCCTCGCCGATGACGATGTTGGAAGAATCCGGCGGGGTTTTGTCGTAAACGGCGCCGATCGTCAGGTTGGAACCGCCGAGGGCCGCCGTTACGATGTCGACGAGACCGGCCTGAACGACCCCTTTATCCGTGACGATCATCGGACGGCTGGCATTCAGCAGCTCCAGTTCAAAGGGAATATTTTCCAGGGCCTTTTTCCCCGAGAGGATCTTGACGGGGTTGTAGAATTGAAAATATGCAGGGAGCATCGTATCTTCCTCGTTTTTTTGTTCAAGAAATCATAAGCCCAGGGGAACCCCGAACAGATACACGTAAGCACGCCCGGATAAAAGACGGCCCGCCGGGATCGGGGGGAGCCTCTTCATAACCTTCCCGGCGATAAAGGCGGGGAAGAGATAGTACTGAACGTAATTGAGACAGCGGATCAGCCGCATCGCCTCCGGGAGATTGCCCCTGACACTGATGCGATGTTCGGCAAACGCCTGCGGAGTGCCCATCTGCGCCGTCAATACCATGAACGCCGCCTCGATATTCTTGAATTGGATGACCAGGTCCGCATCGGCCTTGCTCAGTCCCAGAAACCGTATCCTGTTCTTCTCCTTGCGGAGCTGCAGGTACGGGCCTCCGGGCGCAACCTCGAACAGGATGCCGAAGCCCTCGTTCCAACCCTCGATTTCCTTAATTACATCGGGATCCATTCCAGAAACGGTCTGGAATCCCCTTCCCAGGCAGAACAGGAGCACTGCGCACATGATTTTTTTTATTCTCTTAGCGGGGGGTTTGATCTCAGAAGGTGATTGTTTCAATACCATGGTGGTCTTCTCATTGTTAAATCGATTCGACCTCACGTGAAGGCTGACGGGCATGCGGCCGGAATTCAATCTTTGCGTGAGATTGTACTTTACCGACATTTCTTACGCAAGACAAATCACGTGCTGTAAATCTGAACGAAAGGTCCACAAGATTTTATTGTAGGGTTGCGCCAGATAAGGTATGCTTTTGCGCGTTCAGACAGACAGCGGGGAATGACAGGAATGATAAAATTATTTTTGAGAACGCTCCGGAGATGACCGAATGAAGAAAGGTGAAATACTGAAGCGGCTGCATGAAAAAGTGTTTGAAGAGGCGGACATGTTTCCCGTTCAGGAAGTGCGCATCGGGATCGGGTACGTGGGCGTGAGGGTATTGGATGACCGCCTGGGGCTCGCGGCCCTGCTGCTGAATGAACTGCCGCCCGGATGCTCGCGCCGGGCAGACGCGGGAACGCTGATGAACGCGCCCGCCTCGCGTCTGGTGACATACCTCGTGGAAGGGAAAAACCCGCTGGAGAAAGCCCTGGGCCTGGCCGCGGCAAATGCCATCCTCCGCCCCGACCTCGCTGAGCGAAAGGAAGAAGATACGCTCACCCTCATGATGCTGACGCCGCAGGATCGGGTCGCCATGGTGGGTTTCTTCCCTCCGCTGGTGCCGAAGATCCAAGCGACGGGTGCAGCCCTCTCCATTATTGAACGGGATCCGTCACGCATGGCCGTTGTGGGAAAAAGAGAGAAAAAAAACATTTTGAAAACATGCACGGTCGCCGTCATCACCGCCACGTCGCTTTTAAACGACACCCTGGAAGAAACCCTGGGGTCGCTTGGCAAACCACGGCATGTGGCCATTCTCGGTCCCTCCACGCCTTTGTGCATGGAAATATTTTCCGGCACACCTGTCACCCATCTCGGCGGAGCCGTCTCACCCTACACGCGAAAGATCATGCAGATCATCGGAGAAGGGGGAGGAACACCGGAAATGCGGCCCCACCTCTGGTTTGTGAACCTTCTCAAGGGACGGGATGCATGATTCCCATTGTCTCCATCACGGGCCGATCCAACACGGGGAAGACCACCCTCATCGAGAGAATGATCCCCGAGCTGAACCGACGGGGCTACCGGGTAGGAACGATCAAGCATAACCTTCACGGTTTCGAGATCGATCACGAAGGGAAGGATAGCTGGCGGCACAGGAAGGCCGGGGCCAGCATAACGGTCCTCGCTTCGCCGGGAAAAATCGCCGTCATGGAAGACGCGGAGGGGGACCCGACGATTTCCGAATTGAGAGACCGCTATATCCGCCATGTGGATATTATTCTCTCCGAGGGGTTCAAGGGAAATCCCCATCCCAAAATTGAGGTCTTCCGCGCGGTTCTGAAACAGGAACCCCTCTGCACCCGGGAAGACGGTCTGATCGCCATCGCCAGCGACGTGCCCCTGGACAGGGGCGTTCCCTGCCTGGATATCAATGATATCCAGGGCCTCGCGGATTTGATAGAAGCGCGCTTCCTGAAAAAGAAAGAATAGAAGTGAAAGAGAGAAGCAGGCGCCGGTTCTTTACCTATCTCGTAAGATCCAGAAGACTGGGGCGATCACTGGGGGTGGACCTGGTTCCCTTCAAGACCTGTCCCTACGACTGCATCTACTGCGAACTGGGAAGAACCACTCACAAAAGCGCAACCCCGGAAGACTATACTCCGCCGAAGGATATCCTTCGGGAGATCCGGGAAAGCCTCGAGGAAATCTCTCCCCCGGATCACATCACGCTGGCCGGCGCGGGCGAGCCGGCGCTCCACAGCCGCATCGGCGAGGTCATCAGCGGGATCAAGGAAATGACGGACATTCCTGTCGCCCTTCTGACCAGCGGCTCTCTCTTCTGGATGAAAGACGTGAGGGCGTCGGTTCAGGACGCTGACCTCATCATTCCGTCTCTCGATGCCGGTGACGACCCGACCTTTCAGTGCATCAACAGACCGCACAAGGATATCTCCTTCGAAAAAATGGTCCGGGGACTCTCGGCGCTCCGGGAATCATACACCGGCACCCTGTGGCTGGAAGTCTTTCTTGTTGAAGGCGTGAATGCGGAGGAAGAGAACATTCTGAAAATCAGGACCCGCGCGGAGCGCCTGTCGCCGGACAGGATTCAGCTGAACACCCTGGACCGGACGGCGGCCGAATCCTTCGTCAGGGCCGTGCCGGAAGACAAGATGAAAAGGATCGCGTCGCTTCTCGGTCCCCGCTGCGAGGTGATCGGCGGCTGATGGACACGGCGACGGAGGGCCGATTTCATTTGAAATATGAAGGCGGATTGTTTAAAGTGAAAGTCGATCTATTTCATCGAACGGGGTGACGCACATGGGAAACATTCGCATACCGGAAAATGTCCTGGACATCCTTATCATAGGCGGCGGGCCGGCGGGATTCACGGCGGGACTCTATGCCTCCAGGGCCGGACTCAGGACGCTCCTCATTGAAGGCGGCACCACGATGAGTCAGATCTCCTACTCGGAGCTTGTGGAAAACTATCCCGGCTTTCCCGAAGGGATCGGCGGTTTCGACCTCGTCGACCGATTCAGGAAACAGGCAGAAAAATTCGGGACGAAGACGACCACGGCAGACGTGACCTCCCTTGGCAGGAAAGAGTTGTCGGTGATCCCGGCATGGGAAGTCGCCGCGGGGGGCGTGAACTATCAGGCCCTTGCTGTCATTATCGCCACGGGGACATCCTGGCGAAAGCTCGGCGTGCCGGGAGAAGACACCTTCGTCGGACGGGGGATTTCCTATTGCGCGACCTGCGACGCGCCCTTCTTCAGGGACAAGACCATCGCCGTCGTCGGGGGCGGCGATACGGCCGTGCAGGAGGCCATCTATCTCACAAACTTCGCCAAAAAGGTCACGATCATTCATCGCCGTGACCGGCTGCGGGCCACGGCCATATTGAGGGACCGGGTCCTGGCGAACCCCAGGATCGATTTTGCCTGGAATGCCGTCGTGGAGGAGATCAAGGGAGACGATGCCGTGACCTCGGTGGTGGTCCGGGACGTTCAAGCGCCGGCGCAACGGCGGGAGCTTCCCGTGGACGGCGTCTTCATGCTCATCGGCCTCGATCCGAACACGGATTTCCTGCGAGGTACCGTGGACGTGGACAAGGGCGGCTATATTCTGACCGACGCTTCCATGAAAACATCGGCCAAGGGTATTTTCGCCTGCGGGGATTGCCGGAATACGACGCTTCGCCAGGTCGTCACCGCCTGCGGCGACGGCGCAACGGCGGCCGTTTCCGCGCAGCACTATGTAGAAGATCTCAAAGGCGACTCTTACTGACAGGCTATTGAAAAACACCCATCCCCGCTTTCGCGAGGACGGCGTCTGCATGCTTCCCTCGTCCTTTCCCGTGTCAAGCACGGGACAGGCTCTGCTGCTTGTCATGGTGAGCCTGTCGAACCATCGGGGGCCTCGCATCTGGATATTTTTGAATAGCCTGTAAACGAGATTGTCATTAAAAACACAGATTCTTGAATGACCATTGCTTGCGTTTCAAAAAATTGCGATAAACTATGCTGATTTGTGAATATAAATGTGAAGAGTGTGGATGCGAGTTTGAAATGATGCGCATTCTTGACGATACCGGAGACATTGAATGTCCGCGGTGCGGGAGCGGTTCGGTCAAGCGCATCGCCGTCATTGCCGCGTCCTGCTCCGGCGCACTCAAGTCATCATCCGGCATCCCGCCCGGGCAAAACTCCTGAAAGGAATCTCGTGGAAGCATTGATCCATTTCTGGCAGCATCTGCCCGCACATTTCCGTCCCTACCTTTTTGAAATCGGGTCTTTTCAACTCCGCTATTACAGTCTCATGTACATTGTCGCTTTCCTTCTCACCTATTTTCTTGTGTCCCATCGAATCAAAACAGAGCGGTATCCCTACTCGATGGAAACGATCCAGAACGCCTTCATATGGATCATCACCGGCTTGATCCTGGGAGCAAGACTCGGCTACGTTCTCTTTTACAATTTCGACTACTACGTGCATCATCCCCTGGAAATTATACTGCCCTTTGATTTCAGCGGGGGCTTCCGATTTGTCGGGATCAGCGGCATGTCCTATCACGGAGGCGCTCTCGGCGTTCTTCTCGCGGCGGTCATCTTCTGCCGCAGATACAAAATCGATTTCTGGAACCTCGCCGATCTCGTCAGCCCCGCCGTTCCCCTGGGATACACCTTCGGCAGGATCGGCAATTTCATCAACGGGGAACTCTATGGACGGGCAACCACGGTCCCCTGGGGAATGTACTTCCCCCTCGATCCGTCCCGCCAGCTCCGGCACCCCTCGCAGCTTTACGAGGCCTTTTTCGAAGGCCTGTTCCTCTTCGCAATCCTCTGGGGCATCCGCAAGAAGAGTCCTTTCGACGGGTTCCTGCTCGCCCTCTATATTGCCGGTTACGGATTCGTGCGCCTGGTCATCGAATTTTTCCGGGAGCCCGATGCACAGCTCGGGTTCATTTTCGGTCCCCTGACCATGGGTCAGCTTTTGTGCCTCCTCATGATCCTGGGCGGGGCTGCAATATACCTGATCCGAAAACACGCAACGATCCCTCGAAAAACGAAATCGGGAAGCCGAAAGTCCTGAATCGTCAACAAACAGAAGGGCATTACGGCATGGGGTGAACCATGATAAGATGTTGCAGCGAAGACGACTTTGACGCGATTTTCGAGATCATAAACGATGCGGCCCGGGTTTACAAAGGAGTGATCCCTGAGGACCGCTGGCATGACCCCTACATGCCGCGGGAGCATCTGAAAAATGAAATCGAGGCCGGCGTCGTCTTCTGGGGATACGAGGACGAGGGAACGCTCGCGGCGGTCATGGGCATTCAAAACGTCCTCGATGTGAGCCTCATCCGTCATGCGTACGTCCGAAGGGAAAAACAGAATCTGGGAATGGGAAGCAGGCTCTTTTCCCTTCTCAGGGAACAGGCGGACCGCCCCATGCTGGTCGGCACCTGGGCTTCAGCCTATTGGGCCATTCGATTCTACGAGAAGCAGGGTTTCAGGCTGGTCACGGAGGAAGAAAAAAGCCGTTTGCTGAAAAGGTATTGGAACATTCCGGAGCGCCAGGTCGAAACGTCCGTGGTCCTGGCGGAGAAACAGCGGTTCTCCGGGAATACGGAACATGAAAACGGAGCGTGAAACAGATAAAAAAGGAGGAACACCATGAAGACATTTCACAAAACATTCCGGTCATTTCTTTTCTCTGCCGTTCTCATTCTCTCAGCGGCATCCATGGCGTTTGCGGGAATGGCGATTTTTCTCAAAGACGGCCGGGTCGTCAATGTCCCGGTGAACAAGGAGGATGTCATCGGCATATCCTTCGAAGAAGGAGCAAAACCCGCGGCCGGCAGCATGACCTGGGATTTTGAAAGCGGCGATCTTAACGGCTGGGTGGCCACGGGGAATGCCTTTTCAACCCAGCCGACCTATGGTGATAATCCCACCGCACGTCACCGCGGCCAGCCCTCGAATCATCAGGGAAATTACTGGATCGGCGGTTATGAAAACCGGCACCGGCCGTCCGATCCTCCGGGCCAAATCCAGGGAGACGGACCACAGGGAACCCTGACGTCCGAGCCGTTCACCATAACAAAACCGACCCTCAGTTTCCTGATCGGCGGCGGTTGTGACATGAACACGGAACGGGTCGAACTCATCGTGAACGGGCAGGCCGTTCTCAAGGCCACGGGCCATTGCACCGAGACCATGATCCGTGTGAAATGGAACGTTTCCGCCTATCGGGGGCAGCTGGCTCAGATCAGGCTGATCGATGCATCCAGCGGAGGATGGGGTCATATCAATTTTGACGATGTCCGGTTTGAATAGCTGGTGATCATGGTTCCCCTGCAACCGTCATCCGATCCCTACAAAGGCATTGCGCAATTCTTCCCGCTCTTCGGCCGACTGATGGAAGGGTTCCTTGGCGGCATCCGGAAGGACCTCGCCGGCATTCTTGAAAAACATGACCTGTCAAGAATCCTTGACCTGGGGTGCGGGGCGGGCGATCTCTCCCGCATCCTGACCGACCAGGGCTTTCGCCCCGTGTGCATCGATATATCGCCTTCCATGCTCCATTACGCGCGGGCGGCGGATCAGCCGACGCCCTTTCCCCTGGTCCTGGCCGACGGCGGGCGCCTACCCTTCAAGCCCATGTTCGATGCCGCTGTTCTGCGATTCGTTTTTCACGAGATGGATGCTGTTCTTCGTGAGCGGGTATGGGACGAACTTGAGAAGACGATCCGTCCGGGGGGACTGCTCATCCTGATCGACTTTACCGTCCCTGAAAAGCCGGGGATCTATTCCCGCCTCGGAAACGCCGTCATCCACTACATTGAACACCGGATGGACGCCATCTATCCGCCCCATTACTATCATTACAGTGAATTCATGAAAACAGGCGGCGCATCCGCCTGGGTGGCCCGCCGGAGAGCGTCCGTGGCCGAGTCCCGCCGATACTTCGGCGGCAATCTGGGGCTCATCGCCGTGCGAATAACGGGACGGGTCCCGGCCCGCTCATTGACCGATCTATGAAAGAGGTGGGGTGCGTAAGCGCTCCTTTTCCCCCTGCTGTTAGCTTATTCCTGACGCCTGACGTCCAATGCCTGATGTCTGTCCCAGGAACAATAACTGTTTTCATTTTCAGAAAAAATAAGATATAAAATTTAACAGTTTTTTTGCCCATAACAATCAGATCACAGGCGGATCATGACATGACTCCCGACAATTATATCCAGGTCTTCACGACAACGGGCAAAAAAGAAGATGCCGAAAATATAGCCCGTACGCTGATTGAGAAGAAAGTCGCCGGTTGTGTCCAGATCATGGGACCCGTGGTGAGCACGTACCGATGGCAGGGCAGGATTGAAAGATCGGAGGAATGGCTCTGCTTCATAAAGACCCGTGAAGATCTTTACGACGAACTTGAAAAAGAGATCAAGGCGATTCACCCTTACGAGACCCCCGAGATCATCGCCCTGCCCGTTGCAGGAGGCAGTGAGGATTACCTGACATGGCTCAACGGGGAGGTCAAGAAGAAGACCTGACGGCAGGAGAACGATCCGCCATGATGATTAAAGACCTCCACATCTCAAACTTCAAGAGCTTCCGAGACGCCCGCATTGAAAGGCTGGGCCGGTTCAATGTCATCATAGGCGCGAACGCTTCGGGCAAATCCAATTTCATTCAGATCTTTCGCTTCCTGAGAGATATCGCCAACCACGGTCTCAACAACGCCATCTCCCTTCAGGGGGGAAGCGATTATGTCCGGAATACACGGCTCGCGTCCTCCGAGGTGATGCGCTTCAAAATCGTATACGACGCCGGCCTGGAATTGAAGCGGAAGAACATCGGCATACGGATTCACGACGTGGTTTATGAATTCGCCATCCGGTTTCACGGGAGAGGAAAGGGTTTTACCGTCGTCGAGGATTCCCTGGCAAAATCCCTGGAATTTCTTGCCCCGCCGGGGAAGGGTAAAAAGACCGCAGGACGAACAACGCTGGGGCGCGGACAGAGTGTCCTGACGAACAGAAGAGGTAAAATCGATTACAGGCTGGACCTGCCCCGGAACGTCCCCCTGGATTCCGATGACATCGTCCCGGCCTTTTTTAAAGACGAACGGCTGCGGCCCGATGCGCTTCTTCTCGAAACCCCCTTTTTTGAGTTCGTCCATCGCTTTGAAAAGTTCTTCGAAAGAATGGGGATCTACGATTTCGATCCCAGACTGCCCAAAAAGTCCGTCTCCGTGACCGGAAAACGGGACCTCGAGGAAGACGGGAGCAATCTGGCCCTGGTTCTCAAAGAAATCACCGCCGACCGGGAGAAGAAAAGGAAATTCACGAACCTGATCCGGAATTCTCTTCCTTTTGTCGAGGACCTCAACGTGGAGAAGCTCGGCGACAGCTCTCTCCTCTTCAAGATGCGGGAGGTGTACTCCCGGGATCTCTACTTCCCCGCCGATGTGGTCTCCGACGGGACCATCATGATCACGGCCCTCATCATCGCCCTCTACTTCGAAGACAAATCCCTCCTCATCATCGAGGAACCGGAAAAGAACCTCTATCCCTTCCTCATTCCAAAGGTCGTGACCATGATGAAGGAGGCCGCTGAAAACAAACAGATTCTGATCACCACCCATCATCCGGAGATTGTCAAATGCGCGGAGCTGGGAAACATCATCCTCGTCTCCCGAGGCAGGGAAGGATTTTCAACCGTCTCCAAGCCCGGAGAACGCAAAGAGGTCCGCACCTTCCTGGAACACGAAGTCGGCATCGAAGATCTCTTCATCCAGAACCTGCTGGATCAGGACAATCATGAGACGTAAGCTCTTCATCTGGGTGGAAGGCGGCAGCGACGCAAGGTTCTTCGAGGCCGTTCTCCAGCCGCTTCTTGAAAAAAAATACAATCGTGTGGAGGTCAGGACCTACGCCTCACTCAAGAAATCCAAGGTCGTCAATCTCCTCCGGGGTATCATGGCCTCCGACAACGATTACATCCTCGTGGCCGACATCGATCAGGAACCCTGTGTTACGGCCAAAAAACAGCGTATCCTGGATCGGTTCCGCAATATAGACGGCGGCCGGATACGGGTGGTCATCAAGGAAATTGAAAGCTGGTATCTCGCGGGTCTCGACGATGCGGCCTCTTCCATCCTCGGCCTGCCGGATATGGAGACAACGGACGCCGTCACCAAAGAGGACTTCAACGTGCTGATACCGGAGAAATTCGATTCCCGCATCGACTTCATGATGGAAATATTGAAATACTTTTCCATGAATATCGCCTTGAAAAAGAACCGGTCCTTCGCGTATTTTACCTCCAGGCAGCGGCTGAAGGTCGGGGCCATGCCGAGGCGGGAAGAGGACCAACGGACAAACATCCTGGAAGGAGCACTGAAATGAAAGTGAGCAGTGTGCAGGAGATGAGATCCCTGGACCGCGAGGCCACGGAAAAATACGGGATACCCGAAGAGATCCTCATGGAAAACGCTGGGGAGGCGGCGTATCGCCTGATCGCGAAGGAAATGGGCGTCCGGGACGGGACCTTTGTTGTCCTCTGCGGCGTCGGAAACAACGGCGGCGACGGGCTGGTTGTGGCAAGAAAGATTCTCTCCGGCGGAGGTTCTGTCAAGGCCTTCATCCTCGGTGATCCGGGAAAATTCGGCGGCGCGGCAAAAAAGAATTTTGAGATCGCGGAGCGGCTCCCCTTCGAGATGCTTTCCGTGGAAACCGCCGATTCGATTCGCGCCGACATCGCCCATGCCGATGCCGTCATAGACGCGATCTTCGGTACGGGGCTGATCCGCCAAGTGAAGGGGCTCTACCGTGAGGTCATTGATCTCGTCAACGAAAAGGGAAGGCGGGTCTACAGTCTCGACATCCCTTCGGGAATTGACGGCGACACGGGCAACGTCCTGGGCGCCGCGGTCAAGGCCCATTCAACGATCACCTTCGGCCTCCCCAAGCGCGGCAACATCCTCTATCCCGGATATGAACATTGCGGAAAGCTCTACGTCTCTCACATCTCTTATCCACCCGGACTCCAGAACCGGGACGATCTCAGGGTGTCGATCAATGCTCCGGTCCCCCTCCCTCCAAGAAACAGGGCGGGTCACAAGGGCGATTTCGGTGAGGTCCTTTTCATTGCCGGAGCGGCGAGTTATATCGGCGCTCCGTATTTCGCCGCCTATTCGTTCCTCAAGGCTGGAGGCGGTTATTCCCGCCTCGCCGCACCTGCTTCCATCGCGGCCCACATCGCTGCGAAGGGAAGCGAGATCGTCATCCTCCCCCAGAAGGAAACAAAGACCGGAAGCGTGGCCCGCAGGAACAAAGCCGCGCTGCTGTCGCTGGCTGAAAAAATGGACTTGGTCGTCCTGGGACCCGGGCTTTCCCTGCACGAGGAGACCCAGGATCTCGTGAGGGAACTGGCCGCCGGGATCCACAAGCCCCTGCTCATCGACGGGGACGGCATCACCGCCATATCCTCCCGGACGACGATTCTGAAAAAGAGAAAAGCCGCCACGATTCTCACGCCCCACCCCGGAGAGATGGCTCGGCTAACGAAAAAGAAGATCGCGGATATGAACGCGGACAAAATCGGCATTCTCCGGCAGACAGCGGGGGAACTGAATTCCGTGATCGTACTGAAGGGCGCCCACTCCCTCATCGGCTGTCCCGACGGAAAGGTTTTCATCAACATGAGCGGCAATCCGGGAATGGCCAAGGCGGGTACCGGCGATGTTCTAACAGGGGCCATCGCCGCCATGCACGGTCTGGGCCTTCCAATTGAGGAGGCGGTTCGCATGGGCGTCTTCATCCACGGGTTCGCCGGAGATCTCGCCGCGGAGGAGAGGGGCGAGGACGGCATCAGCGCCCAGGACATCCTGGACTATCTCCCCCTCGCCATGCGGCTGGACCGGGAAGGGATTCCGGAGGAATGGGACGCTATATATAAAGGATGCAGGATCATATAACAGGCTGTTGAAAAACATCCATCCCCGCTGGAGTTTATCCTGAGTAATTCGAAGGGCGGGGACGGCGTCTGCATGCTGCGCTGCGTGGTTCGACAAGCTCACCATGACATATTATATAGCCTGTCCTGAGCCAGTCGAAGGACGCCTTGCATCTGAACATTTTTGAACAGCCTGATGAAAAATGTGTTATGCAAAACCTTTCTAATTCTTTTACTTAAATAGTCCACCTGATAGCGAGGGAGACAGGACTCTGAACAAGCGAATATCTTTTTTCCGGGTCACCGTTTCTTATCGCAGCACAGCGGCCGCAAGTTCAATGTCTGAGCCCGCCATAGGCGGGCGAGTTTTGAACTTGCAGCGGAGCGAGATTTAGAACGGTCGGGAAAAAGATCCTGAGCGGTGAGGAGGCCTGTCCCTGAGCGGAAACAGGTATTTTAAGGATAATCAATAGCTGAACAGATTAAACTTTAGCTAAAAGGAGGATATTATCATGCAGGCACTATTTACACTTACACCGTCGGAATCAAAAAGACTGATCGGGAAGGGCGTGGCGAAACTGCCCGAGATTCAGAAAGCGAAGAAAAACGGCTATCTTCTCGTCGGCAGGGGATCGACCAACGCATACATCCTCGAAGAACTTCTCGGCGCAAAGATAAAGAAAGAAGGCTACGTGGCCGGCCAGGTCATCAAGGGCGTGCTGTGCGTGCTGGGCCAGGAAGATCGGACAAGGCCCGTCACCTTTCACAAGGGAAAAGCTCTTCCCGTGGAGCCGGGCGCGGTTCTGGACAAGCTCTCTCCGGGAGACATCCTGCTCAAAGGAGCGAACGCTCTCGATCCTTATGGCAATGTGGGCGTTCTCATGGCGAGCCCGGTGGGCGGGACCATGGGACAGTTTTACATGGCCATGAAGGCCCGCGGGCTGGAGGTTATCTATCCGGTGGGTCTTGAAAAAATGATCCCCTCCGTGGAGGTCGCGGCGCAATACGCAGGAACCATGGCCTTGGGCAAAACGATCGGCGCCCGCGCGGGAATGGCCTGCGTCGCCGACGGGAGAGTCTTCACGGAACTCGATGCCGTCGAAACCCTCTTCGATATCGACGCTGTTCACTTCGCTTCAGGCGGATGGGGAGGATCGGAAGGCTGCGTCATTCTGGCCGTGGAGGGACCCGACGCCAAAGTGAACAAATGTCTGGCGTTCATCGAGCAGAAGATCAAGGGGGAACCGCCGCTTCCCGCCGCCAAGAGCCCCTGCAAAACCTGCCCTATGGCATGCAGTTTCAAGGGAAAGGATGTGAAGCAACTGCCTGCTTACCTTAAATAAGCGCAAAGATGTCTTACCGCTGATTCAAGAAGAGAGGTCGGCCGTAAAAATCTTGATGACTGGCTGAACCGGTTTTGTGGGAACGGCTCTGTCACCTATCAATTTGCAGACTGTTCAAAAACGTGCATGGTTCGACAAGCTCACCATGACAAATTTTTTGTCACCCTGAGCCTGTCGAAGGGCAACAGTCTGCTAAAGATTTCGGTTGATGATATAATCCGAGATAGTGAGCAGGGCCCGCTTGGCCTGCGAGTCTTCGAAGGGTTCCAGGTACGTTTTTGCCTCTTCAATGTACGTCCGGGCCTTTTCAAGGGCATACTCCACTCCCCTGTGCCGGGCAATCAGGGCGGTGATTTCTCCTATGGCATGTCCGTCCTGAGCGCTGTCCCGGACGATCTTCTTGATCCGCTTCCTGTCTTCAGGCGAACATTTCCGCAGGGTATGAATAAGAGGAAGGGTGATTTTCCCCTCTTTGAGATCCATGCCGATGGCCTTTCCGAATTCCTCCTCGGCGGCCATGTAATCCAGGGTGTCGTCGGTCAGCTGGAAGGCCATGCCCACCCTCATGCCAAAGCGCGCCATGGCTTCGATCTTCGCCTCCGGTGCTTTCGAGATGAGGGCTCCCACGGCGCAGGCGGCTGAAATGAGAACGGCCGTCTTCTTCTCGATCACCGACAGGTATTCCTTTTCCGTGATATCGATATCGCCGCATTTCTGCAGCTGCAGGACCTCTCCCTCCGCCATGATGTTTGTCGTGTTCGAGAGGAGATTGATGACGGAGATGTCGCCGTCCGCCGACATGAGCTGGAAGGATTTGGAGTAAAGAAAATCCCCCACCAGGACGCTGGCGGAGTTGCCCCACACGCGGTTCGCCGAGGGTTTGCCCCTCCGGGTTTCCGCGTGGTCTATCACGTCGTCGTGGAGAAGCGTGGCCGTGTGAATGAATTCCACAACAGCCGACAGAGGGTATCGCCTTTCTCCCCTGTAGCCGCAGAGGTCGGCGGCAATGAGAAGAAGCAGGGGCCTGAAGCGCTTTCCGCCGCTGCTGATGAGATGATCCGAGATTTCGGGGATGAGAGTGACCTGAGAATGGAAATATCCCTTGAAGGATTCCTCCATCTTCCGGATTTCCTGTTCGTACTGTCTTAAAACATCCCGCAGGGACATGAGGCCGCGTCGCTCCTTCCGATCTCTCCGTTTCTATACTGTAACCGGTCCTGGATGTCAAAATCTTTCGTCCGCCGTCAGACCGGACCTCCGGGCAAGTGAACTGGTTTTATCTTGTCCCTCCCGTGGTTTCCATGCTACGCTCTCCACGCATGATCACAACTGTTCAAAAGGAGTGTGAAGTGAAACACCTGTTGATCCTGATGGCGGCTCTTCTGATTCTGGCCGGCTGCGGCGCCCAGAGGCCGGTCCTCTATCCCAACAATCATCTTCAGCAGATGGGGGAGGAAAGGGCACAGCGCGATATCGCCGACTGCATGCAGAAGGCGGAGGCCTATGTGAAAGCCAATCCGGGCGCGAAAGTGGTGAAGGGAACCATTGTGGGCGGCGCTGCCGGCACGGTGGTTGGAGGCGCCGCGGGAGCCGTCACCGGCAATCTGGCAAGAGGCTCCGCTGTCGGAGCGGCCACGGGGGCCGCGGCGGGGCTTGTCCGGGGTGTAGCCAAGGCATCCCAGCCTACACCCGTTTTCAAGGCCTTTGTGAATCGCTGCCTCAAAGAAAAAGGGTACGAGCCCATCGGGTGGGAATAACAAGACAGGCATTGGGCATCAGACGTCAGGCATCAGGATAAAAAACCTGGGTACAAAAAACGAACAGGTTGCTGAAACATTGAATGATGGGGCAGGGGAGCGTTTACGCTCCCGGAAAAGGGAGGCTGCCCTTCAACGGACTAAGGACCTCCCCTACCCGTTTTTCATCTTTTGTCTTCTGCATTTTGCCTTTAGCCCTTTGCCCTGCGCCTTTAGCCTATCTCCTCAGCATATAAATCGTATGTGTCGGCACCCGTGATCCGGCAGGAAACGATATCCCCGATCTTTCCTTTTCTCACTCTGACATACGTCACGCCATCGATCTCCGGAGCCTGCCCGCGGGTCCTTCCGGCCAGGGAAAATTCCGGGTCATCGCTTTTTTCTTCCAGCAGAACCTCCTCGACGCTGCCGATCCGTGACCGGTTGATCTCGAAGGAGATCGCCGACTGCTCTTCCATGAGGATGTCCCGCCTCCTGTTCTTGACTCTTTCCGAAATCTGCGCGGGAAGTTCCGCCGCTTTCGTGCCCTCTTCTCTTGAATAGACGAATACCCCCAAATTCTCGATTCGGGCTTCCTGCACAAACTCGAGAAGCGCATTGAATTTTTTCGCTGTCTCGCCCGGAAAACCCACGATCAGCGATGTCCGCAAAACGATACCCGGTATCGTGCGCCTCACCCGGTTCATGGTTTCCCTGATTTTCGCTCCGCGTCCCTTTCTCTTCATGGCCCCGAGGATGTCATCGTCGATATGCTGAATGGGAATGTCGAGATAATGACAGATCTTTTTCTCCTCCGCCATCGTCTGCAGAAGTTCTCCCGTGATGCCTGTCGGATAGGCGTAGAGAAGCCGAATCCAGCGCAGGGTTTCAATGGATGAAAGTTCCCTGAGAAGATCGCTCAGCGACGGCTTCCCTCTCAGGTCCCTGCCGTAGGCCGTGGTATCCTGGGCAATGAGGACCACCTCACGAATCCCCATTCTCGCGAGCTTTTCGCTTTCCCTCAGAATATCCGCCACGGACCGGCTCCTGAAGGCGCCGCGGATGGAAGGAATGACGCAATAGGAGCAGCGGTTTGAGCATCCCTCGGAGATCTTGAGATAGGCACTTCGGGTGGACGGCGGAAAGAGCCGCGGAGACGCGGCGTCCATGAGAAAGTCCGGTTTCCCGATAATGGTCCGATGGTTCTTTCTTTGCCTTCCCTGAATCAGACGGACAATGCGGGGGACCTCCCCTGTTCCCAGAAACAGATCCACCTCCGGCACCTCCGTCTCGAGCGCCCGGCCGTACCTCTGAGGCAGGCACCCCGTCACGACGAGTGTCTCACACCTGCCCTTCTTCTTCCACTCCGCCATCCGGAGAATCTCCTCGATCGATTCTTCTTTGGCCGGAAGGATGAAGGCGCAGGTGTTTACGAGGATGATATGGGCCTCTTCGGGCCGCGGCGTTATCTCATATCCGCCCTGTACGAGAAGAGCGCCCATGACCTCCGAATCAACCTGATTCTTCGGGCAGCCGAGACTGAGAATGTAGACTTTTTCAGGCATGTTTCACTCTGTGATCAACAGGCTCTTCGGATTCCTGCCCAAAGGGATTTGGGCGACAGGTCCTATGTACCCATCCCGGAAATGATAAAGGGATTGAAACATAGGCCTGAAGCGCGAATCTGGAGTTTTTCGGGTTACCGTTCTTATCGAAGCGCAACGCCCGCAAGTTCAACTGTCTGAGTCCGCCCCCAGCGGACGAGTTTTGAACTTGCAGTGAAGCGAGATTTAGAACGGTCGAAAAAATCCTCTGAGCGCCGAAGGTTTATGTTACAATCCCTCAAATCATTTTGGAAGCTTCTTCGCCAGGACCTTTCGGGGCTTGACGCCGTCGGAGGGCCCCACAACCCCCTCCGCCTCCATCCTCTCGATGATTCGGGCGGCCCGGTTGTACCCGATCTTCATGTAGCGCTGAACGAGAGAGATCGATGCCTGTCCGAGGTCGGTCACGAGTTCCACGGCTTCATCGTATTTTTCGTCAAAGTCCTCATCCTTTTTTTCGCCGTTTGCCGTCTCCGGCTGGCTTTTCAGGATGGATTCGTCATACCTCGGCTGCGCCTGATTTTTTATGAAGCCGACGATCCTCTCAATTTCCTTCTCAGACACGTAGGCACCGTGGATCCGCGACAGCCGAGACGTCCCGGGAGGCAGGAAGAGCATGTCGCCGGAGCCCAGGAGCTGCTCGGCGCCGAGCTGATCCAGGATGGTCCTGGAATCCACTTTCGACGAGACCTGGAAGGAAATGCGGGTGGGAAAGTTGGCCTTGATGATGCCCGTGATGACGTCCACGGACGGCCGCTGGGTCGCCAGAATCAGGTGGATGCCCGCGGCCCTCGCCATCTGCGCCAGCCGGGTGAGGGATTCCTCCACGTTGCGTTGCGCCACCATCATGAGGTCGGCCAGTTCGTCTATGACAATGACGATATAGGGCAGTTTTTCAAAGGGGACCTTTGCGGACTCGCCCTCGCCGACATGGGTGATCTCAACGGGGAAGGGCGTTTCGGGTGTCTCATCCTCTTCGTCGGTGATCTCATGCTTCGCCGCATGGGAAGAGCGCTCCTTGAGGAAGCTCTCCTTTTCCACGAGCCTGTTGAACCGCTCGATGCTTTTTACCCCGCTCTCGCCGATGACCCGATACCTCCGCTCCATCTCCGCCACAGCCCACCGGAGAACCTGGGAGGCGTCCTTCGGGTTTACGACGACCGGGTGGAGGAGGTGCGGTATGCCCTCGTACCCGGATAATTCGAGCCGCTTGGGATCGATCATGAGGAACTTTACTTCATCGGGCGCGGCCTTGAACAGGATGCTGCAGATCATGGCATTGAGGGACACGCTTTTCCCCGAACCCGTCGTGCCCGCGATGAGGAGATGGGGCATTCGGGCAAGGTCTGTGATCACCGGTGTTCCCACGATGTCCTCGCCCAGGGCGATGGGAAGCCTGAACCTGGACTCCAGAAAGATCGTATGATCGAGCACGTCTCTCAGATGGACCGGCTCCCGCTCCTGATTCGGAATTTCAATGCCCACGACAGCCTTCCCCGATATGGGAGCAATCCGGACGCTCGGTGCTCTCAGGGCCATGGCCAGGTCCTCCGAGAGGTTGGTGATCCGATTGAGCTTGACCCCCGGCGCCGGCTCGAGCTCATACATGGTGATGAGCGGGCCCGGCTTCACTTCAACCACGCGGCCTTCCACACCGAAATCGGCCAGCTTTTGTTCCAGGATCCTGGCGTTCGCAATCAGGCTCTCTTTCTTGATTTTTGCGTCGCCCCGCTTCAGATCATCCAGCAGGGTGAGGGGCGGCAGCCGGAAGGCGTTTTTTTCATGAACGAACTCGAAGGCAGCTTGTTCACCTTTCCTTTTCCTGGCCTTCAGCTCCGGCGGCTGGGGAATATCTTCCAGGATCAGGGGAACCGGTTTTGTCTCCCGCTCCGCTGGGGTCTCTTTCACATCGACGATGGGCGGAGGAGGCTCCGTTTCTTCAGGAATGTCCTTCTCCCCGCGTTCCATTTTCTCCAGGATCGTGTTCTCCAGACGCGACCAGGCTTCCCTGATTCTGTCGGCGGCGCCCCTGACCAGCACCACCATGGAGAGGTCGGCCGTGATCATCAGGGCGATGACAAATACGAGGATGAGAAGAATGAGTGTCCCTGTTGTGTTGAGATAAGACTTCAGAAACTCGACGGAGAAGTTTCCCATCATCCCGCCCGCCGAGAGTCCTGATCCGCGGAATCGAATCTGGCCGAAGGCAAGGGCCAGAAGCCCTGCTGTGGCAAAGACGAGGCCCGCATACCCGCCGATCATCCATCCGCCGATCTCGCCCGCATCTTTCCTGAAGAGCCTTATGGCCATCACAATCAGAAGGGTTGGAAGCCAGAGGGCGCTTGCCCCCATGAACCGGATCAGGGCGTCGGCGCTGTAGGAACCGACAAATCCGCAGAGGTTGTTTATCCTGACGCTGCCTGTCACGGAATGGGCAAAAGAGGGGTCTGCGGGGTCATAGGAAAAGAGGCACAGGATGAAAAAGAGCGCCAGCGCCAGGAAGAGGATGCCCAGAATCTCTCTCCATCGTTCGGGAGATATGGATCGTTCATTCATCCGATTTTTCCCTGTCGAAATTCCCAATGACCACATCCCGGACACGGGCGATCAGTTCGTCACGGCTTTCCTCCGAGTAACCATCGATGTGGATCGGTCGATCGAAGATCACGGTTATTTTTCCCGGATTGACCTTGAGAGAATGCTTCGACATGATCTCCCTGCTCCCGATGATCGAGATGGGAACGATGGGCACTCCGGCCTTCAACGCCAGATGGAAGACGCCCTTCTTGAAAGCCTTGATCTCGCCGTCGATGCTCCTTGTTCCCTCGGGAAAGATGACGACCGATTTCCCCTCCCGGATCTTTTGCGCCGCCGCGTCAATGCTCTTGACCGCGCTGGCATGGTGCTGCCGGTTGATCTCCACGGTGCCGTATTTCCTTAAAGCGCCTCCGAATAGCGGCACCCGGAAGAGCTCCTTCTTGGCGATAAAGCGGAACTGGGCGGGAATAAAGGCGAGGACAATAAAGATATCAAACAAACTCTGATGATTGGCCATGAAAATCTGGGGCCTGTCCTGAAGGACATGCTTACCGCCGATGACATGGACGTTCACGCCGGAAAACCAGAGAATTCCCTTCGCCCACCTCCGCGCAATCTCGTGGACCGTATATTCCCCCCGGGGAAAAAACGGGTAACCAAGAATGATGAACGTGGAAACCCCTCCCGTCCACAGACCGGCGAGAAGAACCAGAACCACCGAACGAAGCATCGAACCATCCAGAAGTTGAACATTATATTATGTCTTGAAAACCCTGCTGTAATTTTTACCGGAACCGTCCCGCGAAGTCAATACGGAATCCATCGGAGAAAGGCTCCACATTCCATTTGCCAAGGGTCATCAAATTGTGTATGAATAGCTCGACGAGCAACCCAATACGAGGGAGGAAGGTGTATGGTGAACAAGGTCATATTGATCGGTCGGCTCGGTGCGGACCCGGAGATCCGGTTTACGCCTGACGGGACCATGGTGGCTAATCTGAGGCTGGCGACCGACGAGAGCTACAAAAACAAGGACGGCGAAAAAGTCCAGAAGACAGAATGGCACCGGATCGTTGCTTTCAGGAAGCTGGCGGAAATATGCCAGAGCTACCTCTCAAAAGGAAAACAGATCTATATCGAAGGCAGGCTGCAGACACGGTCGTGGGACGACAAGGACGGAATCAAACGCTCAACGACGGAAATCATTGCGTCGAACATGCGAATGCTCGATTCAAAGGGACAGGCCAAAGGCCCGGAAGGCTGGGGCGATCAGCCGGCTCCCCATTCCGCATCAGAGCATACGCCCGATGACGATGTTCCCTTCTGATGCACAGTGGCCTTTGTTATTTCTTGTTGTTATCGATCTTCGTTGAGTCCGGGGTAACGTCGATCTCATCTTTGTCGTGCATGGATTTCTTGAAGTTCTTGATTCCTTTCCCGATGGCGCCCCCGATCTCCGGAAGCTTACCGGCACCGAAGATGATCAGGACGATCACCAGGATCACAATGAGTTCTGGCATTCCTAGTCCAAACATGTTTTTTCCCTCACAGTAGGCCGTTGAAAAACGCCCATTTGCGGCGTTGCGCTTCGCCCTTCGACAGGGCAGGCTTACAATTTGTCATGGTGAGCGATGTCACAGTGAGCTTGTCGAACTGCGAACCATGCGCGCCTTGCATCTAAACGTTTTTGAACAGCCTGAAGAATAATTATTTGTCCGCGCATTCTGAAACTTGTCCTCCTGCCGCAAAGGACTTCAGCGCGGTGTTCCCTCCGGCAGGGTCAGGTGGACCACTTCTCCGCTTTTCCCGAGACTCCCCAGAGATTTTCCCTGAAACTGAATATCGATCCCCCCGGCGTTTCCCACATCGACGGCAAAAACCTTCTCCGCCTGTCTCTCCACCGTGTCACCGGGCTTCAGGAGAATCTGATAGGACGGGTTGTCATCGTCCGTAATCCTGACCCAGGTGGTCTGTGTTGCGGTGATGACCAGTCTCAAAGGGGCCGCTTCCGGTTTGGCTTCCGGCTGCGTCGGGGATACCGGCGCGGTCACGGCAGCTCCTTCCTTCCCTTCCTCCCCGGTGGGCTCTGCGGGCTTCACCGGTGTCTCAGCCGGAGTGTTCTTGGCAACGCTCACAGAGGCCGGCGCCCGGGACAGGTCGGAATCCGTATCGTCATCGGTGAAGATGAAAAAGAAAACGGCTCCTGCGACCAGCAGAACGGCAGCGGTCCACCCCAGGACTTTCAGATGCGCTCCCATCCAGCGAAAGACCGTGACATGTTCCCGTAACCAGCGGGCCATATCCACGGGCGCCTTCGTACTCCCGGGTTTCTTTTTCGGGAGCTTCCCGACCTTGTCTTCCGGGACCCCGGCCTGGTCTCTAAGGTATTTTCTGTAGTGGGAAAGGATCGTGACGCTGTCGACACCCAGTTCGTGCCCGTAGGTCCTGATAAAACTCTCGGCATAGGTCTGTTCCGGGAGAGACTTGAACCGGCCGCCCTCAATCGCTTCCAGATAGGCCACCCTGATCCGGGTCTTCTGAGAAATGTCCTTCAATGTCTTGCCGTGGGATTCTCTCAGAGCCCTGAGATCGGGATAGGGTTCCATGAAACCTGTCACCGGTCTTTCTGCCTTTGCGTTTTTCATCGTTATCCGTTTTCCAGCGATTTACACGTATGATTCTATATTTAACATCAATCACAAGGCTAATCAATAAAAAGTTCTTCTGACCCCCGTCCCTTTTCTCAATTTTCTGGCATTCTCCCTTTGAGTGTGGATATAATCCCCCCCGGATTTTTGGATGCATGGGGAGATGTGCGATGATTCGGGATTACAGGGCCTTTGCCGTGGCCATAGCCAGAGAAGCGGGTGCCTTCCTGAAAGCGCGGTGTCACGACACACACACCGTTCATTATAAAGGCGAGATCAACATCGTGACAGAGGAAGACCGTCTCTCCGAAGACATGATTGTTTCGCAAATCCGGAAGCGCTTTCCCGATCATGACATTCTGACGGAGGAATCCAAAGGGATCGATCGGGGGTCCGATTACCGGTGGATCATCGATCCCCTGGACGGGACCACCAATTACGCCCACGGGTATCCCGTGTTCTGCGTCTCCATCGCCCTCGAGAAGAAAGGGGACGTCATTCTCGGCGTGATTTACAACCCCATGCTCCGGGAGCTTTTCGTGGCGGAAAAGAACAGGGGCGCCTTCCTGAACCGCAGGAGACTTTCCGTATCCGGCACATCGGCGCTTTCCCGGAGTCTGCTTGCCACGGGTTTTCCCTACGACATCCGCCGCAACGCGGACAACAACATGAACTACTTCATCGGAATGGCGTTGAAAGCACAGGCCATCCGGCGCGCGGGCTCCGCAGCCCTTGATCTGGCGTATGTTGCCGCAGGGCGCTTCGACGGGTTCTGGGAATTAAAGCTCCATCCATGGGACACCGCGGCGGCGTCACTCATGATAAGGGAAGCCGGAGGGACCCTCAGCGATATCTCAGGAAATCCTTATCAGCTCTCATCTTCCGGGATCGTTGCCTCCAATGGACGGGTGCACCGCGCGATGCTGCGCCTGCTTCAGTCCATCAACCCCATCTCCATCGCCTCCACCTCGTCCATCTTCCTGAAGATACATCCGTGAGACGCAGAAAGATGACCTTCGCAAACCCAGAGAAGACGCGCCTCAGCGAAGGTCGCGTTTTTTTTCAAAGGGAACGAAAAATTTTTGAAAAAAAATTCCTAAAAAACGCAAAATACGCTTGACATGTTTTAAAAAAATGTTATAGCGAAATCATTCGACATATGTCACGTGATTTCCCGTTCACTCACAAACCCTTGAGCCTCCTGCCCTCCGTGAGATGATGGGAAAAAGAACTCGCCGTGCTTCAAACAAACAGAGCGATCACACCAAATCAGTCAGAACGAGGTTCCGCAGGGGAAGCTCAGGGAAACGCCAAAGGAGCACATAAGGAGGAGACATGGACGCAAGAATAGTGACGAATGAAGATGACGAGCCTCCGGGCAAAAACGTCGTCTCATCACTGGCTTCTCATCTCCATGGTGAAGACCTTTTCAGAGGCGATTATGTAATTCAGAAGCTCTGGCCCGACACAACAGTCGACCAGTGGAACGACTGGACGTGGCAGATGGCCAGCCGGCTCCGAACGGTCGATGCCCTGGCCACTCTGTTCCAACTGAGCCCTTACCAGATCTCCAAATACAGGACCCTCCTCAAGCTGTTTCATTATTCCATCACACCCTACTATCTTTCTCTGATCGACTGGTCCGACCCCGAAGACCCGATCCGAAAGCAGTGCATTCCCGACTTCAGGGAGACGGAGTTTCAGATCGTTGGAGATCATGACCCGCTCGAGGAAGAAGAGGACATGCAGGTGCCCGGCCTCGTGCATCGATATCCCGACAGGGTCCTCGCAGTGGTCACGAACACCTGCGCCATGTACTGCCGCCACTGCACCCGCAAAAGAATCTGGCATGAAGGCGAATCCATCCGGTCCAGGAAAGAGCTTCAGTCCATGATCAACTACGTTCGGGCAACACCTGAGGTGAGAGAGGTCATCGTTTCAGGCGGCGACCCCCTGGTCATGAACATGAACGTCCTCGACTGGTTTCTGGGCGAGCTGCAGATGATCCAGCACGTGGAAGTCCTGAGAATCGGCACCCGGGTGCCTGTGGTTATGCCCATGCGGATCACCGATGACCTTGTGGACATGCTGGCCCAGCACCGCCCCCTCTGGCTCAATACCCAGTTCAATCATCCCAAGGAGATCACCCCGGACTCCCAGGCGGCCTGCGACAAGCTGCTCAGAGCGGGCATCCCCGTATCGAATCAGGCCGTCCTCCTGAGGGGCATCAATGACTCCATCGACGTGATGCGCGATCTTTGCCACGCCCTGCAGAGGATCATGGTCCGCCCCTACTATCTTTTCCAGTGCGATCCCGTCAAAGGCGTGGAACATTTCAGGACCAGCATCTGGAAGGGAATCGAGATCATCGAGATGCTCCGCGGCTATACCGGAGGTCTCTGCATCCCATCCTTCGTCGTGGACGTTCCCGGAGGCGGAGGGAAAGTACCGCTCCAGCCCTTCTATCTTCTCTCGGTGACGGACAAGGATGTGCTCCTGAGAAATTACGAGGGCATGATTATCAAGTACTACAACCCCCAGGAGGCTTACTTCATCCAGTCGCGCAAGTCGAACGGCAACGGCAAGGACGGCGGCACCGCCCAGCTGATCAAAGGATCGAGGAAGGCCCTGGTTCCCGAAGAAACCCCGAGGTACCGCAGGAGAAAGAAAAACCTTCTCTTCAAGATGAAGGGGGAGAAGGCATGAGGATAGGGTTTACCTATGACCTCAGACGAGATTATCTCCAGATGGGTTACACGGAAGAAGAGACGGGAGAGTTTGACAGCGACGAAACCATCCAATTGATTGAAGAGACGATCCGCGGCCTCGGCCACGACGTGATCCGGATAGGAAACATCTTCAGCCTGACGGAACGGCTGGCAGCGGGCGAGACATGGGATATCGTCTTCAACATCACCGAAGGGCTGCACGGACGGAGCCGGGAAGCGCAGGTGCCGGCCCTGCTCGAAGCCTATACCATTCCTTACACCTTCAGCGACCCCCTGACGCTCGCCCTGAGTCTCGATAAGGCCATGACCAAGAGCATGGTCCGGGACGCCGGAATCCCCACGCCCGATTTTTTCATCGTGACGTCCCTGGAAGCCCTGAAGGCAGAGAAAAAAGACCGGAAGATCGGATACCCTCTCTTTGTCAAACCGCTGGCTGAAGGGACCGGCAAGGGCGTGACCCCTGAATCCATCGTTCACCACCGGAAGGAACTGACGGCCCAGTGCAGACGGCTTCTCTCCCGTTACGGACAGCCGGTCATCGTGGAGTCTTATCTCCCGGGGAGGGAATTCACGGTGGGCATCCTCGGTACGGGTGAAAGCGCCCGGGCCGTGGGCGTCCTGGAAGTGGAACTCCTGGAAAGCGCCGATCCACTCGTCTACTCCTTTTTGAACAAGGAGTTCTGCGAGGAACGGGTGCGCTACACCCTCGTTCTGGATCATTCAATCATTGAAGAAGCCTCCGATATCGCCCTCCGATCATACAGGGTCCTGGGATGCCGGGATGCCGGGCGGATCGACCTCAAGGCCGACGGTCAGGGCCGGCTCCACTTTCTCGAAGCCAATCCCCTGGCCGGCCTCCATCCTACTCACTCGGATCTCCCGATCCTGTGCAGCCAGGCGGGCCTTCCTTATCCTGAGCTTCTCAATGAAATTATTCAATCGGCCCTCAAGCGAAGGGTTTTTTTCAACGAAAAGAGGCAGCAGATATGAAAGTGGCCATTGTTTACAACGAACCCGTGGCGGACAGGCTGGACTCCATTGACGTCCTGGACCAGGTCACCATGGTCCGGGAGGCGCTGAACAACCTGGGTTATGAGCACCAGTCTTTCCCGATCGGGGAAACGAACGATCCTCTCCTGCAGCTCCTGTCGCAGCTGAAGGACTATTCTCCCGCGGCTGTCTTCAATCTCTTCGAGGGATTGAACGACGACCAGCGCTATTGCCCCATGGTCGCGTCTCTTTACGAAATGTCCGGGTTCCCCTATACGGGCGTTCCCTTTCAGGCCCTGCTGACGACAACGGATAAAATTCTCGCCAAGAATATTCTGACGGCCAATGGCCTCCCGACCCCCTCGTGGCAGGAATTCCGGGGGAAAATGATCCCGCTGAAAGTCCCGCCGCCATGGATCGTGAAGCCGGCATGGGAAGATGCCTCGGTGGGCATCGACGACAGCTCCATCCTGGAAGACCGGAAACACCTGACAAAGAAACTTCGCGAGATGCATGAGCAGCATGGCGGACAGCCCATTCTCATCGAGCAGTACATCGACGGCCGGGAGATCAACGTTCCCCTCTTTGAGAAAGCGGAAACGGGCGTGGAGGTCCTGCCCATATCGGAAATCACCTTTGAAGAGTGGCCCGAGGATAAACCCCGAATCGTCAATTACGCCGCGAAGTGGATTGAAGATTCTTTCGAATACGAAAATACCCAGCGAACCTTTACCCCCGAAGACGCCCCTCTCAACCTCATCAAGGAAATATCCCTTCGCTGCTGGCACATCTTTAACCTGAAAGGTTACACCCGCGTGGATATGCGTCTCGACCAGTGGGGAAATCCCTATATCATCGAAATCAACCCCAACCCCTGCATCGGCGGGGAGTCGGGCTTCATTTCTTCGGTGAGAGAGGCAGGCTACACCAACGAAGATTTCGTCCGGGAAATGATCGCCGTGGCCTGCAGGTAAGTCATGAAATCATTCACCCCTCCCTCCCGGCAGCCTCGAAAGGCTTCAGCCCTCGCGAACGCAGAGGATCGGATCACCCTGAGGACCGGGGCCCGTGTCCGGGACCGGTCGGCCCTGAAAAAGATCCTTCTTTCGACACAACTGTTTTATCCCTATGAAATAGACGTGGCCATCGATCTCCTCGACGACCAGATCAAATGGAAAGAGGAAAGCATCTTCTCTTTCATCTTCGCCGACAGGAATCGGGAATGCGTGGGATATGTCTGCTACGGCCCCATTCAGACAACGGATCATCGTTACGACATGTACTGGATCGCCGTGAGAAAGGACATGCAGGGCAAGGGGATCGGAAAGATTCTCGTCGACGAGACGGAGAAGCGAATTTCCGGAAGAAAGGGACGGCATATATACGTGGAGACATCCTCCCGGGAGGACTACGAGCCCACGCGCACCTTTTACCGGAGAAACGGTTATGTCGAGGTCGCTCGCGTCCCCCATTACTACAAGGACAATGACGACATGATCATTTTGATGAAATCCCTGCCCTGAGGTTCCATTCCGCCCCCTCGCAAGGCGATTTTTATCTTGACACCCAGTTGCCAGTATGTTAGCCAATCACCGAAAGGTGATGTTTTTCATGAAAACGAAACAAATAATGGAAAGCGAAATGTGGTGGTGGCAGGCAATGACAGGCCTGTCCACAGGAAGTCCATTCTGACAATACAATGGGCCGTGGGCAAGGGGGGACCTTCCCATGGCTGGAACAAAAGAAAATCAAGCCATGGGTTATGTCCATGGCTTTTTTATTGAGAGTAAGACAATACATATAAAAAGGAGGACGCATCATGGAAGAAACAAAGGTATTATTAAAGGACAGTGAAATTCCCAGACAATGGTACAACATCCTGGCAGACATGCCCACGCCCATGGCGCCCCCGCTCCATCCGGCGACAGGAAAGCCAGTGGGGCCCCAGGATCTCGCCCCCATTTTCCCCATGGCCCTCATCGAGCAGGAGGTGAGCTCGGAGCGCTGGATCGACATCCCCGAACCCATCCTGGAAAAATATCTTCTCTGGCGTCCCTCACCCCTCTGCCGCGCCCGCAACTTCGAGAAGCTGCTGGACGCTCCCGTGGAGATCTACTACAAGAATGAAGGCGTGAGTCCTCCGGGATCCCACAAGCCCAATACAGCCGTGGCCCAGGCCTACTACAACAAGCTGGCGGGAACCAAGAAAATATGCACCGAGACCGGCGCCGGTCAATGGGGAAGCGCCCTCAGCATGGCCTGCCACATGTTTGGAATAGAATGCAAGGTCTTCATGGTTCGTGTCAGCTTCGAGCAGAAGCCCTATCGCCGGATGATGATGGCCACCTGGGGCGCCAACTGTGTTCCCAGTCCCAGCACCGAGACCGCGGCGGGGCGGAAGGTCCTGTCCGACCATCCCGATTCTCCCGGCAGTCTCGGCATCGCCATCAGCGAAGCCATCGAGGAAGCCGTGACGAGCAAGAACGCAAAGTACTCGCTGGGGAGCGTCCTGAACCACGTCTGCATGCACCAGACCATCATCGGACTCGAAGCTCAGAAACAACTGGCGAAAATCGGCGTCTACCCCGACGTGGTCATTGGCTGCGCGGGCGGCGGGAGCAACTTTGCCGGGATCAGCCTCCCCTTCGTGCGGGACAAGATCCACGGCAAGCAGATCCGGATCATCGCCACCGAACCCAGCTCCTGCCCGACCCTGACGCGGGGGCCCTTCGCCTATGACTTCGGAGACATCGCCCAGATGACGCCGCTGCTCGCCATGTACACGCTGGGCCACGATTTCGTGCCCGAGGCGATTCACGCGGGCGGTCTGCGTTACCACGGCATGTCACCCATCATCAGTCATCTGTGCAAGGAAAAACTCATTGAGGCACGAGCGTACAACCAGATTGAAACCTTTGATGTCGGCGTGAAATGGGCAAGAACGGAGGGCTTCATCCCCGCGCCGGAGACGAACCACGCCATCGCCGCCGTGGTGGAAGAGGCCCGCCGTGCGAAGGAAGAAGGGAAAAAGAAGATCATCCTCTTCAACTGGAGCGGTCACGGACTCATCGATCTGCCGTCCTACGATGCTTATCTTTCGGGAAAGCTGGAGGCTCACGAGCTACCGGAAGAGGAGATCAAACGAGCGTTAAAGGCCATCGAAAAATTCCCGAAACCGTAAAAAGAAAGGGTTCGAGGGGTCGAGTGAATAACAACGACCTCTCGACCCTTTTTTGCATTTCACCGACTGCAGACCTCTTCTCTTTTATTTGCCTTGACAACACTCCTTGTGATATTTTGATGTAAATTTTTTCACTTGAACCGTTGCCGGATGTCCGCCTCTGGCGGAACCCCTTGAATCCTCGAACCCTTTGTTTACTATGGACCTCTTCGATCAGACCCGCAAAGAACTCGAACAGACAGATCGTCCTCTGGCAGACCGGATGCGCCCCGGGACACTGGATGAATTCATCGGTCAGCAGCATCTGCTTGCAAAAGACAGCCTGCTGCGCCGTGCCATGGAAGAGGACCTCCTCTTTTCCATGATCTTCTGGGGTCCTCCCGGCTCCGGGAAAACAACCCTCGCCCGCATCATTGTCCGGGAGACCCGGGCTTACTTCGAGACCTTCTCCGCCGTTCTCTCGGGCGTGAAGGAAATCCGGGCGGTCATCGAGGAAGCCAAACAGCAGATCCGCCGCAACAACAGGAAAACCATCCTCTTCGTCGATGAGATTCACCGCTTCAACAAGGCCCAGCAGGACGCCTTTCTGCCCCACGTGGAAAGCGGTCTCATCACCCTGATCGGGGCCACGACGGAAAATCCTTCCTTCGAAGTCATCGCACCCCTCCTCTCGCGAACCCGTGTCTTTGTTCTCCATCCCTATTCCGATGAGGAGCTGCGGACGATATTGGGACGCGCGCTGGCCGACGGAGATAAGGGTTTTGGAAAGCGATCGCTGGACATCGAGCCCGAGGCCCTGGAGCGAATCATCTGGGCGGCGGATGGGGACGCCCGCGCCGCCTTGAACAATCTCGAGGCGGCCGCTTCCATGGTTCAGGATAAAAGCGCCGGCGGGAGCCGGATCACCCGTGAGATCGTCGAAAAGGCCCTGCAGAAAAAGGCTCTTCAGTACGACAAACTCGGAGAAGAGCATTACAACCTCATATCGGCCCTTCACAAAAGCCTCCGGGGAAGCGATCCCGATGCCGCCCTCTACTGGCTGGGCCGCATGCTCGCCGCGGGTGAGGATCCGCTCTACATCGCCCGCCGGATGGTGCGGTTCGCCTCGGAAGATATCGGCAACGCCGACCCGCAGGCGCTCACCGTCGCCATGTCCGCCATGCAGTCCTTCCAGTTCATCGGCCTGCCTGAAGGCGAACTGGCGCTGGCCCAGGCGGCCGTTTATCTGGCCACGGCGCCGAAAAGCAACGCCCTGTACGCCGGTTACGGGAAGGTGAAGCAGTCCATCCGTGAAACCGGCACCCTGCCCGTCCCCCTGCACATCCGAAACGCACCCACGAGACTGATGAAGGAGCTCGGCTACGGCAGCGATTATCGCTACGCCCACAACTACGAGGACGCCTATGCCCCCCAGGAATACCTGCCCGACAAGCTCAAAGGCCAAGTCTATTACAGGCCCACGGACAGGGGCTACGAAAAGCTCATCCGGGAAAGATTGGAAAAATGGAAAAAGATAAAGCAGGATTCAAGGGGTTCCGCCAAAGGCGGACCTTCGGCAGGGGTCAAGGATTCAAGCGAGGAACCCGACCCGTAGGGGGTAGGGGCGCCTTCAGGCGCCCATGTTCGGGAGCGTAAACGCTCCCCTGCCCGAAAATTTCTTCCTTACCCTTTTGCCCTTAGCCTTTCGCCCTTAGCCTAAATTGGAGGTTTCCCATGTTTCTCTTCAAAAAAATTGTTTCTCCCCTTTTCCTTCCCCTGACCCTCAGTCTCCTTCTGCTTCTGGTGGGTCTGATCCTCCTCTGGTCGAGGAAGAGGGAACGGATGGGAAAAATTCTCATGACCTTCGGCATTCTCCTGCTCGCCCTCATGAGCTACAACGCCGTCTCAAGCAGACTGATCATGCCCCTGGAATGCCGGTATCCTCCGGCCGGTCTCTCCGAAGTCCGCGGCGCCAGATGGATCGCCGTGCTCGGCGCCGGCGTCATTGCGGAAAAAGGTTACCCCGCCACGAGTCAGTTGTCGAGACATTCCCTCGCCAGCCTCGCGGAAGGGATTCGCCTGCAGCGGCATCTGCCGGGGTGCAAACTGCTTCTCTCGGGGGGCGCGGTCTTTCAGCCCGTCCCGGAGGCGGAGGTGATGGCAGGGGCCGCGCGGGAGCTCGGGGTCACCGAAAAAGACATGGTCATCGAATCCGCATCCCGGGACACGGAAGAACAGGTCCGGAAGATACGCGACATCGTGGGCAGAGATAAATTTGTTCTTGTCACGTCGGCCGCCCATATGCCCCGGTCGATGGCCCTCTTCAGGAAAGAGCAGATGAAACCGGTTCCCGCCCCCGCCGGTTTGTGCGTCAAAACAAAGGAAACCCTCACTCCGGATGATTTTTACCCGGGCGCGGGCGCACTGCGGAAATCGGAAACGGCCTTCCATGAATATCTGGGCATTGTCTGGGCCAAGCTGAGAGGAAAAATATAGGGGGGGGGTAAGCGAAAGACACATTATTGTCGGCAATTTACAGGAAGATTGTTCCTTGCATTTTGAGCGCGTCGGTGATACATCTCCTCAAATTATTTGAATGGTCGTTGAGGCGCAGAAACCGGTTTGTGATCCATTTCCATCCCGCTTTTATCTATCGATTTCATTACTTCCTTTTAAAATGAGTTGCTCGCATGACAAAGGATTTCAAATTAAACGATAAAATCATTGCATTGATGAAAAAGGGAGTGCGAATACCCTGCCCCTATTCCATTGAGATCGGGGATGACGTGGATGCGGGCCGCATCTCAGGCTACGGAGCCGTCCTGCACAGCGGAACGAAACTGTTCGGCGGTCAAACAACCATCGGGTCGGGCGCGATCCTCGGTTACGAGTCTCCGCTCACAGCCGTCAACTGCCAGATCGGCACAGGGGTGGAACTCGGGGGCGGTTTCTGCCGGGACTCTCTCTTTCTTGAAGGGGTCAGCGTCGCTTCAGGCGCCCAGGTGAGAGAGGGCTGCATCCTCGAGGAAGGGGTGCGGATCGGCCACAACGTGGGATTGAAACAAACGATCCTTTTCCCCTTCGTGACCCTGGGAAGCCTGATCAATTTCTGTGACTGCCTGATGGCGGGCGGAACAAGCCGGAAAAATCACAGCGAGGTGGGCAGTTCCTACATCCATTTCAACTATACGCCCAATCAGGACAAGGCGACGCCTTCCCTGATCGGGGACGTTCCCAGGGGGGTGATGATCAATCAGCCCCCTGTTTTTTTAGGGGGCCAGGGCGGCCTCGTCGGTCCCGTCCGAATCGGGTACGGAACGGTTGTGCGGGCGGGAACGATCTTGCGGAAGGATTCACCGGAAGGGGGAAAGCTGATCGGCAGCGGGAAAAGCCTCCCGGATAAGGTTTTTTCCCGGGAGGGCGTTCACGGAGATGTGGAGAGAAAGGTCTGGAACAATATCCATTATCTGGCCAGCCTCCTTGTTCTTCGGCAATGGTATGCCCGCATCCGCCGGATCTTCTTTCACGCCAGGGAGTTCGGCGAAGAGATGGACCAGGGAGCCTCCGGAAAGCTGGAAATGGCTCTGCTCGAAAGGCTTCAGCGGCTCCGGGAGTTCATCGAATCGGCGGCGTCGCATCCTTTCATTCAGAAAATCAGGTGGCCCGAACTTGTGGTCTGCTTCACTTCGAAAATCGAAGAGAAGACGGCGGCGCGGGAACGGGACGCCTTTATCCGCGTCATACAGGATCAAATCATAAAAGAAGGGCCCGATTACATCCGTGTCATTCAGGGTCTTCTTCCAAGTGAGGTCGCGCTTGGAACGGACTGGCTCCAGGCCGTTCTGGACGACATCGTGAAGCGGGCTTCTGCGGGGATAGGGTCGCCGCAGGGAACCCTGAAGTGAATCGTGAACATGAACCGTAAGAAAAAAACCGCAAAAACAGAAACGGGACATCCCGGGCGCCTGTTGAAATCCTTCCTTCGCCGGGCGCTTCTTCTCTTGAATTGCAGGATCTATGTCGGCGTGGATCCGCGCAGGGCCCCTTCGTTTTCCATGATCATCTTCCCCGTCCTGCCCTGTCATCTCTTCTGCGGACTCACGGGTATCGTGACCTTCAAGACGAGGTCTCGAAAAGACCGGAGAATCGATCCCTCCGGAACGATCCTCCGGCATTTCAGGGCACTCCGGGAAAAAGGCCTCTCCGAGGTCATCCAGGGAAGCATCCCTCCTGAATCCTATCTTGTCTCCCGAAAAACGCTCGACGAAATGAACAGGGCCGTTCTGCGTTTGAAAGAGGATCGCGTCTTTGAGAATATTTTCTCCGATGCTGAAAAGGCCCGAAGTCTCAACGATCTCTCAAAAGAGATGAACGCCTTTATCCTCCGGGAGGATAAACGGCTGGAGAAAAAGGCCGATCATTTTTCGACGGAGTCCCTGGAAACGATCAACAGCCGTCTCATCCTCCTGAAGGATATCTGCTGGAGTCTGGAAAAAGACATTCTGGACAATCTGTCCAAAATCGAGGGACTATCGGGTACGAGGGGTTTTTCCGGTGAGGGCTTCAGGATATATGCCCAGGTCAATTACCTGCTGAACTGCATGGACCGTATCGAGGTGAGGGGGAGAGACTCTGCGGGAATTCAGATCACCTTCACCTTCGCGGGCAGCAAGAGCTTTGAAAAAGTCCTGGAATCCCTCCGGAAGCATAACCTTTCTAAAGATTTTTTGAAGCGGATCGGCGCGGGGGATCTGCTGAGCGGATCCGTTCATCTCTCCTGCCCTGGCGGCTTGGATGGAGCGGTCCTTTTGAGCTTCACCTATAAGACGGCTTCCGTGATCGGAGAACTGGGAAGAAACGTCCGTGAGTTGAGAAATATGATCCGGGCTGATGAAAGCTTCCATGCGTTTGTCCGGAGTGGAGCCTTGTCCCTGTCATCCATGGCCCACACGCGCTGGGCCTCCGTGGGATCCATCACTGAAGAGAACTGCCACCCCATCAATAATTTCACCCTGCCCGACGCCGCGGAAGGCTCCCAGCCCATCCCGCCGGGAGGAATGTGCGGCCTTCCCCTCTCCATGGAGGCCGTTGACCTCATGATGATTCCGCGGGCGGTGAAAAAATATCCCCGCTACGGAGAAGGGGACTGGTCCATCAACGTGGTTTTGAACGGAGACATCGACAACTACCAGGCCCTCCGGAATGATCTCGAGGCGGGCGACAGGAACCTCATCGCCCCGGAGCTGACCACGGACACGAAAATCATTCCACTGGAAATCGAGAAACACCTCATGGCCGGCCATGACCTCACGGAAGCTTTCCGCCTTGCCGTGTGCGATTTCGAGGGTTCCCACGCCATCGCCATAACGAGCAATCTGGAACCCGGCAGGGTTTTTCTCGCTCTCAAGGGGAGCGGGCAATCCATATATGTCGGCATCTGTGAAGACAAGTACATCTTTTCCTCGGAACTGTACGGCCTGGTGGAAGGCACGCCCCGCTTCGTCAAGATGAATGGGGAGAGCGATGGAGGAGGCCAGATCTTCATTATCCAGGGAACCCCGCGGGGAGGGCTCTCGGGAATTCAGACGCTTTATTATGACGGGACGCCGTTTCTCCTCTCGAAAAGCGACGAAAAGCAGGCCGAGATCACGACACGCGACATTGACCGGGGACCGCATCCGCACTTCTTCCTGAAAGAAATATCGGAATCCTCTCTGTCCGTGAAAAAAACCCTGAGAGGAAAGTACCGCATTTCACAAGACGGGAAAGTCACTTTCAATCTCGGAGAAGACATTCTTCCGCCGCGACTGAAGAAAGACCTGGTCGGGAAGAAAATCCGGCATATGGTCATCATCGGTCACGGGACGGCGGCCGTGGCGGGAGCGGCCGTCGCCGACGGTTTCGCCCGCTATCTGAAGGGTAAGCCTTTTACCGTGGAAGCGAAGAAGGCTTCGGAACTCAGCGGCTTCGCGCTGGCGGACGATCTGAGCGATACGCTGGTTATCGCCATCACCCAGTCGGGGACAACCACGGACACCAACCGGGCCGTTGCCATGGCGGCGGAACGGGGGGCCATCGTCATCGCCATCGTGAACCGAAGGCAATCGGATATCACCCACAGGGCCCACGGGGTCTTCTACACGAGCGACGGCCGGGACATTGAGATGTCCGTCGCCTCCACCAAGGCCTTCTACTCCCAGATTGTGGCCGGCCATATTCTGGCTCTCTGCATCAGCCAGTTGCTGGGTTTCGGCAACGAGGCGATCGTGGGCGAACTGAAAGCCCTGGAACAGGCGCCGCTCCTCATGAACAGGGTGTTGGAAAAAGCGGCGATGATAAGAGCATCCGCCTGGGACATCACCCGGAGAAAAAAATACTGGGCCGTCGTGGGCAGCGGGCCGAACAAGGTCGCCGCCGATGAAATCCGGATCAAATTGAGCGAATTGTGCTACAAGACCATTTCATCGGATATCGTCGAAGACAAAAAGCACATCGATCTCTCCGCGGAGCCGCTCATCATTGTCTGTGCCGCGGGGAGCCCGGAAGCCGTCCTCGGCGACATCATCAAGGATGTCTCCATCTTCAAGGCCCATAAGGCCGGGGTGGTCGTCTTTGCCGACGAAGGGGATCCCCGTTTCGAAGAAATTGCCGATTCCGTCATCTCTCTTCCGGCGGGCCCGATGCCGCTTCCCGTCATTCTCAATACCATGGCCGGGCACCTCTGGGGTTATTACGCCGCCTGCAGCATCGACGAAGACTCGTCCTTCTTCCAGGAGTTCCGGAATGTTCTGAACCTCGAGATGGTCCGACAGAACCGGAAGGCCTATTCCCTTTATGAGAGGCTGGCGGACAAGAACCTTCATTTGACCCTGGACCGCTTTTATTTGAAGTTCAATGAACTCCGAAACAGAGGATCCTTTTCTCCGACCAGCGTGAAAACCATCTCGGACATCTCCCTCCTGGTCAAATACGCCTCCGGCAAACTCCCTCTGGAAGACTACTGGGCGGAATTCAACGGGGACAACACGGCGAATCCCATCGAGCTTCTGAACGTCGCTCTCGGTCACGCGGTGGATGAGCTCTCAAGGCCCATTGACGCCATCCGGCACCAGGCAAAAACCGTGACCGTCGGGACGAGCAGGAAGGAAGAAGTGCTTAAGGGTCCATTCTTCGACATCCTCAAGGCGCTCCGATTCCTGGAAAGAAACCTGAAAGGACAGAACGTCCTGGCTCTGAACCGGATTCAGCGCGCCATATCAAGAATCAAAGGATACACGTTATACGATGTCAACGATCTGGATGAGGAAGGCGTCCCTCTGGACACATCCACCATTGCCATCCGCCAGAGAGAGGGCGTATCGCTTGAGATGAAATCGAGGGCCGAAGCGTCGAAGAGGCTCATGGGCACGAAGAGGACGATTGTGAGAACCGGCAATCTCTTCGCGGGTTACGGGAAATCCGACGGAGCGGCCATCACGATCATCCCTTTGCTCGGGAATAAGCCCGGTGTCCGGAATCTCCTCCTTGTTCATGTGGAGTTCAATGAATCCCTCTCCACGAAGGAAAAGGCCGCCGTCCTGGGAGACCGTTACAACGATGTGAGAAACATGATCCATGAATACAACCTCACCTGGGACGACAGCTACCTCGACGTGCTGTCCATTGGAACCCTGTTGGGTGAGTCCGTGGAATTCATTGCGACAAAAATAAAAAAATCTCTGGAAGAAAAGTAGATCATGATAGCCATCCTTGATTTCGGCTCGCAATACAATCAGCTCATAGCCCGGCGCGTCCGGGAATGCCGCGTCTATTGCGAGATCCTTCCCCACGATATCGGTCTCGAAGAGCTCATGGCTAAAAAACCGCGGGGGATCATTCTCTCCGGCGGTCCGGCCAGCATCTTTGACGAGGGGGTCCCCAGAAGCCGCGAAGGGCTTTTTGATCTGGGTCTGCCTGTCCTCGGAATCTGCTACGGCATGCAACTCATGGCCCACCAGTTGAAAGGAACCGTGACATCCTCTCCATTGAGGGAATACGGGAGGGCGGATCTGATACTGACTGAACGCGGAAAGAGCTCGCCTCTTTTCGCCGGCCTCGGCGAAAATCAAAGGATATGGATGAGCCACGGCGATCAGATCACCCGCCTTCCATCGGGATTTGAGATCACCGGCGTGACCCCGAACTCTCCTGTTGCCGCCATGGAGCACAGGGAGCGGGCTCTCTACGGGGTCCAGTTTCACCCGGAAGTCGTTCATACATTAAACGGCCTGACCATGATCCGGAATTTCCTCTTTGACATTTCGGGCTGCAGGCCCGACTGGAACATGGGGTCTTTCATTGAAGAAACCGTTGCAAAGCTGAGAGAACAGATCGGTCAGGAGCGGGTGCTCTGTGCGTTGAGCGGCGGCGTGGACTCCTCCGTCCTCGCCGTTCTCCTTCACAGGGCTGTCGGGGACAATCTCATCTCCATTTTCGTGGACAACGGCCTTCTCAGAGAAGGCGAGGCGGCCCAAGTGGTTCGCACCTTCCGGGACCAGTACCACCTCCATTTCCGCATCATCCACGCCCGGGAGCGCTTCCTGAAAAAACTGCAGGGAGTGACGGATCCGGAAAGAAAAAGAAAGATCATCGGCATGGAATTCATCCGTCTCTTCGAGGAAGAGGCCCGGAAGCTCGGCAGGATCAAATTCCTGGCCCAGGGAACCCTGTATCCCGACGTGATCGAAAGCCAATCCTCCTTCGGCGGCCCTTCGGCCGTGATCAAGAGCCATCACAACGTGGGCGGGCTCCCCGAGAAGCTGAACATGTCCCTCGTGGAACCGCTTCGAGTCCTATTCAAGGATGAGGTCCGCGAACTGGGACGGGAGCTGAACATCCCGCCGTCCATCGTTGAACGGCACCCCTTTCCCGGGCCGGGTCTTGCCGTCAGGATTCTCGGGAAGATCACGAAGAAGCGCCTCGAAATGGTGCGAAAGGCCGACGCCATTGTCCGCGAGGAGATTTTGAAGGCCGGTCTGTTCAGCGAGGTCTGGCAGGAATTCGCCGTCCTTCTTCCGGTGAGAACCGTGGGAGTGATGGGAGACGGAAGAACCTATGAAAATGTCATCGCCGTCCGGGCCATCACGAGCACCGACGGCATGACGGCGGACTGGGTCAAGTTTCCACACGACGTCCTGGAGGCCATATCGAGCAGAATCGTCAACGAGGTCAAGGGGATCAATCGTGTCGTCTATGATATCAGCACCAAGCCTCCCAGCACCATAGAATGGGAGTAAAACAAAAGAAGGTGAAGACATGAGAAAAACGAAATTCATCTTTGTGACAGGCGGCGTCCTGTCCTCTCTCGGGAAAGGTCTCGCGGCAGCCTCTATCGGCTGTCTCCTGGAGTCGCGGGGCCTGAAGGTCACCCACCAGAAACTCGACCCGTACATCAATGTCGACCCGGGCACGATGAACCCGTTCCAGCACGGGGAGGTCTTCGTGACGGACGACGGCGCGGAAACGGACCTCGACCTCGGTCATTACGAACGCTTCACCAGCGCCACGATGGGAAAGGCCAACAATCTGACGACGGGCCAAGTCTACTTTTCCGTTATCTCCAAGGAGAGGCGCGGCGATTATCTTGGCGGGACCGTCCAGGTGATCCCCCATATCACGAACGAGATCAAGGATTACATCCGGAAGGCCGCGGAGGGAACCGATGTGGCCATCGTGGAAATCGGCGGGACGGTCGGCGACATTGAGAGCCTCCCGTTCCTGGAAGCGGTGCGGCAATTCCGCAACGAGGCGGGGAGGGAAAACGCCATCTTCATCCACCTCACCTGGGTCCCCTACATCAAGACGGCGGGCGAGGTGAAGACAAAGCCGACCCAGCACAGTGTCGCAGCCCTGCGGGAAATAGGCATTCAGCCCGACATCCTGCTCTGCCGGACGGAGAATTTCCTCTCCCATGAAATCAAGGCCAAGATCTCCCTTTTCTGCAACGTGGAGATCGAGGCCGTCTTCACGGCCAAGGACGTCACCTGCATTTATGAAGTTCCCCTCATCTTCCATCAGGAGGGGGTGGACAGCAAGATCGTAAACCTTCTCAACATATGGACTGGCCAGCCCCATCTGGAAGAATGGAAAGCCATGGTGGAGAAGGTCAAGAATCCCCGGCACGAAGTGACCATCGCCATCGTGGGAAAATACGTGAACCTGGTGGATTCCTACAAGAGCCTGAGCGAGGCCCTTGTTCACGGCGGTATCGCCAACGACAGCCGGGTCACGCTTCGCTACGTGGATTCCGAGAAGGTTGAGCGCGAAGGTCTCGAAGGCCTGCTGAACGGGGCGGACGGCGTTCTCGTTCCGGGCGGTTTCGGTCAGCGGGGCATTGAGGGCATGATTCAGGCGATCGAGCATGCCCGGGTCAACCGTATTCCCTTCTTCGGCATCTGTCTTGGAATGCAGATGGCCGTCACGGAGTTCGCCAGAAATGTCTGCGGCCTCGAAAGGGCGAACAGCACCGAGTTCGATGAGAAAACGCCCAATCCGGTCATCGATTTCCTGCCGGAGCAGCGAAGCGTCACGGAAAAAGGCGCCTCCATGCGGCTGGGATCTTATCCCTGCATTCTCGAGAGCGAGTCCTTCGCCTTTGAGGCTTACGGTGAAACGGAAATCCATGAGCGGCACAGGCACCGGTATGAATTCAACAACAACTTCCGGGATGTCATGGTCCAGAAGGGGCTGCACATCAGCGGGACGTCTCCTGAGCGGCACCTCGTGGAGATCGTGGAGATCAAGAATCATCCCTGGTTTCTGGGTTGCCAGTTTCATCCCGAATTCAAATCAAGACCGAACGGGCCTCACCCGCTTTTCAGAAAGTTCATCGAGGCCTCGCTGGCCCGCCGATTAGGGAAAAGCTGAGCGGGATTGCTGAATGGAACGTTCCAGACAGGAGCTACGACCTGTTTAAACCTGACAAACAAAAGGGGTTATGAAATGAAGAAAACCATAATGAGCCTGTCTCTCATCCTGACCGCAGCGGGCAGCGCCTGGGGCCAGTGGCGGGGCGGCGATGAATGGGGCACGGGACCCTGGATGATGGGATGGGGAATTGTCGGGTGGATCATGCCTATCATGATGGTGATCTTCTGGGCGGCCATCATCATTGCCGTTATCGTTCTGGTCCGCTGGGCGATGAAGTCGGGCACTATCGGTCACGGAATCGGCAAGGACGAATCCGCGCTGGACATCCTGCAGAAGCGATATGCGCGGGGGGAAATCAGCCGGGAAGAATTCGAGGCCATAAAGAAGGATATCCTCTAAACCCGGAAATCAGAATTCCGGACTCCGGATGAAATCGACGGCGTTTCTGAAGACGGCCAGACCCATACCCTCTTCGGGCAGATTTTCCCGGGTCCATCGCGGATGGTTCGTCCGATGAAGGTAGGCCTCGGGGTGGGGCATGAGGCCGAAAAGACGGCCCGTTTCGTCACAGATACCGGCAACGGCATCTGTCGCTCCGTTAGGGTTCAGCGGATATTCCATGACGGCGTCAAGACATTTTGCATCACTGTAGCGCACAACCACCTGCCCCTGCAGGTGAAGTCTTCTCAGGACGCTCCTGTTTTTCGCGACGAATTTTCCTTCACCGTGCCGCACGGGGAGATACATCCTCTCGATGTCCCGGGTAAAGACGCAGGGGGTGTCTCTCAGGATATTGAGATAGACCCACCGGTCTTCGAACCGCCCCGAATCGTTGAAGGTGAGTGTCGCCGTCTGTTTCAGATAATCGCCGTCAAAGGCGGGAAGCAGTCCCAGCTTCACCATCAGCTGGAACCCGTTGCAGACCCCGAGGACAAGTTTGCCGTCGCGAATGAAACGGAAAAACTGGTCCGAAAGCTTTTCGCTGCTTTCCCTGATGCCTGCGTGAATGAGCCTGTTCGCGCCGGCCTTGGCCGATCCCAGATCATCCCCGTCGAGGAAGCCGCCGGGCAGGTTCAGAAATTCGTAGTCATCAAGGCGCTTCTCACCGTAGAGAAGCTCGCTGATATGAACGATATCCACTTCGTCGGAGCCGGCGAGGCGGCAGGCGTGAGCCATCTCCCTCTCGCAGTTGGTCCCGTTGCCCGTCAACACAATCGATCTGACTTTTCTCGCCATCTTTCACCTTCTATTGTGAATCTACTCGCGGCAGGCCACTTGCTGCTCCGCAAAGGTATTTTTCTCTTCTCTAAAACATTTACAGTGAATCTCGAGGCTCGCGTCCTCGAATATCAAACATATCTCTCAACCCCATGATAAGGGTTCTGAAAAAGCACTTTCCATCGAAGGGTAGGGGCGTCTTCAGGCGCCCTCCTTCTAAAACAATTTTCGGTCGCCACCGGGACAAGGGTCCCTCAACGCTCAGGAGAGATTGTTTCGACCATTCTAAATCTCGCTCCGCTGCAAGTTCAAAACTCGCCCGCCTGCAGCGGACTCAGACATTGAACTTGCGGCCGCTGCGCTGCGATAAGAATGGTGACCCGAAAAATCTCTATTCGCTTTTTCGGAACCCTCGTCCCGGTGCTCCTGCTCGAAAGGCTGCGGCGGGGATCCATCAGAACCTCAGCGGCTTCTGCCACGCTTCTTTCAGAGCGTAAATATCCTCTTCAATAATCTTTTCGCCCCCCATTCCTTTTACAATGAAGACGGGCTCCACAAGCACTTCGCCTATCTCCGCGAAGGTATTTCCCTGTAGCATCGACTCAAAGACATCCTTTGCTTCCGGCGCAATGGTCACCACGAACCGGCTCTGGGATTCCGAAAAGAGGAGATAATCGTCACGGTCGATATTTTGAGCGGGAACGCAAGCCAGATCCACGGCCATCCCGAAGCCCCCTGAAAACGCCGTCTCGGCCAGGGCCACCGCCAGACCCCCGTCGGAACAGTCATGGCAGGACGCCACGACCCCTGCGTCAATGGCCCGGCTCAGGGCCGAGTAGAGTTTTTTTGCTCTTTCCGCGTCGACCTTTGGAACCTCATTCCCCACCCAGCCGTTCATGGCGAACCACTCGGAACCGCCCAGCTCAGGATAAGTATCCCCGAGAACGTAGATGAGATGTCCCGCCGCCTTGGCATCCATGGTCATCGCCTTGCGGACGTCGTCCATCTTTCCAATGGTGGAGAAGAGCAGCGTCGGCGGGATGGAGATTTTGGTATCCTCGATCTGATAGTCGTTCTTCATGCTGTCTTTCCCGGAGATGCAGGGGACCCCATAAGCCCGGGTGTAATCATAGAGGGCCTGGTTCGCGCGGACGAGCTGGGCGAGTTTGTACTCACCGTCCGGCGTCTTCTCGGACTGGACGGGATCACACCAGCAGAAATTATCCAGGCCGGCGATGCGGCCGAGAGAGCCGCCCACGGCGATGGTGTTCCGCACGGCCTCGTCGATGGCGCAGGCGGCCATGTGATAGGTATCGATATCGCTGTAGCGCGGACAGATGCCGTTCGCCACGACGATCCCCTCAAAAGAATCCAGAAGAGGCCGGATGACGGCTGCATCACCGGGACCGTCATTCATGGCGCCCACGAGGGGTTTCACGACGCTCCCCCCCTGAACCTCATGATCGTACTGCCGCACCACCGATTCCTTGCTGCAGATGTTGAGCCGCGAGAGCATGGTCTTCAGTGCCTTGCCCGGATCGGCAGGCACCGGGAAGCCGGGTTCTTCATGGCACGGGGCGGCCCACGTCGCCCTCAGTTCGAGCTGCGGGACCCCGTCATGGAGAAAGGCCATATCCAGACAGGCGACGGTCTTTTCTCCATAGAGGACATGAAACTTTCCCGAATCGGTGAACCGTCCGAGAACGGTGGCCTCAACCCCCATTTTCTCCGCCAGTATGATGAAAGCGTCCACCTTCCGCGGGTCCACCGCCAGGGTCATTCTCTCCTGGGCTTCCGAAAGTAGAATCTCCCAGGGCTGCAGTCCCGCGTACTTCAGGGGAGCTTTTTGAAGATCGATCTCGCATCCGCCCGGAAGCCGGGCCATTTCTCCCACGGAGGAGGAAAGGCCGCCGGCGCCGTTATCCGTGATGGCCCGGTAGAGGTTGCGATCTCTCGCCACGAGCAGAAAATCGGTCATTTTCTTCTGAGTGATGGGATCCCCGATCTGAACCGCCGTCACCGGAGAACCTTCGTGGAGTTCCTCGGATGAGAAGGTGGCGCCGTGGATGCCGTCCTTTCCGATCCGGCCTCCCGTCATGACGATAACATCCCCGGCACGAATGTCCTTGGTGTGTGTGGGTTCCCCATCAAGCCGGGCGGGCATGATCCCGCCGGTTCCGCAGTAGACCAGCGGCTTGCCCAGAAAACGGTCGTCAAAGACAATGCATCCGTTCACCGTGGGGATGCCGCTCTTGTTGCCGCCGTGCTCCACGCCCTCGCGCACCCCTTCATAGATGCGCCTCGGGTGGAGAATCCTTTTGGGAAGGGGCCTGTCATAAAAGGGAGTGGCGAAACAGAAAACGTCCGTATTGAATATCAGCCTGGCCCCCTTCCCGGTCCCGAAGGGATCACGGTTCACGCCCACGATCCCCGTGAGAGCACCGCCGTACGGATCCAGCGCGGAGGGTGAGTTGTGGGTCTCCACCTTGAAAACGAGATTGTGGTCCTCGTTAAATTTAATGACGCCGGCATTGTCCACGAATACGGAAAGACACCAGTCTTCATCCCCCATTTTCTCCCGGATCTCCCGGGTGGAACCCTTGATGAAGGTGTCAAAGAGGGAATCGATGACAATGCTTTGTCCCGCCTCCTCCGCGTACGCGATGCGGCTGTTGAAAATCTTGTGCTTGCAGTGCTCCGACCATGTTTGCGCCAGCGACTCCAGCTCCACGTCGGTGATTCTTTCCCCGAGGCCGAATGCCCTTCTTTCCTGAAGGACCGCTTCGCTCCGGAAATAATCCCGGATGGCTTCCATCTCTCCGAGGCTCAGGGCCAGGACGCGCCTGTTGCTGATCTCCAGCAGTTCCCCTTCGCTTACCCGGAGATCGATCTCCTCCACCCGGATATCGTCTTCCCCCATCACCCGCGGAACATGGGCCGGCATTCCCTTCGCGGGGTTCCAGTCTCTCCCGCTGACGATGTCGTAGTGCTCGATGAGGTCGTTCGCGAGGAGTCCGGAGGCGATCCGCTCCGCTTCTTCTCTCCCGATCCCGCCCCGGATGATGTACTGCCTGGACGTATAGACGTTGATGCTTCTCCCGCCGCGACGGCCGCCGAGCAAAAGTTCTATGGCCTCCCGCGCCGTCTTCCCCACGTTGTCCGTCACGCCCGGCCTGAACCCGACCTCGATGAGCCAGTCAAAACCCTCTGCCAGCCCCCGGTTCACGGCGTGGCGCTGGATAATGGGATCTGAAAGGGGACCGCGGGCAGCGGCCGTCAACTCTCTTTTTCTCAAATTGCCTTCTATCGTATAGACATCAACGGTCCGCACGTCCTCCACATCCAGGTGAAGGTTCTCGATGATCCGCCGCCGCACCTTTTCGCCCATTGCGTCCCGGACGCCCTTCCTGAAACCGACTTCGATCCTGTTGACCATGAGTCTCCTACTTCCGCAGATTGTACTTGATCATTTTCAGCTGCAGCCCCTTGCGGCTGAGGCCGAGCTGCTGGGCCGCCCGCGTCACGTTTCCGCCGCATTCCTCCAGGATCCTGACGATCATCTGTCTTTCGACTTCCTCTGTCTGGCTTTTGATGAAATCCTTGAAGGGCTTCTCGGTTTTCCCCTGCGGCGGTACCGGGGGAGCCTTCACCTCCGGCGGAAGGTCTTCCGCGGCAATCGCGTCCCCCTTGGCCATGAGGACGAGCCTCTCCATGAGATGCTCCAGTTCCCGGACATTTCCCGGCCAGTCGTAAGAAACAAAAAGATCCTGGACGTCTTTTTCGATACGACGGACGGACCGGTCGAGCTTTCGGTTGAACTTATCGAGAAAATATTCGGCCAGGGGAAGGATGTCCCCTCTCCTTTCTCTCAGGGGCGGAAGGCAAATCGGAAAAACATTGAGCCGGTAAAAAAGATCTTCCCGGAATCGCCCCTCCTTCACGTCCTGCAGGAGGTTCCGGTTCGTGGCCGTCACCAGCCGGACATCCACCTTGGTGGTCTTCAACCCGCCGACCCTTTCAAACTCATGATCCTGGAGCACCCTCAGGAGTTTCACCTGCATGTCCCGCGGAATCTCACCGACCTCATCCAGGAAGAGTGTTCCCTTGTGAGCCAGCTCAAACCGCCCTGGCTTTTTCACGGCAGCGCCGGTGAAGGCCCCCTTCTCGTAACCGAAGAGCTCGCTCTCCATCAGGTTTTCCGCGATGGCGGCGCAATTGATCCGGATAAAGGGATTCTCTTTCCTGGGACTGTTCCTGTGAATGGCGTGCGCGATGAGATCCTTGCCCGTGCCCGTCTCCCCCGTCAGGAGAACCGTCGTCATCGTGGGCGCGACCTTCTTGATGGTGTCATAGATGTCCATCATGGGCTTGCTGGATCCCACCATGCCGCAGCGGTCCACATCCTCGGGACTGAGAATGAACTCCTCTTCATTCAGGGCGCTGGTGTGAAGGGCCTTCCTGACGACCCTTTTCAAATCATCCTGATCGAAGGGCTTGGTGATATAATCAAAGGCCCCCTTCTTCATGGCGTCCACCGCCGTGGCCACCGTGCCGTGGGCGGTGATCATGATGACAGGGGTGGAAGGGTAATCTTCGACCACCCGATCCAGAAGGCCCATGCCGTCGAGCTTCGGCATCTTGAGATCGCTCACGACGACGGCGACATCCTGATTCTTGAGGACGCCCAGGGCCTCCAGACCGTTTTCGGCCGTGGCCACATCATACCCTTCTTTCCTCAGCATGGCCTTCAAGACCAGCCGCATATTCGCTTCGTCGTCTACGATCAGTATCTTTTTCATGAGCACTTATAAACAGTTATTTCGATCCCATCAACCGAGGGCTGATAAGCTACACGAATTCCCATCCTGATGCAACTGTTATGAAGTCCCTGTTATCATTAATCAAAAAACATAACGGCTCGTCTATAAGCCGAAAAGGTTGTTCTTAAACACTTTTTCGTCAGGCTGTTCAAAAACGTGCAGATGCAAGGCGCCCGATGGTTCGCAGTTCGACAAGCTCACTGCGACAACCATTTTTGTCACCCTGAGCCCGTCGAAGGGTTGCCGAAGGGAGGGATGAGGGCAGCATGCAGACGCCCCCGCGAAGAGACTGTGTCGCAATAACAAAAAATGTCATTCCGAACGTATGTGAGGAATCTTAAGATATTCATATTATTAAGTATCAAGATTTCTCGTTTCACTCGAAATGACAAAAAAGAGAATTGCGACACAGTCTCGAAAGCGGGGATGTGCGTTTTTGAACAGCCTGACTAAACGCCGATCCGGATATAAAATATACTCCCCTGCCCCGGGATGGATTTGACCCGGATATAACCCCCATGTTTCTTTATGATGCGATGACAGAGGGCAAGACCGAGTCCGATCCCCCTTTCCCGGGTCGTGAAAAAAGGTTTGAAGATGTTCCGCAGCTCCTCTTTTCGAATGCCCCTGCCCGTATCCCGGATCGAGATACCGATGGCCTCGCCCTTTTCGCTGTCGATCCGGGAGGTCCTGAGCATCAGGGTCCCACCCTCCGGCATGGCCTCGATGGCATTGAAGGCGATATTGATGATCACCTGGATCATCTGCTCGGCATCCACATCGACGAGAGGCAAAGTGGGGTTCAGATCCGTTTCGATGACGATCCGCTCCGAGAGGTTGTTTGCCCGAATGACGGAGACAGCCTTCTCGATGACGGGATTGATGTCCTGCGCTTTCAGATTCAGCCGGTAAGGTTTTGCATAATTGAGGAATTGAGACACCACGCCGTTCAGGCGGTCCGCTTCCTCAACAATGACATCCAGAAGCTTCCGGCTCTCGTCGCTTTCCACTTCCGACTGCAGATACTGGGCCGCCCCCTTAATGGATCCGAGGGGATTCCTGATTTCGTGGGCGAGTCCCGTGGCCATTTCTTCCAGGAGCTCCGACTTCTCCCGCTCCAGTTCCTCCCCGAAGCCATACAGGGACGTAAAGAAATCCTTGTTTTCCGGAAAGAGGTATACAAAGGCCTTTCGGAGGATGAGCCTCAAAGGGTCCATGGCGATGACAATCAGAAGGGCTGCCATGAAAACCGTGGTGAATTCCGGGGTTGAACCTTTTCCGAAAAGTCCGATCACCAGAAAGAACATGGTCGTCGAAAAGAGGATGAGAATGGAGATGATGAGGGCCCGGGCCATGAACTCATAAAGCTCCGGGAGCTCCGAGTGCGTGATGATCACCAGAACAAAATAAAGGAGAGCCGCCACGGCCATGTCGGACAGCGGGGGCACCGCGTAGCCCAGAGAAGAAAAAACATCCGTGACACTGAGTGCCGCCCCGCAGACGCAGGCAGCGGCCACATAGGCCATCCGTCTCCTGTCCGCGGCGGCCGCCTTGCCCTTGATAGAAAGCAGAAGCGCCAGGAAGCAGCCGCTCAGGATAACGAGAATGTAATAGAGAGAAAGACGTTCCCGGTAGGCCTCACCGAAGGGAAAGAGAAAGGCCGCCAGAATGATGAAACTGCCCGCCGCGGTGAGGACGACCGCCCGCTTCGGCAGAAAATCCCGCCCTGAAAACAGGCGGGTGAACGCCACGAGAAGCGGGGGAACGGAGAGGGCTCCCAGCGTGTGGATGATCCCGAAGAGGACACGGGGCGAGAGACCCGAAAGAAACGTCCCGGCTTTTTGAAGAAAGATGGCCAGACAGAGACCGGCGAAGGAAATATAGAGCGGATTTTTTTTCTTTCGGATCAGCAGGGAGATCGCAATGGTGAAGCTGATCGCCGCTAAGGCAAAGGTTTCCATGAAGGCATTATCATCCGGGACTTTTTTGTAAGGCGATGATAACGGCAAAGCGGCGGGATGTCAAGGCGGGACGGGGTTCATCTCCGCCCTGAAATCAGGGCTTTGAAGCGGCCGCGGCTCAACGCGCAAAAATAGTCTCCGCAATGCGAAAAGTGCCCTGTCATTTGCCTATGCAGAAGGCTGAAAAAATCCTGTCCAGCAGGTCTTCGCTTGTTGTCTCACCCACGATTTCTTCAAGATGCCGCAAGGCTTCCTTGATGTCCAGAGCGGCAAACTCGGGAGAAAACCCGCTCAGAAGACTTTCGCTCGCCTTCAGAATAAGCTCCGCGGCCTTTTCGAAGGCTGTTTTGTAGCGGAGGCTGCCGATCACCACATCGTTTTCTGAAGAACTCCTTTCCCTTCCCGCAAGGTCCAGGATTTTCTCCTTGAGCTGAGCCATGCCGTCGCCGTACTTGGCTGATATCCGGATGGGCCTGACGCCCGGCATCATTTTCGCGACATCCTCCTCCGTCATCCGCGGCGGCAGATCCGATTTGTTGATCGCCACGATGCATTTTTTCTTCTCCACACTTTCCAAGAGCGCCCTGTCTTCACCGGAAAGCTCCTCGCTCCCGTCAAGAAGCAGGATGACCGCGTCGGCGCCGGAGAGTTTTTCCCAGACCCGCTCGACGCCTTTCTGTTCAATAATATTTCCCGTGTCCCGGATCCCCGCTGTATCGGTCAATCGGACCGGGAGCCCCTCGATATGAACGGCCTCCTCGATGAAGTCCCTCGTGGTCCCGGGAATCGGCGTGACGATGGCCCGCTCCTCGCCCAGCAGCCGGTTCAGGAGACTGGATTTCCCCACATTCGGCCGGCCGGCAATGACGGTCTTGAGGCCCTCCCTGAAAATCCGGCCATCGTCATAGGTCCCGAGGATCACCTTGATCTCAGCGGCCGCAGACTCCATCATCACGGCTATCCGCGGGACGGGCAGGATATCCAGATCTTCGTCCGGGAAATCAACGTCCGCCTCGAGAAGGACGATAATCTCCATGAGGGATTCTCGCAGTGAATGGATCTTTTCCGAGAGGCGGCCTTTGAGCTGGGCCAGGCAAGCATCAAGTCCTCTGCGGGTCTTCACCATGATCAGATCGGCCACGGCCTCCGCCTGGGAGAGATCAAGACGATTGTTCAGGAAGGCCCGCCGGGTGAACTCCCCGGGGTCCGCAGGGCGCGCTCCGGCCCTGAGAACCGACTCCAGCACCGATCGGAGGATCACCGGTCCGCCGTGACAGTGGATCTCCAGGACGTCTTCGCCGGTAAAGGAACGGGGGCCTCTCATGAGGGTGATGAGGACTTCGTCGAGCATGTTTCCCGTTTCAGGTGAAACGAGATCCCCGTAGTAGAGATGGTGTGTTGCAAAAGGGCAGGGTTCTTTCGCCGGCCGGAAGAGAAGACGCCCGATCTCCCCGGCCTTCGGGCCGCTCACTCTTATGATGCCGATACCGCCGACGCCCGGGGGCGTGGCGATGGCCGCGATGGTGTCCTGGATCCCCATTGAAATTGACCGGATAGGGATTACTCCTTTTTGCTCGGCAGAATGATGATCTTGCGGTAGGCCCCTTCGCCCCGGCTCCTCGTGGTGAGGGCCTCGTCACTCTTCAGTGCCAAGTGAATAACCCTGCGGTCCCGGGCGCTCATGTGATTGATGGTCAGGGGCTTCTTTGTCTTCTTGACCTTCCCGCCAAGCTTTGCCGCCAGGGCGATGAGATACTCATCCCGCCTGTCCCTGTATTCCTCCGTATCCAGGACGATCATCCTCTTGTCTCTGCCGGATTTGCCGACTGCCTTATTCAGAATGTATTGAATGGCATCGAGGGTCTGGCCGCCCTTCCCGATGAGAAGACCACTCCCGTCCCCTTTGATATTCAGGGTGATAGCCTCTGCCGTCTCTTCAACGGACACCGGAAATTTCAGGCCCATCCGCGAGAGAATTCCCTGGAGGAGCTCCTTCGCTTCCCCGGCTGCGTTTTCACCGGGTTCAATGGCTGCTGCTGACGTCTTTTTCGGTTCAACGACCTTCCTCGCCGGGGCGGCTTCCTTTATCTCCCGGGGCGGTTCAAAATCCTTTTCAAGCGCCACATCAAGTGACAGAAGGCTGGCTTTTATCCGCGCCTTTTTCGTCCCCACCAGACCGAGAAAACCCTTGGATCCCTCGGAAAGAATCTCTATATTCATTTTTTCCCGGGGTACATTGAATTCCCGACAGGCCTTCTCTATGGCCTCGTCAATGTTTTTCCCTTCGATTTCAAGGGTATTCATCCAAAACACCTCATCGTTTAAGACATGGTCTTGTTTATGTAGGATTGCTGCCCGATGCTGAGGATATTGTTAAACAGCCAGTAAATCACCAGCCCTGAAGGAAAATTCAGAAACAAGAAAGTGAAAATGATGGGCATGAACAGCATCAGCTTCTGCTGCATGGGATCCCCCATGGCCGGCGTCATTTTCTGCTGCCAGAACATGGTGGCGCCCATGATAATGGGCGTTATGAAGTAGGGGTCCTTTGCCGAAAGATCCTGGATCCAGAAAACAAAGGGCGAGTGGCGAAGCTCAATAGAATACAGGAGAGTCTTATAGAGGCCGAAGAACACGGGGATCTGAATGATCATGGGGAGACACCCCCCGAGCGGGTTGACCTTGTGGGTCTTGTAGATCTGCATGACCTCCTGATTGAGCCGGGCCTTGTCGCTCTTGTATTTTTCCCTCAATTCGGTGATCTTCGGCTGAACCTTCTGCATCTCCTTCATGGACTTGTAGCTTTTGTTGCCCAGGGGCCAGAAAAGGATTTTCGTCGCTAACGTGATGATGATGATGGCAATGCCGTAATTGTGGACAAACTTGTAAAGAAAATTGAGGGCCATGAGAAGGGGAAGGGCCAGCCACTTGATCCAGGAACCGAAATCGATGGCGTTTTCAAGACCCACACCCTCGGCCTTGAGGTTCTGGTACTCTTTCGGCCCCATATACAATGCGTAAGAGAAAACCGCTGATTGGCCGGATGGAACAAGATTGCCGGGACCTTCCAGGCTCACGGTAAAAAGCTCTCTCACATCCTTCGACATGACAAGGCTGGTCAGGGAAGGCTGCTTCGGTATCATGGCGGCGATAAAATATTTGCTCTCAAAAGCGCCCCATGACACCTGGGGTCCGAGGACCTTTCTCGTATCCATTTTCTTGACATTCTCGGTGTCAACCTCGCCTTTGATATCATAAACAGGACCCAGATGGCCGTAGCTGTCCTCTTCGAGTTTTGGATCCACATATTGATTCCAGGAGAGGAGGGCCTTCTGGTTCAGATTCAGGGCGGTTTTGTTGTAAACCTTGACATCCAGATCGAAGCGGTATTTATCCCCATAGAAAGTAAAGGTTTTTTCGATTCTCACCCCCTCGGGATAAGAGACCGAAAAAGTGAGTTTCCTGACATCCTGCCCCTGCGTCAGGGCGATCGCGCTTGTGTCGGCCTTGTAATGTTCTTCGGGCGAAACAGGAACGCTGGAGTCCGGGAAGGTGACGGAGAGCGGAAGCGTCATTCCTTCCTTAACCTCCACGAGTTCAATAAGCTCCGAATCTTTTCCCAACTCCTTTTTGTACTCTTTCAGTTTAAAGGATTTGAGTCCCGCCCCTTTCGTATTGAAGATTGCGGAATAAAGGTTGGTATCCACCGTGATATCCTGTCCGGGAACAGCAACCTTGGACGGCGTGAGCGTTCTGATCCGGGCCGGGGCTGCCTGGACAGGCGGCTTTGTCGCTGAAGGTTCAACGGCTTTCTGCCCTTCCTGTTGAGCGGGGACCGGCGGCTTCTGCGGAATGGGTTTTACAAAGAAAACCTGATAGATCATGACCACGGCAAAAGCCAGAACGATGGCGAGGATTGTCCTTTTATCCATTAAAAGCCTCCAGATTATACCTCTGCATTGATTACCTTATGGGGTCGTAACCGCCCTCGCAAAGGGGATGGCACCGAAGCAGCCTCTTCAGACCCATATACAGCCCTTTCAAAGGACCGTGTAATTGGACGGCCTGTATGGTGTATTCGGAGCACGAAGGATAAAAACGACAGCAGGGGAAAAAAAGGGGGGATACAACAAGCTGATAAATTTTAATTAAATGAATAAATATTTTCCCTAATCGTCGCGCGTACATGATATCAAAAGGTCCTCAAGCTCCCGTCTCACTTCTTCATACTTCCTGGAAGAGGTATCCTTCCTTGCTATGATGACCATGTCCTGTCCCGGCGGGAGCCGGTCTTTATTCTGTCTGAAAAACTCTCTCAGAAGGCGTTTGATCCTGTTTCTCCGGACCGCCATCCCGACCTTTTTGCTGACGGTCAGTCCCAGCCTTCTGATCCCTGACTGATTCGGGCTTAAAAGAACGATGAAGTTTTCGGAAGAAAGCCGCCTCCCCTGATCATAAACGGCCGTAAATTCTTTCCTTTTCAGAATTCTCTCGTCTTTGCCGAAAGACTGTCTTTTCATCCTCTTCAAGCAGACAGGGCCGCCCTTCTTTTTTGTCCCGTTCAGCCCCGCCCGCCGGCTTTCGCCTGCCCGCAGAGGGAACCTCAAACGGCAAGTCTCTTTCTCCCCTTTGCCCGTCTCCTGCTCAGGACCAGTCTTCCTCCCTTGGTCGCCATTCTGACGAGGAAGCCGTGTGTCCTTTTCCGTTTTGTGTTGGTCGTGTTCTTTAGGGTCTTCTTCATATGTTCAGTCCTTTAAAATTTTGAAGCTCTCCTCTAAACCATAGTCAAGACGGTTTGTCAAGATTTTATTGGGAAATCCCTTATATCGCCTTGAAAAATTCTCAAAGTTGCAGTATCTTTTCCAGGTTTTTATCAGGCTTTACGGACAACACTTTCTGGAAGGATCGCTATAATGGCAGAGATTAAGAGCACCCTGGATCTTGTTCTCGAACGGACAAAGAACCTCGCCATGACGGCCGAGGAAAAAGAAAGCTTCCAGCGCAGGGAAAGGGAAGAAAATCTCCGGGGGTGGACGATGAAATTCCTCAACGGTCTCTCAGACCTGAAGTCGCTGAAGAAGGAAATGGAAAGGGATGGAAAGGGACGTGAAGAGAATGTCCGCAAGATCCTGAAAGAACTGACGATCGAACAGATCAACCCGGCGGGAGACAACAGGAAGATTTATCAGATTCTTGAAAAGCTCCTTGGAATAAAAAAAGACCCCTATCTCGCGGTTTCAAGGGCTTTTCAAGCCAGAATAGCCTCTGAGCAACCGGAATTTCTGAAAAGAGCGAGGATTCGGCTCGCGGAGCAGGGCATATCCGGAAGCGCCGTACACCCTGACCTCTCCAGAGATGAGGAATGGAATCTCTTCTATCAGCAAACCCTCTCGGACTTCCGCAGGCAGATCAGTCGCCTTCCAGATAACTGAACCAGCAATCCGCCACCATCCGGAAATTGTCCCGGACGGCCTTTTTCCCGATCACGGGTCCCCCGTGGCCGGAGAGCAGGTATTCCACGTCGAGTTTCACCAGCCGCTGGATGCTTTCTTTCAGAAGCTTTCCGCTGCCTCCCGGAAGATCCGTCCTCCCGATGCTCTGACTGAAAATCACATCCCCCGTAAAAAGGGCTTTGCGATCCGGCCAGTACAGACAGATGGAACCCGGGGAATGTCCGGGCGTCAACAGGATGTCCAGGCTGATATCGCCTATCCTGAGGTTCCCTTCACCGAGAAAAAAATCGGGGGCAAAACGGTCGTCGCCCCCGCACTCTCTTATGAATTGGGAGGCTTCCCGGCTCATGGCAAGCAGGGTCGGTTTCCGGAAAAGCGGCATCGCCTCCATGTGGTCCACGTGGCCGTGCGTCAGCAGAACCGCATCGATCCGGTCCGGGGACAGATTGAGACGGGCAAGGCCCGTCCTGACATGGTCAAAAAGCTGAAGGTGCCCGGGATCGACAAGAATATTCTTCGATCCCGTGATGAGATAGGTGTTGGTGTTGTTCGCCTGCGGGTTCTTCCATATAAATGCATGCAGGCCTTCCGCAATTTCCATCGTTTTATCCTTTCCTCCGCTTCGCGCACCTGCATGGAATGTGACGGGGCTTAACGTGTCTTCAGAGAAAGCGTGAGTTCGAACTCAGCCACGGGTTCTGCTCCGAACCTGGACGGAACGGTGGCGGTGACATGGACGGGATGATTGACACGCTCGCCGGTTCGTGTTGCCTCCTCCACCGCCCGGCGAATGGCCGCGCCGTCTCCGCAGGTAAAAAGAACATCGCCTTCAGCCCGTTTCAGAAATTCCGCCTTGAAATCCTTGAAGAGCAGCGATGTCCGTCCCCCGTCTTTCTGAATCAGCCTCATGGCCATGAAGCCCCCGGCGCAGTCCGCGCCCGCGGCGAGGACGCCGAAGTACATAGCGTTCATATGATTTTTTGTCCGGCGCCGGAGCGGGATCCGAACCACGCATTGATCATCATCCAGAGCCTCTATCACCGGCCTGACATAGAAGAGAAGGGGAATCTTCAGAAAAGTGAAGAACCGAAGGAAAAGGGTGTCTCGAAATTTTCCGGCCATTGTTCTATATGAACCTCCAATGTTTATAAATCGCATCTCCTGTCCGCCCCGCCAAAGCAGGTTTTCACACGAGGGCAGGAGAGGCGTCAGCCGCCCATCTTCATCAACCTCATAATGTTCCCGCAGACGATATTTTCATAGTCCTCCCGGCTGATGCCCAGGTGGTTTACGGTCTGGAGTTCGCTGTGCGGAATTCCAAAGGGAAAATCGCTTCCGAAAAGAAGTCTCCGGCTTCCGTACCTTTTCAGAAAAACCTCTATTTCGCGTCCCGAAGCGAGAGCGGTATCGGCATAAACCGTCTCATCGTCCCAGATCCCTGAATTCATGATGGCGGAGAAGCCGCCGTTCAATCCTCCCATGTGGGGAATGATGATGGGTGTGCGCCCTGCCACCCGCCGGACAAAATAACGGGTGTTTTCGAAGGACTCCTCAAGAACGACAGGAATCTGGAGACGGTAGATTTCCTGGAGGAATTCCTCACACCGGGGATCGTCGTAATGATAAACGGGTTCGTATTCGTGCCGGTGCCACTTGACGCCCTTATACCCTTTTGCAAGTTCTTCCTTCCTGAAATCGTTCCAGACAAAGAAATAGGCAAAGATATCTTCGTGGCTTTTCTGGATGTCAAGAAGGTATTCGTTGGCGCGGCGGCGGCAGGCCATCCAGGCGGGCGTATCCGTGAAATGGTAGTCGGAGCGGTCATAGATATCCTCCACCGGAGCATAGAGACAGGCGCCCTGGATATCACCCTCCTCCAGGTATCGCTTGACGATTTCCAGGGGAAGACGGGAATTCTGGACGCCGCAATGGATGTGGGAGTCGATGATTTCCATGGTGGGTGGTTGGACTATCCTTCGTCTTTCAAAATGATTTTTCTCACCCGCGCCAGTTCCTCCGGCGTGTCCACTTCCACGGAATCGTACTGCGTTTCCACGACCTTGATCCGGTACCCGTGCTCCAGGGCGCGAAGCTGCTCCAGGGCTTCCAGCCGCTCCAGATCGCCTTCCCCCAGGCCCGTGAAGGTCACGAGGAACGATTTCCTGTAGGCGTAAATCCCGTGGTGCTTGTAGTACGCCGCCCGCATCCCCCTGTCTCTCACGTGAGGGACCGTCGCCCGGGAAAAATAAAGGGCAAAATGATTTCTGTCAAAGACAACTTTCACGGCATTGGGGTGGGTGATTTCCTCTTCTCTCCGGATCCGGTAGATGAGCGTGGAGAAGTATACAGCCGCATCGTCTATGAGCGGCCTCGCCACCTCCTCGATCTGGGCGGGCTCGAAGAGGGGCTGATCTCCCTGGATGTTCACGACCACGTCGGAATCGCTTAGTCCCAGTGCTGATACGGCTTCGGCGATCCGGTCCGTGCCGGAGCGATGCGTTGAGGCGGTCATGAGGGCATTCCCGCCGAATCCCTTCACGGCCATGAAGATCCTCTCGTCATCCGTAGCAACGGCAGCATATGAGACAAGGGGCGATTTCAGCGCCCGCTCGTAGACGTGCTGGATCATGGGTTTCCCGCAGAGATCGGCGAGGGGCTTTCCCGGAAACCTTGAGGATTCATATCGAGAGGGAATGATGCAGACAACGTTCATAGTCAACCGGCCATTAGCTTTCAGCGGTCAGTGAAGATGCCGTGAATAATTGGAGAGGGAAGATGGAGGCAATGTGATCAAAATCCGCATCATCGTGCAGAAGAATCCATTCGTTTTCGATCGCCATCCGAGCGATCAGGCAATCCACAGCGCTTCGGACGGTTATTCCTTTTTTCCTGCAAGCCCTATACATCTCTGCAGCCGCAATATAGGACGACATTCCCTTCATTGCGTATATGGGAAACATCCTCAGGCATCGATAAGCCAGGTGAAAAGCCTTGTCTTTCCTGAATCCCTGAAGCACTTCCATCAGAATATATTCCGAGAGGCAGACATCCTCTTCTTTTTCTATAAGCCTCTGCAGCACATCCACCGCGGGCCTTTTCCGCCCGTTAAAAAAGGCAACCCACACGGATGAATCAACTAGAATCATCGGTCCGCAGCCGCCTCATCTTTTTCAGATCGCCTTCCCAGTGCAGTTTGCCCTTCAGACTAAGAATCTTTTTTCTCTCTGAACGGTGAACGACCTCCGCCAGGGCATGATGGACGACCTCTTTTTTCGTTTTCAGTCCCGTATACTTCATTGCCTTTCGGATCAGGTCATCATCGATCACGATATTCGTCCGCACGGATCTCACCTCCCTCATACACCTTCTATCAGCACATGATGTGTACGTCAATCTTAAACGTCTTCTTCCGGATTTTTTGCAGGAAATAACTTTCGGATACGATGGAGCGGGTGCGAGACATCCCGCCTGGAATTCGGATGTCTCCGGAATCCTTGCGCGGCGAAAAATCCTGTTACAGGTGCGGGTCCTTCTGCTGCAGATGGTTGACCACGTAATCGCGGATCGCGTCTTCGAGAGAGCGGAACGGGACGGGACAGCCCGCCGCGCTGAGCTTCTCCATCTTCGCTTCGGTGAAATACTGGTACTGGCCGCGGATGTCCTCGGGCATCTCGATATAATCGATCCGGGGCTCCCGGCCCATGGCGGCAAAGACGGCTTTCACGAGGTCGTTCCACGTTCGGGCCTTCCCTGTTCCAAGGTTGTAGATCCCGGCCACGCCGGGGTTCTGGAAAATCCACCAGAGGACATCCACGCAATCCTTGACATAGACGAAATCGCGCACCTGCCCTCCGTCGGGATATTCCGGCTTGTAGGATTTGAACAGCCGCACTTTTCCCGATTCCCGGATCTGGCCGAAGGCCTTGTGAATGACACTCCGCATGTCTTCCTTGTGGTATTCGTTGGGGCCGAAGACATTGAAGAACTTTATTCCCGTCACGCTCTTCTGCAGCTCGTTTTTCAGAATGCCCGCGTCGAAGAGCTGCTTGGAATAGCCGTACATGTTGATGGGGCGGAGCGTGAGCGTCACGGAATCGTCATCGGAAAATCCCAGGGAGCCGTCGCCGTAGGTCGCGGCGCTGCTCGCGTAGATAAAGCGGACATTGTTCTTCATCGCCCAGACCGCCAGGGCGCGGCTGTACAGGTAATTGTTCCTCATGAGGTACTCGGCGTTTCGCTCCGTCGTGGAGGAACAGGCCCCCATGTGGATGACCGCGCTGACCTGGAAGGGGACCTTGTCCGAGAGCACCATCTCGAGAAAGGATTCCTTGTGGAGATAATCGTTGAAGCGCCGCTTGACCAGATTCTTCCACTTCTCCGAGACGCCCAGATTATCCACGATCAGGATATCATCGATCCCCTCCTCGTTGAGCTTCCAGATGAAAGCGCTCCCGATAAATCCCGCACCACCGGTTACAACAATCATACACCGTCTCCTTAGTCATAATGGTTGACAGCTAAAAAAGTTGACCTGCCCTTTGAAACGTGGGTTATGCTGAGGATCCTGGAAGATTCCAGCACAGAGCCATAACAAAGGAGGCAGGTCATGAAAAAGTATATCACATACGTTGGTCTGGATGTTCATAAAAACTCTATCGATGTTGCATGTGCGGATAGTGACAAAAAAGGTGACGTCCGCCCGTATGGAAAAATAGGCGGCGATCTTGGTTCTTTGGATAAAGTTATCAGCAGGCTGTTGAAAAACGCCCATCTGCGGCGTTGCGCTGCGCCCCTTCCTTCGACGGGCTCAGGACAGGCTGCACAATTTGTCATGGTGAGCCTGTCGAACCATGAACGTTTTTGAACAGCCTGATGAAAGTCGTGTTTTTCAACAACCTTTTAGAGCGTTTTCCCCGCTTTCTCAATCGCCCGCCGGATCGCATCCATCCTTTCGGCGGGCATCCGGACGGCGATTCCCATGACCAGCGTCCTTCCCAGGATATCCTCCGCCCGCGGGATATGGCGCGCGCTGTAATCCGCCTTCCCCACGTACGTGGGATCCGTGAAAGGATATTTCTTCGAGTTCGCCGTGGACTTCGCCAGAAAATGCTCCCAGTTGGGAACGTAGTGCCAGAGGTTCTCTTTGTAGCACACCGTGTCCACGCCTGCCGCGCCGAGGGCTTTCTGGAATTTCTTGGTCATGCCGGCATCGGGAAGATTGAAGGCCAGGAATGTGGCCGTGTCGCCGGCGGGATCGGCGAGCTCCCGGAACTTCACGCCCTTCACAAGGGCCAGGGCTTCCTTGACGGCCGCTTTGTTTTTTCTCTGTTCCGCGACGATATAATCCAGTTTCCTCAACTGGGCGAGGCCAAGGGCTCCCTGAAGCTCGTTCATCCGGTAATTGAAACCCAGAATGGTTCTCCCTTCCAGGGCCCGGCTCACCTTGGGGTTATGGTCATGGCCGTGATCGTGATACCAGTCGGAGCGTTCGTAGAGCGCCTTGCTGTCCGTGAGGATCATTCCGCCTTCGCCCGTGGTCAGCGTCTTGTAGTAATCGAAACTGAAGATGCCCATGTCGCCGAAGGTGCCGAGCTTCTTTCCCCTGAAGCTCCCGCCGCACCCCTGGGCGTTGTCTTCCAGGACCAGGAGATTGTTTTTTTTCGCCGCCGCCACAATCCTGTCGATCCACGCCGGGGCCCCGCACATGTGAACGGGGATAACGGCCTTCGTGTAAGGGGTGCGCTTTCTGTCTATGTCCGCCGGATCCAGATTCAATGTCTCATCGATATCGGCCATGACGGGAATGGCGCCGACTTCCAGAACGGCCTCGTAGGTGGCCAGAAACGTGAAAGCGGGAACGATGACCTCATCTCCCGGTCCCACGTCGAGGGCGGTCAGGGCAATCTTGAGAGCAGAGGAGCCTGAGGTGACGCCCAGGGCATGGCGGGCACTGCAATACTTCGCGAAGGCCTCTTCGAATTCCCGGACCTTGAAGACCCCTTTTCTTTCCTTGTCGAATCCGTATCTCATGAGGACGCCCGTTTCCAGGACCTCCATGACTTCCTTCATCTCTTCGGTGCCGATGAGTTCCGCTCCTGCCATGCTGATTCCTCCAGATTAAAATGCCCGTTTATAAATTTCGATCGCGTCTTCCCGCGTGACCTTACGCGGGTTGTTCTCCAAGGGCCGCGTCACCGTCATGGCCACGTCGGCCAGGGAGGGGAAATCCCTTTTCGCAACCCCGAGGGTCTTGAGGCTCTCCGCAATTCCGCAGTCCTCGATGAGCGCTTCCACGGCCTCCAAGGCCAGATAAGCCGCATCCCGGAGCGGCAGGTCGTCAACGGCCTCGCCCATGGCGCCGGCGACGACGGCGAATTTTTCCAGGGCGCCCGGAAGATTGAATTCCATCACGGGAAGAAGCATCACGGTGTTCGCGAGACCGTGGGGGATGCCGTATTTCCCGCCCAGGGGATAGGAGAGGGAGTGAACCGCCGTGACGCCCGCGTTTGCGAGGCCGAGACCGGCGTACAGGCTTCCCAGGAGCATCTTCTCCCGCGCCTCCGCGTCTTTCCCGCTGTGAACCGCCGTCCTGAGATTTTCCGATATGAGGCTTATCGCCTCGATGGAAAGAAGTTCGCTCATGGGGCTCGCGTTGATCGAGGTGTAGGATTCGATGGCGTGACAGAGGGCGTCGATCCCCGTCGCGGCTGTCGGCACCGGCGGGAGACTCAGCGTCAGCAGGGGATCCAGGAGGGCGATCTCGGGATAGAGGTGCGGGCTGTTCATCCCCTCCTTCTTTTTGAGATCGGGCCGCACGAAAACGGCCGTGAAGGTGACCTCGCTTCCCGTCCCCGCCGTCGTGGGAATCATGATCTTCGGCAGCCCCGGACCCGGCACCCGGTTCAGTCCCAGGTAGTCCACGGCCCTGCCCCTGTTGGCCGCGAGAACAGCGATGGCCTTGGCACAGTCAAGAGCACTTCCGCCTCCGATCCCCACCACGCAATCGCACTTCCCTTTCAGGGCGGCTTTCGCGCCGTCATCGGCCAGCCCGATCACCGGCTCCGGCTCCACCCGGTCGTAAAGCACGTATGCGAGACGGCCCGCGCCCAGAACGTCGGCTATCTTCTCTTTGAATCCGGATTGAGAGAGGTTTTTGTCGAGCACGACGAAGGGCCTGCGGCCTCCCAGTTCATGAATGTGCGCGGGTAGCGCGGCGAAGGAGCCCTGTCCGAAAACGATCTTCCCGGCTCCCGTGAAGGAAAATTTATTTATCATGCTTTTCTCCCTTGGGTGTTTGCGCATTAAGGAAAAGGGGCGACAATGAAGTAAGACTATTAAGTTCCCGATGGGTGAAAGTCAAGTTTTTTTGTTCCGTCCGTACCAGTCGATCTGGCGGCAGACACCGCGGAGAATCTGCACTTCCTTTGAGTACAGCTTGACGCGGGAAAGAAAACGGCGGATGTTCATCATCCAGTAGTCGGGGTTCTCCGGATTGATGAAGCCGATCCTCGTGAGCACGTCTGTCAGCTGTCCGTACATCCCTTCCAGTTCCCGGGACGTGGCGAGCCTGGGTGTGAAAATCTTCTTTTCCTCCTGGCCGGCAAGAAAAATCTCGTAGCAGAGGATCATCACGGCGTGGGAGAGGTTGATGGATTTGAGATCCTCCGATGTGGGAATAGTGACCAGGCAGTGGCAGAACTTCAACTCTTCGTTGGTGAGACCGAAATCCTCAGGACCGAAGAGAAGGGCGATCCCGTTATGCTGCGAGAGGTCCACGAGCTCCACCGCTATCTCCCGGGGATAAAGCGTGGCGCGCCTCGCGCTCCCCAGCCGCGACGTGGTTCCCACAATGTAATGAAACCCGGACAGGGCCTCTTCCAGCGAATCGACGAACCGGATTTTTTCCACCGTCCCTGCCGCAAGGTGGGTCGCCATCTGTCGGATCTTTTCCAGATCGTGGTTCTGTCCATTCACGACGATGATCTTCCTTATTCCCATGTTGGCGGCGCACCGCGCCACGGACCCGATATTACCCGGATACTTCGGTTTGTTCAGGACGATGGTGATGTTCCTCTTGTTCACCCCTGCGGCCATTGTTTGGTTGCCCTCTCTTGTCCCTTCTGATAAGGCTTATATCATGAAAGCCAAAGATTATGACATCTCCAAAATGACGGATACCCTCCTGCTCGCGTCCCGGGAAATCGGATTGGATCTGGGTGAGAGGGAGATTCGCCTTTTCCAGGACTATTGCCGCGAACTGCTCTTCTGGAACGCGAGAATAAACCTCGTTTCCCTTAAATCCCCGCTGGATATCCCTATAAAGCACTTCACCGATTCCCTGACAGCGGCTTCTTCCATCGGCAACATGAACGGCCGCCTTCTGGACATGGGTACCGGCGCGGGATTCCCGGGAATCCCTCTCAAGATCATCTTCCCTTCCCTGAACGTCACGCTGCTGGATTCCTCGCGGAAAAAAACATCTTTTCTCAAAGCCGCCGTTCGCAGGCTGGGACTCGGGGAAATCGCCGTGGTGAACAGGAGGGCGGAGCTGCTGCTGACCGACGATGCATACCACGGCCGTTTTGAGGCGGTCATTTCCAGGGCAACCCTCAAACTTCCAGAATATCTGCGGCTGGGGGTCGGTTTTCTCGTCCCCGGAGGTCTTCTGATCGCCATGAAAGGGCCCGGTTTTGAGGCGGAACTCGAGGATTCCCTGCCCATGCTGCAGGAAGTGGGAATGAAATTTTCCGGCTCCCGCGAAATCCATCTTCCCGTAACGGGAGATTTTAGAAAAATACTAATATTTCAAAAGGCTTAACCTCTCCTCCCCGTTCAAAATATCCCTTTGATTTACCCTTTTTTTATGCTACAAACCACAACACACAACATAAATCCTTTTGCCTTTGGCCCTTTGCCTTTAGCCTGTATTCCATACGATGCGTAAAATCATCTGCATAGCCAACCAGAAGGGCGGCGTCGGGAAGACCACAACGGCGATCAACCTGGCCGCATCCCTTGCCGCCGCGGAGAAGAGGACGCTCCTCATCGACTGCGATCCCCAGGGGAACGCGTCGAGCGGCGTGGGTATCGACAGGGCCACAGCGCGGGAAAAGAATTTCTATCACGCCCTGATCGGCGAGGTACCCCTCGAGGACATCATTGTGGGCACACCGATCCCGACGCTTGACATAGCACCCTCGAACCAGGACCTGATCGGCGTTGAAATCGAGTTTATCTCTCTTCAGGACCGGGAGAAGTGGCTCCGGAACATCTTGCGGGATGTGGACCGTCCTTATGATTACATGATCATCGACTGCCCGCCGTCGTTGGGGCTCCTGACCATCAACTCTCTCGTAGCGGCAGACGACGTCATCATCCCGCTCCAGTGTGAATACTTTGCCATGGAAGGACTGGGACACCTGTTGAACACGATCCGTCTCATCAAGGCCAGACTCAATCCTGCGCTCTCCATGGCCGGGATTCTTCTGACCATGTTCGATACGAGAAACCGGCTGTCTCACATGGTCGCCGACGACGTCCGCAAGCATTTCGGCGAGAAGGTCTTCAAGACGATCATCCATAGAAACGTGAGGCTCTCGGAAAGCCCCAGCCACGGGCTTCCCATCATGCTTTACGACATAAAATCGCGGGGAGCCCTTTCATACCTCGAACTCGCAAAAGAAATACTTTCCAACGGGAGCGCGTAGATGCCGACAAAAAGTTCCCTCGGCAAGGGATTGGGCGCCATGTTCCCGGATCTCCTTGACAGGCTCAGCGATAAAAACGCCCTTATCATGTGCGGGATTGAGGAGCTCTTTCCCAACCGGTACCAGTCCCGGAAAGTCTTTGACAAAAAAGACCTCTCGGATCTGGTCGCCTCCATAAAGGAGAGCGGCATCATCCAGCCGATCGTCGCGAGAAAATCGGAAGGCGGATATGAGATCATTGCCGGAGAGCGCCGCTGGCGTGCCGCGCAGGAGGCAGGCCTCAAGGAAGTTCCGATTGTTCTCAGGGAGGCAAAAGACGTGGATGCCGCCCTGATCTCCGTCGTGGAGAACCTTCTCCGCACGGATCTCAACCCCGTGGAGGAAGCGGAGGCCTATCAAAAAATAATGAAAACCTTCGCCCTGTCCCAGGAAGAGGTCTCCGTGAAGGTCGGGAAAGACCGGTCCACGGTGGCCAACATGGTACGGCTGCTCCGGCTCCCCGTGGAAGTAAGGACGTCTCTTGTCGAAAAGAAGATTTCCTCGGGACATGCCCGGGCGCTCCTTGCCCTGGCCTCCGAGGCGGAACAGATGCAGGTTTTCCGGATGATTCTTCGGAAGGGACTCAACGTCCGTGAGACAGAAACGCTGATCAAACGACTTAAAACAGCAGGCGCCGGAGCAAAAAAAATCAAAAAACCTGTAGAAATTGATGACATAGAAAACAAGCTTTCCCGGAGATTGATGACTCGCGTTTCTATAAAGCAGGCGAAAGAAGGCGGTGTCATTGAGATAAGGTATGTCTCACCGAAGGATCTGGACCGCCTCATAAGGCTTCTCCTGGGGGATTAGCTTCCATAAAATCTCTCTTTGAATTTTTTGCGATTTTATATTATGTTCTTTCCAAGATTTGCAGGGCCGGAGCAATATTCTCAAAGCCCCACCAGAAAACATTATTTTTAATAATTTTAATATCTTAATTTTCTGGACAAACACGGTTGCATCCTTTCCGGGCCGTTCTTCGGGCAAGCGACCGACATAACAGTATCTGGTTATCAACAGGTGTTTATATCGTTGTGGATAAGGTAGTTGGATTTGGAAACGATCTGGAAAAAAAGTACCGATATCATTAGGAAAAAAGTAAGCCAGCAGAATTATGAGACCTGGATTCAGCCTCTCCGGCTTGTCGCCTTGGAGGGCGACAACGTCAAGGTCTCGGTACCGAACAGGTTTTTCAAAGACTGGCTGGCCGACAACTATCTTCCTGTTATCAAGGATTCCATATCGGCGGTGACGGGGGTTCAGGTCAAGATCGGTTTTGTTGTTGAGAAGTCGGGAGAAAGCACGGCATCCTCAGCCCCGGCAAGAGCTCAGGAACATCCTGAAAAGAAAGTCGCGTCCAGAAAGGTATTCGGTCCGAAAACCGGCTCATCGCTTAATTATAATTACAGTTTTGACAGATTTGTCGTTGGTCCATGCAACCAGTTTGCCCATGCGGCCTGCGTGGCGGTGGCCGAACAACCGGCTAAAAACTACAATCCTCTTTTTATATACGGTGGTGTCGGCCTTGGGAAAACCCACCTGCTGAACGCCATAGGGATCCACTCCCTGAAGCTCAATTCCGAGCGCAATGTCCTTTATGTCTCCGCGGAAGAGTTCATGAACGAACTCATAGGATCCATAAGGTACGACCGGATGCCCAAATTCAGGGATAAGTTCCGCAATATCGAATATCTCCTTATCGACGATATTCAGTTCATCGCCGGCAAAGAGCGGACCCAGGAAGAATTTTTCCACACCTTCAACACACTCCATGATTCAGGCAAGCAGATCGTCGTCACAAGTGATAAGTTTCCGAAGGATATTCCCAATCTGGAGGGCAGGCTGCGTTCGAGATTTGAATGGGGGCTTGTGGCGGATATCCAGCCGCCGGAAATAGAAATGAAAATGGCAATCCTGGGGAAAAAAGCACAGGAGAGCAGCCTCAGCCTGCCGAATAACGTTGCCTATTATGTCGCCTCCAAATCCGAATCAAGCATCAGGGAGCTGGAGGGTTATCTTATAAGAATAGCCGCCTACGCATCTCTTGCGGGGCGGGAGATCACAATGGATCTTGCCAAAGATGTCCTGAACACGATCACTAAGCAGGAAAAAGCTCTCGAAATAACGGTGGATGAAATAATCAAAACCGTAGCTGGAAAATTCAGTATAAAAATTAATGACATCAAATCAGATAAAAAGAATAAGAATTTTGTCCTGCCCAGGCAGATAGCCATGTACCTGGCAAGAAAACTGACCAGTGATTCCTTTCCCGATATCGGAGCAAAGATAGGAGGAAAAGATCACTCCACGGTTATCTACGCAAACAACAAAATAAGAAAGGTTGTGGAAGAGGATGTAAAAATTAAAAATATTATAGAGGAATTGGAAAATATTATTATAAAAAGGTAAACGTTCACAGAGTTTAATAAGGTTATAAACAGGGAAGCGTCAGGATACTTCCTTGAAAGAATTGGAGGAATGTTTCTATCCACAATTCAACAGGCCCTATTATTATTTATACTATCTTTTAACTTATTAATAAAAGAATAGGAGATAGAATGGAATTCAACATCAGTAGAGAAATATTTTTGGATGGCATTCAAAAGACATTGAGCATCGTAGAGAGGAGAACCACCATACCCATTCTCAATAACGTCCTGATCCGTGCAGGAGGAAAGAATGACCTTGGCGTTATTGCGACGAACCGTGAAATCGGTCTGGTGGCTCACTACGAAGCTGAGGTCAGGAATCCCGGTGAAATAACCCTTTCTGCGAGAAAGCTCTATGAAATGATCAGGGAAATACAGGGGGATTTCATCCATGTCAAGATGAACGACATGAACTGGGTGAGTGTCAGCTGCGGGAAAGTGAGTTACAGAATTCCGGGCATATCGGCGGATGATTATCCAAAGGTGGAAAGCGACGACAAACAGAAATTTTTCATGATCAACAGCGGGATTTTGACAGAGATGATCGAAAAGACATTTTTCGCCATGTCCCAGGAAGAAATGCGCATTAACCTCAATGGGGTATTTATGGAGGTGGAGCAGGGAGAGGCCGGAAGCAGGCTGCGGATGGTTTCAACGGATGGCCACAGGCTTTCCATGATTGACATGGACCTTGGCGCTCAGAAATTTCTGGAGCTTGAAAAGGGACTCATCATTCCCAGAAGAGGCGTGAGCGAGATAAAAAAACTCCTGGAGCAGGGCGATGAGGATGTGGAAATAGGAGTTGAAAAAGGCATGATCGTCATGAAAAAGAAAAATACGTTTCTGAAGATCAGCCTGATCGACGCGGATTATCCGGACTACAAGCGTGTGATCACCATGGATAAAGGAAACAGGGTGGAACTTGACCGGGATCAATTCCTCCATGCCCTCAGAAGAATGGGGGTCATGGCGACGGATAAGTATAATGGAGTCAAAATAGGGATTTCCGGGGACAGAATGAAGCTGAACTCCACGAATCCCGATGTGGGAGAGGCAAACGATGAGGTGGATATCGCGCACCAGGACAAAGAGATGGAAGCGGTCTATAATGTCCGGTATCTGATCGACGCCGTGGAAGTCATTGATGAGGAAAAACTGGTATTCGAGATGAGAGAGGGGCTGAGGCCCGGCACGATCAGGCCTGCGGTGAAGGAAAACTATCTCTGCATTATCATGCCGCTGAAAGTGTAATGATAGGGTCCAATGAGTCGAGGGTTCAAGTGAAGACAGAAAAATTTTATTTTGAAAACAGGCGTTAGGGGAAAAATACTGTTTATGACGGATAAAAGCTATTCAGCTGACAGCATAAAAGTTCTGGAAGGTCTTGAGGCGGTCAGGAAGCGTCCCGCCATGTACATCGGGAGCACGGGGAAAGACGGCCTCCATCACCTCGTCTACGAAGTGGTGGATAACAGCATCGACGAGGCAGCGGCCGGTTTCTGCGACGCCATCGATGTCCGGGTCAGGGCGGACAACAGCGTTCTGGTGGATGACAACGGAAGAGGGATCCCGGTTGATCTGCACAAGGAGGAAGGCGTCTCGGCGGCCCAGGTCGTCCTGACGAAGCTTCACTCGGGAGCGAAATTTTCCAACGAGAGCTACAAGATATCCGGCGGTCTTCATGGTGTGGGCGTGTCCGTTGTGAATGCTCTTTCCTCTTACCTTGAACTGGAAGTGAGAAGGGACGGCAAGGTCTACAAGCAATCCTACAAGAGAGGCGTGCCCACGGGCGAACTGGAAATCATCGGGAAGACTAGGGGCAGGGGAACCCGGGTCACCTTCAAGCCCGACGTTGAAATTTTCGAAGATATAGACTTCAGCTTCGATGTCCTCTCCAACCGTCTCCGGGAGCTTGCTTTTTTAAACAAGGGCATCAAGATCCATCTGACAGATGAACGGGACGGCAAGAAGAGCGAATTCTTTTATAAAGGCGGAATCGTCTCTTTCGTGGAATACATCAACCGGAACAAGGGCGTCCTTCATAAAAAACCGATCTATTTCGAAGGCGCTAGGGAAGACTGTCAGGTAGAGGTGGCCCTGCAGTACAACGATACCTATTCCGAAGGCATCTTTTCCTTTGTCAACAGCATCAACACCACGGAAGGCGGGACACACCTGATCGGGTTCAAGTCCGCCCTCACGCGCGCCATCAACAACTACGCCGCAAACAACAATCTCATCAAGAACGGGAAGGACATCATCAAGGGAGAGGATGTCCGGGAAGGCCTGTCCTGTGTCATCAGCATCAAGCTGAAGGAGCCTCAGTTTGAGGGGCAGACCAAGACCAAACTGGGCAACAGCGAAGTCAAGGGTCTCGTCGAGGGGATTGTCTATGACAGGATGGGGAGCTATCTCGAAGAGAATCCCCCCGTGGGCAAGCAGATCCTCGGCAAGGCGCTCGACGCGGCAAGGGCCCGGGACGCCGCGCGACGGGCGAAGGAGCTCACCCGGAGAAAGACAGCCCTGGAAGTAGGGTCCCTGCCCGGCAAGCTCGCCGACTGCCAGGAGCGCGATCCCGCGCGCAGCGAGGTATACCTGGTGGAAGGGGACAGCGCCGGCGGATCGGCGAAACAGGGACGCGACCGGAAAAACCAGGCCATCCTGCCGCTGCGCGGCAAGGTGCTGAACGTGGAGAAAGCCCGCTTCGACAAGATGCTTCAGAACGAGGAGATCAAGACGATGGTGACTGCCCTCGGGACGGGCATCGGGAGAGATGATTTCGATGTGAGCAAGCTCCGCTACCACAAGGTCATCATCATGACCGATGCGGACGTCGATGGCCTGCACATCCGCACGCTTCTTCTCACCTTCTTCTTCCGGCAGATGCGGGAGCTCATTGAACGGGGGTATCTCTACATCGCCCAGCCCCCTCTCTTCAAGGTGGTGGACCGGAAGAAAGAACTCTATATCCACAACGAAGAGGAGATGAGAAATTACATCCTGGAAAACGGGGTGAACAAGATCAGCTTTGTCACGGGCAACGGCGGCAACATCTCCGGAAACCGCCTGCTGGCGATTATCAAAAAGGTGATGAGAATTGAAACGGTCCTCGACCGGTTTGAAAAAGAGGACAAGAACAAAACCGTCATGCGGATCATCGCGGGCGATCCGGCTTTCTCCACGGAAGACCTCAACAGCGAAGCGGCCCTCATGAAGGTGGGGAAAAGAACGAAAATGGCCATCGGCGAAAGGCTGGTGGGCTTCAGAACGGAGCAGGACCCGGAGCACAGCGGCTATAAACTGCTCCTCGATTACCGGATGAAAGGGCAGGTCTTCACCACCTGCATCGACAAAGAAACTTTCAAGACGCCGCGGTTCATAGAAATAAAGGAGCTGCTGAACCAGGTGAGCAGCCTGGGCGAAGCGCCATACACGGTGGCCGCCGACGACGACAAGGAGAGGACGGCGCTCGCGAGTATGTCGGCGCTCGTGGAATACGTGATGGCCCTGGGCCAGAAAGGCGTCACGGTCCAGCGGTACAAGGGTCTTGGTGAAATGAACCCCGAGCAGCTCTGGGAAACCACCATGAATCCGGAGAAAAGGACGCTCCTTCAGGTCAAAGTCGAAGACGTGGTCATAGCCGACGAGATCTTCACCACCCTCATGGGCGACCAGGTTGAACCCCGCAAAGACTTCATCTACAAAAACGCCCTCTATGCGTCAAACCTGGATGTTTGAATTAAAAAAAACAATGCTTGTGCTGCTGTTTCTGATACTGCCCGGTCTGGCATGGGCGACGGCGCAGTTTCCCGACTTTCTGGTGTACGAGGGAGAAACCCTGCCCATTTTCAGCAATCCCCTGGATTCTTATTTTGATGGGGAACATCCGCGGCCCCGGCATCTGTTTCAATATACGTGCACGGCCTGCTGGCGGGGATACGTGGCGACCTGGAAAATCGAAAACGGGGATCTGTATCTTTTGAAGCTGGCGAAAGGGGACTGCTCGGCGAAGCCGGAGGAAATCAATGTCGGACAGATATTCCCCGGTCAGAGTCTCCCCGTGAAAGCCGCGTGGTTCAGCGGAACCATCCGCGTTCCCCAGGGGAAACAGCTGCTCTATGTCCACATGGGATACGGTTCGGTGTATGAGAGGGAACGGGTCCTGTCTTTTGAAAAAGGGCGGTTGGTGAGAGAAGATACCATCGATAATACCAAGGGCCCCCTCCCATCCGGCTGGGAAAGAGAGCGGATCGAACTCGAAAAACTTAAAGAGCTTGAGGAAAAACCTGCAGAGTAAAAGCAAGCTGAGGACAGGCTTTCATCTATTTTTGCGCCTGCCAGGGGAGAATCGTTGAGGGTTGATCGCTGCCGGAGTAGCCTCCCTCGATGGCGCTGTCCGACAGGATGTTCCCGGTGAAGCTCTGGGTGATTGCCCGTGTCAGGCCGAACCGGCAGTCGACGGTCCGTGTGAACCGGATTTCCCCGCCCTTGAACTCCACAGCCATGATCTCTTCTACGCCCGTCCCCTCGACACTCAACCACGCAACCCCCTGGCTTTCCGAGAACTGGACGATTTTGAGAGTGCCTCTCATGGTGTTGGTCAGGAACGAGAAGGGTCCGAGAATTCGGGACTGGAATCCAGAAGCGGGACCCGCTGCCGCCGTCATGACACCGCCCCTTTTGAGGAGGAAGGGGGCATTCCTGTCGGCATCGAAATCCTTGACATAATAGTATGTCCATTTGTCCTGGGATTGATTGGTGACTCCTGAAGGACTGTCTGTCACGCCGAAGCGGATGTTCCAGGGCCTGTGGGAGCGGACCAGGACGTAAAGGACGTTCGACGTGCTCCCGGGGTCTATGGAGAACAGGAATTTTTCTTCTTTTCCTTTCAGGACCCTTGTTCCCGTTCCCGTGCCGATTCCGACAAAGGACCAGAAATCCTTTCCCCAGGGGTCGCCGTCGACCCAGCTTGTGGCGTAACCTATGTCGGTGCCCGCGTCGAAGGTCAGAGTCGCTTCATATCTCTTGCCGTGCACGACCGGCCATATCTTGAATATGGCGTAGTGCTGATCCGGCGCGCCGAAAAAGGACGGAAGCTTCACGCCGGTGACAGTTGTGACGTCGAGAGCAGAAGGGACTTGAAGGTCGTGGAATCCCGTCCTGGCGGCGGCGGGGCTGCCGATACAAAGGCACACGAAACATGCCAGAAAAACAAAGAGGGTCCTTTTCATAAGAGATCTCCTTTTTAGCAGTTATCTGCTCATCTTGGCGAGCATTTCCTGAGCGAATTTCTTTCCATCCGCAAGATCCTGGCTGTCGGGGTGGCCCGCGGCGCTCAGGGCTTCCTCCGCCCAGGCCTTGTGTTCCGGCTTTTTCATCAGCGCGTCGATGATATTTTGACGGACCTGCCCCCGGCAGCCGAAATGTCCCAGAACGGATGCTTTGGATGCCAGGCCTATGGCATGTTCGAAAGCCTGTCTGGGCAGCTGACCGCCGCGGAGGGAGCCGTGGGTCGAAAAGAAGGCGACCTTCTGGCCTGCCGGCAATCCCTTGATGAAGTCCTGCGCCTTGCGCGGGACACTCTGAGCCTGAACAGGGAAACCGCAGAAAATGATATCGTAACCGTCGGCGCTTTGAATTTCGGGGATGGACTTTATCTCGTTCTCGAAGTGAATCGCTTCGCATAGGGCTCGTGCAAGCTTCTCCGTATTGCCGGTATCAGAATAGTAGGCGACCAACGCTTTCATAACTCCTCCTTTGATGGGTAGTGTTTCATTTCATTACCTGACCGGATGATAAGAGTCAAGTCCTGTGCATTCAAATATTTTGATGGTGATTAAAATGAGGGATTTCAAATGGAAACTGTGATATGCATTCTGGCACAGCGGTTGAGTCGTTTGAGATGTTTTGTCCTGCAAAACCACATTGAGAAAGGTATGGAATCGGTCAGCAAACCCTGCCTCATAAAGTAGCTTGAGATAGGGTTTTTTGTTTGCGGCATTCATTGCCGGGATGAAATCGAAAGGAAACATTCACCAGAATAAAAAAGGTTCAGGCCATGAAGGATGACAGGAAGACAAGAAAAGACATCATCGAGGAGCTGGAGAAGGCTCTGCGGGAAAGCGAGGAAAAATACCGGAACATCCTGGAGAACATCGAAGAGGGGTACTATGAAGTGGATCTCGCCGGCAATTTCACGCTCTTCAATTCTTCCATGTCGACGATTCTCGGGTACCCCGACGAGGAAATGAAAGGCATGAACAACCGGCGTTACATGACCGGGGAAACAGCCCGGAAGGTCTTTGCCGCCTATAATGAAGTTTATCGGACGGGCATTGCTTCGAAAAATGTGAGTTGGGAACTCATAAGGAAGGACGGGAACAGGTCGTATGTGGAAACGTCGGTTTACCTGAAGAGGGATTCAGAAGGGCAGCCCATCGGCTTTCGGGGGCTTATGCGGGATGTGACCGATCGCAGGCGCGCGGAAGAGGCATTGCGGGCGGCGGAAAAGCTCTGCAGAGCCCTCGCTGAACAATCCCTGGCCGGTGTTTATGTGGTTCAGGACGGCAAGCTCTGTTTTATCAATTCAAGGGCCTTGTCCTTTCTGGGCTGCACGAACGATGAGTTGATGGATAAGGAGGCGGAACTGCTCGTTCATCCGGACGACAGGGATAAGCAGTGGAAAAATGCCCGGGCGATGCTCCGAGGTGAATCTGCGGTCCCCTATGAATATAGAATCATGACGAAGGAGGGGCAAACCCGATGGATCCTGGAAACCGTCACCTCCATCACGTATAAAGGAAGACCTGCGATCCTGGGAAACGCCATGGACATCACCGATCGCAAGCGGATGGAGGAGGAAATCATTTCCCTCTCCATTACCGACTACCTGACGGGCCTGTACAACAGAAGAGGATTCATCACCCTTGCTGAGCAGCAGACGAAGATAGCGGAGAGGACGAAGACCGGGCTGCTGCTGCTCTTCGCCGATCTGGACAAAATGAAATGGATCAATGATAATCTGGGCCACGAGAAAGGGGATAGGGCCCTCATGGATGTCGCGTCCATCCTGAAGGAGGTTTTTCGAAAATCCGACGTCATTGCCCGTATCGGGGGCGATGAATTTGCCGTTCTCGGAGTCGGGGCATCAATGAAAGATGGGAAAGCGCTGGGAAGTCGTCTGCAACATAAGATATATATACATAATGCTGTTGAAAAGAGAGATTACGAGATCTCCTTGAGCGTCGGCATGGCATACAGAGGTCCCGAGAACCCCTATTCCCTGGATGAGCTGATGTCCCAGGCGGATGCCCGGATGTATGAGCAAAAAAGGAGTAAGCGATCGTAAACGCTTCCCGTATCGACGCCAGGACAGACCGGAAAAGCAGCCGATCGCATTCCCCCCGGACTTCATATTTGATTTGCGAGAGAGGACGCGCTCTTTATAAGGTCGTCTATTTCCCCGCACCCTTGCCCGGCAGCATGCCCTGTATGTTCCCGGGCATCGAAGGAATGGACATCTTCTTGTATCCCGCCGGCAGCTCGAACAAGCTGTCCTGCTGGCCGCCGAGCTTGATATCCGAGTATGTGACGGACCAGCTCCCATCCACGGCCGCTGTCTTGACGGGGAAGCTGATATCGGTTGCCCACCATTGATGGGACGTCATGGTTTTGTCTCCCATCTTTGCCGTCACCTCGTACTTCGTCGTCGGGTGCCCGTCAATGGTTTCCGAGCCGATCGCTTTCCGGCTGACCTCTCCCTTCATTTTTTCCCCCGGGATTTCAGCAGCCTGTTCCTTTGCTACCGAGAGCTCCATGTATGACTTGCCGGCCGGCATGACCGTCCAGACCTTGTTCAGGTCCTGCCTGACAATGGAGTATGTTCCCCCGGTCCTTTTATTCTCCATCCGGAATTTGCCGGCCTTCATGTAGATTTTGGACGTCATGGTTTGCCCGCCCGCCTTGTTGATAACCGTCGCCGAAAATTCCTGAGCCATCCCTGCTTTCGGGGCGCCCTCTTCCTTGCTTTTGCCGCAACCCGTGATAAAGAGAGCAACGAATAAAGCCAGCACCGGAACAAATATTTTTTTCATAGACCACCCTCCCTGGAAACGTGATTGCTCTATAACATGCCTCAAACATCGGCCGTTGTCCATTCCTATAATGACCATTCCTCCTTTTTCACGTAAGCCATCCCCTGGAAGACAGACACGGTGTCGCCGTTTTCGTCAGCGATTCGAACCTCATAAACGGCATGCCGTCCGCTCCTGGATACCTCTTTTGCTTCGGCAGAAATCGTTTTGCCTCTTGCGGGTTTCACAAAAGAGATGGACGCGTTCAGTGCGACGGCAAGCCGGCCGTGGGAGTTCGCCGCGGCCGCGAAGGCCATGTCCGCCAGGGTAAAGAGCATCCCGCCGTGAACACACTTCACACCGTTGAGATGGTGCTCCTGAACCTCGCATTTGACCTTTGCCCGGCCGGGAGCGATGCTCTCCAGTTCGATTCCCGCGTGTCCGGCGAATTTGTCTCTCTTGAAAAAAAGATTCCATTTGTTCTTATCTGTTGCGGTCATGACCAGCCTCCCCACTCGTGGATCCGCTCTCAATGGGCGTGTTTTTATGAGCCAGTCTGCTTATATCCGGCAGGATTTGTCAAGGGTGAAACCGGCATTTTTTTACCGGAAAAGGGATAAAAATAATGCGACTTATCCGGCGAAAAATGGTATAATGCACAGCGAACAATCGACCAGCTTAATAGTTGATATTACGATGTATTTTTAAGAGCAAAATAAGTGATGAGGGTTGAACAGCATGGAGCAGCTTTATCAGAAAAACGTTCCAGTCAATATCGAAGACGAGATGAAAAAATCCTACATGGATTATGCCATGAGCGTCATCATAGGACGGGCGATTCCGGATGTCCGGGACGGACTGAAACCGGTCCACCGGCGTGTCCTTTACGCCATGTCCGAGATGGGGAACGTCTGGAACAAGGCCTACAAGAAATCAGCCCGGATCGTCGGGGATATCATCGGTAAATACCATCCCCACGGGGACGCGGCCGCCTACGATACCCTCGTGAGGATGGCCCAGGACTTTTCCATGCGCTATCCGCTCATCGACGGACAGGGAAATTTCGGCAGCGTTGATGGAGATCCGCCGGCCGCCATGAGATACACGGAGATCCGGATGGCGAGGCTTGCCGAGGAGCTGCTTGCCGACCTGGAAAAAGATACCGTCGATTTCGTCCCGAATTATGACGCGTCCATGAAGGAGCCCACGGTGCTGCCCTCGCGCGTTCCCACGCTCCTCCTGAACGGATCGTCCGGCATTGCCGTGGGTGTGGCCACGAATATCCCGCCCCACAACCTGGGCGAGCTGATCAGCGGGACCATTGCCCTGGTCAGGAATCCGGAGATCACGATCGACGAAATGATGCGCTTTGTCAAAGGCCCCGATTTTCCCACGGCGGGATTCATCAACGGAAGGGAGGGGATCGTTTCCGCCTACAAGACGGGGAGGGGCTCGATCCGGATACGGGCCAGGGCGATCATTGAAAGGAACGCGAGGAACGATCGGGAAAGCATTATCATCACGGAATTGCCCTACCTCGTGAACAAGGCCAATCTGATTGAAAAGATATCGGAACTGGTCAAAGAAAAAAAGGTGGAGGGGATAGCCGACCTCCGGGACGAGTCGGACAGGGAAGGAATCCGTATTGTCATTGACCTGAAGAAAGACGAGCAATCGGGCGTGGTCCTGAATCAGCTCTACAAGCACACCCAGATGGAATCGAGTTTCGGCATCATCATGCTGTCCATCGATCGCGGTCAGCCCCGGGTCCTCAATCTCAAAGAGGTCCTCCAGAGATTCATTGACTTCCGCAAGGAAGTGATCACCCGCAGGACCATTTTCGACCTCGCGAGGGCCGGGGAACGGGCCCATATCCTGGAAGGGCTCATCATCGCCCTCAACAACATTGATGCCGTCGTTGCCCTGATAAAGGCGTCCAGGAGTCCGCAGGAAGCCGCCGAAGGTCTCTGTCGGACGTTCGGCCTCTCCGACGCGCAGGCGAAGGCGATCCTGGACATGAGGCTTCAGAGGCTCACCGGCCTGGAGCGCGACAAGATCGATGGGGAATACAGGGAATTGACCCGGCTCATCAAGACCCTTCAGGGCATCCTCGATGATCCCCGGAAAGTGCTCAATATCATCGTGGAGGAACTGGAAGAGATTCGGAGGAAGTACGGCGATGAGCGGAGGACGGAGATCGTCGCGAGCGTGGACGATATCGATATCGAGGACATGATCGTCGAGGAAGACATGGCGGTCACGGTTTCCCACTACGGCTACATCAAGAGGAACCCCGTGAGCCTCTACCGGAGCCAGCACCGCGGCGGGCGCGGAAAGATGGGCATGGTGACGAAGGACGAGGATTTTGTGGAAAATATTTTTGTCGCCTCGACCCACAGCTTCATTCTCATCTTCACGAGTCTGGGGCGCATCCACTGGCTGAAGGTCTATCAGGTGCCGCAGGCGGGAAGGGCCGCCAAGGGAAAGGCCATCGTGAACCTCATCCAGACGTCTCCGCAGGAGCGGGTCTCGGCGATTCTTCCGGTGCGTGAATTCGTGGACGGGAAATACGTGGTCATGGTGACCCGGAAAGGAATTATCAAAAAAACGGATCTGGCCGCCTTCTCGAATCCGAGATCGGGGGGCATCATCGCCATCACCATAGATGAGGGGGATGAACTGATCGACGTCAAGGAAACGCTGGGAGACCAGGATATTTTTCTCGGCACCCGCAAGGGGATGGCCATCCGGTTCAGGGAAGAGGACGCGAGGCCCATGGGCAGGACCGCCCGGGGCGTGATCGGCATCCGCATGGACGAGGATGACGAACTCGTGGGGATGGAAATCATAGGGAACGAAAACTCCATCATGACCGTTTCGGAGAAAGGATTCGGCAAGAGGACGGAGATTGCCGAATACCGACCCCAGTCCCGCGGTGGGAAGGGAATCATCAATCTCAAAACCACGCCCAAGATCGGTTTCGTCTCCGGGCTCAAGCAGGTGACGGGAAGCGAGGACATCATGCTCATCAGCAATACGGGGAATATCATCCGTCTCCGCGTGGATGAGATCCGCATCCTCCATCGCAATACGCAGGGGGTCAAGCTCATAGAGATCGGGGCTGATGAGAAGCTCGTGGGGATGGCCAGGACCGAGCGGGGAAGCGGCAAAGAGGGGGAGAAAGAAGAGGAGAGCGAGGCGGAGGAGGTCCGGGAGAATGCTGAACAGGAAGAGTGAGTTGAGAAAATGCCGGACAGAGAACCCTTCGAATCTCAGGTAAATTTTCTCGACCGTTCTAAATCTCACGCCGCTGCAAGTTCAAAACTCGCCCGCTTAAAGCGGACTCAAACAGTTGAACTTGCGGACGCTGTGCTCGATAAGAACGGTGACCCGAAAAAAATTAATTCGCTTCTCAGGATTCTCCGCCCGGCATTTCTAACAGGTTTTTGAAACACACGTTTTTCATCAGGCTGTTCAAAAACGTTTAGATGCAAGGCTCGCAAGACCCGAGGAATGAGGCGTACTTTGACGTACGTTGAATGACGAGGGGCGCGGCACAACGCCGCAGATGGGCGTTTTTCAACAGCCTGATAAGGGTTTGCATGCAGCATGAAACGGTATCGCGTCTTCGATCATACAGCGGACATGGGAATCGAAATCTTCGGGGAGACTCAGAAGGCGCTTTTCATCCATGCCGCTTTTGCCGTTTTCGATCTCATGGCCGATCTTCATTCCGTGCAGCAGAAAGAGAGCCACAGGATCTCCGTTGAGGGCGCCGACCGGGAGGATCTCCTGATCAATTATCTTCGGGAGGTTCTCTATCTCTTCAATGGAAAGAAGCTGCTCCTGAAACGTTTTTCCATCGACGAAATCGATGACCGTCATCTCACGGGGGATGTTCAGGGCGAAATTTTTGATCCCGGCAGACACCTTCTCAAGAGAGAGATCAAGGCCGTGACCTATCACCGGGCGGAGGTCCGGGAAACGGAGCATGGGTGGCAGGGGAAAGTGATTTTTGATGTCTGAGTTAAAGCTCCAGAAAATGGATGAAAACCGCTGGCTCATCCCCGCGGCGGGAGGGATGCGCGTGCCCGGCATGGTCTATTCCAGCGAGAGGCTGATGAAGGAAATGGGAAGGGACGAGAGCCCGAAGCAGGTCGCGAACGTGGCCCACCTTCCCGGGATATTGAAATATTCCCTCGCCATGCCCGACATGCACTGGGGCTACGGTTTCCCCATCGGGGGGGTGGCCGCTTTTGATCTGAACGACGGCGTCATCTCTCCCGGAGGCGTGGGCTATGACATCAATTGCGGATGCCGTCTCGTGGCGACGAAGCTCCGCGTCGAGGACATCCGGGGCCGCATGGAGGAGATCGTGACGGCCCTTTACAGGGATATCCCCTCGGGCGTGGGATCCAGGGGACCGCTAAAACTCTCCTTGAGCGAAGAGAAAAAAGTCCTTCACGATGGCTCCAGATGGGCCGTGAAGGCGGGATTCGGGACGGCATCGGATCTGGATACGACGGAAGACGGCGGCAGGATGGAGGGGGGCGATCCCGACCTGGTCAGTCAGAGGGCTCTGGAGAGGGGCCGGGAGCAGCTCGGCACCCTGGGCTCGGGAAACCATTTTCTCGAGATAGAGGTCGTCGATGAGATTTTTGATGAAGCCATTGCGGCGGCCTTCGGCCTGCAAAAAGACCAGGTGGCGGTCATGATCCATTCCGGTTCCCGGGGGCTCGGTTATCAGGTTTGTGATGATTATCTGGCCAGGCTCGTCAAGCTGATCCCGAAGCTTGGATTCCCTCTGCCGGACCGGCAGCTGGCCTGCGCCTTCCTGGACTCCCGGGAGGGAAAAGAGTATTTTGCCGCCATGGCCTGCGCGGCCAATTACGCCTGGGCGAACCGCCAGGTGCTCATGCACTGGACGAGGGAGGTGTTTGAAAGAACGCTTCGCAGAAGCCCGGCGGACCTGGGGATGCGGCTTGTCTACGACGTCTGTCATAACATCGCCAAATTTGAAACGCTTCCCCTCGGCGGGAAACAGGTGAAGGTCTGTGTCCACCGCAAAGGGGCGACGAGGTCCTTTCCGCCCGGGCACCCCTCCCTGCCGGATATCTACCGCACCTCCGGACAGCCGGTGCTGATACCCGGCGACATGGGAACGGGCTCCTATGTTCTCGCGGGGACCGAGAAGGCTTTTCAGGAGACTTTCGGAAGCACCTGCCACGGCGCGGGAAGGGTCATGAGCCGTTCCCAGGCCATGAAAGCGGGCAGGGGGCGGTCCATCCGCAGAGAGATGTCGGACCGGGGAGTGATCGTCATGGCCGCGGGCAGGGGGACCCTGTCCGAAGAGATGCCCGAGGCATACAAAAATATTCATGAGGTGGTGAATGTCTGCCACGAGGCCGGAATTTCCAGAAAGGTCGCCCGGCTGAAGGCCCTGGGCTGTATCAAGGGCTGAAAAAGGGGGCCTCCAAACTCTGAACGGGAGTATTACACCATGTATATTTTTCGATCCAAAACAGGAACATTCACCATCGGTCCTGACCCGATGAATTCCGATCTTTTCGAGTTGTGTATCGGAGGGATGTGGCTGGCATCCTACGAAACAACGGAAAAAGCAGCAGAGGCGGTGTGCCTGAGGTGTACGGGTTGGTACGATTGGGACCGCAGAGATGGGGAGGAAGCTCCAAGCTGCTTAAGTGAATGGGAAACGCTGGAATAAGCGAAAGGAGGACCGTCCATGTCGGCGATCAAAGTCAAGGGGATGTCCTGCAATCACTGTGTCATGCGCGTGACCAAGGCTCTGCAGGCTATTGAGGGAATCAAAAATGTGAAGGTGGATCTCCAGTCCGGCGAGGCCACTTACGACGAAGACAAACCCATTGACCGCAAGGTCATCGCGGAGCAGATCCGGAAAGCCGGATATGAGGTGGAGTGAAAAAGGTCTCCGCTAAAGCTCCTCGCTGATAAACCGGATGCCAAGACGCTTCAGGCGCCGCAAAGCCTCTATAAGGGATCGGTTGCTGATTTCGTCCGCCAGCTTTTTCTCGCCTTTTGCTGCAATCAGTTCTTCCAGGAAGGTATCGGAACTGCTCGCGGAGAGAGCAAAGAACAGCGCGATTCCCACGGACTCCATTTCGATCGGCGTGTCACGGCTGATGAGCATGAAGACCGCATCGATCCTGTCCTCCGGTATCCTGACCGGGGGGAGGTCGAAGAAAGCGCCCCATTCGCCCCCCTTATTCACGAAATCCTTTCCGCTTTCAGTCACTTCAACCAAAAGCCCCTGAGGGGAGCCGCTGATCGTGATTTTTCCTTCCTGTTCAAGGACGAGGATGTTTTCGAAGATTTCGCGGGAGCGGGGGCCATAACGGTCCAGATAAAAACCGCAATCAAGATTTTCCCCCATCGCTTCCTGGAGAAGGAAGATCCCGCTCTGGATGAACGGTTCGCCCACGGGCATCCCGGCCCGGTAAAGGAGCCTCAGGATGCACAGGGAGCGGAGCATCGTCCTCATACGTCCAGCTTTCCTTCCATCACCGTGATCGCCTGGCCGCTGATGCAGACCCGATCACCGCCGAGGCGGACACGGAGCACACCTCCGCGGGGAGAGATCTGGCGGGCGATCAGTTCTTTCTTTTCCAGCCGCTTCCCCCAGTAGGGACCGAGGCAGCAATGGGAAGAGCCCGTGACGGGATCTTCGTTCACGCCGACCCGGGGTGCAAAAAACCTGGATACGAAATCGCAATAACCCGCCACGGACCGACTTGTGACAATGATGCCCCGGGCATCGATGGTCGAGAGGAGCGTGAAATCAGGCGTCATCCGGCGGATGGTCTCCTCGGAGGGCACTTCCACGATAATATCAAAACGGTTTTTCCCCGTGTAGAGCATCGTCTCAATTCCCAGGGCCTTGGCGAGGTTGGCGGGGGCTTCCGCGCTTTTTTCGGGCTCCGCGGGGAAGTTCATCTCGATCCAGCCGTCCCGGAAATCTGCCGTGAGAAGGCCGCTCTTTGTGTGAAAGCGCGCCTGTTCTCCGGACGAGAGATAGCCTTTCCCCCACAGGACATGGGCGCTCGCGAGAGTCGCGTGTCCGCAGAGATCCACTTCCACGGTCGGGGTGAACCAGCGGAGATCAAAACCATCCTTGCTTTTCGCGAGAAAGGCCGTTTCCGAAACGTTCATCTCCGCGGCCACCTTCTGCAGCCAGGCGTCGTCCCGGGGTTCGGAAAGGATGCAGACGGCGGCGGGGTTTCCGGTAAAGGGTTTATCGGTAAAGGCATCGACCTGTATGATGGTTTCTCCCATTTTTCCCCCTGTGTATCAACGGTCATGTTTCCTGCTTCAGTCCGTCCAGGAAAAACAGCGCATGAAGCAAGAGTGTTCTAAAAGATAGCAGTTCAGGAATGTCTGTCAAGGAGAAAAGAGATGCCCCTACTCGTAGTGCAGGGCGTCGATGGGATTGAGGAGAGATGCCTTATAGGCAGGATAAAAGCCGAAGAAAATGCCCACCAGGCCGGAAAAACCGAAGGCCAGCAGGACCGAAAGGGGCGAGACGATGGTCGACCATCCGGCGAGGATCGACAGCAGCTTGGAGCCCGAGATTCCGATGATGATCCCCATGAGTCCTCCGATGAGGGAGAGAGAAAGGGCCTCGATGATGAACTGCAGCCGGATATCCATGGTTTTCGCGCCGACGGCCATCCGGATCCCGATCTCCCGCGTCCTCTCCGTGACGGAGACGAGCATGATATTCATGATGCCGATGCCGCCTACGAGCAGTGAGACGGAAGCGATGGCCCCGAGGAGGAGGGTCATGACTTTCGTGGACTGCTCCGCCACCTGCATCATCTGGGTGAGGTTCCGGGTGCTGAAATCGCTGTCCGCCTTCGGCCCGATATGATGCCTCTGACGGAGGAGCGCGATGATCTGCTGTTCGGCCGCGTCCAGATCCTGGGTGCTTTTTGCCTTCACCATGATCGTTCTCACCATGCCGGGAAAGGCCGTTCCGAAGATTTTCTTCTGGGCCGTGGTGACGGGGATGAAAATGACGTCGTCCTGATCCTGTCCCATGGGCGACTGGCCTTTCCGCTCCAGGATGCCGATGACCAGGAAGGGCAGCTTCTTGATCCGGATGATCTGGCCGACGGGGTCCATCGAGCCGAAAAGATTGTCCTGCACGGTCTGCCCCAGGAGACACACCTTCGTGGCGCTGCGGACATCCTGCTCCGTGAAATTTCTCCCGGAATGAAGCGGCCAGTCTCTCACTTCGAGAAAACTCGCCGCGGTGCCATAGACGGCCGTGGACCAGTTCTGGTTGCCGAAGACGATCTGGGCGGTGCCGTTCAGATTCGGCGCCACCGCGGCGACCGCCGGGCATTCTTTCTCGATGGCATCGGCATCGTCCTTGGTCAGGGTGGGCTGTGAGCCGAATCCCGTTCGGATTCCCCCGGAGGTAGTGCTTCCGGGGAGAACGATGATGAGATTGCTCCCCACGCTCGCGATCTGCTGGGATATCCTTGCGCTCGCGCCCGTGCCCACGGCGAGCATGGTGATCACGGCGCCGACGCCGATGATGATTCCCAGCATGGTGAGGGAGGAGCGCATCTTGTTCACCCGGAGGGCCCGGAACGATATTTTGAATGTAGAGGGGATGCCGATCATGTTTTTTTCACGAGTTCGTCGCTGATGATTTTTCCGTCCAGGAAACGGACGGTCCGCTTGCTGTAGGTTGCGATATCGGGTTCATGGGTCACGAGGAGAATCGTAATCCCCGATTCGTCATTGAGCCGGACCAGGAGTTCCATGATTTCGATGCTTGTCTTTGTGTCCAGGTTCCCCGTGGGTTCGTCGGCCAGGATGAGGGGGGCGCGGTTCACCAGGGCCCTTGCGATGGCGACGCGCTGCTGCTGGCCTCCCGAAAGCTGGTTGGGGTGGTGGTGTTCACGTCCTTCCAGTCCCAGCGCCTTGAGGGAAGCGATCGCCTGCCGCCGCCGTTCTGCCGGTGCTGTTCCGTTATACAGCATGGGCAGTTCCACATTTTCAATGGCCGAGGTTCGGGGAAGAAGATTGAATCCCTGGAAGACAAAGCCGATCTTCTTGTTCCTTATTTCCGCGAGTTCATTCCGGTTGAGTTTGCCGATGTCGATCCCCTCAAGTAAATACTGGCCCGACGTGGGTTCATCGAGGCAGCCGATCACGTTCATGAAGGTGGATTTGCCCGAGCCGGATGGCCCCATGATTGCCACGAACTCCCCATCTTCCACGGTGACGGAGACATCCACGAGGGCGTGAACCCCCTCATCGCCGAGGGCATAGATCTTGTTCAGGTTTCGCGTCTCGATCAGCGCCAATTTCAGAACCTCATTCTTGGGGCCGAAGAGGCGTCCGTCTTCTTTGCCGCCTCGCCCGTAGCCTCGACGATAACCTCGCTGCTTTCCTTGAGATCACCGGAGACGACCTCGGTGTAGCTCCCATCGCTGATTCCAACCGCTATCCTGGCGCGCTCCGGTTTCTTGCCTGTCAGAATCCAGACAACGGGCCCGGCTCCCGCTCCGGCCGCTTTCTGGCCTGACGGCGCCGGTCCTTTCTCCGGCAGACGGAGTCTCAAGGCCGCGTTGGGGATCCTCAATGCACCGCTTTTCGTTGCCGTGGTGAGGGAGACGTTGGCCGTCATGCCCGGCTTGAGCTTGAATTCCGGATTGTGCACCTTGACGACCACGTCATAGGTGACCACATTCTGAACGGTTGTCGGTGCGTTCCGGACCTCCGAGACCTTTCCCTTGAATGTCAAATCGGGATAGGCATCCACGGTGAATTCCACGGGCTGATCGACCCGGATCTTGCCGATGTCGGCCTCATCCACACTGGTATCGATCTGCATCTGCGTCAGGTCCTGGGCGATGGTGAAGAGCGTCGGCGTCTGGAAGCTGGCCGCCACGGTCTGGCCCACATCCACGTTCCTCGAGATGACCATGCCGTTCACGGGCGAAACGATCCTCGTGTACCGGAGATTGATCTCGGCCGTGTTCATGGCCGCCTTTACCTGATCCACCTGTGCCCGGGCGGCGCTGAGCTGGGCCACATTGGAGTCGTAGCTGGTCTGTGACGTGTCCAGATCGCTCTGGGCGATCAGGTTTCTGGCGAGGAGCGTCTTGTTTCTTTCGTAAGTCCTTTTTGAATCCGCGACGGTCGTTATGGCTTTTTCGACATTCGCCTTGGCCACCAGAAGGTTGGCCCTTGCCTGGGCGACCTGCGCCTCAAAAAGGGAAGGATCGATCTGGGCAAGGATCTGTCCCTTCTTCACGATGGAATTGTAATCCACATAGAGCTTTTGGATGGTTCCGGAGACCTGGGTGCCCACCAGGACCGAGACTACGGCGCTCAATGTTCCCGTGGCGGTGACCGTTTGTTTGATATCGCCTCGCGACACCTTCTCCGTTCTGTATTTCGGGCTGTTGTTTCCCCTTTGAAAGAGGAAAAAGGCGCCCATTGCGAGAGCAAGGACCGCGCTCACACCGATGATTATTTTTTTCTTCATTTAACCCCCATCGCTTTCTCGATACTTGCCCGGGCAATCTTGTAGTCATAGAGCGCCGCTACATGAGCGGTCTTTGCGTTGCTCTGGGCGACCAGAGCATCGGTGACCTCGATGGGACTTCCCACCCCCGCCGCGTAGCGCCCGTTGGCAAGATCAAGATTTTCACCGGCCTGCCTGACGGTGAGCTCCGCCGTGGAAATCTTGTCCTTTGCAACCTGCAGATTGAGCCAGGCCTGCTGAACATCCAGATGGATGGACTGCCGGAGGGCCTCCTCGTTGGCCTTTTGGACATCGAGGTTTGCCCGCGCCTCATCCACCTGATATTTGGTGGACAGGCCGCTGAAGATGGGAAAACTGAGCGTCGCTCCCACCATCCAGCCCTTGTCCAGAGGAAAGTCCTGGCCTTCAAAACCGTAATTTGCGTTACCGGTGAGGGCTGGATAATAGCCCTTTTTGGCAAGATCGATGGATTTCTCCAGAGACTCCTTTTTCAGGAGAACGGATTGCAGGTCGGGACGGTTCGCGAAGGCCTTCTTGAGGACATCTTCGAAGCTGATCTCGTAAGGCTGAAAAGCAAGATTGTCCTCGATGCTGTAGTCCGGTGCTTCGGGGAGGCCGATCGAGTTGTTGAGATTGACCCGGGCGATCCGGGCATTGTTCGCCATAGTGAGGAGATTGAGCCTGGCGTTGCTGAGATCCACCTCCGCCTTGGTCACGTCGAATTTGGGTTTCACGCCCACCTCGAAAAACCCCTTTGCCTGGTCAAGGTGCTGCTGAAACTGCCGGACCGTTTCATCCGCCACATCGCGGTTTTTTATGGAAGAAAGAAGTGCGAAATAGGCCTGCTTGACGGAGAAGACGATCTGGCTCGATACGTTCTCGAGATCCTGTTTTGATGCATCCCGGTTCAGGTTCTGGATCCTGACCTGGGTGGAGGTCTTTTCGAAGTCATAAATATTCTGGTTCAGGTTCAGATAGCTCTGATAGTCGCTGTAGGGGCTTAAGGTAGACCGGTTGCCTCCCGCTGAAGCCGGATTGTTCTTCGTGTATCCCGTGGACCAGTTGATCTGCGGGTAGTAGTTGGCCTTTGCCTGGCCGATTCTGCTCTCATTGACTCTCACTGTGTTCAACGCGGCCAGAATGTTGGGCTGCCGCTTGAGGGCAATGGCGATGCAGCGCTGAAGATCCAGAGTCTCGCCCTTTTTGATGAGTTCTTCCGCACCCGCGGCGGGCGGTGCGATCATAAACAGAACAATAACGACGCATAACATTTTCTTCATGCAAGGATCCTTGTTGGCTGTATCAGGAACGGGAAACCTTTTTCGCTTCCATGTTAGCGAGCAAGGGCCGTGCCATAAAACAGGATTATGCGGTAAGCTCTTGTCATTAAAGGCATATTACATGCCTGCCCGAAGTTCAAGGTTCTTTTTCAGAGCACATAAACGAAACAGCATGGATAATAAGTATCCACATGCAGTATTCAGTTGTATCGCAAATATCCAGGCACACACTTGGATTTACCTTTTTCTTCAGGTTGTTCAAAAACGTTCAGATGCAAGGCCCCCGATGGTTCGACAAGCTCACCATGACAAACCGCAGAGCCCGCCCTGAGCTTGCCGAAGGGAAGGACGAGGGAAACGCCGCAGATGAATGTTTTTTAACACCCTGTTACCTCGCTGATGGTGACCCTTAGCATCCTGTCCCCCTGCTGGATCGAATCGACAACATCCAGGCCGCTCACGACTTTCCCGAAGACCGTGTGCCTGCCGTTCAGGTGCGGCTGTGGGGAATGGGTGATGAAGAACTGGCTGCCGTTCGTGTCGGGCCCCGCGTTCGCCATGGAGATCACGCCCCGTTCATGCTTGAGGGGGTTCCCCTTGACTTCGTCTTCAAACCGGTAACCGGGACCGCCCCGTCCCGTCCCCGTCGGGTCGCCCCCCTGGATCATGAAATCAGGGATTACCCGGTGAAAGGATACGCCGTCGTAAAATCCCTCGCGGACGAGGAAGACAAAGTTGTTGACAGTCTTCGACGCGTGCTGCGGATAGAGATCCAGCTCGATCACTCCGCGGCTGGTTTCCACAACCGCCCGATAACCCCGGCTCGCGTCGATCTTGATCTCGGGTGCTTTGTCCCACTGCTTCTGGGTCATGATTCAATCTCCTTACTGTGAATGATGAATATATGTTTCAAACATACGGTTTGTCATTTTTCAAGTTCCCTTGCGGCTCTTCATTTTGTCCCAGAATTGCCTGGGTGATAGAATTTCAACACTCCCCGCGATTACAAGGTCTAATAGCTCCCTGTCGCCGGTAATGAACACGTCCGCCTTTCCATTGATGGCGGCGGAAAGGATTGCTATATCGGTTTTGTTTTTGATGGGAATGTGCGCTTTCGGATCGGCTGATGCAATGTGGGCATCTTGTTGAAGAAGCCAGATCGTATCGGCAATGAGGTCGGCAGGAGCCCTGAACTTGTCGCGAAGGACCCGTTCAATCTCCGCGAGGAGGGATTCCGAGACAACCAGTTCATGGAATTCGATCACGGAGCGAAAGACGTCGGCGCACAATCCCCGTGTTGCTGTCGCGCTTACAACGACATTCGTGTCGAGGAAGACCTTCATGAGACCTTGGAGAATACATCCTCATCCGTCAGAAAGCCTCTGGCTTCGGCAAAAGGCATCATGCGGCGGCGGATGGTTTCGAACTGTATCAATCTCAACTGACGGCGCAATGCTTCCCGTGCCACGTCGCTTCGGCTTCTGCCGGTCTGCTTGGAAGCAATGGACAGCAGCTTCTCCAAGTCTTCATCCAGTCGGATGCTCAGCGTGGATGTTTTCATGTCGGACATTGTATGACGCTATGTGCGTTTTGTCAATCTCTTAAAAATGTCTATAAATGAAGAGGCACTTTATCTGAGGTGCTTTATATCAGGCGCAGGCCTCTTCCGGGCTCAGGATTTGTCGATGTGGGGCAGGAGGCGGCGCTCGATCTCGTCGCGGGAGAGGACACCGACCATGCGATCCACGGCCTTGCCGTTTTTGAATAGCAGCAGCGAGGGAATCCCCTGAATGCCGTATTGAGACGGAGTCCTGGAATGCTCCTCAACATTTATCTTAAAGACCTTGACGCGTCCAGCGAAATTCGCGGCGATCTGATCAATCGTCGAGGCGAGCATCCGGCAATAGGCGCAGTGCGGGCCCCAGAAATCTACAAGGACAGGATCACGGGAAACCAGCACTTCTTTATGAAATTCGCTGTCGCCGATATCCCGGGGACGATCGGAATAAGCGCCCACAGGCAGCGGTATTCGGCATTTCCCGCAGACCGGCCTCTCATGGATTCGCTGCTTGGGGATCCGGTTCTTTGTTCCGCACTGCGCGCACATCAGTAGAATGGTCTCGTCATTCATGAGAACCCCCCGGCAGGCTGTTGCCCTCCGACCCTTCGTCAAGCTCAGGACAAACAACTCAGGGTGACAAAGTGGTTGTCACAGTGAGCCCTTCGGCAAGCTCAGGACAAGCTTTGTCGAACTGCGAACCACGAACGTCCCGCATCAAGTACGGGACAAGCTTTTGAACAGCCTGCAAGATGATATTTGATATATTATCACTGCTGATTTTTATGTTCAAAATCTTATATCATTTTTTTGCCTGTGAATCATGGGCAAATACGAGGCGGATCAATTCCCGGTCGGCCTTTGAAAAAGCGAAGCTGGGAAGTTCCGAGATGCCGATCCAGCGCCAGTCGGCACATCCCGCGGCACGCGGACGTCCGCCTGAAAGACGGCAGCGGAAGGCATGAAGGGCGACACGGAAGTGACTGTAGGCATGGTTCACCACGGCCAGCTTCCCGTCAATCCCGATGTCAATCCCGGCATCCTCCCGCGCGCTGCGGATCAGGCTTGACTCCAGCGTCTCGCCCTTTTCTCTCAAACCGCCCGGAAACTTCCATAAACCGCCGAGAAGTCCCTTGCGGGGTCTCTGGACGATCAAGAACCGCTTGCCTTTCATGATCACGGCCGCCGTCATGTCTTTCAGGGGAACGGGCTTGCGCGATGCTCTTCGGGGGAGAAGATCCTGAAGCCCTTTCGCCTTGGCAAGACAGAGGTCTTGAGCGGGGCAGCTATCGCAGCGGGGACCTTTCGGGATGCAAATCATCGCACCCAGATCCATGAGTGCCTGGTTGTAATCTCCCGCGCGATCCCGGGGAAGAAGAGCCGCAGCGAGGGTTTCAATCTTCTTTTGCGTATCCGGAAGATCAAGAGTGTCTTTAAGCGCGAAAAGACGCGCGATGACCCGGCGAACGTTGCCATCCACGGCCGCCACGGGCTCGCCGAAGGCGATGCTCAGGATGGCGCCGGCGGTGTAGGGGCCGATGCCGGGGAGTGAAAGAATTTCTTCCCGCGTGCGGGGAAACTTTCCGTTGAATCGTTCAACGATAACGCGTGCCGCGGCGCGGAGGTTTCTCGCCCGGGAATAATAGCCCAGGTTCTCCCAGGCCTTGAGAATGTCATCGAGAGGCGCGCCCGCCAGGGCCTTCACCGTGGGAAAGGCTTGCAGAAAACGCCGGTAGTAGGGAATGACGGTGTCCACTTGCGTCTGCTGCAGCATGATCTCGGAGACCCAGATCCGGTAAGGATTGCGGGTCTTCCGCCAGGGAAGATTCCGTTTCTCCCGGTTGTACCATTTGAGCAGACGCCGGGCGATCAGCTTTCCCATGGCACGGGTGTGTTTCTCGCTGTGGGCAAGGAGGAGGAGCTTGTGGCGGGTGTGAAAATCCACGAGGCCGCTCCTGCTCCTGCCGGTTTTTATGTTGTCCTGCCATTTCTGAAGGGCGAAGATTCGCTCGATGAAGTTCTCACGAAGCAGCGGATCGTGGAGCCGCCCCTCCTCTTCCACGGGAAGGAGCGGAAAATGCTCCATGAGGACTCTTGCAAACAACCCCACACCCTTTTTTTCGGCCGTTCCCTTTTCGCCGTAAACCTTCACGCGCTCCATCCCGCTGGATGGGGAATCGCTCTTGAAGATGAAGCCGCAGAGATTTTCCTTTTCGAGTTCCCTGACCCGTTTTCGGGCCCAGCGGATCATCTGTTCCGTGAAATCCCTGCCGGTCTTGTTCGTGACAAGCCTGGGAGATTCGGGATCTCCCACAAGACGCATGGGCTCCCGGGGCACGCCGAGGCCGCATTCAACCTCGGGACAGACGGGAACGTACTGCACGTATTTCCCCAGCGTGTCGGTAAGGAGCCGGTCGTGCCTGTGGCCGCCGTCATATCGGACATTTTCTCCGAGCAGGCAGGCGCTGATGCCGAGCTTAATCTTCTCCACGGAATGACTTCACTGTGTCTGTTTACTTAGGGGGTTTCTTGACCGGCTGCTTCGAATAAGGGCGCCTCCTGAGGAGCACGTAGGTTGCGCCCGCCCCGCCGTCGCAGGCCCTGGCGCTCGCATAGGCGATGATCCATTTCCTCCACGAACCGCTGGTGAGCCACTCGGTGACTTTGTTTTTCAGGACCGGTTCAGCGGGGGAGGAGAGGCCGCGGCCATGTATGACCGAAACGGCCCTCCTGCCCGAGACGACCGTTTCCTTCAGAAACAGCTCCAGGGCCTCTCTCGCTTCTTCGACGTTCATCCCGTGGAGATCCAGGTGGGCCTGGATGGAGAAGTCTCCGCGGTGAAGCCGCCTTGCGAGTCCCAGGCTTCCCTGGTATCCCGTGCCCTCGATGTATTCCGGCGTATCGGCGACGACGAATCCTTTCCCGTTTCTAACAAGTTCCCTCAGCGCCTCGAGCGTTTCATTTTCTTCGGCGTTTTCCGGTGCGTTTTCCGGCCGGACCACGGCGGATCTCACAGCCCTATTGTCATTCCTCAAGGGCAGGACGTCTTGCATGGCTTCCAGGAAAACCTGTTCGTCACATTCGGGACGGGAGGCCGCTTCTTCCCGGCTTGCGGGAGGGGTGTCGGGAACAGGTGCGGGTCCGCTTTTGAGGCGGACTTTCAGGCTTTCAAAAGGGCTGAAGGTGAAAGATGATTTGGGAGGTTTCATGGCGGCATCTCGCATAAAAATGATCAGGTCCGAGCCTTCCTGATCATATTGGAGATGACGGCTGAAATTGTCAACCGGAATGTTTCGAGATGGAATCTGTTGACAGAATGCCTGTATTGTAGGAAAAAAAGACCTGAAGCGTTATCCTCCCGGCGATCAAAGGTTCCTTCGTCTGTCGGCCTCCGGCAGGATCCGCCTCGTAGCGAAACAGCTGAAAGAACTCGCAGCGAAACGATTCCCATGGCCCTCTCGGAATTTACCAGAAAACTGGTGGAAAAGAAGCTGGGGCATTTCTGCCTTGAGAAAATACCGGAGATGCACCGGCACAGGGTGAAGCTCGTATTCGCGATAGAAAATGATACGGTGACGCTGTTTGAAGAACGGCCCCTGTATTGCGATCCGCTCAGCTGGGTCAGGACGGGCGTGGCGCATTTCCGGTTCGATGAACAGACCTGCGAGTGGGCACTCTACTTTCCCGATCGTGATCTTCAATGGCGCCTCTATTATCTGAATCCGAAAAGCGATTTCGAAGTCCTTCTCAGGGAAGTCGATGAGGATCCGCTTCAGGTCTTCTGGGGGTGCGGTTAGCCGTGGCGTTCATCGATATCCCCGCGGAGCAGACGACAGCGCTGACGGATGCTGTTCTGGCACTCATGGCCCTGTACGGCGTGATCGCTCTGCAGCGCGTCGGGCCTCACGATCCGGCAAAAGTCCGAATATGGTCCTGGGCCTTCGGCCTCCTGGCCTTCTCGGCGGCGCTGGGCGCGGCGGTGCATGGATTCAAGATGACGCCCGGACTGAAGGAGCGCCTCTGGGTGCCGCTCTATCTCACGCTGGGTCTGACGGTTTCTCTATTTCCCGTGGCGGCGGCCCATGATCTGTGGGGCGGGCGCGCCGCGAGGAAAGCGCTGGTCATCATGATGAGCATGGCGGCGGCCTTTTTTGCGCTGGCCGGTTGGATTTCCGGCGGATTTCTCGTTTTTGTTCTTTACAGCGCGGCCATCATGATCTTCATGATCGGTGCTTACGGATGGCTTGCCATGATGGGAAAGGTCAAGGGGGCCTGGCTCCTGGCGGCGGGATTTGTCGTCGCTGTCATTGCCGGCGGCGTCCAGGCGAAGAGGGGAATTATTGTCACCCTGATCTGGACCTTTGACCACAATGGAATCTATCACATCCTCCTGATGGTCGGCCTTGCCGCCATCATCGCCGGCCTCCAAAAGCAATTGTATTCTTCCGGAAAACCCGGTACCTTATAAATATGCGTCAGCGTTCCGACTCTAAACCCTGAATTCCAAACTCTAGACTTTTTTATCAAGGAGTGTCCCATGGGAGAAATTGTTCATACCTCGCGGATCAGGATCGTGCGGGAGAAGGGTCCCACCAGGCGGGCGATGATAGAGGGCTTTGATGAGCCCGTCTATTACGGCGTTCACGGCGGGATCAAGAAATTCTACAAGGTCGAGCCCGAGAAGGAACACGCCGCCACCCTTGACCACATCATCGCCGCCGTGGCGGGGTGAATGATGGGGACACTGGCCACGGTGATGGCCGGAAAAAAGATCGCGACCCCCGAGAGCCGCTACCAAGCGGACGTGGAGGGAGACATCGAGAACGTGAACGGCGTTCTCAAGATCACGCAGATCCGGGTGAAATACCATTTGAAAGTTCCAGCCGAAAAGGCCGCCGATGCAAGGGAGTCTTTCGATTCCTATCTTGTCCTGTGCCCTGGAGCCCAGAGCGTGATCGGCTGCATTGATCTCAAGGATGAGCTGGTCATTGAAGAGACGGCGTGAGTTCCGGCGATCTGCTTCATAAAGGGGTTCTCCCGGGGCTCCGCAACGGGTGGGACGGCTTCGTCTGGATGATGAAGATCATCGTCCCCGTCTCTTTCCTGACGGAGTTCCTGGCCTGGAGCGGCTGGCTGCAGAAGGCGGAGTTCATCTTCCGGCCCTTCATGGAATTCATGAGCCTGCCGGCCATGGCCGCCTACCCCCTGCTCATAGGCGCGACAACCAACATCTACGGGGGAATCGCCGTGATGGCGGTCCTCCCCTTCACGCAGGGAGAGATGACCCTCATGGCCCTCTTCCTTCTCATAGCCCACAACATGGTACAGGAAGGGATCATCCAGGGCAAATCCGGCATCAATCCCTGGAAGGCCACCTTCATCCGCCTCTTCACCGCCACGCTGACCGTCGCGGCTCTCGCCCCTTTTCTCGTGAGCGGAGAACCTTCCGCCGCCGCCGCGGTCGTCGCCCCATCAGAAGTGAAGGCGCTCCCGGAAATGGTATTTGGCTGGGCATGGTCCATGCTGGACGTGGGCATCAAAATCCTTCTGATCATTCTCGTCATCATGACGTTTCTGGAGATCATGAAGGTCAAGGGATGGATCAATGATCTTGTTAGATTTCTTGCGCCTGTCTTGAAGGTCATGGGCCTGAGCCGCGAGGTGGGATTCGTCTGGCTGACCGGCGCCATCTTCGGTCTCGCCTACGGAGGAAGCGTGATCATCCAGGAGTCGCGGGCGGGTCATCTGAGCCGGGAGGACATCGAGACGCTGCATCTTTCCGTCGGGATCAACCACGCCATGGTGGAAGATCCCGCGCTTTTCCTTTCCCTGGGATTGAGCCCGTTCTGGCTCTGGGTCCCGCGGATTATCGTGGCCATCCTCATGACAAGGCTCTTCACGCTGTGGCGGAAAATCGCGCCCCGGGGAAACGCGGCATGAGAAGGATCCTCCTGTGCGCGATCATCTTTTTTCCCCTGGCCGGAAGCGCCTTCCCGCAGACGGCGGGCTTCGATCTTCAGACATTCATCAAGGAAGCGGGGGTCTCCTACAAGGGCGACTTCATCCTCGATGCCGGTCTGGATGTGTGGGAAAAAATTCTGGACAATCCCTATCTTGTGGGAAAGCTCTGGGGAGCCTATGGATTCCGGCCCCGTTACGAGGTGAAAAAGAAAGGAGCCGGGGTCCACGTCTTTGATCCCTCAGGGCTTGAAGGCGACGTGGGCCCGATCAGGACGGCGCATCAGGGGCGGATTTTTTACGGTGCGGGGAGAATCAACCACTGGGCCATACCGATTGACGCGACGGGACGCGCCCTTTTTATTTTCAGCTATCGCGCCGATCAGGGGCGCCTTCTCGGCAGGGTGGAGATATACGTCGCGGGCGATCGCGACTTCACAAGCTTTCTGCTGAAGGTGGGAGCCTTCGTCATGCGCTGGTTCATCGAAGACCGGTTTCGGAACAACCTTCGCGACATGCAAAAAATCCTGTCCGATATCACGAAGGAACCGGACAGGATTCGCGGGAAACTGAAGGAAGAGGACCTGAAGGAATTCAACAGAGTCTTTCCCCCGCTATAGGCGTGTTCTGACTCTCTCGTTATTTCCAGGCTGTTCAAAAACGTTCAGATGCAAGGCCCCCGATGGTTCGACAAGCTCACCATGACAAACCGCAGAGCCCGCTCTGAGCTTGCCGAAGGGAAGGGCGAGGGAAACGCCGCAGATGGGCGTTTTTCAACAGCCTGACACTAGTCGTTGTAGAATCTTATCTTGTCTACCCAGAGGGTGCCTGATGCGTCGGAATTCATGAGGGCGCTGATGCCGATTATGAAAGACTCGACCCGGTCGAGCCGCATGACCTGATCGCCCGGTGTTGCGCCATAGCGCGATGCCCCTTGTCGGATCCATCGCCTTCCGACGTACAGGGTATTGAAGGGGATGCGGATTTTTTCCCACCCTTGGTCCGCCTGAAAAGATCCGGTCCAGGCATCCATTTTATTCGGGTTTTCCTGTTGAGACGTCAGAAGCGTGAAGTACCCGCGAAAAGTTTCCGTTGCCTTTGCATAAAACTCGATTCCATCGAAGAGGGACAGGTCGCGCTTCTTCATGTTTTCCACGCGGGCATTGACGGGTTCTGTCCCCTCAAGGAGCTTGAAATCAATCCGAACGGATTTCTTCGAACCTTCAGCACCGGCGGATCGGTCAAATCTTGTTTGAAAATGGGCGCTTCTCCCTATTCGCCTCAGGAGCCAGGAGGGATCAGTCTGGGAGGTTTCGAAATCTTCGACAAGGGGACCCGCATCACGGATCTCCGACGGTTTGAAGAGGGTTGTCTTCATGGCGATGGCAGAGACAGCCTGGCCTGTCCGCGTGTTGAGGAGCCTTAGATTGATATCCCATTCCCCGTGGGATTCCGCAAGCGTTCCCGTCAGAATGAGATCCGCAAAGAGGAGCTTCCCAACGGTTTTTTCGGGAATCTCCTTCGTCAGGCCGCTCATGCTCAATTCCAGTTCGCTCATGACGGATTTGAGCTTGGTGCGCTCGACGACGTTGAACTGTCCCGAGTCGATGAGCGCCGAAGTCAGCCCTTCCAGGGTCACGCGGCCTGCCTCCTTTTGCTTTCCCTTGATGACCTCGAAATCCACGATGGCGATGGTCTTCTTGGGAACGTCCAGCTTCAGAATTGTTCCGGGCACGAAGACGACAGGCTTCTCGAATTCCACCTTTATTATATTGCCCCGGATCTCCTTGATCAGCACGGGGTTCTTGTTGATCTCGGTTTTCATCCCCTCCAGAAGGATGCTCTTCTGGAGCACCTGCCGGGCGATATCGCTGATGGGCGATTCGGGTGTTTTCTTTGCCTCGGGCACTCTGATCTCCAGGGTTGCCTCCTTTCCGGAGATGGTCTGAACGACACCTTCGATGTGTAGAAGGCTCGGAGGTTCGGGTTTTTCCTGCTGCTGGACGGCTGCGCAGGAGAACAGGAAAAAGACAGCCAGTAGAATCGAAAGGACGAAAGATTTTTTCATGGAGGTCCTCTTCTGTGTTCAGGGGGATTGCTTTCCGTTATTCTGCACCACCACGCCGCTTTCTGCAAGAATTTTGAAGCTCCGCATAACAATTATGATTTCATGAGACGCATGAAATCTTTCAGCTTGCCCTTCTCAGTGAGGACCTTTCCGACCAATTCCTGACCCGTTGCAGGGACCTCCGGCGGATCGCTTTTTCGCAAGAGAACGATCGCCTCCACGGGACAGGCCGTCACGCAGAGCCCGCAGCCGATGCACTTTTCCTGCGTCACAACGGCGATGTCGTCCTTCATCTCTATGGCGTCCATGGGGCACCGATCATCGGCGCATATCCCGCATCCCGTGCATTCCTCCGCCTTCACTTCAGCCAGGAAAGCACTCGGGGCGAAGGGGTGGGGAAGGTGGAGTTCCGTGCTGCCTTTGAGGATGATGCAGCAGCACCGGCAGCAATTGCAGATGAAGCCGGCCTTGTCGGCGGTGTTCGTGCTGGTGTGAACCAGCCCCTCTTCCTCGGCGCGGTTGAGAACGGCGAGCGCCTCTTCGCGGGTGATCTGCCGGGCGTATTTCTTCTCGACGAGAAACCGGGCCGGGGCGTCGAAGAAAAGGCACATCTCCGTCGGCTTGTCGCAGTGGTGAAGGGTGACGCGGCAGGCGCACTGGCCGAGGCCGATGAAGTCCACGCTGTCGATGAGAGTCTTGACTTCCTCGTAGGGATGGACCCGAAGCGCAGCATCAAGGGATTTTTCAACGGGAACGACGCGTGCCACGGGCGTGGGGTTTCCAGCAAAGGCTGCCCCGAGGCCGTCGCGGTGATAGTCGTCCCAGAGTTTTCCCAGCTTTTCGAACTCCGGCGTCATCTCGCCCTTCATGAAGGGGAACTCGAAGAGTCCCGGAATCGTGGGAAGAAGACCGTATGAGCGTTTCCCGCCTTTCTCCCGGCCGAAGACGAGGACACGATCGGCCAGAGATGCGAGCATCCTGTCCGCTTCTTCCACGGTCATTCCCGCGGCTGCGGCAATCGCCTCGACGGGCTTGGGAGCAAAATTCATGTGGAGAAGGAGGGCCGCCTCCTCGGGAGTGAAAAGAGTTCGAATGATCTCGTCGAAGGTTTTCGATTTTGGCGCACCCGAAGGATGCAGATCCAGAATCTCTCTTAGTTTTTCATACACGTCCATTTCGTCGCTCCTTTTATGTTGTGGGGCAGGGGCGGCTTCAGCCTCCCTCAGGGCGCCTGAAGGCGCCCCTACCCTTTTTACGCTGATTTCTTAAATGCTGTTATTTCATTTCTAAGCCATTTGATCCAGGCCGGGATCCCCTCCCCCGTCTTGCAGGAGACCTCGAATATTTTTATTTTCGGGTTGAGCTTCAGGACACGCTGCTTCAGTGCCGCCATGTCGAAATCGGCGATCGCCAGATAATCGACTTTGTTCACCACGATGGCGTCGCAGACGGTGAACATGAGGGGGTATTTGAGGGGCTTGTCGTCGCCCTCGGGGACGCTCAGGATCATGACGTTCCTGACGGCGCCCGTATCAAACTCGGCGGGACAAACAAGGTTCCCGATATTCTCGATGATGATGAGGTCCAGGTCATCGAAGTTCATCTCCTGGAGGGCCATATTCACCATGACGGCGTCGAGATGGCAGGCCCCGCCTGTCCTCAGCTGAACCGCCGGGATGCCTTCCTCTGCTACTTTCTCGGCATCCACAATGGAATCAATGTCTCCCTCGATGACGGCTGTCCTGAAATGATCTTTCATGCCGCGAAGGGTCTGGACGATGAGGCTCGTCTTTCCCCCGCCCGGCGAGGCCATGAGGTTGAGCATGAAGACCTCTTTTTCCCGCAGGCGTTCCCTGATTTCTCCCGCGAGTTTATCGTTGTCGGCAAAGATCTCCTCCTTGATTTCAATGAGACGGATGTCGGCCATCAGATCACCTCGATGTTCTTGATAAAGAATTCACGGCCCGAAACAAAGGTTGCCTTCCCGCCGCCGCAGGACGGACAGGCGATGTCGTGCACCTCCCGCACCTTGACGGGAAAAGATTCCCCGCAATCCTCGCAGCGGAAGATCACAGGCGTCCTTTCAACTTGGAGCACCGCCCCCTCGGCGAGGGTGCCTTTGCTCAGGTAGTCGAAGTAGCGCTGGAGCCACTCCTCGATGATGTCGCTCAGTTCCCCGATCCTCAGACTGACGCGGACGACTTTCCCTGCTTTAGCTTCTTCCGCATGTCTCAGGACGACTTTGAGGATGTTTTCCGTGACGGGAAGTTCGTGCATGGTCTCCGCCTCGATTGCTTCTCATGCATCAACGCAGACGGGGCAGACGGCCATGCAGCGGTAGCATTCATACTGGAACCCGATGAAAGAGGCCTGGTAGAGGCTCAGAAACTGGGGGTCCATGATCATGGCCTTCTGCTGCTCCGGGGTCGCGGCCGTGAATTTCCGGATGTAGCCTATGGCGCCGCCTATCCCGAAGGGCTGGGAGACGCGCAGGCATTTCATGTTGTCCGTCTTTCCTTCCTCGTCCAGGGCGCGGGCGGGACAGGCTTCCACACACAGATTGCACTCGTCACACAGATCTTCCGTGACGGGGGGATCGGACTTGAGTTCCATGTCCGTGAGAATTGCCGTGAAGAGGATGCGGGTGCCGAAGCGGGGGGAGATGACCAGGTTGTGTCTGCCGAAAGCCCCCAGCCCGGCAGCCACGGCTGCATGACGCAGCGATACATCCGCCACCAGGCCCATGACCGGGGCCGCCATGTTCAGGGGATAGGACGGCATGATCGGCGCCGCCTTCACCTTGAATCGATCCTCCAGCGCCTTGGCCGTGTGGAAGGTGCAGTTCCTGGTCAGCTCCATCTGGCCGATGCGGCTGTGCATGCTGATTCGTCCGACTTCCGAGGCGAGCTGACCGTTCATTTCCCGGAACCCCAGAACGATCATGGAACGGATGCCCGGAAGCAGCGTCTTCGGATCGGGCGCCCTTTTCGATTTGTAATCCTCCACGGCGGCGAAGCCGACGACATCGGCCCCAAAGGATAAACCCATCTGTCGAATATCTTCCTTGCTCATGATGCCTCCTTTTAGTTCGTATACTAAATTTCAGCCCCAAAAAATTTCTACTGCAGGTCTTTCAGCATTCGCTTCAGCAGCAGTTTTTCCTCCTGCTTGAGGGGGCTGAGAATATCTTCATTCAATCCGTCCCGCTCCTTGATAATGAACTTCGTTATTTCTTTTGCCTTGGGTGTCAGGTAGATCTGGAGCAGGCGCTTGTCATCGTCCGCCGTCGCCTTGACGATCCATCCCCCTTCGGCGAGACGGTCAAGCACACCCGACAGGGTAGCGTTGTCCAGGACAAGCCGCTTCCCGATTTCGCCGGCCGAAAGCCCTTCCTCTTCCGAGATTGTCATCAGGACCAGGCTCTGGACGGGCGTTAGCCCGTAATCCTGGAGGCGCCTCTTGAAGTTCCCGAAGGCCTTCTGGTAAGCCTTGGAAAGGAGAAACAATATGCAGTCTTCGTACTTTGCCATTTTCCGTCCTGTTTATTTCGTATACTAAATATATGAGCACTCCATTTCTGTCAAGGCAAAAAAAAGCACGGATGAAAAGACGTCATCCGCGCTGTTTCAGTGATGGCGCGTATTGAGTCCTCTCACAAAGACTTCCCTTTACTTATAAAGGTGAAGACGTCGTTCTCCACCCATTTGCCCCAATTTTTCTTTTTTTTGGTCTTGGGTTTTGCAGTTTTTTTCATGGCGGATTCTCCTTTTCAAATCGTTTCAATTTATTCCGAATGTGAATAGCAGATTGAGATTTACTAAACGGTTATGGCCGCCTTTTCCCCACAACCCATCAGGGTCGACGAGGGGTGCAGAATTATTTCAGTCCGTAGAGAAGAGAATGAATGGAATGGTCTTTCATGGCCTGCAGGTATCTTGCGTACTCGGCCTTCGTCAGTCTGGTCTTCGTTCTTTTTACTTTCATGTTCCGCCTCCTTAATTTATTTGGTTTGCGGTTGCGACTCCTCGGAGCGAAGTCAATCTACAATGAAAGGAGGTCTGAAACCATCGGCGGGGGTCTGAATTGTTCATGAGCCTTTGGGTCATCACGGCTTCGGACGGAAAAGGCCGCCGGCATCGGTGTTTGTCTGATGGCGGCGGCCTTGAAAGATTCCGAAAGCTTTCTGGTAGGCCCTGGAAAGGGGTCTTGGCTAACAACCCCCAAAGAAGGTGTCGAAAAACTCACTTTTCAGCGGGCTGTTCAAAAACGCTTAGATGCAAGGCGCGCAAGGCCTGAGGAGTGAGGCGTACATGGTTCGCAGTTCGACAAGCTCACTGTGACATCGCTCACCATGACAATCAAGAAGCCTGTCCTGAGCCTGTCGAAGGGAGGGACGCAGCGCAACGCAGCAGATGAACGTTTTTCAACAGCCCGCCTACATCTTCCCCCGCTCCATGGCTATGCGCAGGTAAGTCTCGAAGGGCTTTTCCGGCGGGACGTAGAAATCCTCGGGGGATTTCTTGCACAGGGACAGGGCCTCCGTGGGACAGGTGGTCACGCAGAGCCCGCAGCCCACGCAGCGGTCGAGGTCAATGGCAGCCTTCTCATCCGCCATCTTGATGGCCTCCATCTGGCAACGGTCGAGGCAGATCTCGCAGCCGGTGCAGAGCTCCCCGTCCACGCGGGCGAAGTAATTGGATTTCACCTTCCGGCTCGGATGGGCATCGAGCTTGATGGCCTTGAGAAGCTCGCAGCAGCAGGCGCAGCAGCTGCACATCCCGCCGACCCGCTGGGCGTTCGCCGGGTTCGGCACGAGACCGGCTTCCTCGTTTCTCTTGAGGACCTGGAAGGCCTCGTCCAGGGTGATCTCGCGGGCGATCCCGTTCTCGATGTAGAATTCCCCCATCTGCCCGAAGATCATACAGGACTCCAGCGGCGCGTGACAGGGCTTGCCTTCGATAGCGCTCATCTTGCGGCATATGCACTCGGTCAGGGCAATGGTCTTTTGCGACGACAGGATCTTCCGCAATTCGTCGTAGGGGGCGATCTCCATGGACGTGTCCAGGCTCTCCTGAACAGGCACGACGCGCAATTGCGGCGTGTCGGGGAGTATGAGATCCCGGTGCAGAGCCTCCTTCGCGTACTGATGGACAAGATCGACGAACTCCCGGTCGAGGCTGCCCACCTGGTACTCGAAGATCCCAACAACGAACATGGCGGACATGTAGAGCGTTTTTTCACCGGCCTTGAAGCGCATGAGGAGGCCCTTCTTCGATATGCGGTAGAGAAAATCGGCGGTCTCCTTCGGATCGCGGCCCAGCCGCTTGGCAACCTGCTCCGCCGTTTCCGGCATGATGGTCATCCTGCAGGCCATGTCGGCTTCCTCTTCCGTGAAAAGCTTCTTGAGTATCCTGATCTCCACGCCGCTCTCGGTTTTCGGGAAGCCCGTGGGCAGCGAATCCAGGTGTTCTCTCAATTTGTCGTATATGGCTTCAGCCATTTCTGACTCCTTTCCTTTTCGTGGATGGATTTCTCTTATCACAGATAGTCATTTCAGGGAAAGCGTGAAATCATTTCTGCAAAGCTTCAGCGAAAGGGCCGTGAGCGCCGTGAGCCGGGAACAGGATGGATTGCGGCAAGCGTGAAAATGTTGTAAACAGACCGCAAAGAGAAATGATTCGAGGGGTACAGGGTTCAAGGGTGACAAACCAGGAACAAATCAAAGGGTGACAGGCGAAAGCCGGGAACGATAATAAGGAAAAATCGCCATGGCTCGTGTTATTGAACAGAGCAGGAAAAATCGCCGGCATGGATCGGGCGTTGTCCTTGTCATCGCGGCGCTGGTTCTGGCGTTTGTCATCGCGGCGGTGTCGGCTGCACCGCGGGATGACGTCTCCCGTTCCTGGAACGCGCTTCTGCCTGTCCCGGAAGCAAAGCTGGGAGATTCATCCCAATGCATTCTGGTCGTGAACGAAGACGCGTCTTCCCCTTCAGCCAGGGTCTATGCCCTGGAAAAGCAGGAGGGCGCCTGGAGGAGCGTCTTTTCGCCCATGGAGGCCATGATAGGAAAAAACGGATTTGCTCCGCCCGGGAAAAAGAGAGAAGGGGACGGCAGGACGCCATCGGGCGTTTTCAAGCTGGGAACGGCCTTTGGATACGATCCGTCCATGGAGACAAGAATGCCCTATCGGCAGGCAACGGCCGAAGATGTCTGGGTGGATGATCCGGGTGCCGATGATTACAATAGATGGGTAAAGAAGGGGCAGACGAAGGCCGCCTCTTTCGAGCTCATGCGGAGGGAAGATCGTCTCTATCGGCATGGAATTGTGATTGAATACAATACGAACCCTGTCGTAAAAGGCCATGGAAGCGCGATATTCTTCCATGTGTGGATGAACAGGAGTGAATCCACGCACGGCTGCGTGGCCCTGTCGGAACACGATATGCTGGAGATCCTGCGCTGGCTCAATCCCGCGGCGAAGCCCCTTGTCGTGATGGGAAGCGTGAAAAGATGACAAAAGGGTTCAAGGATTCTAGGGTCCAAGTGAAAGAAACGAGTAGAAGGATTGGGTAGGGGAGCGTTTACGCTCCCCAAGTCAGGGAGCCTGAAGACTCCCCTACCCGAAGACGCCATAGACGCTACGGACGCAATGAACGCAACAAGACGTGATAGATGCCTGGTGTCCAACGCCTGATTCATGGAAGATGAGAAGATGAGAAAAAGATGAAATCATCCTTTCTTAAATCCTACGGGTTTTCGATCCTGCTCCTCCTGTCGATACTCATCGGGGCCGTGCTTGGAGTCGTCTTCAAGAAGGATGCCGTTCTCTTCAAGCCCTTCGGCGATATCTTCATCAATCTTCTTTTCACCGCCACCGTCCCCGTTGTTTTCTTTTCCATCTCCTCGGCCGTGGCGGGGATGCCGGACATCAAGCGCCTCGGGCGGATCCTCGGTTGGATGCTCGTTATCTTCGTCGCGACCGGACTCATCGCTTCCATCGTCATGGTGATCGCGGTGACGGCCTTCCCGCCTGCGGTGGGGCTAAAGCTGAACCTCCAGGCGGCGGCCTCTCTGGAGCCCTTCAAGACCTCGGAGGAGATCGTCCGGGCCTTCGCGGTTCCCGATTTCATCGAGATCCTGGCGAAGAAGAACATGCTCGCCCTGATCCTTTTCTCGCTGCTCGTGGGGCTGGCTGCTTCCGGGGCGGGCGAAAAAGGAAAGGCCTTCCGTCTCTTCCTCGCTTCGGCCTTCGAGGTGATGATGAAAGTGATCGCTTACATCATGTTCTACGCCCCTGTCGGCCTCTGCGCCTACTTTGCCTATCTCGTGGGCGTCTTCGGCCCCGATCTCCTGGGGTCCTACGTGAAGGTCGTCACGATTTACTACCCCGTGGCAATCCTGTATTTTTTCATGGCTTTCACCGCCTATGCCTGGATCGCGGGAGGCGGCCGGGCCGTGCGGACCTTCTGGGTCAACATTGTTCCTCCTTCCCTGACGGCCCTGGTCACGGGAAGCAGCGTGGCGACGATTCCTTCCAACCTCGAAGCGGCCGATAAAACCGGTATTCCGAGAGACATCAGTGAAGTCATCATTCCCATCGGCGCGACCATTCACATGGAAGGCTCCTGTCTCGCAGCCATAGTGAAAATCGCCTTTCTCTTCGGCATTTTCAATATGAGTTTTTCCGGGACGGAGACGATCCTGACAGCGGTGGGAATTGCGCTTCTGAGCGGCACGGTGATGTGCGGCATCCCGGGGGGCGGTTTCGTGGGCGAAATGCTGATCGTGACCCTTTATGGTTTTCCGCCCGAGGCCTTTGCCGTCATCACCATGATCGGGACCCTCGTGGACCCTCCGGCGACAATGGTGAACGCCGTAGGCGACAATGTCTCCAGCATGATGGTGGCGAGGGTGCTGGGCGGGAAGAACTGGCGGCAGGCCGCTCCCTCATAAAAAAACCCCGGCATGAGCCGGGGTTTGATCAGTCGAGAACGCTTTATTTCTCTAACAGCTTCATGGTTTTTCTGTCGTTCGCCGTGTGCAGGACAAGGGTTGCCGTTTTTCCCTTTCCCGGGCTTCCGTAAATGAAGATGACATTGATGCCCGCGTCCGCGATTTTCTTTGAGATTATTTCAAGCTGGCCGACCCTGTTCGGCACCTGCACGAGAATCACGTCCTCCACGTGCACTTTGGCTCCCATCCGGGTGAGCACCTTTTTCGCCTTCGCGGGGTCATCCGCGATCATCATGAAGAACCCGTAACCCCTCTCGTAGGCGCATATCGCCTCAATATTGACCTTCGCATCTGCGAGAGCCGTGGCGACTTCCGAAAGTAGCCCAATCCTGTTGGGCAGGGAAAAAGTGAACTGCTTCGATTTCATTGCTTTTGCCATTACCTCGCTCCTCCTTTGAAATGTTGGTCATGAAACCTGCTTTGCGGAATATCCGGCAGATTCACTTTATAAGTTGTGTCAGATACACGTACCACATTTTGAGCAAAAGTCCAGCATCTTATCTTAACAATCAGGCATCAGGCATCAGGCATCAGGCATTGGGCATCTATCACGTCTTGTTGCGTCCATTGCGTCCGTAGCGTCGATGGCGTCTTCGGGTAGGGGAGCCTTCAGGCTCCCTGACTTGGGGAGCGTAAACGCTCCCCTACCCAATCCTTCTACTCGTTTCTTTCACTTGGACCCTAGAATCCTTGAATCCTCGAACCCTGTCTTTGTCGCATCCTCCTAACTTCCCAACTTCCCAGCTTTCTTCCTTTCCGCCATCCACCGGTTGAGCTTGTCTATGTAAATGTAGAAGACCGGCGTGACATACATGGTGAGGAACTGGGAGAAGAACAGCCCCCCCACGACGGCGACGCCCAGAGGACGGCGGGATTCACCTCCCGCGCCGATTCCGAGGGCGATGGGAAGGGTACCCAGCAGGGCCGCCATGGTGGTCATCATGATGGGGCGGAACCGGACCAGACAGGCGTGGTGGATGGATTCCTCCGGGCTCTTCTGTTCCGTCCTTTCCGTTTCGAGGGCGAAGTCGATCATCATGATCCCGTTTTTCTTCACGAGCCCGACGAGCATGATGACGCCGACGAAGGCGTAGAGGTCCAGCTCCATCCGGAACGCCATCAGCGTGGCGAGCGCGCCGAAACCGGCCAGCGGAAGGGCCGAAAGGATGGTGACGGGATGGAGATAGCTTTCATAGAGAATGCCGAGCACCATGTAGATCACGAGGACGGTGATCAGCAGGAGGAACCCCAGGCCGGCGATGGTGGCGAACTGCTTTTCCAGCGGGGTGGCCACGGTCGACGCCATCGTTTCGGCGTTGGCGCCCGTCAGTCCGGCCGTGACCTGGATGGTGGGGAAATCGACGGCCGGGAGGTCATTGACGGGAAGGGCACGGTAGCTGATGATCCCGAAGAACAGGATTCCGCACATGACCAGGCTGGTCATGTGCGGCCGTCTTATCCAGATCAGGGAAAGATTCACAATAGTCTCACTGTAGAAGGCAAAAGGCTAAGGGCGAAAGGTTAAAAACAGATGGCCTTTGCCCTCCTCCTGATTTTGGTGGGTAGGGGCGCCTTCAGGCGCCCGGGGAGGCTGAAGCCTCCCCTACCCGCTCTAACAAGCCTTTACTTGTTTTCCGCTTCCTTTACCGGCTGGCCCGGAGCGGGCTCCGCCGCCGGCGCGTTCGTGATCTCCACAGTCGCGCCCGGCCGGAGTTTCAACTGGCCGTCTGTGACGACGGTCTCTCCGGCCTTGATTCCCTTCGAGATCACCGATTCTTCACCCATGGTTCTGGAGACTTCCACAGGCCTGTATTCAACCGTCTTGTCCGGTTTGACGACAAAGACGAACTTTTCCTTTTCGCTGATCTGCACGGACCTCGTGGACACCACCACGGCGTTGAGCTCCCGGGTGAGGATGACCGCCGTGTTGACGAACTGTCCCGGCCACAGGAACTTATCCGTATTCGGAAAGAGGGCCTTCATCAGGATCATGCCCGTATCGATGTTCACGGTATTATCGATGAAGGTGAGCTTCCCTTCTTTGACATCGTCCTTGAAGTCGCGGGAGGGACTGACCCTGACGGACAGCGTTCCCTCGGCGCGATATTTTTTCACTTCGTAAAGCTGTTTTTCGGGGAGGGAGAATTTCACATTCACCGGCTTGATCTGGTTGATCACGGCGAGCTGGGTATCGTTTTGCTTGATGACGGCGCCTTCATTCACGGCGTGAGTTCCGGTGCGGCCGTCAAAGGGAGCTCTGATGTAGCAGTAGCTCAACTGCAGGCGGGCATCCTCGACGGCGGCCCGGTCGGCCTTCACGATGGCCTCCTGGGTGGCCGCGGCGGTCTGGTTCTTTTCATAATCGGATCTCGACGCCGCGCCCTTTTCCGCGAGAAAGGCATACCGTTTCGCTTCAGCCTCATAAAATTTCAGCTGAGCCTGATCCTGGGCAAGCTTCTGCTCGGCCTGCTTCAGTTTTTCCTTGAAGGGGGCGGGATCGATCGTGAAGAGCGGCTCCCCCTTGCGGACGTCCGTCCCCTCGGCGAAATGTATTTTCTGGAGCTGGCCGCTGACCTGCGAGTAAATGCCGACGCTCTTGCAGGCCTCCACGGTCCCGATGGCGGTAATCATGACAGGCATGGTTTTCTGAACGGCCTTTTCTGCGGTGACCGCCACGACCATCTTTCCGTAAGGCGTCTGGCTTTCCTTCGATGAGCAGCCCGTGATTGCGAATGTGAACATGAGAAGAATAGCGACGCGCGGTAATCTCGTTTTCATTTCCTGTTCCCCATGGCTTTTTCGATATTCGCTCTGGCGATGATGTAGCCATACAGGGCCGAGATATTGGAGAGCTTTGCCCTGCTCTGGGCCACGAGGGCCTCGGCGACCTTGTTCTTTGTAAGGTTTCCCTGGAAGATGTTCATGGAGAGAGTGACCCCCGCGTTCCATCCCTGTTCCAGGGGAAACTGGCTCCCCGTGAAGACGTATCCCGCGCTTCCTGTGAGGGCGGGATAATAGTCTTTCTTTGCGAGCTCGATGGATTTTTCGGCCGATTCCTTCTGAGCGATGAGTGACTTGAGATCCAGCCTGTTTTCATAGGCCCTCTTGAGAGCCTCATCCAGGGTGATCTCGAACCGTTCCGAGGCAAGATTGTCCTCGATATCGTAGGGCTCCGTGCCACTGTACCCCATGGCGTTATTGAGGGTGACCCAGGCGATCTCGAGATCATTTTCCGCGTTGATCAGCTGCAGCTCCGCGTCGCTCAAATCCACATCCGCCTTGGTCACGTCGTACTTCGGCCTCGTGCCGGCCTCATAACGGACCCTGGCCTGTGCGAGATGTTCCCGGAACTGGTTGACGGTCTCCGCGTTGACCCGCCGGGTTCTCTGGGACTTCAGCACGCCGAAGTAGGCGGTCTTCACATCGTTCACCACGGCCGTGACCGTGTCGTCAAGATCCATTCGGGACGACTCGAGATCGAGACTCTTGACCTGGGCTCCCGTTCCCGTCTTTCCGAAATCATAGAGCGTCTGGTTCAGCGTCACGTTGGCCGCTTCATTGTTATAGGTGTCGATGAGGGTATGGGGATCGCCGGTCTTCTTCACGGCATCGTAATGGGTGTAGCCCGCGGAGGCATTCACATTCGGGTAATAGGGCGCCTTCGCCTGGCCCAGCTGGGCCTCTCTCGCCTTCACGTTGTAGCGGGAACTGAGTACGGAGGGCTGCAGCCGGAGGGCGATCTCGATGCACTTCTCAAGGGTCAGCCGGTCTCCCTTGCGGATAAGCGGCTCTTCGGCCCGTGCCGGGGACCATGCGGCCGCCAGGAAAACCATCGCAGTCAGCAGATAGAGGATACGTCTGTTCATGTGCAGATCCCAACCTTTCACATCCATTCCCCGTCAGGGGATGAAGAGGTCCTTTGAGGCGAAATTCGGATCCGTGGTCAGGTTCACGCCCAGACGCCTCAGCCCCGCTTCATCTCCGGGCGTGGGGATATGGGTCATGTGGATCTCGCAGCTTTTTAGATCTTTCAACTTTTCCATGGCCAGTTGGGCCGCGGGGTTGGTGGTCGCGCTGATGCTGAGCGCGATCAGGGCCTCCTCCAGATCCAGGCTCACGCTTTTCTCGTTCAGGATCTCCGTCTTGAGATTTCTCACGGAATCCGTGATGAAGGGGGGCAGCAGTTTGATTTTGTCGGGGACGTCCGCCAGGTGCTTGATGGCATGGATGATGACGCTCGACGCCGCGTGCATGAGGGGAGAGTTGCTGCCGGTGATGATCTTGCCGTTCTTCAATTCGATGGCCGCTCCGCAGAATATCCCCTCGTTGCCTTTATCCCGCTCCCAGGCATCCTTTGCGGCCTCCCGGGCCGGGTTGACCACGCGCCGGTGCTCCGGTTCCAGACCGAAATCCTTTATGAAGAGCTCGACCTTCTGGACGGTTTCCCGGTCTGTGAACCCCATGGCGTATTCGCAGCGGTAGCGGAAATAACGCCGGATGATCTCCTGCCTGGCCGCCTCTCTCGTGACGTCGTCGTCCGTGATGGCGAAACCGGCCCTGTTCACCCCCATGTCCGTTGGAGAGCGGTAAAAGGAATCCCCTCCGGTGATCTTTTCCAGGATCCTCCGAAGAACCGGGAAGACATCCACATCGCGGTTATAGTTGACCGCCATTTTGCCGTAGGCCTCCAGATGGAAGGGATCGATGAGATTGAAATCCCGGATATCCGCCGTGGCGGCTTCGTAGGCTACGTTCACTGGGTGCTTGAGCGGCAGGTTCCATATGGGGAAGGTCTCGAACTTGGCATACCCGGACCGGGTGCCTCTCTTGTAGTCATGATAGAACTGGGACAGGCAGGTGGCCATCTTCCCGCTGCCGGGGCCGGGACCGGTAACGATGACCAGGGGCTTTTCCGTGAGGATATATTCGTTGGCCCCGTACCCTTCATCGCTGACGATCGTCTCCACGTTCGTGGGATACCCCTTGGTATAGCGGTGGGTGTAGACCCGAATGTTTCTCCTTTCGAGCTTGTTCTTGAAAAGGGTGGCGGAGGGCTGGTTTTCGAAACGGGTGATCACCACGCCCAGGACCTCGATGCCCCAGGAGCGAAGGTCGTCGATGAGCTTGAGGGCGTCGGAATCGTAAGTGATGCCGAAATCCGCCCTTATTTTTTTCCTTTCGATGTCCCCGGCATAGATGCAAAGTAGGATATCGGCCTTGTCCTTCAGCTGCTGAATGAGCCGCATTTTGACGTTGGGGTCGTAGCCGGGAAGGACCCGGGCCGCATGATAATCATAGAGAAGCTTGCCCCCGAATTCCAGGTACAGCTTGTTGTCAAACCGGTGGACCCTTTCAAGGATCTCGGCGGTCTGTTCCTTAATGTATTTTTCGTTATCAAAACCCGTTTTTCCCTCAATGAAGGCCACGATCAGGACTCCTTTTCTTTTTATTCTTATATCGAGAGGAAGGGATAACCGTTTTCTATCTCAAAGCAGGCGGATGGACAGACCGTGCCCGGACAGTTCCTGAAAAGAGCTGTCCGAATTTTGACGTCAAAGTATCTTCTTTCGACATTTTTGTAAAGTTATTAGTGGTCCCACTGGGGGCGGGACTGAGCTTTGCGTTGAAATCCGAACGGTTCAATGCTATTTAAAACGCACATTTCCATCCCCGGAGGAGGTAATCGAGAGATGATCGAAAAGATGAAGAACCTGATCAGGGAGAAGGACACCTGCGTCCTCGCCACGGTATCGGAGGGAAATCCGCACTGCTCTCTCATGTCCTATGTCACGGACCCCGAATGCCGTGAAATCTACATGGTCACGCACAGGCAGACCAGGAAATACAGGAATCTTGCGGGGAACGCCTCCGTGAGCCTCCTCATCGATACCCGGGCGGGGGCCGGGAAAGAGGAGATCAAGGCCCTGACGGTTGGCGGTATCTTCCAGAGAATCGAAGGGGCGGAGAAGCTGGAGCGGGTCCGGAAGGCCCTTCTGGCGCGTCACCCAGGCCTCCGCGTCTTTATCGAGGACCCCGGGGCGGAAATCTTCTCCGTCCGCGTGAAGTCCTTTCAGCTCCTAGAAGGGATCCGGGACGCCACCTATGTAGAAGTGGAGTGATATAAAGTTCTTTTCCCTATGTTTTCATGCAGGCTATTTAATAAACTGGCAACAATAAAGAGAGCCTGTTCAATACTTGTTTATACTAATGAATATAGTTACTTACAAACATGAAAAATTAAAGATAACCCATTTTTATTGGATTTCCGGAGGATCGGCCTTCGGAAGTCCAGTGGTTTGAAAAAAGATAACCCCAAAAATGTGCGATACCGGAGGCAGGTTAACCCATAAATTCTGCATCCGCCGTTCTTTGAAAAACAGGA